>JBLNDL010000045.1:0-55008 GCA_050261575.1 Sphingomonadaceae bacterium | reverse complement strand
TCTCCACCTCCCGAGGCCCACAGTCTACCCGGAAGATGGCCACTTGTCCTCTCCCGCCACCCAGGCCCATCCCTTCCCATTCACCCATCAGGTGATGCCCCAAGCGTCAATCCACGGATTGGGGACCGAGAAAGCAGCATTGGATCGGGTTCGGGAGCCAGCGAGCGCGAACACGGAGCGCCCATCGCTCCCGAACCCTGCGCCAGGAATCGATACGCGGTGCTGCGCGCGTGAGTCGTGGCCATCTGGCCCCGCCCCTCGCTCCGGAACCCGGCGCCGGGGCCCGATTGGAGAGAAATGGTGTCAGCGCCAGGCCAGGCCGGGGTACCCCTTGCCCCCGTACCGGCTCTCCCTGACCAACTGGCCGAAGCGGTCCCTCTTCGGACGGGCCAGTCGCAATTCGGGCGCTCCGGCGTTCATGGAACGCCTGCGGCTGAAGCCGGTCTTCCACCCTCGTGTGTAGGCCGCGTTCTTCTCGTGCATCGGCATCGTCGCTACCTCCTCCAAGAGTGATGCCGGGCTCGCGTTTCGCCCCGAGCGCCTCGCGCTCTGACGGCCTGATCGGCGTCGAAGGGGCTTGCTCCTCTGCCTGGCGGCGGGGCTCGTGCCCCGCCCCACATCACTGCCAAGTCGACGAGAGGCTACCCGGTGATGGCGGACGGCACCGGTAGTCTGGCCCCCAACTGGCGGTACAACCCCTGGAATCCGCCGCCTGGAGAGACGGATACGCGCAGTGAGGCGATCTTATTGCCCCGCACCGTGAAGGTCTGCGTCTCGTCCGGCAGGGATATGCACTTCCCCGTGGCGGGCACGCTCGGCAGGTCCGGCACAGGCACCACCAGGTTGCGCTCTTGGGTGCCGGTAATGTGGACGGTCGCCTTGATCAGGCCCGCCTCCTCGTGGACGTCCCGCAGGTTGAAGCGCAGATCAGGGAAGGCCGACAGAAGTCCCCGCAGCGTCTCGACGTACTGCCACCGCGGTATGGACAACGGGGTCAGCCCCGCGACCTCGAAATCGTCGGAGAGGAAACCGGCCGCCCTGTCCACGTCCCCGGTCTCCAGCGCCGCCACGTACTGCTTCACAATGTCTGCAGGCTTCATCGCCCCCACCCCCCTCGTGGCTTGGGATCCCCGCTCGCGCGGAATCGGGATTCCACTCCCAGGCCAGGATCGCTCGGCAGGTTTTGCGCCAGGCAGGATGGTTCCTGATGCGGCCGATCCGGCGGGGGTGCGGGACAGGGCCAGGAGGTATAGAATTATGAACCTGCCAGTCGTTCTTCCCCGCCGATACAGGACCCCAGAACGTTACGAGGGAGCCTCTTATCGTGACCAATGCAGAAACCGCCGCAGCCCGCTACCGTTGGGTAGCCTTACTGGTCGCCTTCCTCAGTCAGTTCGCCAACGCGCTCGCCAGCCAGGGAATCGCTCCCCTGGCTCCACTCTTCCAGCCCGAGCTGGGATTGACCAACGCACAGGTTGGGTTCTTTTCGTCGGCTGCCTACGCTGGCGCGTGGGGGGTGTTGTTGGTCGCCGGAACCCTCACCGATCGCCACGGCGTGCGAAGGATGCTCTCCATCGGGCAACTGCTCATCGGCGGCTTCATGCTGTCGATGGCCGCGGTAGGCTCGTACGTCCAGGCCATCGCCGTCATGTTCGGCGCGGGTGTGGGCCGCGGCGTGACCTCCCCGGGGATCAGCAAGGCCATCATGGACTGGTTCCCGTCCCGATCGAGAGCCACCGCGATGGGTGTCAAGCAGACCGGGGTCCCGGCCGCGGGCATCCTCGCAGCCTCCACGCTCCCAGCCATCGCGCTCGTATTCGGCTGGCGGTCGGCCGTCGCGATGGTCGGCGTTTTCGTCGTCGTCGCCGCCCTGGTCACGTCCCTGCTCTATCGCGACTACCGCCAGGCCGATGTCCCCGCGCAGGGGAAATCCGGGATGCGGGCAGGGCTGCGCCAGGTGATCCGCATCAAGCAGATCTGGCTCATGAGCGCCGTGTCTGTCCTCTACGTCACGGTGCAGCTTGGGCTCACCACCTACCTGGCGCTCTACTTCAAAGAGGTGATCCTGGTCTCTCAGGTTCCGGATGCCAGCACCCGGGTGGTCGCGGCAGGAGGGTTCCTGGCGCTTTGCCAGGGGGGAGGGGTGTTTGGTAGAGTCTTCTGGGGCCTGGTCAGCGATCGACTGTTCCACGGGCGCCGCATGGTGGTGATGGCCATCATCGGGGGGTTGTCCGCCTGCTGTTCGCTCTTCATGGCCAGGCTGGATCCCGGCATACCGCTGTGGCTGCTGTCGGGTACGGTCTTCTTCTTTGGCGCCACGGCCATCGGTTGGAACGGCCTCTACCAGGCGGTCATGGCGGAGTCGGCCGGCCGCCGGTACGCCGCCACCGGCGTCGGCTTCGGCATGACCCTGGCACAAGCCGGAACGGTGGGAGGGCCGCCGCTCTTTGGGTTCGTCGTCGACGTTACAGGCTCCTTTCAGACAGCCTGGACGATGCTCGGCGGGCTCTCGGTGGCGGGAACCGCGATAGCGCTCTACTGCGCTCGACAGGAGATGGTGGTTGAGTAAGGGTAAGGGCAGCGACCGCAGAAGGCGAGTGGCACAGTTGAGGAATATGGGGCCCGCCGGAGAGGCGGGCAGGCGGGAGCGGTTCGAGCGGCTCGTGGCCGATGCGCTACGTCAGATCCCCGAGCCGTTCCGCTCCAGGCTGGACAACGTCGCCGTCATCGTCGAGGAATACCCAGATCCAGAGTTGCTGGAGAGCCTGGGGATGTCCCGCGACGACACGCTCCTGGGATACTACGAGGGTATCCCCCTCACCGAGCGGGGAGACTGGTACAACCTGACCCCGCCGGACCGCATAATCCTTTACCGCCGGCCGATCCTGGCCGTCTGCCAGTCCCCTGATGAGATCCGCGAGGAGGTCAGGCGCACCGTGCTACACGAGGTCGCCCATTTCTACGGCATCAGTGATGAGGAATTGGGGAGGATGGGGCTAGACTAGAACGGACGCACTCGTCGTATAATGGGGAGGTAGATGGCGTGACGGGCCCTGTTGAGCAGTGGCAGGCGGGAGGGTAACAGTGTCCTGGAGCACTTGGCAAAGGGGCGTGAGGCCCAGCGAGTGCACCTGGTTGCCCGAGGAGATCGAACTGGCGCCCGAGTGGGTGCAGGAAGAGATCCTCCTCGCACCAGAGGAGTTTCGCCAATGGCTGGCAGACCAAACGCCACCCTCGTCCGGCGGCGCGTCTCCCAGGCGAGGCAGGGGAGGTCGCCGAGGTCGCCGGCGCAAACAGTAAGCACCTAATGCGAGACTGAAGGGGGTCGCAGACTGGCCGGAGTTGGGTCGTGGCCGCGGCCTTCTCTCATGCCTCACACTATTCCATAACGGCGCCGCGATGGCTTGCCCTAACGATGGCGTAGACCAGAGCGAAGCGGAACTCCCGATTATCGTCGAAGCTGCGAATCGCGGCGTCCAGCGCGTGGCGCTGTGGGGTGTCGGACCTCAAGCGGTAGACCGTCCTCCCCTGCTGACGGTGCTGGCTGACGAGGCCGGCTCCCGTTAGGTACTGCAACTCTCTCGAGGCTACCGCCGGGCTCGTCCCAGTGGCGTTGGCTAGGGCTTCCACGGTTGATCCAAAACGCTCCGACTGCAGCTTCCGAAGCAGATCCCACCGGGCGAAAGAGGTGCAGTGGATGCGGACGAACTCCATCACGCCGGGGTCGAGGTTCCTCTCCATCCAGTCGTCCACGTAGTCTGGTCCGTCACCCGCGTCGACAGCAGAGGTGCGTGGAGGCTTCGCCGTCGTAACCGCGCCGTTGCCGGAAGCGAAGCGCACGGGCGCCCCCGCTCTATCAGATGGGAAGGTCTCAAGGGAAGGCTTTACCAAGGGACACCTCCTTAACTCACGCGCTCCCGTGCCTCGGCTTCCTCGATAGCTGCGTCCCGTCTGTCGGGGCACGTCGCCCCGGGTCTCAAGGATAGGGAGGTGGTAGCGCGGGCAGCGCAGGTCGTCGCCTGGACGCAACCCCGCCGCCAGGGGGTTGACACTCCGTGCTGCCCACCTGGGCTCCCTGCCGAACCGAACGCTCGCGCGGGTAGGCAGGACGCCCGTGGCGGCTATCATGCTATGCGGCTTCTCGCTGCACTTAGCTGTCTATATCAATTCTTAGGCCAGCCCACATGCCCAAAGCGATCTCTATGCGAACTCTCCTGCGGGCGCCGCGATTGGCTCGCGGTTTTCGGTCGCTAGGTACTTGGCAACCACGTGGTTCTCTATGGTAGAATGCGGTTCTTGTTAGGGCTCCTGGTGTGGCCCTCATTCACTGTTCCGTAGCTCCAGGCTCGACGTCCATTTAAGCAGATTCGGTGAGTCACGGCGCCTCCGGGGCATGTGGCCCGTGGAGCGGGGACCCGTCCGGCGACGACAGGCCGGTATGCTTCTTGCGGCATCTTGAAAGAGGGTGTTGCAGAGGCCGGGGATGGGATGTCCCCTGGAGAGGTCCTCCTGCAGCCGTGGCATCCGTTTGCCTGGCCGGCGTTCGGCCTGCGAGCAGGCGGGCACAGGTTGGTTGGAGGTGAGAGTCAGTCAGTTCCGAAGCAGCAGTGATCGAGCGATTTGCCCATCATCACTCAAAACCCAAGGGAGGGCTCTAGTGAAGTTGCGAAGACGTCTCCAGATTCTGGGTGTCTCACTCATCGCAGCATCGGTCCTGGCAGCCGCGTGCGCGGGCGGGGCGGCGCCGACTCCGACTCCGGCTGCCAAGGCTACCGCACCGGCGGCTGCCCCTACGGTCGCGCCCACCAAGCCAGCGGCAACGGCGGCGCCCACCGTGGCTCCCACGGTAGCCCCTACGGTCGCGCCTACCAAGCCGGCCGCAACGGCGGCGCCCACCGCGGCTCCCACCGTGGCCCCTACGGCCGCGCCCACCAAGCCCGCGGCTGCAGCGACGGCCGCGCCGGCTGCCACCAAGCCCGCAGCCGCTGCCGCAATGCCTGCCATTCCTCACCCGGTTCAGGGCATGGAGAACTGCACTAGCTGCCACCAGGCCGGCGGCGCAGGCGTAGCGGCCAAGGGCGGAACCGGCATGCCTGCCAACCACCAGAGCTACACGAACGCTCAATGCCAGAACTGCCACAAGCCAGCCTAGCGGCGGGCCGAGATCACTCGCGGGTCCGCCCCGACCGTTGGGCGGAGGGACAACCAGACGGCGAACCCCTCTCGACATCGAGAGGGGTTTGCCGCTTCTAGCGACCGGTGCTCCCGAACCCTCCAGCGCCCCTTTCCGACGGAGGAAGCTCGTCCATCTCCACCACCTCGACCTGAGGACAGGGCAGCACCAGCATCTGCGCGATCCGGTCGTGCGGACGGACGCACCGGGGCTCCGATCCCGCGTTGTGGACGGCCACCAGCACTTCGCCCCTGTAGTCGCTGTCGATGACGCCGGCCACGGTATGCAGGCCAGAGAGCGCCAGGCTCGATCGGTCCCGAATCAACCCCACGTAGCCCGAGGGAATGGCGAAGGCCATGCCGGTGGGCACGAGCACAATGCCCCCAGAGGCTATCTCCATGGGTGTCTCGAGACAGGCGTGTAGATCGAGGCCGGCCGCTCCGGCGGTGGCGTATTGGGGCCGTCGCGCCCCGGACCGGACCTTCCTCGCGGCAATCCGCACCATCTTCTCTCACCTCCGGGTGGAAGAATAGCAGCGACCAGGACGCCAGGCAACGGACGTGGTATCCCTCTTGCTTCCTCCCCGCGTTCAGCGTGACGAAAGGTGTCCTTCGGGGAGGCAGAGCAAAGGCGGAGGGGCCAGTGAAAGGGTTGGCAAACATCGTCGTCCTCGGCACGGTGGTGACGAGCATGCTGCTGGCCGGGTGCGTTAACGCCACGCAGAGCGGGCCTCCAGCTCAGCAGGAAAGCGAGCGAGGTGGGGCGCCCACGACGGCCGGACAAGGCGAGCAGGGCAACGAGTCCCCCACACCAGCTACCCTGGACAACCAGAGTTGGGGTTTGGTCGCCCAGAATGCGGACCGATACCAGGGCAGCCCGGTGATCCTCGAGGGCGAGGTGTTCAACGTCCTGGGCGAGTCCGAAGGCTACAACCGATTCCAGATGTACACCGACGCTGCCAAGGCGGAGGGGAACACCCACGTTGCCACCAAGAGCGACCCCAAGGTGAAGAACGGTTATCAGGTCCGGGTTATGGGCACCGTCCGGGGCTTTCGCGTGAGCCGCTCCGTCACCGGCAAGGAGTTGCGCATCCCCGAGGTGGAAGCGGAAAGGGTGGAGATCATCGGGCCACCTTCCGTCGTGACGCCAACGCCGACTCCGACCCCGAGTCCCTCCCCGACGCCGACCAGCGTGCCTACGGCCACGCACACCCCGGTTCCGCCGACGGTAACGGCGACGTCGGTGCCCCCGACGGCAGTCCCGTCGCCGCTCACATCGACTCCCCGGCCTTCGCCGAGCCCGTCGGTGACGCCGGCAACCGCGACCCCAGCCGCGACGACGAGCCCTTCGCCAGCACCGGCGGCATCGCCTTCTGCCACGCCGCCCCCGCCGACACGGTCGCCCGGTGCGACACCGTCGGCGACCGCCACACCCGGAGCCTCGGCGACACCTGGGGCGACTCCACAGCCCACGTCCGGCGCTGCGCCCGCCACCGCCCCCTCTGGGGCGTCGGTGGAGGTCGTCGCAAGCGAGGCTCAACTGTCCGGGCCGATGGCACTCGGCGCCGACGACGGCGCCGCAAACGGGCGGTACGTCTACACCACCGTCAGCGATCAGGGCTGGGACGGCCGCGGCAACCCTCCTGCCACCGGGGAGGCGACCCTGACGGTGGAGGTCCCGCATGACGGCACCTACGCCGTCTGGGCTCGTATGTGGTACCCCAACGTCAACGGCAACAGCTACTGGCTCCTCGTGGACGGCCAACCGCCCATTCGAGTCGGCAACGACGAGGGCGGCTACCAAGAGTGGAAGTGGGTGGGCTGGCGCGACGGCTCCCCGGAGAACCGCATCACCCTGGAGCTGACCGGAGGGCAGCACGCCATCCGGCTGGTGGGGCGGGAGTCGGGGGCTAGGATCGATCGGCTACTGTTCACCGACGACCTCGGGTACGTGCCACAGTAGCGGGGGCCTGCCGCCGTTCATCATCTTTGCTTGCTTCGTGCTACAATTCGCTCCACCTCGAGATCTGGAGCGAAGCATGCACTCCACTTCCGGCAAATCCAGCCCGCACCTTGGGCTGTCGATCATTCGTGCCACCGGCGGCGAAAGCAGCGCCACGGCTCGACCGTCCCGTGTCCTGGCGGCGCACCGACTGGCCGCGCTGCTCTCCCTGGTGGGGCTCGTTGTACTGTCCGCCTGCGGGTCCGCCGCGACTCTTCCGCCCGCCACAGCCACTCCCGCGGTCGCGGCCCCGACCGCCACGGGGACCGCCGCTCCGACCGTTGCCGCGGCCGAGGCGACCCCTGTCCCGCCGACCACCACCCCTGCCGCTGCCAACACAGTCCCGGCCGAATCCACAGCGGGTGTGCCTGCGTCGCCGACCCTCGGGCCGGCGGAGGAGCGAGGTAGCGCCGCGGCGACTGGCCCTGCCGCCGAGCCCACCCGGTCGCCCGAGCCGCCGCCCACCCAACGACCGGTCCAACTCACGGCGACGCCATCTGTCGCCGACGCTCCTCGTCCGGCTGTGCAGAGGACCGTCCAGTCGTGGCTGAGCGGTCCAACAGAACTCGTGCGAGGTAGAGCCACGAATCTCCAGGTCGATGCCGCAGAGGGGGCCCGCCTCGCCACACGGGACGGCGGCTACGCCCCCTCTGGCGAACTACTGTCCGAGGTAAGGGAGGCGGAGTTCGACTTCGACGATGCCGTCCTCTCTTGGAACGCCGAGGCTCCGGCGGGGACGTCTCTCAGACTCGAGCTGCGGGTCCGCCAGGGCGAAAGCTGGAGCCGCTGGTACGCCATGGGTGAGTGGCGCAAGGAGGGGGGACGCAGCATCGCGGGGCAGGTGGATGCCAAAGGCAGAGTCGACGTGGATACCCTGAAGCTGTCGTCTCCGGCGACCGCGCTGCAGTACAGGGTTGTCTTCACCGGTTCGGGAGACTCCTCACCCCTGCTGCGCCAGGTTTCGGTCGTGTACTCGAACCTTGGCAAGGGCCTGGTAGGCCCGCCACTCGTTCGGCCCGCTGGGGCAGCCCGCGACATGGACGTTCCGCGACACTCCCAGTTGGAGGAGGCTCCGGCCGTGGCGACCAAGATATGCAGCCCCACCTCTCTGGCAATGGTAATGCAATACTGGGGGTCGAAGAAGAGCGTGGCCGAGGTGTACGCGGGCGTGCGGGACCAGACCACCGGCATCTACGGAAACTGGCCTCTGAACACGGCCTACGCGGGAGCCAACGGGTTCGATGCTAGGGTCGACCGCTTCTATGCCGTGGAGCAGCTCGAGCAGGAGATCGCAGCGGGGCGGCCGGTGATAATCAGCGTGGCATACCGGGCGGGAGAGTTGAGCGGCGCAGCCACCCCATCCACCGACGGACATCTGATCGTGGTTCGGGGCTTCACTCCGGAAGGGGACGTGATCGTCAACGACCCCATCGCTCCGAACAGTCAGTCGGTCCGGATGGTGTACAAACGGGGTGAGCTGGGTCGCATCTGGCTGCGCAGTGGGGGTATAGTGTACTTGGTGTCGCCTTGCTCGTAGGGACTGCACGGCACGGGTCGGCATAGGTCTCCGGCGACGACTGAGAATACCACGACCGTGGCTACCGCCACTGGGTTGGAGAAATGGACGACTACTTCGAGTCTTTGGGGATCCCGGCGGAGGCAGCGGAAGCCCGCCGCCTGGTAGCCACCTGCTCCGACGTGATGCAGGTACGTACCGCGAGGTGGGTGGACCAGGAGTTGGGAGATCTAGTCGGCCGTCCAATGCCCTCCGGCGATCCTGCGCTGGAGCTTCGAGGCCGGCTCCTGGTGGACTCCGACCGAGCGTTCGACTGGCTCTCCGAGCGCCTCGCGACCCTTGGCTACGTGGCGATGCTGAGGGAGGACAAGGCGGATCACGTCGTGATAGCCCTACCGGGCTCGCTGCCCAAGAGCGGCGGCCGAACGCTGACTGCTCTGGCACTTTTCGGCGCCACACTGCTGTCGGTGCTCTGGGTAGGGGCGGAGTACGACTCCGTGCCCGGGAAGGGGTTCAACCTGCTGGCAGGGGTTCCCTTCGCGGCGAGTCTGCTGGGCATCCTGCTAGCCCACGAGATGGGGCACTACCTGATGGCCCGCTGGCAGAGGATTCCCGCAACCCTGCCCTACTTCATACCGATGCCTCTGTCGCTGCTCGGGACTATGGGCGCGGTAATCCAGACCAGGGCGCCATCCCGAAACCGGCGGGCCCTGCTGCTGTTGGGAGCCTCTGGCCCGATCGCCGGCCTGGTCGTTGCCATTCCCGTGCTGTTCGTTGGGCTCTCCTCCTCCGAGCTGGGTCGGATCACGCCGGGCACCTTCCAGGAGGGAAACTCCATCCTCTACGCTCTGGCCAAGCTGGCGGTCTTCGGCCGGTTCCTACCCTCGGCCGGAGTCGACGTGTACATCAACTCGGTGGCCCTTGCCGGCTGGGCAGGACTGCTGGTGACGGGGATGAACCTCATCCCGGCCGGGCAGTTGGATGGGGGGCACATAGCTTACGCCCTGTTTGGTCGCCGCGCCAAGTACCTAACCTGGGGGGTCGTGGGCGCGCTGGTCGCGCTCAGCCTGGCCTGGCAGGGGTGGATGCTCTGGGCCTTCCTGGTGCTCTTCATGGGCAGGGTCCACGCCGTGCCCCTGGACGACGTGACTCCTCTGAGGCCGGGGGAGAGACTGCTGGCCGCCCTCTCCCTGGTGCTGCTCCTGCTGGTGTTCATCCCCGTGCCGATGGTGTTCAACTAGACGAGGCGTCGAACATGCCTGGCGACGCTTGCGTCTGCGGCATCTTCAACCTGGACCGGAGCGACGCCATGCTGCCTGAGCGTGCCGCGCCTCGGCCCGCGGCCACGGAAGGATAGGGCCCCGACCGCTGGAGAAAGCGAACGGCCAGCCGGTGATTCGGCTGGCCGTTTCCGTTGGCTGGGGGACAGGGATTCGAACCCCGGCTTACTGATCCAGAGTCAGCTGTCCTACCACTAGACGATCCCCCAACGGACTGAGGAATTATAGCACGCAGTGGCCTCGAGGGCAAATGCGATCGCGGCCGCGCGGCCGTGTCAGCGGAACTCGGCGCCGGCTGGTGCAGGGCCCGACGGCGTCTCCCATTTGCCCCATCCCTTCTTGCCCCACTGCTTCCACACGCACACCCGGTGGCTCCTGCACTTCTCGCTGCCCCCGCGGCACTCGGGCCAGCTATCTGGGCTGCCACTTGTTCGGGCTCCTTTGACGCCGAGGACCGCGTCGATTGCCCGCTGCACCGCGTCTGCCTCCCCCTCCACGACCATGGTCGTCCCGCCCTCGGCCCCATCGATCCCGCCTCGCCCGATCACCGTGGGGGTCACTCCCGCCAGCACTTGCAGGGCCTCGATCTCTGTGATCAGCCGCCCCACTATCGGCACAAGCCCCACCGCCAGCCCGAGTGACCAATCCGGCCGCGCCATTCCAGCGTGCCGAATCGCATCGGCTACCGTGCCGGGAGTCAGCTTCTCCAACCCGGCCGCGATCAGCACCGGAACCCCCTGGGCCATCAGCCCGGCCATCACCTGGCCGGGGTTACCTCCCAGGGCCATACCGGCCATCATCGCGGCACCACCTCGGGAGTCGATCAGGTTGGCGCCCAGCACCACCACATCGCGCGGGCCCAGCGACGGCACCACCGTGGCCAACTCGCCGTCCACGTTGCGCCACTCTCCTCGGTGGATCAGCATGCAGTGTGGCGAGGATGGGCTGGTTGCCAGAGTGGACCTGGTCCCTCGGGGACTCACGCGCCCGGAGATCTTCAGCGGGTGCCCCACCAGTTCCTCCGCCACAGCGGAGACCGTGCTTCCGCCCTTGAGCAGAATGCTCCCGGACTCCAGGGCGGCGCGCACCTCCGGAAGGGCAGCGATGGCTCGGGCGATGAGCAGTTTCGCCTCGGCAACGGTCAGGCTTACCTGTGCTAACACAGCAGAGACCTCCCACGAGAACGATGTGGACCTCGACACGACTAGAGAGCAGGCACACCAGGGCATCTCGGACGCGGATGGCGATGGTCGCATCGATCTTAACCCCACCGCGGCCCTTGAGCAAGTCGGGAAACGGGCATGCGCCTTGCTACTATCTGGTTGCAGGTGTTCCATGGTAGCGTGCCCCCGCGCAACCAATCCGCACCTCGTGGAGAGAACGGTGCCGCCAGGCAGATTCGTCAGAGAACTGATGGCCCTCGTTGGGAGACGCAACGTCCTCTGGGAGGACTACGACCTGCGGCTGTACGAGTACGACGGCTCCGTGGATAAGGCCCGTCCCCAGGCGGTGGTGCTCCCCGAGTCGGCCGAGCAGGTGGCCGATGTAGTCAAGGCGTGCCACCGTTACGGCGTGCCCTTCACTCCCAGGGGCGGCGGGACGGGGTTGTCGGGCGGCGCCCTCCCGGTCGAGGGAGGGGTGTTGATCTCCCTGGTGAAGATGGCACGCATCCTGGAGGTTGACCTGCCCAACCTGCGCGCCGTGGTCGAGCCTGGGCTGGTGAACCTCCACCTCAGCCAGGCCATCGCCGAGCACGGTATGTACTACGTCCCCGATCCCTCCAGCCAGAAAGCCTGCACCATCGGGGGAAACGTCGGTGAGAACGCCGGCGGGCCCCACACCCTGCTGTATGGCGTAACGGCGAACCACGTCCTGGGGCTGGAGGTGGTGACCCCAGAGGGGGAGATCGTCCAGGTGGGGAGCAAGGCGCTCGACCTCCCCGGCTACGACCTCACCGGCATACTGGTGGGGAGCGAGGGCACCCTGGGGATCGCCACGAAGATCACTGTCCGCATCGTCCCGCTGCCGGAGGCCGTCAAGACGCTGCTCGCCATCTTCCGGGACGTGGAGAGCGCCAGTGCCACCGTCTCCGACGTGATCGGCAGCGGGATCGTACCCGCCGCCATCGAAATGATGGACAAGCTGGCGATCAAGGCCGTCGAGGCGGCCTACCACGCGGGCTACCCCGAGGACGCCGGAGCCGTGCTGCTGATCGAAGTGGACGGACTGCGGGAGGGACTGGATGAGCAGGCAGCCGCGATCGAGGCGATCGCTCGGTCTCACGGGGCGAGCAACGTCCGGGTCGCCCAGACCGCGGAGGAGCGCGAGCTGCTCTGGGCAGGCAGAAAGGGGGCCTTCGGCGCCATGGGGCGGCTCAGTCCCGAGTACTACGTCGTCGACGGCGTCGTGCCCCGCACCAAGTTGCCCGGGGTGCTCGCCGCCATCGCCGACGTTTCCACCCGCTACGGATTCCCCATTGCCAACGTCTTCCACGCGGGAGATGGCAACCTCCACCCGCTGATCCTGTTCGACGGCACCAGCCAGAACGAAGTCGAGCGGGTCAAGGAGGCGGGAGCGGAGATCATGAGGATCTGCGTGGAGGCGGGCGGGGTTCTGTCTGGAGAGCACGGCATCGGGTTGGAGAAGATGGGCCTGATGCCCCTCCTCTTCTCGGACCAGGACATGGCCGCAATGCTCCGTCTCAAGGCTGCCTTCGATCCCCAGGGGCGCTGCAATCCCGGGAAGGTCTTCCCCACCCCGGGACGTTGCGCTGAGGTTCGATCTCGTCCGCCGAGCAGCAAGATGAGCGGGATAGGCTGGTTGTGACGCCATGACTAACGAACCAGATCTCACTGCCCTGGCAGGCGATCTCCGCAACGAAGCCGAGACCACCGTGCTGGAAGAGGCTGACGCACCGCGCATCTCCGCGCGAGGTATCCGGCCTAGGCTCCTGTGCTCCCCGTCGTCATCGGAGGCGTTGGCCGCCGCCCTCGCCTGCTGCGACCGGGCCGGCGCGGCCGTGATCCCCTGGGGCGGGGGCACCCAGCAGCGCCTGGGGCTCCCACCGCGGCGGGCCGACGTGATCCTCACCACACGGCGGCTGGACCGGCTTGTGGAGTACGTGCCGGGCGACCTGACGGTCACCGTCGAGGCCGGCATGCGCTTCGGGGAGTTGCAGCGACTCCTGGGGGAGAGAGGGCAGTGGCTGCCTCTGGACCCGCCGCTGATGCCGGAGGCGACGGTGGGCGGCGTGGTGGCCACCAACGTGAGCGGCCCGAGGCGGATCAGGGACGGAGGGCTTCGGGACATGGTGATCGGGACGCGAACGGCCAACGTCGACGGAACGTTGACCAGAGCGGGAGGTCGGGTGGTCAAGAACGTCACGGGTTACGACCTGAACAAGCTCCACATCGGCGCGCTGGGCACGGTGGGGATGCTGGTGGAGGTTACCCTCAAGGTGGCGCCACGCCCTGAGACCGAGCGGAGCTGGATCGGCACCTTCCCATCGGTCGACGCGGCCGGAAGGGCGGTTGGGACCATCCTCCGGAGGCCGCTGGCGCCCACCGCCCTGGACTTGCTGAACGATCGGGTGGCGGCCGAGTCCGGCCTCCGGCTGCCCCCCGGCCACTGGGCGCTGCTGGGCCGCGCCAGCGGCTTCGCTCCTGCGGTGGATAGGCACCTGGCCGAGTTCGAGGCCGCCGCGAGAGCAGAAGGGGCGACCGACTCTCAGCGTCTGGACGAAGGCGCTGCAGAACGGGTGTGGGCCTGCCTGGCACGGATGGCGTCGGCACTCCGCTGGGCCGACGATGTCCTCACCTGCCGCTTCGCCCTCCTGCCCGCCACGATGGGGCGAGTCTGCCGGGAGGTGGCAACGTCGGGTGGCGAGCCGTTCGTCTGGGGCCATGGCGTCGGCGCACTCTTCTGGAGCGTCCCTGCCCGAAGCGCGCCCGCGGCATTGGAGGCGGTCAGCCGGTTCCGCCGAGAGGCCGTCGCGGCGGGTGGCGCGCTGGTCGTGGAGAACTGGCCTCGTTCGGTCGAGGGCGTGGACGTGTGGGGTAGCCCCGGCGGCCCCATTCCTCTGATGAGGGCAATCAAGAGTCAGTTCGATCCTCACGGGATCCTGAACCCGGGACGCTTCGTAGGGGGGATGTGATGACAGGGCGTGGTGCCGCGGTGGACTTCCCGAACAAGGAGCTGATCCGGCAGTGCGTCCACTGCGGGCTCTGCCTCCCCTTCTGCCCCACCTACAGGACGCTCGGCCACGAGGCCGACTCCCCGCGCGGCCGCATCTATCAGATGAGGCTGGTCGCGGAGGGGAAGATCGATCCCAGCGACCCCCACTTCCGGAAACACATGTTCCAGTGTCTGGATTGTCGCGCCTGCGAGACGGCCTGCCCCTCCGGCGTGCAGTATGGCCGCCTGATCGAGTCCGCCCGCTCCGTCATCCCGCCCGATGGACCCGTCGAGCGGATCACCAGAAAGGCGATTCTAGGCAAGGTGATCAACTCGCCCCGCCTGCTGGCCGCAGCGGGCACCGGGGCCCGCCTCTACCAACGGTCCGGGCTCCAGAGCCTGGTCCGGGCGACCGGCCTACTGAGGATCGCCCGTACCATGAAGCGGATGGAGTCGATGCTTCCACGTCTGCAGGGGTCCCTGATCGAGTCCGCCCTGCCCGAGGTAGCGCCGGCTAAAGGGGAGCCCAGAGCCAGGGTGGCCCTCCTGTCGGGCTGCGTGGCGGCCCAGTTCTTCCCGCGCACCAACCGCTCCACCATCGCCGTGCTGGCCGCGAACGGGTGCGATGTCCTCGTACCCCGAGACCAGGGGTGTTGCGGAGCCCTCCAACTCCACAGCGGCGACAGGGAGACCGCCATGGAGCTGGCCCGCCACAACATCGATGTCTTCGAGCGTGTGCGCGCGGACTACATCGTGGTGAACGCGGCTGGGTGCGGTTCGACCATGAAGGAGTACGGCGACCTGCTGCGCGGCGACCCCGACTACGGTGAGCGGGCCGAGGCGTTCTCCGCCAAGGTCCGCGACGCGACCGAGCTGCTGGCGGAGCTGCCGCTGCGACCCCCCACCCACCCGGTGCGGCGCCGCGTGACCTACCAGGACGCCTGCCACCTCGCCCATGGGCAGAGGGTCCGCAGGCAACCTCGGGAGATCCTGCGAGCGATCCCCGGCCTGGAGTTGGTGGAGATGATGGAGTCGGACTGGTGCTGCGGCAGCGCGGGGATCTACAACGTCACCCAGCCGGAGCTATCGGAGATAATCTTGGAGCGGAAGATGAAGCACGTCATCGCCACCGGAGCGGACACTGTGGTGGCGTCCAACCCCGGGTGCCTCATCCAGTTGGAGCACGGCCTGCGCGAGCGTGGGGTCCAGATGCAGACCGCGCACCCGGTCGATCTGCTGGCGGAGGCTTACGGAGTCTACGATCACGGAAGGTGACATAAGGTTCGGCGGAGCGGACCGTCCCATCGGGTGTGCGGTATGCATCGCGCTCGGGGAGGGCCGCGCGACCTACGTAGCGGCGAGTCCTTCGGGAAGGAGTCCGGATCGCGTCGTAGGGGCGAAGCATTCGGCGAGGTGAATGCTTCGCCCCTACCATTCCAACGGGTGCCTCCTGCCAAGCCACGCCGCACCCCCACCGAGTGAGAAGGGTTGACAAGGGCCGCTGCGCCGGGGTAGAATGCCATCGAAATCCGACGGTTTTAGTAGGAAATTCGCGGTCGGAGCGACGAGGCCCGCCGGGGACGCCGGCGGCCGCGGGAACGGCCCTGGAAGGGGCCGGCTCGAAGTGAAGCAGTGGCCGGTGCGCCGGCAGTAGGAGAGAAATGACCGAGACAACTAGTCCGTCCGCAGATATGACCAATCCGATCCACTTGGCCCCTTCTGACACCCTGTTGATCGATGGCCTCCGCGCCTCCGTCGACGGCAAGGAGATCCTCAAGGGCGTCAACCTCCACATCGCCAAGGGCCAGGTCCACGCGCTCATGGGGCCAAACGGCTCGGGCAAGAGCACCCTGGCCAACGTCCTCATGGGCCACCCCAAGTACCAGGTCACCGAGGGACGCATCCTCTTCAAGGGCCAGAACGTCCTCGAGCTCTCGCCCGACGAGCGGGCGAAGCTCGGCATCTTCCTCGCCTTCCAGTACCCCATCTCCGTCTCCGGCGTCTCGGTGGCCAACTTCCTCCGAGCCTCCATCAAGGCGGTGCGCGGAGACGAGCTTCCAGTCCGCGAGTTCCGAAAGCAGCTCCGCTCCCAGATGCAACTGCTCAAGGTCGACGACACCTTCGTCACTCGCTACCTGAACGAGGGCTTCTCCGGCGGCGAGAAGAAGAAGAACGAGATCCTGCAGATGGCACTGCTCCGCCCGGAGATCGCCATCCTTGACGAGACCGACTCGGGCCTCGACATCGACGCCCTCCGCACGGTCTCCGAGGGCGTCAACGCCCTGCTGGGCCCAGACATGGGGGTGCTGATCATCACCCACTACCAGCGGATACTGAACTACATCAAGCCCGACGTGGTCCACATCCTCGTCGACGGGCGGGTCGCCCGCACAGGCGGCCCGGAGCTTGTGGAGCAGCTCGAGGCGGAGGGCTACGACCCGATCATCAGAGAGGTGGGGCAGAATGGCCATCAGTCCTAGCGACCTCGGGGTGGGCGACTACAAGTACGGCTTCCACGATCCGGAAGACTACGCCTTCAAGGGCAGGAGGGGGCTTACCGAGGAGGTCGTCGAGGAGATCAGCCGGATGAAGGGCGAGCCCGACTGGATGCGCGACTTCCGGCTGAAGGCATATAGGTACTTCAAGGCCCGCCCGATGCCCACCTGGGGGGCGGACCTCTCCGACATAGACTTCGACAACATCTTCTACTACGTCCGCCCGACCGACAAGCAGGGGCGCACGTGGGAGGAGGTGCCGGAATACATCAAGAACACGTTCGACAAGCTGGGGATACCCGAGGCGGAGCGCAAGTTCCTTGCCGGCGTCTCCGCCCAGTACGAGTCGGAGGTGGTGTACCACTCCATCAGGGAGGAGCTCGCCGCGAAGGGAGTCATCTTCCTGGACATGGACTCCGGCCTCCGACAGTACCCGGACATCGTCCGCGAGCACTTCGGCACAGTCATCTCGAACAACGACAACAAGTTCGCCGCCCTCAACAGCGCCGTCTGGAGCGGGGGCAGCTTCGTCTACGTGCCCAAGGGCGTGAAGGTGGATATCCCCTTGCAGGCATACTTCAGGATCAACGCCGAGAACATGGGGCAGTTCGAGCGAACCCTCATCATCGCCGAGGAGGGCAGCTTCGTCCACTACATCGAGGGCTGCACTGCCCCCATCTACACGACAGATTCGCTCCACTCTGCGGTGGTGGAACTGATCGCCAGGCCGGGGGCCACGATCCGCTACACCACCATCCAGAACTGGAGCAAGAACGTGTACAACCTGGTTACCAAGCGCGCGTTCGCCTACGAGGGCGCGACCGTAGAGTGGATCGACGGCAACCTGGGCAGCAAGGTGACCATGAAGTACCCGGCCGTATACCTGATGGGCGAGGGGGCGAGGGCCGAGATTCTCTCCATCGCCTTCGCGGGAAGGGGTCAGGTTCAGGACGCTGGAGGCAAGGTGGTGCATAGGGCCCCCAACACCACCAGCACGGTCACCAGCAAGTCGATCAGCAAGGATGGAGGGCGGGCGAGCTATCGAGGGCTCCTGAAGGTCCACGACGGTGCCACCGGCGCCAAGAGCAACGTGCGGTGCGACGCCCTCCTGCTGGACGAGGACTCGCGGACCGACACCTATCCCTACATCGAGATCGACGAGGAGAGGGTCGAGATCGGCCACGAGGCGTCGGTGACCAAGATCGGTGAGGAGCAGCTCTTCTACCTCATGAGCCGCGGCATCAGCGAGAACGATGCCATCATGATGATCGTCAACGGCTTCATCGAGCCCTTCACTAAGGAGCTGCCGATGGAGTACGCGGTGGAGTTGAACCGGCTGATCCAGCTCGAGATGGAAGGCAGTGTGGGGTGAGAAGCCGATGAGTGTAGAAGCCAAGAGACTGACAACCGGAGGCGGCTTCTCAGAGGAGGCCCTCAACGTGCTATCGCGGTCCAGAGGCGAGCCGGAGTGGCTACTGGAGATGCGGCTCGAGGCGTGGCGCGCCTTCGAGCGGATGCCGGCGCCGTCCCGCAAGGAGGAGGAGTGGCGTCGGACCGACCTCAGCGCGCTCGATCTGGAGGCCGTGACGCCGTTCGCCGAGCCATCGGCGGTCGCCTCCCGATGGGACGAGCTGTCCGCCGAGCTGCGATCTGAACTGAACGAGACCGCCCCTCGGAGTGGCCTCCTGGTGCATCACAACTCCGCGGGTAGCTACCGCTCCCTGTCGGAGGAGGCGGCTGCCAAGGGAGTTATCCTGGCGGACTTGGACGTCGCGGTACGAGAGCACCCGGACCTCGTGCGGCGCCACCTCGGCTCCGTCGTGGCGCCGCACGAGGCACGGTTCACCGCCCTGCACTACGCCTTCTGGAGCGGCGGAACCTTCCTGTACGTCCCGCAGAACGTGGAGGTGGAGTTGCCTATCCAGACTCTCACGTGGGCCGATCGCAGCGGTCTCGCCGTCATGCCCCACACTCTGGTGGTGGTGGAGCCCGGTGCGAACGTGGTCTTCGTGGACGAGGTGGCGTCCCCCGAGGATCGGGGCCCGGCCCTGGCCAACAGCGTGGTGGAGCTCTCCCTGAGCGCGGGCGCCAGGGCGCGGTACGTCGCCCTGCAGCGCTGGGGTCGCTCGGTCTTCAGCCTCGGGACTCAGCGGGCGCTCCAGCAGAGGGACTCTCAGCTCACGGCCCTCTCGTTGGTGCTGGGCAGCAAGCTGACTAAGTCCTGGGTGGAGTCGCGCCTGGCGGAGCCGGGGGCAAGCGTGTCCATGGTGGGGATCATGTTCGCCGACGGAGACCAGCGCTTCCACCACCACACCCTGCAAGACCATCTGGCACCCAACACCACCAGCGACCTGCTGTACAAGGCCGCACTGGCGGATCGCGCCCGCTCGGAGTACTCGGGCATGATTCGGGTCCACAAAGACGCCCAGAGAACCGACGCCTACCAGGCAAACCGGAATCTGGTCCTCAGCGAGCACGCGCGGGCGGACTCCATGCCGAAGCTGGAGATAGAGGCCAACGACGTGCGCTGCACGCACGGGGCGACCGTGGGGCCGATCGACGAGGAGCAGGTGTTCTACCTGATGGCGAGGGGCTTGCCGAGAGAGGCCGCCGAGCGGATGATAGTGAGGGGCTTCTTCGAGCCCGTGATGGAACGAATCCCGCTCGAGACCGTCAAGGAGCGGATCCGCGAGGCCATCGACGCGAAGCTGGGGAGATAGCGAGCAGCACTCGCTAGCTCACATGGGAGTGAGACCGTGCAGAAGACGAAGACAACCTTCGACGTAGCAACGATACGGCAGGACTTCCCGATCCTGCAGCGGCAGATACGTGGCAAGCCTCTGGTGTACCTCGACAGCGCTGCGACGTCCCAGAAGCCCAGGGTCGTGATAGAAGCGCTGGCCCGGTACTACGAGGAGTACAACGCCAACGTCCATCGGGGTATCCACACCCTGAGCGACGAGGCGACCGACGCCTACGAGCAGGCCAGAACGAAGGTGGCTCGGTTCATCAAGGCTAGGAGCCCGAGGAGCGTGGTCTTCGTCCGGAACGCCACCGAGGCGATCAACCTCGTGGCGCTGGCTTGGGCACGGAAGAGGCTGAAGCAGGGGGACGAGATCCTGCTCAGCCGGATGGAGCACCACAGCAACCTGATCCCGTGGCAGTTGGTGGCGAAGGAGACCGGCGCGAAGCTCCGCTTCATCCATCTGAACGTCGACGGGACGATGAACCTAGCCAACGTGGACGAGTTGATCAACGATCGCACGCGGCTGGTGGCGGTGAGCCACATGTCGAACGTCCTGGGCACCATCAATCCGGTCCGCCAGCTTGCCGACCTGGCCCACGCGAAAGGCGCCCTGATGCTGGCCGACGGCGCGCAGAGCGTTCCACACATGCCGGTGGACGTGAACGAACTGGGCTGCGACTTCCTGGCCTTCTCGGGGCACAAGATGCTGGGGCCGACCGGCATCGGCGTGCTGTACGCCCGAGAGGAGCTGCTGGAGGAGATGGACCCCTTCATGGGCGGCGGTAGCATGATCATGGACGTGACGTGCGAGACCGCCACCTGGAACGACATCCCGTACAAGTTCGAGGCGGGGACACCGAACGTTGCGGGCGCCGTGGGGCTGGGAGTCGCCATCGACTACCTGCAGCGATTGGGGATGGAGAACGTCCGCCGGCACGAGATCGAGCTCACCGAATACGCCCTGCAGAAGCTGGCGGGTGTGAAGGATCTGATGCTGTTCGGGCCACGCGATCCCCATATCCGCGGCGGTGTGATCAGCTTCAACTTCCCAGACGTGCACCCCCACGATGTCGGGACGATCCTCGATCAGGAGGGAGTCGCCATCCGTGCGGGGCACCACTGCTGTCAGCCGCTTATGAAGTGGCTGGACGTCGCTTCCACGGCCCGGGCCAGCTTCTACATCTACAACACGAAGGACGAGGTCGACGTTCTGGTCGGCGCGTTGAACAGGGCTAAGGAGGTCATGGGTGGTTTCATCCTTGGATGACCTCTACAAGGACATAATCCTGGACCACTACCGCAACCCCCGAAACCGCGGGTTGATCGAGGATCCAGACGTGGCCACCCGCGGACGCAACCCGCTGTGCGGCGACGAACTGGAGCTGTCCCTCCGGCTGGAGGGCGACCGGATCGCCGACGTGAAGATCCTGGGCAAAGGCTGCTCCATCAGCCAGTCCTCAGCCTCCATGATGTCCGAGCGGATCAAGGGAAAGCCGATCTCGGAGGTGCGGGGACTCATATCCACCTTCAAGGGGATGCTGCTGGAGAATCGGGATCTCGATGAGGAGGAGTACGAGGCGCTGGGTGACCTGGAGTCGCTCGAGGGCGTGAAGGGCTACCCCGTTCGTATCAAGTGTGCCCTCCTGGCCTGGAACACGCTGCTGGAAGCGCTGGAACTGCACGATAAGGGGAACAGGAGGGAGGCCGTGAATGGGCAAGGGTAGGGCCCTCGGCAGCCTCTGGGAGCGGGTGATCAGCAAACGGCCCCGTTCGGCCGTCGAGAGAACGGAGGTGAGGGAGGTGAAGGATCGTACAGACGAGCAGCCTCGGGTGGACGGCGGTCAGCCGGGCACTCCCACCGCCGAGGCCGTGATGGAGTCGCTCAAGGAGGTGCACGACCCCGAGTTGGCCATCAACATCGTGGACCTGGGGCTGGTGTACGGGGTGGAGATCGAGGACAGGTCGGTGCGAGTGAGGATGACGCTGACCAGTCCGGGCTGCCCGATCGGCCCCATGCTGCAGGCGCTGGTGCACGGTGCCGTCAGCAAGCGATTCCCGGATGTCAAGCAGGTGCATGTGGACCTGGTGTGGAGCCCTCCCTGGGACCCCTACTCCATGGCCTCCGAAGAAGCGAAGGACGCGCTGGGAATCTGGTAGGGCGCGCGAAAGCGTCGCCGGTCGATGATCCCAGCCGGAGCGCCAGCCGGCACCGTCTGCGCCGCAGAATCAGGTGGTGCCGGTTGGGACGAGCCTCGTCGCATCCGCATTCCCGGTCTAACATCCTCTCAGGCGTCGCCGAGCCCGAGGATCTCCCTCGCCCGCGAGACGTCGCCCTCCCTAACCCGCAGCTCGAACGGTCGCCACACGGTGGCCCCCAGCCCCGCGCCGTGAGCAAGCGGCACCAACACCGTGGGAATCCCCTCTCTTTGGAGAGCCTCGGACCACATCACCGCCTCGGTCTCGGTCTCGAAGGTCGCCACCCGCACTTCCCGCTGCGCCATCCTCCCACCTCCGTCACGGCCGAATCGGCTGTTCCCCAGCGCGTAGACTTCCTGAAGGCGAAGCCCTATCGGAGGGTGATGCTCTTGCCTAGCCGAGGCTTCTCCACGTTCCGGCCGGCTCGCCAGGAGGCTCACCCTCCAAGCCCGATTCGCCGGTCCCTCGTGAACCCACCCTACAGTATACCCCACCGCCCCGGTCACGCCGCTGCTGCGCGGGGCTCGCGCTCCCGCCGCCGGCCGTGGCGCCTCACCCCCAGAGTTGCCTTCTCACCGTCGATAGACCCCGACCAGGTGTGGCTGCCGGGCTCTAGCCCTCGAACCAGACGGGTGGAGAGTGTCTCCTGGCTCAGATAGTCTCGGTAGTCACGAAGCACCTTTTCCAGCGCCGGACTCGCCTCGTAGGAGGTTACGATCCGATCGTCGACATCGAACCCTGCCTCCTTGCGCATCTCCTGTATCCGGCGGGCAAGCTCCCGGGCGAGCCCCTCGGCCCTCAACTCGGGTGTGATTTCGGTCTCCAGAGCCAGCAGATAGCCCCCAGACTCGACCGCTGCGAGCCCCGGGAGGGGCTCCACCGCCACCTCGACCTCCTCGGGCCCGAGCCGGTGGCCGGCCACCTCCACGGAGCCGTCCTCCAGCAGTCGGTACCGACGCTCCTCCAAGGCCCTGAGGATATGCGGGAACTCTCGCCCGTACTTCGGCCCCAGCACCTCTCGCTTGGGCCTCACCACGCGGCGGACCACCTCCTCCGCCCGTGACAGGAAGGTCACGGACTTCACGTTCAGCTCGTCGCGCACCTGATCTAGGAACTGCGCTACCTGCGCCTCCTCGCGGGGAGACGGCACCACGATACGCACGCCGGCCAGCGGCTGCCGCACCTTTATACCCGATTGATTTCGGGCCGACCTCCCCAGCCCGACCAGCCTGAGCGCGATCTCCATCCCCTCGATGAGTCCCCGGTCAATCGCCTCAGGCTGAGCCACCGGCCAAGGGCAGTGGTGGACGCTCCCCGGCGCCGCGGGGTCCACAGACCTGGCCAGGTTCTGGTAGATCGTTTCGGACAGGAAAGGGGCGATGGGGGCAATCAGGCGGACCACCGTGGCAAGCGCCTCGTAGAGGGTAAGGTAGGCGGCGATCTTGTCCGCGTCCTCCCCCGGCTTCCAAAAGCGGCGGCGGCTCCGCCGCAGGTACCAGTTCGACAGGTCCCCAACGAACTCCTCGATCGCCCTGGTGGCACCGGCCGGATCGTACCCCTCCAGTCGAGTCGTGACGTCCAGGACGGTCTGGTGAAGGCGTGAGATCAGCCACCGATCCAGGGGTGGGCGATCCTCCGGCGGCATCGCGTGCCGTGAGGGATCGAACCGGTCGACGTTCGCGTAGGTGACGTAGAAGGAGTAGACGTTCCACAGGGTGAGCAGCTTCCGCTTCACCTCGTCGGCCGGACCGTAGCCGAAGTTGAGGTTGATCTGCGGATTGTGGGAGCAGAAGAGCCACCGCATCACGTCGGCGCCCATCTTTTCGACAGCCTCGTCGAGCCAGATGGCGTTGCCCAGACTCTTGTGCATCGGCCTGCCCTGCTCGTCGTTCATCTTCTCGTACACCAGCACCTCGCGGTAGGGAGCGACCCCCTCCAGCGTCACGCTCATGAAGAGCAGCGAGTAGAACCATAGACGGATCTGCTCCCGCATCTCGACGACCAGGTCCGCAGGAAACCACCTCTCCCAGTAGGACCTGTCTTCGAGGTAGCGCAGGGTCGAGAAGGGGACGATTCCCGCATCGAGCCAGGCGTCGCCCACCTCCGTGATCCGCTCGGCGAAGCCGCCACAATGGGTACAGCGTATCTTCACGAAGTCGATCCAGGGGCGATGCAGTTCCTCCAACTGCTCCAGACCGGTGAGGGCCAGGTCCTCCAGCTCTCTCCGAGAGCCCAGCACGGTGTGCTGGTCGCAGTCGTGGCAAAGGAAGATCGGCAAGGGAAGACCCCAATACCGCTTCCGAGAGATGCACCAGTCCCCCATGCTGGTGAGCCAGTCCTCCATGCGAGCGGCGGCGTAGGGCGGGTGCCATCGCACCCGCCGGGATGCCTCCAGCAGCGCGGGACGTATCTGCTGCACCGACAGGAACCACTCGTGGACCAAGCGGAACACCAGTTGCTCCCCGCACCTCCAACACACTGGGTACCGGTGGGTGTAGTCTGCGACTGCGTAGAGCTTCCCTTTCGCCTGGAGATTGGCCATGATCTCCGATGCCACCCGCTGCACGTCCTGCCCCGTCAGGAAGGCGTAGCCTTCGAGGTAGACCCCGTTCTCGTCGATCGGCACGAGGACCGGTAGGCTGTGGAGCTTGCCCAGCTCGAAGTCTTCAGCCCCACAGCCGGGAGCTACGTGCACGATGCCGGTACCCTCCTCCTCACCCACCGCGTCCCAGGGCACGACCCTGTGCAGGAGCCCGCGCTGGGCCGGAAGCTCCTCCAGTGGAGGCTCGTAGGCCAGACCGACTAGCTCGCTGCCCTTCAGGGAGCGGACCACCTCGTAGGGTCCTCTGAGGCCCGCCAGGGTGCCGCGTGACAAGTAGTAGTGATCCTCGCCCTGGACAACCTCCACGTAGCGCAGGTCCGGATGGACCGCGGCCGCGGTGTTAGCGGCCAGGGTCCAGGGGGTAGTGGTCCACACCAGGAGGTACTCCCTGTGCCTGCCCACGATCGGGAGCTTCACGAAGACCGAAGCATGGGTGACCTCCCGGTAGGAGTCGATCAGCTCGTGCTGCGAGAGTGAGGTGCCACATCGAACACACCAGGGGTTCACGCGGCTTCCCTCGTACAGCCAGCCCCTTTCGTGGCAGCGCTTGAGGAAGTGCCAAATGTACTCGATGTTGGTGTCCGACATCGTGTAGTAGGAGTTGGGCCAGTCCATCCACTGGCCCAGGCGGATCGACTGCTCCGTCTGGATGGCGGAGTACCGCTCCACGCGGGCGCGACACCGGCGCGAGAAGTTGGCGAGGCCGTACTGCTCGATGTCCCGCTTGGAGTTGAGGCCCAACTCCCGCTCCACCTCGACCTCGACCCAGAGCCCCTGGCAGTCGAAACCGTTCTGGAACCGTTGATCGAACCCCTGCATCGCCTTGAAGCGCTGAAACAGGTCCTTGTAGCTCCTTCCCCAGGCGTGGTGGGCCCCCATGGGATTGTTGGCCGTGATCGGGCCATCCAGGAAGGAGAACGTTGGGTTGCCGCGGTTCCGTTCCATCAGCCGCTCGAAGGCCTGGCTACTCCGCCAGAAGCGGAGGACGTCGTGCTCCTGAGCGACGAAGTCCACCTTGCTCGGTACAGGACGGTAGAGACGATTCTTCTTCGCGGTGGTCATGGGAGCAGCCTCCTTTCCCGGGCGAGGTCGGCGATTCCAGGCTTCTCAGCAAGAAGGCTACCAACACGAGCACGTACCGCCCCGGCTGCACGTAGCGTCGGGACTTGCCTCCGACGCGGCACCCCGGCGGGCGCTGAGGGCGGGGCGGGCTCGTCGCCCTCCAACTCAACTGTTGCCGGCCTGATTCAATTGTGCGGCTAATCGTAGCTTGTCGGCTTACATTGCGCTTATCTACACGATGTGATAGGCTTTCGGCGTTGTTCGTTTTCACACGGGTTGCGCTGGGAAACACACCGCCGCCGCCAGCCGCGGTCCCAGCCCGACACCCGGGATATCCATCCAGTTACTAGCCGAATAGCCGCGTCGGGACCAGGACCCTGTCCATTTCGCCCCGCGGCAACCTCCACCGACTACCGCGGCTCTGCGAGGCCCCCGAGGACATACCGCGCCCTCGCACTGCCGCGTCAAGGAGGAATGCTCTTGTTGTGTCAAGACAGGCCGGACCGGGTCGACCGCGTCCAGAGCCGACCGGAGCCCGAGGCGAACAGGCCATCCCAGGCCTCGTCGTCGGGGTCGCGGATGAACCCGTCCCCTCGAGGCCGCCGCGGCGCGACGGTGGCCACACTCGCCCTGGTGGTAGCGGCCATAGTGCAGCCGATCGTGGGCTACACCCCCATCCTGGCCGCGGCCCCCTCGGCAGGCCATCAGGCCGTCCGGACCGCCCATGCCGACCGCGTGCAAAACCCTAAGGACGGCCCGACCCCCGATGTCTCGACGCCAACGAAGTTCATCGCCGCCGTGGTCCCGGCCGCTCAGGACTCCGAGCGAGAGACCGGCGTCCCCGCCTCCGTAACCATCGCTCAGGCCATCCTCGAGTCGGAATGGGGTCGTAGCGAACTCGCGAAGAGGGGACAGAACTACTTCGGGATCAAGGCCGCCTCAGGACCGGGCCCCGCCGGAATCATCAAGATGGACACTTGGGAGGTGTTCGGAGGCAAGGACACGGTCGTCCGGGCCGCCTTCAAGGCGTACCACAACCTGTACGAGTCGGTTATGGACCACGGCCGCTTCTTGAAGCAGAACCCGCGCTATGCCGACGCGTTCAAGACGAGCGACCCGATCGAGTTCGCTCGGAGGATGCACCGGGCGGGCTACGCCACCGACCCAGCCTACATCAGCAAGGTGAAGAGCCTTATCGACAGCTACGGCCTCCTCCAGTACAACCTAAAGAGGTAAGCGGTGCGGCGCTGGCCTTCTCCCACGGCGATGCGCCCCTTGTGGTAGAATGTGACCAAAGGCTGAGACGGAGACGAGTAGGCGGCATCCGGCCGGTCCAGCGAGCGCGCGGCAGGTGCGAGGCGCGCCCGACCCGCCACCGAGAATCACTCCCGAGCCGAAAGCTGAACGCGGGAGCCAGTAAGCCGACCGGCCCATCCCACCGTTATCGTGGAGCGAGTCGCTGCTGCGGCTCGGCAGAGGGGGCGCCCTATCAACAGTGGCGGCGCCAAACGGGGTGGTACCGCGGGGCCTTTCGGCCTCGTCTCCGGAGGAGGCGAGGTCTTCTTATTGTCCGGGGACGAGGAGGTGCCATGGGCTTTAGAGACGTAGACACGAGGGTATCCTTTCCCGCGCTCGAACAGGAGATCGAGCGGTGGTGGCAAGATCGAGGCATCATCGAGAAGGCGCTGAAGAAGGGCGATCCGGATAAGCCGTTCGTCTTCTTCGAGGGACCTCCCACCGCCAACGGCCGCCCTGGCGTCCACCACGTGGAGGCGCGGGCATCCAAGGATATCGTTCTCCGTTACCGCCGAATGCGCGGCCACCGGGTGATCGGGGCCCGCGGAGGCTGGGACACCCATGGCCTGCCCGTCGAGCTGGAGGTCGAGAAGGAGCTGGGCTTTGCGGGCAAACCCGACATCGAGAAGTACGGCATCGCCGAGTTCAACCAGGCGTGCAAGGAGAGTGTCTGGCGCTACATCCAGGAGTGGGAGCGGCTCACCAACCGCATGGCCTACTGGATCGACCTCGAGCACCCCTATGTCACCTACCACAACGAGTACATCGAGTCGCTCTGGTGGATCCTGAAGAGCTTCTGGGACCAGGGGCTGCTCTTCCGCGACTACAAAGTGACGATGCACTGCCCCCGCTGCGGGACCTCGCTGTCCGATCACGAGGTCTCCCTCGGGTTCGAGGACAACGTCGAGGACCCCTCCGTCTGGGTCCGCTTCCGCCATCGCCCCAGCGGTCACCCGCTGGACGGCCAACTGGCCGGGGCCGCCTTCCTGGCCTGGACGACCACCCCATGGACCCTCCCGGCGAACGTGGCCCTGGCGGTGAAGCCCGGCGCCGATTACGTCCTGGTGGAGTACACAGGTGGCGAGCACCCAGAGCGGCTGGTGCTGGCCGAGGCGCTGACGCAAAGCGTCCTCGGGGCCGACAACTTCAGGGTGCTAGCCACCTTCCAGGGCGACGCCCTCTGGGGCGCCCGCTACGAGAATCTCTTCGAGGGGGTTGCTGCCCCCGGCGAGACGGTGGATCTATCGCTCGCGTATCGGGTGGTGGCCGACGACTTCGTTTCCCTGGAGGACGGGACCGGAATCGTCCACATCGCGCCGGCCTACGGTGACCTGGAAGTCGGCCGCAAGTACGGGCTGCCCACCCTCTTTTCGGTCGATCTGGCGGGGAAGACCCTCCCCGAGTTCGAGGAGTTGGGCTTCGGTGGGCTCTTCTTCAAGGAGGCCGACCCGCTCATCATGAGCAACCTGGCGGGGCGCGGCCTGCTGTTCAAGGGCGGAAGGGTTCACCACAGCTATCCCTTCTGCTGGCGCTGCGACACGCCGCTGCTCTACTACGCCAAGCCTTCCTGGTACGTGCGAACCACTGCGAGGAAGGACAGGCTGCTCGCCAACAACAGCCAGATCCACTGGGTGCCAGACCACATCAAGGACGGGCGGTTCGGGAACTGGCTGGAGAACAATATCGACTGGGCCCTCAGCCGTGAGCGCTACTGGGGCACCCCACTGCCGATCTGGGTCTGCGACTCCTGCGGCCACACCGAGGTGGTGGGCTCCGTGCGCGAGCTGTCCGAGAAGGCGGGGCGCGACCTGGTCGGACTGGACCTTCACCGGCCATACGTGGACGAGGTCACCTGGATCTGCCCCAGTTGCGCGAGCGGGACCGCGCGCAGGGTTCCGGATGTTGCCGACTGCTGGTTCGACTCCGGCTCGATGCCGGTGGCCCAGTGGCATTACCCGTTCGAGAACAGAGAGCTGTTCGAGACCGCTGGCAAGGCCGACTTCATCTCGGAGGCGATCGACCAGACTCGCGGTTGGTTCTACACCCTCCACGCGGTGTCGACCCTGCTGTTCGACCGTCCGGCATTCGACAACGTCATTTGCCTCGGCCACATCCTGGACATCAACGGCATGAAGATGTCCAAGTCGCGAGGCAACGTGGTCGATCCGTTCGAACTGCTCGCGAACTACGGCGCGGACGCGACCCGGTGGTACATGTACGCATCGGCGCCGCCCTACAACCCGCGTCGCTTCTCGCCGGAGCAGGTGGGCGATGTGCGCAGGCAGTTCATGCTGACGCTGTGGAACACCTACGCCTTCTTCGTGACCTACGCCAAGCTGGACGGCTGGACCCCGACCGCATCGGGACTGAGGAGCGAAGGCACAGGACCGAGTGAGGATGGGCGTTCCACTCAGCCCTCAGTCCCCAGTCCTCACCCATTGGCCCTGGCCCCTATCGATAAGTGGGCACTGGGCCGCCTGAACGCCCTGGTTCGGGACGTCACGGCGATGCTGGATGAGTACGATATCCACGGCCCGGCCAAGGCGATCGACAGCTTCGTCGAGGAGCTTTCCAACTGGTACGTGCGCCGGAACAGGCGGCGCTTCTGGAAATCCGAGAACGACGCCGATAAGAACGCCGCCTACTACACGCTGTACACCTGCCTGGCCACCCTCTCCAGGCTGCTGGCGCCGTTCATGCCCTTCGTCAGCGAGGCGATGTACCGGAACCTGGTTGCCGACCAAGTCCCGGGCGCGCCCGAGAGCGTCCACCTGGCGGAGTGGCCGGAGGTGGACGAGGCGCTGATCGACGAGCAGCTACTGGCCGACACCGCGCTGCTGCTGGAGACAGTGAGCCTCGGACGGGCCGCCCGACAGTCGGCTCAGCTTCGGGTGCGGCAGCCGCTGAGCGAGCTTCTAGTGCGTACGCCGGACGGCGGCCAGGGGCTGCGTCGCTTCGAGGACGAGCTACTGGAGGAGTTGAACGTCAAGAAGCTGCGGATCATAGAGGGGGACGAGGCGCTCGTCCAGTATCGCTTCAACCCCAACCTGCCGCTCCTCGGCAGGAAGTACCGGAAGCTGGTGCCGGCCATAAAGGCTGAGCTCGCCAAGCTCTCCGGGGAGGATGCGGCCGCGGCAGCCCGCGCCGTGGAGGCCGGACAGCACTTCGACATCCAGGTGAACGGAGAGACCGTGCGGCTGGAGCCGGAGGAGGTGTTGGTGGACGTGACCTCCCCGGAGGGTTACACCGTCGCCGGTCGCAACCGGCTGCTGGTGGCGCTGAACACCACGGTGACCCCCGAGCTTCGGCTGGAGGGCCAGGCCCGCGACCTCGTGAGGTTCATCCAGGACGCCCGAAAGTCGGCTGGGTTCGAGATCACCGACCGGATCACCGTCACCGTGGAGCCCAGGGAGGGGATCGATCTGGAGCAGTTGCTCGCCACCTATGGCGACTTCGTCCGAGCCGAGACCCTGGCGAACTCGCTGACAGCGGGTGCGCCGGAGCCCGGCGCCTACACCGTGGAGGCCGACCTGGATGGCGGCAAGCTGCTCGTCGGCGTGAAGCGGTAGGCCAACGAAGCAAGCACACAAGGGGGATGGGACTCCACCCCCCCCTTTTTTTCCTTTCACCCCGTCACGGCGCAGGGCCGCAAGCTCTGCCGGCCCGGCCGGGCGGCAGGGCATGTCCCCCGCTCGGATCATCACGGGACCCGCCAGCATCGGGGACGACGCCGGCCCCAGCCGGTCACGGACTCGGGGGGGTAGCACGACCCCTCACCCGAGGAAAGTGGTTGACGCCGCGGGGGGAGCTACATATACTGTCCTCAGATATCTGATGACTGGGGTTTCGACCGGGTGGCTCGACGTATCCCGCTCTACCGTCAGGCTCAGCGACAACTGAAAGAGTACATACGGAGCCACCATCTGCGGCCCGGCGACCCCCTTCCCCCCGAAGCAGCCCTTGCCCGCGAGCTTGGCATAAGCCGCCTCTCTCTCAGGGAGGCGATGAAGAGCCTCGAGTCGCTGGGCATCGTCGATGCTCAGCACGGAAACGGCGTCTTCGTGCGGGCCTTCTCCTTCGATCCCATTCTGGAGAACCTGCCATACAGTCTGGGTGACGACGGCAAGTCGCTGCGAGAATTGCACGAGGTCCGGGAGGCCCTGGAAGTGGGCCTCCTTGGGATGGTGATGGATCGGATCGGCGCGTCTGATCTCGCCGCCCTTGAGGCGATCGTGGACGAGATGGATGCGCGAGCCCAACGCGGAGAGCTCTTCGGTGACCAGGATCGGGCCTTTCACCAGCGGCTGTTCGCCGGACTCGACAATTCCCTGGTTCGCCGCCTCATCGACCTCTTCTGGAAGAGCTATCACCGGCTGGAGGGCCAGGTGGTCTCCTACGAGCCCGACCCGTACCGCGCCGTCGAGGTCCATCGATCGCTGGTGCGGGCGCTTCGGTCGGGTGATCGGACCCGCGCGGCGCGCGCCCTGACGGACCACTTTGCCAGTAGTCGTTCGCGGATCGTCTCGGCCACAAACTCGGAGGTTCGATCCCCTGAGCTGGCTGGCCATCGCGAACCCGAGGCAACCGGTTGTAGCCGCACCCCTTACGCCTAGTAGGGCGGATGCAGAATGGTAACGTGGCGGGCAGCGGCCCGAGCCCGAGTCCACGACGCGACGAGGGATGGCCGGATGGTCCTTGAATTCGGGCAGCCAGCCCTGCAGTCGGGCCGAAAGGAGTACTGGCATGGACCGCTTTGACCCGGTCGGCGTCATCCCGCCCGCCGTCACCCCTCTAACGCCTCAGGGGGCCGTCGACCCACAGGGCGTCCAGCGGCTCGTCGATCACTTGGTGCACGGTGGCGTCGACGGGATCTTCGTGCTCGGGTCCTGCGGCGAGGGCCCCACCCTCACCCGATCCCAGAGATCCGCCGCCATCCGTGCTTTCGTGAATGGGGTCGCCGGTCGAGTCCCCATCCTGGCAGGAGTCGGCGAGACCTCCACCGCGCGTGCCTTGGAAGCGGTGGCCGATGCGGAGGAGGCAGGGGCTGATGCCCTGGCGGTGATGGTGCCTCAATACTTCCTCGACGACGACGAGCGGTACATCGCCGCACACGTCGAGGCCATCGCCGACGCTTCGAGGCTGCCGATCTTGCTCTACAACATCCCCCAGATCACGCGGAACCGCTTCACACCGGCCCTCGTCCGGAGGCTGGGGGAACTCCCCAACGTCGTGGGGTTGAAGGACAGCAGCAACGACTGGGAAGCGTTCGTGGCGCTCTTGGATGCTGCCAAGTCCGTTGGGCTGCGCGTCTTCCAGGGGGCCGAGGGGTTGGTGGCGCGAAGCATCTTCGAGGGGGCAGACGGAGCCATTCCAGGCATAGCGAACGTGGTGCCGTCCATCTCGTGCCAGCTCGTGTCAGCGGCCCGGAAGGGCGACGTCGAGCGGGCGCTCGCGCTGCAGGCAAGACAGGACCGCGCCTGCGCAGTGTACGAGGCCGGCTTCTGGCTGGCCGGTCTCAAGGGGGCGCTCAGCGTTCTGGGCATCTGCGGCCCCACCGCAGGCTTACCGATCAGGCCGCTGGACGAGGCTGGTTGGGCGCTGATCGGAGGAGTGTTGAACGAGTTGGGCGTTTTCGAACCAGATCCCTTGACAAAGACCTAGAGGAGGGTACTCTACTTCGTTAGCGCGACGGAGCAGTTGGCCAACGACGGTTGCACAACCTGCTTGTGACTCTTCTCGGTAACTGGCGCCGAACTGATGCGGTGACGTCCGCTGCAGCGGGCTGCTTGGTTTCACCAGTCTGATAAGGAGGAGTCATCATGTCGAAGCGGAAGGCCCTGTCCAGGCGCGAGTTCCTACGTCTCTCGGCAGTCGCGGCTGGCGCTGCAACCCTGGCCGCTTGCGCACCGCAGACCCCCGCACCCCCCACACAGCCGCCGCCTGCGCCCACCAAGGCGGTGTCGTCTCCCCCCCCTCCCACCGCTGCCCCTGCTCCTCCCAAGGCTTCCGAGCCAAAGCTCGGCGCGAGTTTGGTCGGCAAACTGGAGGGACCGGAGATCGTTCGCGATCCGTCCGGCTTCCCCAAGAGCTTCAAGGAGGCACCGCAACTGGCCGAGCTCGTGAAGGCCGGCAAGCTCCCCCCGGTGGAGAAGCGGTTGCCCGAGCCTTCGGACGTGATGGTCCTGAAGCCGGTCCACCAGATCGGCAAGTACGGCGGAACCTGGCGACGCGGTTTCACTGGACCAGGGGATGGCGAGAACGGCAACCGGATCGTCTCGACGGACAAGATCCTCTTCTGGGACTACACGGGAACCAAGTACGCCCCGAGCCTGGCCAAGGACTGGAAGGTCAGCGACGACGGCAAGACGACGACCATCTACCTGCGCAAGGGCATGAAGTGGTCGGACGGGCAGCCCTTCACGGCCAACGACTTCGTCTTCTGGTACGAGGAGATCTACCTCAACAAGGAGCTGGTGACCACGCCCACGGCCGAACTGTCGGCAAACGGCAAGCAGGGGAAGCTCAAGAAGATCGACGACTACACGGTGGCCTTCGAGTTCGAGGATCCCAACTACCTCTTCGTGGATATCCTCGCTGGCAGCACCCTGATCGGCGGCGGACAGGCGACGCGCCAGTCGAAGCCGGCCAACTTCTTCGGCTGCTACACCCCGGCTCACTACGTCAAGCAGTTCCTGCCGAAGTTCACCCCGGTAGAGCAGCTTGAGAAGCAGGCCAAGGACGCGGGGTTCGACAGTTGGAAAAGCCTGCTCAAGTTCAAGATGGACTGGCAGCTCAACCCCGACCTACCCACCGTCACGCCGTGGAAGACCGCCAGCCCCATCAACACCCCCAACTGGATCTTGGAGCGCAACCCGTACTTCTGGGCAGTGGACACCGACGGGAACCAGCTTCCTTACATCGACAAGATCGTGATGTCGCTGGCCGAGAACCTGGAGGTCCTCAACCTTCGCGCCATCGCCGGTGAGTACGACGAGCAGGAGCGGCACACGGACATGCAGAAGCTCCCCGTCTTCCTGGAGAACCAGAGCAAGGGGGACTACACCGTGCACCTGGATCCGGCTCTCAACGGCTCCGACTGCGCCTTCCACGTCAACCAGGCATACGAGGGCGATCCCGAGATCGCGAAGTGGCTGACCAACAAGGACTTCCGGCACGCACTCTCGCTGGGGCTCGATCGGGACCAGATGAACGAGACTTTCTGGCTGGGAACCGGCACACCCGGCTCCACGGCCCCGGCCGAGTCCTCGCCCTACAGCCCGGGTCCGGAGTACAGGACGTTGTGGGCGACCTACGATCCCGCGAAGGCCAACGAGCTGCTGGACAAGATCGGCCTGGACAAGAAGGACTCGGAGGGCTACCGGCTCCGAACCGACGGCAAGGGAAGGCTGAGGATTGAGTTGACCACGGTCGGCGGGATGTTCATTCCCTACACCCAGATCGCCGAGATGGCGAGGGAACAGTGGAAGAAGATCGGCATCCAGGCCGACGTCAAGGAGATGGAGCGTACCTTGGCGTTCACTCGAAGCCAGAACAACGAGCAGCAGATCATGCTGTGGGCGAACGACGGCTCCGAGATGCTGTTCCTCTTCCCTCGCCACGCCCTGCCGGTGGACACGACGGAGGCCCACATGGGCGCCGCCTACGCCAAGTGGTTCGCTACGAACGGGGAGTCTGGCAAGAAACCCACGGACCCGCAGATGATCAAGGCGTTCGACCTCTTCAGGTCCGCCGCCGGGCTCAAGGACCAGGAGCGGATCAAGTTGGGGCAGGAGATCTGGAAGATCCTGGTGGAAGAAACCTGGAGCATCGGCACCGTCGGCCAGTCTCCGGCCTTCATGGGCGTCCGCGTGGTGAGCAACAAGTTGGGCAACATCCCGGCAAGGCAGGTCAACGCCCAGCACGCCAGGACTCCGTGCAGCTCCCATCCGGAGACGTTCTTCTTCAAGTAGTGCCACCGTTCATCGGTGCCCGACTCTCCGCCCGGGCGGGGAGTCGGGCACCGGCCCCAGTCCCGCGGCTGCGGCGCACGGGTTGCCGCCATCGCCGGAGGCACCGACCTCCGTGGAAGTGGAGACTTGAACGACGAAACGGGGAGCAGCATCTCCCTTACCTAGACTCTTTGGCTGAGAGGGCAGACCAGTGCTAGCATACATAGTTCAGCGCCTGATCTTGGCAATCCTCACGACGTTGGCGGTGAGCGTCCTCTCCTTTGCGATCATCCAGCTGCCGCCGGGTGACTACGTCACCTCCTACATCGCGCAGATGTCGGCCTCCGGCAGCATGGTCTCCGAGGCCGAGGCCGAGGCGCTCCGGCTGCAATACGGGCTCGACCAGCCGATCCACGTCCAGTACCTGAAGTGGATGGGGCTGATCGCCCAGGGCAATTTCGGTATGGCCATGGAGTGGGGGCGTCCCGTGATGGAGGTGATCGGGGACCGGCTCGCCCTCACCATCGTCATCTCCCTGGCCGCCATCCTCTTCACCTGGGCGGTTGCGCTCCCCATCGGGATCTACTCCGCAGTCCGACAGTACTCTGTTGCTGACTACGTCTTCACCTTCATCGGCTTCTTCGGTCTCGCCACTCCGGGCTTCATGCTGGCACTGATCGTCATGTACATCGGCTTCGCCTACTTCAACGCCAGCGTCGGAGGGCTCTTCTCGACCGAGTTCGCCGAGGCCCCGTGGAGTCTCGCCAAGGTCTGGGACCTGGTGCAGCACCTGCCGATACCGGCCATCGTCCTCGGCCTCTCCGGCACGGCCCAGATGATCCGGATCATGCGTGCCAACCTGCTCGACGAGATCCGCAAGCCCTACGTGGTCACCGCCAGAGCCAAGGGCCTCTCCGAGCGGAGGGCCATCCTCAAGTACCCCGTCAGGGTGGCGCTCAACCCCTTCGCAAGCACCATCGGCTACCTCTTCCCCTACGTGGTGTCCGGCAGCATCATCGTCTCCCTGGTGCTCAGCCTCCCCACGGTTGGACCCCTCCTGCTCAAGGCACTCATCGCCCAGGACATGTTCCTGGCCGGCACCATCGTCCTGATGCTCGGCGTCATGACCGTGATCGGGACCTTCATCTCGGACCTGTTGCTGATGTGGATCGATCCTCGGATTCGTGTGGAGGGGAAGTGATGGCCGAGGTAGTGGCTCCTCAGGAAGAAGCTTCAGCGAACGGCCTCGTCACCACCGCGGCGGAAGAGCGGATATCGGTGGCCAGCCAGTGGCAACTGATGTGGTGGCGCTTCCGCAAACACAAGCTTGCCATGATCGGAAGCATCGTGATCCTTTTCTTCTACCTCGTCGTGATCTCGGCGGAGTTCCTCGCATACTCCGACCCCTCCTTCTCCGAGGCCCAGCGTTCGCTGCTGCCGCCTCAGCCGATCCACTGGTTCGACGAGGGCCGTTTCAGCCCCCACGTCTACGCGCTCACGGGCAAGCGTGACCCGATCACATTCAAGCGCGTCTACGCCCCCGACCCCAACCAGAAGATCCCCATCCGCTTCTTCGCCCCGGGCTTCGAGTACAAGGCGTTGGGACTCTTCACCACCAACATTCACCTGCTGGGCGTGGAGAGCGCGAGGGCCGAGGACTCCCTCTTCATCCTCGGTACAGACCTCCAAGGCCGAGATATGTGGTCCCGCCTGATGTACGGCACCCAGACCTCCCTGAGCATCGGCCTGGTCAGCGTGGCCATCAGCCTCTTCCTCGGGGTGCTGCTGGGCGGGCTCTCTGGCTTCTACGGGGGCGTCATCGATACGCTCATCCAGCGCATCATCGAGATCCTCCGCTCCGTCCCCACCATCCCCCTCTGGATGGGCCTCGCGGCCGCACTGCCCAACGACTGGGACATCGTCAAGGTCTACTTCGCCATCACCATCATCATCTCCCTGATCGGTTGGACCGAGCTCGCCAGGGTGGTCAGGGGTCGATTCCTCTCTCTGCGCGAGGAGGACTTCATCATGGCGGCGGAACTCGCCGGCTGCGGCCGAATGCGCATCATCTTCCGCCACATGGTGCCATCCTTCCTCAGTCACATCATCGCCGCCACGACCCTGGCCCTTCCGGCCATGATCATCAGCGAGACATCCTTGAGCTTCCTCGGCCTCGGCCTGCGGCCGCCGGCCATCAGTTGGGGGGTGCTGCTCCAGCAGGCTCAAAACGTCCAGTCCCTGGCGATCTCCCCCTGGCTGCTGATCCCGGTGATCCCCGTCATCGTTGCCATCCTGGCATTCAACTTCATGGGCGACGGCCTCCGAGACGCCGCCGACCCATACGGCGTGTAGGAGGCGGCCAATGAAGAACGGACGTAGGCCGCTGCTGTCGGTATGCGAGCTCAAGACGTACTTCTTCGCCGACGAGGGCATCACCAAGGCCGTCGACGGCGCCACATTCGAGATCTACCCGGGCCAGACCCTTGGCGTCGTGGGCGAGAGCGGCTGCGGCAAGAGCGTGACCGCCCGCTCGATCCTGCGCATCGTGGAGAAGCCCGGCAGGATAGTGGACGGCAAGATACTCCTCGCCAGGAAGGACCACGCCAACGGGGATGAAGTCGAGGTCGACCTCACCAGGCTGGACCCCAACGGCAAAGAGATGCGAGAGATCCGGGGCGCCGAGATCGGCCTGGTGTTCCAGGAACCGATGACCTCGTTCAGCCCAGTCCACACCGTCGGCAGCCAGATCGTGGAGGCCATCCGGCTCCACCACAAAATGAGCAAGCAAGAGGCTCGGGAGAGGGCGATCGAGATGCTTCGGCAGGTGGGGATCCCCAAACCGGAGCGGAGGGTGGACGAGTACGCGTTCGAGTTGAGCGGTGGCCTGCGGCAGAGGGCCATGATCGCCATGGCCCTCTCCTGCAACCCGAGGCTCCTGATAGCCGACGAGCCGACCACCGCCCTGGACGTGACCACCCAGGCCCAGATCCTGGACCTGCTACGCCATCTGCAGGAACAGAACGGGATGGCCATCCAGCTCATCACCCACAACCTGGGAGTGATCGCCGAGATGGCCGACGACGTGGTGGTGATGTACCTCGGCCGCGTCGTGGAGGAGGGGCCGGTGGACGACATCTTCCACTCCCCGTGCCATCCCTATACCAGGGCACTCCTGCGCTCGATTCCCAGCATCAAGTCGCAATCCCGGGTCAAGCTCCCAACGATCACGGGATCCATCCCGCACCCCTTCAACAGACCCACGGGATGCCCGTTCCACCCCCGCTGCCCGGAGGCCATCCCAGGTACCTGCGACCAACGGGAGCCGCAACTGGCAGCCGTCAGCGAGCGCCAGCGGGTGAGCTGTTTCCGATGTGAGGGGGCGTAGGAGGTGGTAGCTGTGAAAGACTCTAACGGACAGAAACTCCTGGAGGTCAGGGGACTGCGCAAGTTCTTCCCGATTCGCCGCGGAGTGCTCCGCAAGGTGGTTGGGCACGTCCGGGCGGTGGACGACGTCAGCTTCCATATCAAGAAGGGGGAGACGCTCTCCCTGGTCGGCGAGAGCGGCTGCGGCAAGACCACCACCTCGCGCTGTATCCTCCGCGCGATTGACCCCACGGCTGGTCAGATCCTCTTCCGGACCGAGGACGGCACCGTCACGGACGTGGCCTCCCTGCCTAGGTCTAAGATTCGCCCCTTGCGCCGCCAGATGCAGATGATCTTCCAGGACCCCTACTCGTCGCTGAACCCGAGGATGACGCTGCTGGACATCGTGGGGGAGCCCCTGCTGGTGAACGGGGTCGGAAACCGGCAGGAACGGATGGACAGGGTAGCGGAGCTGCTGAAGCTGGTGGGGATGAGGCCCGAGTACATGCGCCGGTTCCCCCACGCGTTCAGCGGAGGCCAGCGCCAGCGCATCGGCATCGCCAGGGCGCTCGCCCTCCACCCCAGCCTGGTGGTGGCCGACGAGCCAGTCTCTGCACTCGACGTCTCGGTCCAGGCCCAGATCCTGAACCTGCTGCTCGACCTGCAGGCCCAAATGGGGCTCACTTACCTGTTCGTCGCCCACGACCTCAGCGTGGTGAAGCACATCAGTGAGCGGGTGGCAGTGATGTACGTGGGGCAGATCGTGGAGGTGGCGGAGACGGAGGCCCTCTTCTCGGCGCCCCGGCACCCATACACGGAAGCGCTCCTCTCGGCAGTGCCGAAGCCCGACCCGAGGCTGCGTTCCCAACGGATCGTCCTGGAGGGAGAGGTGGCCGACCCCGCCAACCCGCCCTCCGGCTGCTACTTCCACCCACGCTGTCGCTATGCGACCGACCAGTGCAGGAGGGAAGCCCCCAAACTGGAGGAGATTGAGCCCGGCCACCAGGCCCGCTGCCACCGCGTCCGCGAACTCACCCTGGCGGGCGTGGCCGTGTGATCGGCTCCTCCCGCTCCCTCAGGGGGGTGCATCGTTGCTCCCCCAGAGGGAGCGGGAAGCTTCTACTGCTTCTTCGGCGGGAGCACGGCGAGGTGCAGGTCGCGTAGCTGCTGGTCGTCCACCGGCGACGGCGCGCTCATCATCAGGTCGACTGCTGCCTGGTTCTTCGGGAAAGCGATCACGTCGCGGATGCTGCGCGCGTCCGCCAGCAGCATCACGAGCCGGTCGATGCCCGGCGCGATCCCGCCGTGCGGCGGCGCGCCGTACTGGAACGCCTCCAGCATGTGGCCGAACCGCTTCCGGATCTCCTCTCGCGGGTAGTTCAGCAGCTCGAAGACCTTCTCCTGAACGTCGCTCCGATGGATCCTGATGCTCCCGCTGCCGATCTCCATGCCGTTGCAGACCAGGTCGTAGCAGTCGGCGCGCACCTTCAACGGGTCGGTGTCCAGCAGGTGCAGATCATCCGGCTTCGGCGCCGTGAAGGGGTGGTGGGTCGGATCGTACCTCTGCTCGTTCTCGTTCCACTCGAACAGCGGGAAGTCCACAACCCACGCCCACGCCAGGTAGTTCTCGTCCAGCAATCCCAGGCGCTTCGCCATCTCGAGCCGCAGCGCCCCCAGAGAGGCCGCCACCACGCCCGGCTTGTCGGCGATGACCAGCATCAGGTCGCCAGCGCCCATCTCCATCCGCTCGTTGAGGGCCGCCATCTGCCCCTCGGCGAGGAACTTGGCGAAGGACGAGCGCACGCCCTCGGAGTCCATGGCGGCCCACGCGAGTCCCTTGGCGCCGAAGCCGCGGGCCGCGTTGACCAGCTCGTCGAGCTGCTTGCGGCTGTAGCCACCCGCTCCCTGTGCCCGAATCGCCTTCACCTGGCCACCCTCGGCCACCGCCCGCTTGAACACCTCGAAATCGGTAGCGGCGGCTATGTCGGACACGTCGATCATCGGCATGTCGAAGCGGAGGTCCGGCTTGTCGGTGCCGTAGCGTGCCAGGCTCTCAGCGTAGGTCAGCCGCGGGAAGGGCTTGTTGAGCCGCTTGGCCGTCAGCTTCTCCACCATGCTGATTACCAGCTCTTCGATCAACTCCAGGATGTCCTCCTGGGCGACAAAGGACATCTCCAGATCGAGTTGGGTGAATTCCGGCTGGCGGTCGGCCCTGAGATCCTCGTCCCGGAAGCAGCGAGCGATCTGGAAGTACTTGTCCACACCCGCCACCATCAGCAGTTGCTTCAACTGCTGCGGCGATTGCGGCAGTGCGTAGAACTCACCCGGATGCACCCTGCTGGGCACCAGGTAGTCCCGAGCGCCCTCCGGCGTGCTCTTCACCAACATCGGGGTCTCTACCTCGAGGAAGCCCCGGTCGTCGAGGAAGTCGCGAATGTGCTTGATCACCTTGTGGCGCAGCACGAGGTTTCGAGCCATCTCCGGCCGGCGAAGATCCACGTACCGGTAGCGCAGCCGCACCGCCTCGTCGACGCTTGCCTCGTCGGACACGCTGAAGGGAGGAGTGAGGGATGGGTTCAAGACGGCGACCGATTCCGCCACCACCTCGATCTCACCCGTGGGTAGGGCCTTGTTCTCAGTAGCTGGGGGGCGCCTGCTGACCCTGCCCGCCACCTCGATGACGTACTCGGAGCGGCACTCGGCAGCCACCGCGTGCGCGGCCTGAGAGACTTGGGGATTCACCACCACCTGAGTGATGCCGTACCGGTCCCGGAGATCGATGAATACGATGCCTCCGTGATCCCTATGCCGATGCACCCAACCCTGAAGAACGACGGTGGCCCCCTCGTCGCCCGCTCTCAACTGCCCGCACGTTGCTGTTCGCTTCACTCTCCCCACGCCCCCTTTGCATCCTCGGCCCGCGCACCCGGACCGTCTTCTAGGCGAGATTCACAGACGGAAACAGTACCACTTGGGCTATTGACCGTCAAATCCGCCTCCGGATTCGCTCGGACTCCGCAGAGGGTCCGCTGCGGGCTTCTGCTATGATTCCGGTATGGGATGGAACAGGCGGAGCGACATCGTCGGTTACCTGGAACTGCCAGGACCGGACCAGGCAGCGGGTGGGGCGCCCCAAGGGGATGCCGCCGTCTACGTGCACGTGCCCTTCTGCACCCACCTGTGCACCTACTGTGACTTCGACACCTTTGCAGGCGAAGAGGGGCGGATGGGGTCGTACGTCGCGGCGGTGGTGGAGCAGATCCGCCGGTCTCCGACAATGCGAGCCACCAGCCTCTACGTCGGCGGTGGCACCCCCAGCCTGATGTCGCCCTCGCAGGCCGAGGACCTCGTTCGGGCCTGCCGGGGTCGCTTCCGGCTGCCAGCCGAGGCCGAGACTACCATTGAGGCGAACCCCTCCGGCCTGTCTCGTGAACGGCTGGAGGGGTTCCGGCTGGCGGGCTTCAACCGGCTGAGCCTCGGTGCCCAGAGCGCCGACGCGCGGCTGCTACGGCTGCTCGGAAGGCGACATAAACCGGAGGAGATCGAGGCGGCAGTGGCGCACGCCCGCGGGGCAGGGTTCGAGAACGTCAGCGTCGATCTGCTCTACGGGGTCCCATACCAGGAGGTGGCCACGTGGGAGGCCACCCTGCGGGCCGCCGTGGGTTGGGGGGTGGATCACATCTCCTGCTACGCCCTCACCGTGGAGGCGGGCACCCCGTTAGAGCACGGGGTGTCGAAGGGCACGCTCAGAGTGCCGCCGGACGAGACGGTGGTGCAGATGTACGACGCCGCTCGGCGGCTGCTGGGTGGGGCGGGCTACCGGCACTACGAGATCTCCAACTGGGCGAGGCCGGGCTTCGAGTCCGCACACAACCTCACCTACTGGAGGAACCGGCCCTATCTGGGAATCGGCGCCGGTGCTGCCGGCTGCCACAACGGCCGCCGCTACAAGGTGGCCCCGGACATCCAGGGGTACATCGAGGGGGTGACGGCGGGGAGAGTGCCCCTCATGGAGGAGGAGGCAATCGACGCCCGTCGCGCTATGAGCGACTCGCTCATCCTGGGGCTGCGGCTGGAGCAGGGGGTATCCCTGCCGGAACTGCGGCAGCGGCACGGCCAGGACCCCTCGGAGCTCTTCGGTGACGCTCTGGAATGGGGCGCCAGATGGGGGCTGCTTGAGCAGCGCGGAGACCAGATCAGGCTGACCGAACAGGGGGTGCTGCTCAGCAACGAGCTGTTCGCGAGGCTGCTGTAGGGCGATCGGCAGCGGTGGCTAGCTGGTCCGGATGACAAGCTTCCTGCACAGGGCCTGGAGTTGCTCCCCGAAAGCCGGCTCGGGCCTTGCGGCCGCCAGCGCATCCAGGGCCAGTTCGCTCGTTCGCTCGACCTCGGACGCCGTGTAGCTCGCGGCGCCGCACCGCTCCAGTATCCCCATCACCTCGGCCGTCTCGGTCTCGTCGGCCTCGCCCGGCCGGGACAGGATCTCCTGGAGGCGAGTCCCGTCCTCCGCAGAGGCATGCTCCAGGGCGTACAGCAGGGGCAGGGTCTTCTTCTTGCTGGCCACGTCGGCGGCCGCGGGCTTGCCAGTCTCTCTCGGATCGCCCCATATGCCGAGGTAGTCGTCCTGGATCTGGAAGGCCAGGCCGAGGTACCTGCCGAAGCCGCGGTAGCCCTCCAGCGCAGCTTCGTCCGCCAGTCCGTACAGGGCGCCCAGATAGCACGAGGCCTCCAGCAGGGCGGCCGTCTTCCCCTCGATCATCGCGAGGTAGGCGTCTATTCCCACGTCGGGACGGGTCTCGTAGCTCAGGTCCAGGTACTGCCCCTCACACAGCCGCCTCGCAGCGGAGTTCAACGCGCGCAGGGCCCGAACCACCAGGCTGGGATCGGTCTCCTCGTCCTCGGCCAAGGCCAACTGAGCCAGCACGAACATGCCGTCGCCAGCGTTGATCGCCTGTGCCTCTCCCCAGATGTCCCACACCGTCCGCCTGTGCCGCCGGTATCGAGACCGGTCCTGAATGTCGTCGTGGATCAGGGAGAAGTTGTGGATCAACTCCACCGCGGTCGCCGGGGCAAGCGCCCTCTCGGGCGACACGCCGGCCGCACCGCAAGCCAGCAGGCAGAGCCTTGCGCGAACCCGCTTGCCGGGATTGGACCTGGCCGGATGGAGCTCCTCGTCCACCCAACCCAGGTGGTACTCCATCATCCCGTACAGCGGGCGGGCAAGGCCGGCTTGCGGCATCAAGCTGGCGGTTCTCTGGTCGATCAGGTCGATCAAACGCTCGAGGGAAGTCATGGGCGGAGGATAACCGATCTCCACGTCTCTCCGCAAGCTACCGCGCCCGCGTAACCATCGCGACGGCCCCCAGGAGGCCGGCATCGTCGCCCAGCCCGGCGGGAACGATCTCCAGGTCGCGCTGGTTGGGAGGCATCGTCCGGGTGCGAACCGTCTCCAGCATGGGATCCCACAGGAGCGGTCCCGCGTTGCTGACACCTCCGCCGATGATTATCCTCCTGGGATTGAACAGGTGAGCGACGTTGACCATCCCAACCCCGAGGGCAACCGCCGCCTCCTGAACGATCAGGCGGGCGACCCCATCCCCCCGATCGGCGGCCTCCACCACGTCCTTCGCGGTCACCTCCGCTGGAAGACCCTTGAGCGTGCTCTCCGCCCCCGACCGGAGCAACTCCCGCGCTCTCCTGGCGATGGCCGTGCCCGACGCCAACACCTCCAGGCAGCCCCGGTTCCCGCAGTGGCACACTGGGCCGTGCAGGTCGATGGTCATGTGGCCGATCTCGCCCGCGTAGCCGCCGTGCCCCAGCAGCAGCCTATCATCGGCGATCACTCCACCACCGATTCCGGTACTCACGGTCACGTACACCATGTTGCGGCAGTTCCGGCCCGCGCCGAAGCCGTGCTCCCCAACGGCCGCCAGGTTGGCGTCGTTGCCCACCAGGGTCGGCAAGCCGTACCTCTCCTCGAACAGATCCTTGACGGGCACGGAGTCCCAGCCCGGCAGATTGGGCGGGTTGTGGACCACTCCGGCCCAGGGGTCGAGGGGCCCGGGCACTCCCACTCCGAAGCCCAGCAGTCCGCTCCGGTCACCCAGGACGGCCAGGGCCTCGTCCACCGCCTCGAAGATGCTGCCGAGGACCGCTTGGGGCCCACGTTCCGCTTCAGTTGGCCTGGAGGTCCTCCACTCGATCGCTCCCTCCGCCGTCGCAAGCGCGACACGGAAACGCGTACCCCCCACGTCGATCGCGATGACGTGCCGAAGGGTGCCCTCTTTTGTCATGCCACCACGCCCTCCCCCACACTGTTGCCCAAGATCCGCGGTAGAACAACGGGACGCACCCGCTGGGCCGGTGAAGCCAATGTGCATCACCCGTGCAAAGGATAGGGCATTGCGGGCCCGCCCTTCTACACTCCTCGCTAAGAAGCCGGTCGTCAGGCCTCTCTACAGGTCGCCCAGCCCGCCGTACCAGACACGCCGTGACCCTCGTCGAGGCCCCGCTACACCTGTCCTGTTGAGCGGCAGCCGAGCGTCTCCACGTTGGGGGACGCACCCGCATCGCCACGTTGAGACCCTTCGCCCGTGACTCGGGGTGGCATCGAGAAAGCCCTGCGCCGGCCGCGGTGACAGGTGACAGCGACGCCAGCGGTGTGGGAGAATATCCTGAGGTATCCCAGTGTCGAACCCAGTGAACAGCTTCCCTCCGATCATCGTGATAACCGGCCCCACCGCAGTCGGGAAGTCGGCCGTGGCCCTGGAGCTGGCCGCACGCTTCGGCGCGGAGATCGTCAGCGCCGACAGCAGACAGATCTACCGGCACCTGGACATCGGCACGGCCAAACCGACCGTCGCCGAGCGGGAGGCGGTCCCGCACCACCTGCTCGACCTGGTGGAGCCCGACGAGCCCTACTCCGTGGCCAGCTTTCGGAGCGATGCCGATCGAGTCCTGACGGACATCGCGCGCCGGGGTCGCGTCGCGTTCCTGGTGGGGGGCAGCCCACACTACGTGCAGGCGGTGGTGGAGCGGCTTGAGATCCCGCCGGTACCCCCGCAACCGGAGTTGCGTGGCCGTCTGGAGGAGTACGCGCGCATCCACGGTGCGGATGCACTCCACGCACGACTGAGAGAGGTGGACCCCGCGGCGGCGGATCAGATCGCCCCCACCAACGTCCGGAGGGTCATCCGCGCGCTGGAGGTGTGCCAGGTCACAGGAGAACCCTTCTCGCAGGTGGGCAGGAGACGAGGCGCGCCGCTGCCCGCGCTGCGGCTGGGGATAACGGACGACCGGGCAAGGCTGTACGAAAGGATCGATCGCAGGCTCGACCTGCAGATCGAGGCCGGGCTGATCGAGGAGGCCCGGTCTGTGCTGGAGATGGGGTTCTCCCCAAACCTCCCGCCCCTCAAGGGGCTCGTCTACAGGGAGGCCGTGGCGGTCGTGCAGGGTCGCATGGGGCTGGCGGACGCCCTGCGGCGGATGAAGGAGACGACCCACGCCTTCGTGCGGCGCCAGTACACCTGGTTCAGGCGGGACCCTGAGATCCAGTGGATGGAGGCGGGGCCGGGATTGCCGCGTCGTGTGGCGGATGCCGTGGCGCGCCATCTGGACGCCACGAGCCGAGAGCGCGCGTCCACGTAGGGCGTACTATCGCGTTCGATGACGCAGGGCGGGGGGATCGCTCCCCGCCGCCCGACTCAGCTACACGGAGGATAGGAGTAGATGGTAGCGACAGACGGGTCTAAGGCCAGGGTCTTCAAACCGGCAAGCCGGATTGCCAACCTGCCGCCCTATCTCTTCGCCGAAGCCGACAGGCAGATCGCGGCGAAGCGGGCCGCGGGTTTCGACGTCATCAGCCTCGGGGTCGGTGACCCCGATCTCCCCACCCCCTCCTGGGTGGTGGACGAGCTCAAGCGCGCGGCCGACGTGCCCGCCAACCACCGCTACCCCGAGTACTACGGCCTCGACGAGCTGCGCGAGGCCATCGCGACCTGGTACCAGCGCCGCTTCGGCGTGGAGCTCGACCCCGTCAAGGAGGTCGTTCCCCTTATCGGCTCGAAGGAGGGGATCGCGCACATCCCCTGGGCCTTCATCGATCCCGGGGACATTGCCCTGGTTCCAGATCCCGGCTATCCGGTCTACGGCATCGGGACGATGCTGGCGGGGGGCGAGCCCTACCTCATGCCGCTGCTACCCCAGAACGACTTCCTGCCCGATCTGGAGAGCATCCCCGCAGATGTCCTGCGCCGGGCCAAGCTGTTGTGGATCTGCTATCCCAACAACCCCACCAGCGCCGTGGCTCCCGCGGGCTTCTACGAGAGGGTGGTGGAGTTCGCCCAGAAGCACGACCTCATCGTGTGCCACGACAACGCCTACTCCGACGTGACCTACGACGGCTACGCGGCCACCAGCTTCCTGCAGGTGGCAGGCGCGAAGGAGGTCGGCGTGGAGTTCCACTCCCTTTCCAAGAGCTACAACATGACCGGCTGGCGGATAGGGATGATGGTGGGCAACGCCTCCGTGGTGTCGGCGCTCGGCAAGGTGAAGACCAACATCGATAGCGGCATCTTCCAGGCGGTCCAGTACGCTGGTATCGCCGCGCTCCTCGGCGACCAGTCCTGGATGGCGGAGCGGAACAAGGTCTACCAGCGGCGGCGCGACAAGGTGATCGAGGCGCTGGAAGGGATCGGGATCGAGGCCCCGGTGCCCAAGGCCAGCCTTTACATCTGGGCCCCGGTGCCGGAGGGGGAGACCTCCCTCGGCTTCTCCCTGAAGCTGCTGAACGAGCTGGCGGTGTGGGTCACCCCGGGTGTTGGCTTCGGCCCCTCGGGCGAGGGCTTCTTCCGGATCTCCCTCACCACCCCGGATCACAGGTTGGACGAGGCGCTCCAGCGATTGAAGACGCTCAAGGGCTGAGCGACGACCTCAGCGCGAGTCACGCGGCTGTCGAGCAACCCCCCAGCCTAACCCTCTCCCCCTCAACGAGGGAGAGGGGGCATTTGCGAAGAAGGCGACACCACGGGAGGACAGCACCGTGAGTAGACATAAGGTGAGCAGCGGCGAACGACGGATCGTGGAGGGCGGCCCGGAGAGGGCGGTGCTGGTCGGGGTGCAGCTCCCGAACTCGTCCGTCGAGCTCTCGGCGTCGCTGGACGAGCTTGGGCAGCTTGCAGCCAGTGCAGGAGCGGAGGTGGTGGGCAGGGTAAGCCAGAGGCTGGAGGAGCCCAACCCGCGCCACTACATCGGCAAGGGGAAGCTGGAGGAGCTGGCGGCGCTCTGTCGGGAGACCGATGCCACCATGGTCGTCTTCGACGACGAGCTAAGGCCCCAGGCACAGTTGGAACTGGAGCGGGCGCTGGGGCTGAGGGTGATAGACCGAACCCTCCTCATCCTCGACATCTTCGCTCGCCGCGCCCACACCCACGAGGGGCGCGTCCAGGTAGAGCTGGCGCAGTACCAGTACCTGCTGCCCAGGCTGGTGGGGCAGGGGACGGCGCTCTCCCGTCTGGGCGGTGGCATCGGCACGCGAGGTCCCGGTGAGACGAAGCTGGAGTTCGATCGACGCCGGATGCGGCAGCGGATAACGAGGCTGGAGAGGGAGATCGAGGCCATCCGGCTCCACAGGCAGGTGCACCGAGATTCGCGTCGGACGAAGGACCTGCCGGTGGTGGCGCTCATAGGCTACACCAACGCTGGAAAGTCGACGCTGCTGAACCGGCTGACGGGCAGCGATGTGGAGGTGGCCAACAAACTGTTCGCCACCCTGGACCCGACCACACGGAAGCTGGAGCTACCGAGCGGCCAGGAGGTGCTGCTGACCGACACGGTGGGCTTCATCGCGAAGCTGCCGACGAGCCTGGTGGCCGCCTTTCGGGCGACGCTAGAGGAGCTGGAAGAGGCCGACCTGCTGTTGTCCGTCGTCGACATAACGGATAGGCGCGCGGAACAATCCTCCCGGGTGGTGCGGGGGATAGTGGCCGAACTGGGCCTCCTGGATAAGCCCACTCTGACGGTGTTGAACAAAGCCGACGGGTTGCTGCCGCCCGAGGCGGCCGCGGCGGCCGATCCGGTGGAGGGCCTTACGCCGGAGGCGCTGGGGATGGAGCCGATACCGGACACCGTGCTGATCTCGGCGGAGAAGGGCTGGGGCATCGAGGCGCTGAAACTGCGGATCGAGGAGACCCTGAACGCTTCGACGCCGCGCATCGAGGTGCTGGTCCCGTACGGGCGGAGCGACCTCGTGGATCTGTTTCGACGCAAGGGCGTGGTTCAGATCGAAGAGCACACCCCCGACGGCACACGGCTGGTGGGTCGCCTTCCGGCTCGGCACGTCGCCCGGTTCGACGGCTTCGCGGTGCGAGGCGCGACCGGCTCGGCGCACGTGCGCGGATGACTGCTGGGGTCGAGGGCCCGAGGTGCCGGAGGCTTGCGGGGCGGGAGCGGCCTGGGGTGGGGGTTGCGGGCGGCGGGGCGATCGGCTACCATGCTCATGTCATGTAATTCACATTAACTTGTATTCCGTCGAAGACGGGGCAATCCCCAGGAGGGCCTCAGCCATGGTCCAGCCCGCACCGCCACCCTTCGCCATCCAGGCGCAGATCGACGACTTCCTCGCCACACTGGCCGGCAAGTCGCAGGCCACCCGCGATACCTACGCCAAGTGCCTCAAGCGCTTCACCGAGTTCCTCACCGATGCCGGCATCCCGCGCGAGGCGCTGGCAGCGGACCTGCCGCCGGAGATCCTGGAGAGCTTCCACGCCTGGCTCGTCGATGGCTACGGCCGCGACCGCCGGGCCACCATCACCACCTACGTCGCTGGCGCGCGGGCCTTCTTCCGCTTCCTGGCCAGGCGGCAACTGCTCCCCCCCGCCACCAGCTTCGAGCAGATCCGAGCCGGCCTCCAGGAGGTGATGGGGAAGGGCAGCTACAAGACCCCCCGCATCGACCGCCGTCTCCCGATGGTCATACTTTATGTCAAGACCATCCCCACCCCGCCGCCCTCACCCGGCAACCGCGAAAGACGACTCGAGATCCTCCGCGACAAGGCCATCCTCCTCACCCTCTTCGCCACCGGCATGCGCCGCGAGGAGGTCTCCCGCCTCGACAGGCAGGACCTCGACGATGGCTTCTCCGCCCAGGCGCTCATCACCGGCAAGGGCGACAAGGAGCGGGTGGTCTTCTTCACCGAGGAGGCCCTCGCAGCGATCCGCGAGTACCTGGAGGCCCGTGCCGACCGCCACCGCCCCCTCTTCATCCGACACGACGCGCGCCGCGGCAAGGCCAGCCAGGGGGGGCAGAACTACCGCCTCACGCCCCACTCCATATGGCGCATCGTCAAGAAATACGCCGCCCTGGCCGGCGTGGACGTCACCACCCACGACTTCCGACACGCCAAGGCCAGCGTGCTGCTCAACCGGGGAGCCAAGCTCTCCGAGGTGCAGGACATCCTGGGGCACGCATCGCCCGAGACCACCAAGAAGATCTACGCCCACTACGAGGTCTCTCACCTTCGCCGCAGCTTCGATCGCTTCAGCGCCAGCGCCGAGGAGCTGGCGGCGGAGCTGCTTCGGCCTCTCGGCGTCGCAGAAGGGCCGAGGCGCCCGACGGGCCGCCCCGACCCCATCGACGATCGATAGCGAGCCGCGGAAAACGCATCACGCTCGCTTGCGGTCGAGGGAGCGGGCCAGATCCTGGCGTAGCTCGTCGATAGTCCTCCGAGTGAGGACGGAGCGGCACTCGGCCAGCAGGTTCCGGTGCGGCTCCGCGAACAGGTCGTCGACCTTGACGAAGATCCACTCCCGAGGGCTTCCCTCCCCCTTGACCAGGCTCCAGGAGCCGGCCAGCTTGTATCCCCAGAAGAAGAGGGATAGCCGCCCTGCCTCCAGCGCCCGCCTCACCCTCTCCGCGGCATCGTCCCGCGGGCCGAAAAAGAAGCCGCCGTCGTCCTCGGGGGAGTAGACGCCGGCATCCCAGACGATGGCCTCCCCCGAGCCAAACTCCCCCTCTGGCACGATCCCCTCGAACGATGCCAGCTCCAGCGACCGGTCCTCCACGGCGATCGCCATCCGCCTTTCCCTGGGGTTCGTCGACGGTCCCCTCGGAATGGCCCACGACCGTAGAACCCCGTCCAACTCCAGTTGCAGGTCGTAGTGCAGCCGACGGGCGGCGTGCTTGTGGAGAACGAAGCGCAGGGGTATCGTCCGCCTGTCGCGCACCCACTCCGCCTCCTGGAGTCCCAGTCTCCTGCCACGCCTCCTCAGGTATTGCTGAAGGCTCGGGTCCATCGCCAACCTCCACCCTTCCACGCCGTCGGCAGCCCATCGGCCGCGGCCTCACCCCTCGCCACTCTGCCGAGTAGTGTCTCTGCCTCGTTCTCCCTCGATGCCCGGCCGCTAAGAGGCCGGTGAGCGATAGACTTGCAAGAAATGCACCAGGCCCGTCATCACGCTTACCTCGAATGAGTAATCATGATGACGACCGCTAATCGATGGCGGCGGGGCGAGTTCGGACGCACGCGGACTTGCCTGTTGCCAAGACGTAAACAAGCGACCCCCGAGGTTTCCCTCCACCCTGCTGCCGGCCGGTAATCACCGATGAGGCTGCTCGACCTCGGAAGAGTTTAGTTGTTGACAACAACTGCACGGTGTTGCACAGTATGGTCGACCGTCGTCACCGGAGGGTGGGTGCTGAAGATGGCCGTATTTGCGCAGTTGCTGAAGGGCTATCGAGAGGGCTCCGGCCTCTCTCAGCGGGCATTGGCCCGGGCCTCCCAGATCAACCCTGCCATCATCAGTCGGCTGGAGAGCGGAGACAGGGAGCCATCTGGCCCCGAGCAGGTGCTGGCCATCGCCCGAGCGCTGGGGCTGGACCCAGAGCGCACCGACGCGCTGCTGTCCAGTGCCGGGCACTGGCCACGGGCGATCCTGGAACTGGGGCCCAGCGACGAAAGCCTGCTCATGGTGGCCAGGGTGCTCACCGGCCCCCATCTCGAGGATGCCGCCAAGGTCCGCTTCCGCAGGATCGTGAGCATCCTCGCCGAGCAGTGGCTGGACTCCGCCCGATGAGGATCTACGACGTCACTCTGCCCCTCTCCGCCGATCTCCCCTCCTGGCCCGGGGATCCCCCCTTCGAGATGGTCCCGATCTCGTCGGTTGCTGCCGGCGACGAGGCCACCGTTTCCAGGTTGCAGTTGGGCACTCACACGGGAACGCACATCGACGCCCCCGCCCATCTCCAGGAGGGAGGCACCACCGTGGAGCGGATTCCGCTCGAGTTGCTCGTGGGGGATGCGTGGGTCTGCAGGCTACCTGGAGAGCTGTCCTTGGTGACCGCAGAGGCACTGGAGGCTGCTGGCATTCCGGAGGGAACCTGCCGGCTCCTTCTGTCGACAGCCAACGGCGATCTGTGGGAGCGTTCGCCGGGGGTGCTCAGCGAGGAGTACGTTGCCCTCGGGCCTGATGCCGCGGACTGGGTGGTAGACAGGCACATCCAGTTGTTGGGGATAGACTACCTCTCCATCGACCCCCCTGGTGCCACATCCCTCCCCGCCCACAGAGGGCTGCTCTCTCACGGTGTGGTCGTGCTGGAGGGGCTGGACCTCCGCCAGGTTCCGGAGGGACCCTACCGGCTGGTCTGTCTACCCTTGCGGTTGTGCGGGGCCGAAGGGGCTCCCGTCCGCGCTATCCTGCTGTACGGCGACCCCTGAGCTGGCATCTCCAGTTCACGTCGGCTTCTCTGGCGGGAATCGCGTGCTCCATCCAGAGATACCTGTCTGCTGGCTCCTACCCCTCCCAGCCCTCGGGCCCTCCCGACTCCTCGCTGCGCCGTCCGCGCAGGCCGGGCTCCAGGTAGTACACCACCAGGAGCACCAGCCCCACCACGAAGGTCCCCAGGGCCAGGCTGGTCTGCTGCGCGATCAACAGGAGGTCGATCACCGCCACGAAGTAGACCACCAGAGAGATCGTCATGACCCGCTGGGTCAGCCCGCCGGCCGTCGGCTTGCCGCTGGCGGCGGGCGCGGAGCCTGGCGATACCCTCGTGAACAGCAACACGAGAACAGACGACAGCAGGAAGACGGAGGTCGACACCACGATCCCCGAGATTACGTCCACGGCGCCCCCCTTTCCGAGAGATGGTGGGCCGCAATCCCGCAGGATCGGTGCCGAAGAAGTGATTCTCAACCCCTCTGCGTTTGCAGCGCCCTGAGGATCAGGTACAGTCCGGCCAGGATGATCAGCGTCGGCCACACGTAGCCGAACAGCGCGACGGCGGAGGCCATTGTGAATGCACCGAGTAGTGCGAGAATCGCCGCGGGGATCAGCGCCCAGGTCATGTGCTCCCTAGGCCGTCCGAGTAGGTAGACCAGAGCGAAGGTCGCCCCCAAGCCAAAGAAGAAGACGCCGCCTGATACCGGTCCCCGAACGCCAGGCGGCATGCCAGCCACCACGGCCAGTGTGGCGAGCGCTCCGCCTGGGATGATCGCCCACCAATTCCTGGGGTTCACCAGGAAGATCAGCCAGAAACTGAGGCCTATGCCTCCCAGGAACAGAGATCCGCCCCAAGTCCTGGCCACCCAAGGTGCCGTGCTCTCCAGCGCGATCAACGCCCCGAGAGCCAGCAGTGACAACCCCGGTATCAACGCCCACCATTGGGAGGGCCTTTCCATGAAAACTCCGAGGAAGGCCAGCCCGCCGGCCAGGAAGAGCACTGCCCAAATGATGCTTCCGGCAATGGAGAGAATGCCCAGGGTCTGCAACAACAGAAAGAGGCCGCTCAGCACCAGCAGGATGCCGAAGAGCGTCCCAGCATCGATGCGTCTCATTCTCGACTCCTATCTACTTCGGTATGCTCCTTCGATTAGACAGCCCACGGCACGAGCTGTTTCACGACTGTACTCGGCGGCATGGGCCTCGGCCGGCTCGGGTTTCCGGCTCCCACTAGACAACTGCGCCTCGACGTGCTAGATTCCGACGCACGGGGAAATTCATCTCTGCAGGACCGCCGGGCGGTCGTCACGCCTGGGTCAGATCGTGGCGATCTGACCTACCGACGAGTAATAGGACGAGCCTCACGGCTGCCAGCTCAGAACCGGCTAGCGTCTGTCAGAGTTGACGGACAGCCGGTTCTTTGTATGTGGCGTCACGCCTCACGTCCTGCATAGCTTCCTCCCGGGTGAGCACGCGAAGTGTTCACAACCCTAGTGTTGGCACACTAATCCAGTGGGAGGTCGTGATGGGGTCCAACACAGTCAACTCTACGGCGGAGCCGACGGCATTCGAAATCGCGATTCAGCAGTTCAACGCCGCGGCAGACAAGCTTCAGCTCGATTCCGGCATTCGACAGATCCTTAGCAACTGCAGGAGAGAGCTAACGGTCCACTTCCCGGTCCGTCTGGACGATGGCACCGTGAAGGTGTTCACCGGCTACAGGATCGAGCACAACCTGGCACGCGGTCCGGCAAAGGGTGGCATTCGCTATCACCCGCAGGTCGACCTCGACGAAGTCAAAGCCCTGGCGATGTGGATGACCTGGAAGAGCGGCGTCGTGGGCATCCCCTTCGGCGGTGCAAAGGGAGGGGTGATTTGCGACCCGAAGAGCCTTTCCGGTGCCGAACTGGAGCGTCTCACCCGGCGGTACGCGACCGAAATCTCCGTCATCATCGGCCCTGAGAAGGATATCCCTGCCCCCGACGTCAACACGAATCCCCAGATCATGGCCTGGCTGATGGACACCTACAGCACACACAAGGGGTACTACGTCCCGGCCGTTACTACTGGGAAGCCCCTGTCCATCGGGGGATCCGCGGGGAGAAACGAGGCGACGGCCCGCGGGTGCATCTATACGATACGAGAAGCCGCCAAGATCAAGGGAATCAACCTGAAGGGCGCCACCGCCGTCGTCCAGGGCTTCGGCAACGCGGGCGCCGCGACCGCCCGGTTCCTGGCCGAGGACGGCGCCAAGGTGATCGCCGTCAGCGACTCCAGGGGCGGGGTCTTCAATCCGGCTGGTTTGGACCCATGGGAGTTGATCCGCTTCAAGCAGGAAACGGGCTCAGTGGTGGGAGCGCCCAACACCGAGCCGATTTCCAACCAGGATCTCCTCGAACTGGAGTGCGACATCCTAGTTCCGGCAGCCCTCGAGAAGCAGATCACTGGGAAGAACGCTCCCAGAATGAAGGCGAAGCTGATCGCCGAGGCCGCAAACGGCCCTACCACTCCAGAGGCAGACGAGATCCTCACCGCCAAGGGCACCCTGATCGTCCCCGACATCCTGGCGAATGCCGGCGGTGTCACCGTCTCCTACTTCGAGTGGGTGCAGGACCTGATGGCCTTCTTCTGGACTGAAGAGGAGATCAACACCAGGCTCGAAGGGATCATGCAGCGGGCCTTCCGAGACGTCAAGCGGATGGCGGACGAATACGACGTGACCATGCGAGTGGGAGCGAGCATGCTGGCTATCAAGCGGGTGGCGGACGCCACGATCACTCGTGGCATCTACCCGTGATTCGGTGACCCCCGAGTCGCTTGGGGGCGGCACGGCAGTCAACGGAGGCCAGCGGGCAGGGGGTGCACCCCCTGCCCGCTGGCTAGTTGTGCCGAGCGTCCGACCCCACCGGCACGACAGGGTGGGGTCAGACTGCCAGCCCCACCGGCAACGGCTGCAACAGGTTCTTCTCGCTCTGCTTGTCGAAGAGCTGGATCAGCTCCTTGGGGAAGGCGAGCCTCACTGTGTCGCCCATCCTCACCTGTGTCTGCGCGTCCATCCGCGCGACGAAGCTCTTGGATCCCACCACCAGGTAGACGTACTGCTCGCTCCCCATCATCTCCACCACCTCCACGGTGGCTGGGATCTCGCCCTTGGTCTCCGTCTCCCCCTGGCTGATCTCCCCCATATGCTCCGGCCTGATCCCCAGGATCGCCTCACTGCCGTTGAGGGGCGCGACCGCCGCTGCCTGTTCCCCGTTGAGCCCCACTTTGAAGCCGTCGCCCACCAGCTCCGCCTTCCCGTCGTTCACCACGATGCCAACGTCGAAGAAGTTCATGGCCGGGGAGCCGATGAAGCCTGCGACGAAGGTGTTGGCCGGGTGATCGTAGAGCTGCTGGGGGGTGTCTAGCTGCTGGAGCACGCCATCCCGCATCACGGCGATGCGG
>JBLNDL010000044.1:0-14594 GCA_050261575.1 Sphingomonadaceae bacterium | reverse complement strand
CTTGCTTGATCACGACAAGCCCTCCAACGTTGGATAGTGGATAGGCTCCTCACGAGCAACACAGGGGGGCGGAGCGGCCGCCCCTGCCGTCTGCTGTCTACTCCAATGGAAGACCGGGGGGGATGAGCCAGAGTTGCTCGGATGAAAGCTCGATGGGATCACGACTCCCGTCATACGAACCGGGATTCGGAACCCAGCGCCGACGCCCGTCCTGCACCAGGTAGGTAACCCCGCCAGGAGCCCGCACCAGAGCTCCCTCCAATAACTCTAAAGGTGGTGGTGTCTTCTCCTTCGGCCGGTCGTCGTGGCCCCATAGCCTCAACTGAACGGGATCGACGTATCTGTCCAAGCGCGTAACCGTCCCCATGTTCACGCTTATGGTGGCGATCAGCGCCTCCTTGGGGCGCTCGTGGCCCAGGCGGAACCGAAGAGACAGCAGCCCTCCTCCGCCTTCCAGCCAGGGGGAGGGCTCCATCGGAACGGCCACCACACCATCCCGCAATTGCTGGGAAGCTCCTCCCTGCAACGGGAATCGCAGCGACCACCTCTGGCCCGGTTTGTCGACCTCTAGCCCCAATCGCCGGCCCGTCGACTCATTTCCGTCGACGACCACTTCCGCATGCGCACCCTTCGCGTCCCTCATGGGGTTGCCGAGCCATATGTCGACGCACACGTTTCCGTCCCGAATCGCCACCTCACTCGAGAGATAGGAGTCGTCAGACCTGTCAAGATCCTCCTCGCCGGGTGGCAGAACCCGCAGCGCCACGACTCGCACTGCATCGTCCGCAATTGGTCGAACGGTGACGTCACACGGCAGGTCGAGGGTCGGACTCGTATACCAAGACACGCCAGGATCCAACGCGATCAGTCTGTGAAAACCGTCGATAGACAGATCGAGAATAGTCTCTCTAAGGGCCAGGAAACCAAGCCGAATCCGCCCCTGCGCAACGCCATCTCGTTCGGTCCCGTCCGGGCTCAGCACCAGCCGCCCCCGCTCGGCGCGGAACTCCAGTGGACTCGATGCATCAACTCTGAGGCTACCCCTCGCTGAAAGGATCTGCTCGCTGCTCGCCCTTGCCTCCCCCGGCACACGATAGAGAGCGACACTCCCACCATTCACCACCACGTCGCTCCGATCCAGTCCCCTGAGGCGCGGGTCCTCGTCACTGTTGAGGACGTAGTAGTCGTAGTCGTCGTCAGGGAGGACGCTGGACCAACGCCACTGCTCCGTCTTGAAAACGCCGTGGATCTGCCGCCCCACTAGGCTGGTAGAGACCAGGGCATGCATGCGGTCGGCCCAGACCATCTCCAGCTCCTCTCGACTCTGCATGGCCAATCGATGTCCCTTGCGGAGCAGTACCGCATCGCGGTCAACGGGATAGCGTGTGGCGCCAGTCACGTACACGTGGGCTCCGGGCTCGGTAGCATCCGAGAAGGCCGAGACGGCCGACACCAGCGACGGAGGGATCGACAGCCCCCATCCCCCAGCACCGAACACGACCGTGCTGAGGGTGTTGCGAGCCAGGAATAGAAGCAGGACGGCACAACCCAACGTCAACAGGTTGCGTCGCGCCCATCGTAGTCCGTCAGAGTGGTTCTGATGGCTGCCATCCTGAGCGTCAGCGAGGGGCCTACTCTCGCAACGTGGAGTTGCTTCGCTGCGCTCAGCATGACGGGGCGTGCCACGTTCACCCTGCCGAAGGACCAAACTGGCGATGGAGAGTCGGCCAAGCTTGGGGAGTCTCGGTCGTGCAGAAGTTCCAGCCACGATGAAGCCGAGCACAATGGGAGCCGCCACGCCGAACAGCTTGAAGTAGCCGTATGGGAAGGGCAGCACCGTTCTGGTGACAGCCATCCAGATGAAGAAGCCGGCCACCAGGGGCAGCAACAGGGGGTTCCGGCGGCTCGCCACCACTGCCCCGAAGGCGGCCACCACCAGGAGAACCCACGCGAGGCAAGGGGCCGCGTTGCTCATCCATCCGCCTATGGGGTCCAACCACTGGAGTTGTGTGGATCCCTCCGGCAGCTTGACGAGATCGAAAGGTTCCAGCCCCAGAAGCACCTCTGGTCCGGGGAAGCCCCCGAGATTCGGCCCCCAGTCCAGCAGGCGGGAGTCACGGGCGTTGAGTATGGCCACCCCCTCTCCACCGACCAGGTAGCTCCGCACGAAGAACCAGAGCGCTGGCGCCGCGGCCAGCGCTGCCACGATGCCCATGCCTGATATCCGTTTCATGAAGGCAAGACGACGATCGAAGACGAGCCAGAACACGCCCAGTCCGGCCACGGTGACCGCAATGTGGGTTGCGCCCACCCGCGACTCGGTGGCGAAGAGCGCCCCCAAGGCGAGGCCTGCGAAAGCCACGCCCCTCGCGCCTCCTCGATTCAACCCGAGCGCCAGGGCACTCAAGGCCAGCGGGGCGAGCGCGATCCAGGCGGCTTGGCGAGCATATCCATAGGATGCAAACCAGAGGGGCAAGCCGTGCGCAGCGTACAGAAGCGCGGCCAGCCTCGCCGAGGATGGCTCCAGCCGCAGGACTGCCCTGAAGAACAGAAACCACGACGGCACGCTGAGAGCCAACAGAACGTAGCTGGTGGGGAGATACGCATCGAAGGTGGGAACTCCGCTGAGGCCGCTCGCCGCGGCCAGGAGGTACATGTAACCCCACCCCTCGGCGCGATAGAAGTCGGTGCCCTGCCCAAACACAGGAGAGGGTGGGCCGGGCATGCCGGCTCCAGCGGGGTAAGCGAGCAGGTAATTGGCCAGGTAGAAGTAGGTCTCCTCGTCTACGCTCTGGGAGAGCAAGCCCAGCGAGCTTTGCACCAGGTGGGGCAAGAGGGCAACCACCAACAGGCCCAGGGCAGCCAAGACGACAGGTGTATCCTTCCGATCGAAGGCCGGCAAGGGCCCCCGCACCAGCCGCAAGGTAGCCAGGGGAAGCGCAACGACGATCAGCACGACCGTGGCGCTCCTCATATCGAGGGAGAAATTCAGGAGGTAGGCGAGGGGGACGAAGACTGCTACCCCGAGAAGCGGCATCAGGATTGATTCGTAGGTCTTCCAACGATCGGGCAGGAGGATCGGACTGAACGACCAGCCTAACAGGCTTAGGAGCAGCAGCAACGCCAGCACCACCCGCACAGCTTCGACTGCCACCTGTCCGCCGTCATTCAGGCTTGAGGTGGGCAACAGCCTCAAGGCAAGAAGCAAGAGAGAGGATACCGCAAACGATACAGCCGGACGCAGCCAAGGTAGTGGAGGCACAGCTGACCTCTGGGAAGGAGTGGAACGAGTTGATGGATGGGACGGACGCTCCACCAGAGCGCGCTGCGATGGTAGCAGCCAAGCGGCACAGGGTCAACCGCGGCAGGCGGGATGAGAAGAATGCCGCGCGTCAGCTGTCATGCCGCAGTCCAGCCATGCTACAATAACTTACCCTGCCGCCTTCATGATCTCCACAACAGCATTCACACTCGACAAAAGCGACCTACTGAAGCTGCCGAGAGATCCGAACTCTCCGTGCACCTGCATACCCTCGACTGAGGCTCGGTAGACGGCAAGGCAGACAGACTCACAGATGGTGAACACTCTGCTTCCGACAGGAAACGTTCAACAGCAGAGCCGGCCGACGCGGTCCACCAAGATGGAGTTGGCAATGCCATTTGTCGTTGTGGCTGCCTCTTCCCTGTCTGGTGCACTCATCTTTCCCCTGTCTGACCTCGGCAGAGCGGCTCCGTGGTCAGTCAGCAGACAGTGGCTTCTCCAGTTGCTCGAAGCCTGGTTCGCGCTCACCGGTTGGGCCATGCTCTATGCCCTGCTGCTCCACAAGCTCTCAGCAGTCCGTTGGAGACGATCCTTCTACTGCGCGGCGCTCGGACACCTACCGCTCCTGCTGTGTATCGCTTTGGTCGGGGCTGTCTACGGAAGCGACCTCTCCAACCACATCTATACCACCAGCCCATACGGCGAGCTCATCTTTCAGCCCCTGGCAAAGGGTTACATACTCCTGGCCCCTGCAACGCTCCAAGCATTGTTGTTCGTGAGGTGCCGGCGCAGCAGGGTGGCCCCTGCCCTGATCATTGCCCTAATCACCATACTCGCCCTTTCACTTCGCCTCTGGAACATCAATTGGGGCCTCCCAGCCCTGTTTCACCCTGACGAACATCAGTACATCGGGCGAGCCTTCCTTATGATGGCAACAGGAGACGCCAATCCCCGCTACTTCGAGAACCCCAGCCTGATGATCTACGTTACCGATCTCTTCTACCTGTTGTTTTCACAGCAAGCCCAGGCCTTCCATCTGCTGGGAGACCTCCTCGGATTGGGCATTCAGGATCCTCGAGGCGACTACCTGGTGGTGCTCGCGGCGCGCAGCTTCAGTGCCTTGGCTGGGGCACTCACGGTCGCCCTGGTCTACCAGATAGGTAAGGAGCTGTTCGACGCCAAGGCCGGCATCTACGCATCCTGTCTGCTGGGAGTCTCTCTCCTCCATGTTCGAAACTCCCACTATGCAACGAACGACATCCTAGCTGTCCTACTGCTGACGGCAAGCTTGCTGTTTTCCGTCAGGATCTACACGCGAGGGGCAGCGATCGAATACCTGCTGGCGGGTCTCTGCGGGGGGCTGGGCGTCTCCGCTAAGTACAACGTGGGTTTCTTCTTCGTGGCCATCGTGGTGGCCCACCTAGCCAGGGCACTGAGTTCGAGCCAGACGAAACACCTCCAAAGACCACACATCCTACTGGCTCTTGGGGGAGCAGCCTCAGCAGTTGGCTTCGTGCTGGGCACTCCCTACTCCGTCCTAGATTTCCCCTCCTTCCTTGCCGGCTTCCTATCCCAGTACGGTTTGGGAGCCGAGAACTGGCTCGGCCAACAGGCCCAGCCGACCCCAATACTGTTCCTTTCGACCCTTCTTCACGGTCTGGGTCTGCTGCCCATGGTTTTCGCTGGAACAGGTATCGTCTTGGCGCTCCAGAGGGACCGCTGGCGTCTGGCCTTGCTGCTGTCCACACCCCTGGCCTATTTCAGCTTCATGTCCACGCAGAGGCTGTTCTTTGCCCGATTCGCCATGCCCCTTCTCCCTTACCTGGCCCTATTGGCCGGATACGGCCTCTACCGGCTGACCGAACGCAGCCATGCTCCACTCTGGCAAAGGGCACTCCCGCTGCTGCTACTGGTTCTTGGAGTGGCACAGCAGCTCACACTCTCCTGGCAGCACAACTACCTGTTGGGTCAGAAGGACACCAGAAGCCTCGCGGCGGCTTGGATCGGAGCTAACACCCCCGAAGGCAGCTCCATCGCCATGGACGGCTACAGCCAGGAGGACAACAAGTTCCGGTGGAGTAGTTACTCCTCACGAGACACCTGGGTGTACTGGCCAGGAAACGATTCGACAAGGCCACATATCGTCAGCGGCGATTTCGACTACGTCGTCATCGGCAGCTTCGGCTACGGTCCTTGGCTCCTAGAGGGGGCTGATCCATCGCTCCTGCCCCCAGAGTACCGTATCCTGGAATCGGAGGCGGAGTTGATCGCGGTCTTCGGCCCGGGGTTGGGCGGTGCCGATCTGCACTACTCCCAGGACGATATGTACACCCCCTATTGGCACTTAACTGACCGCGAGAGACCGGGACCCACTATCAGGATCTATGACACGAAGCGATTGCGAACTGGCCAGAAGTCAGAGAAATCCATATAAGACGTGGTCATCGCTGAAGGACGCAAAGAGGGAAATGAGCAGGACTGATCTGAGGTACTCGACGATTGCCTGGCGTGCTGCCATCAGACAACAGAGAATCGTTCGGTACTGGGTACCGGTATCCATTCTCGAAGCGGGTTGCACCGCTTACTTGTTGGTCAGGGTGGTGCGTGGAGCCTTGTCTTTATCACCTTCGCCACTCCTCTGGTTCACCACTGCTTTCTTCCTGTCTCTCGCCTTTCTCTTCGTCTCGCTGTGGGCAGCCTCCGATCTGGTGGAGCAGGCTGGTGAACGTGCCCTTCGGTCACGGGTTCTACTCTGGGGATCGACCCTGCCGTTCCTAGCCATCGACCTGTTTGGGCTCCACCAATTGCAGTATGGCCGCAACCTCGACGAGTGGAGATGGCAACTACTCTCCCCTATCGAGCCCTTTCCAATCCTTGCCGTGGTCATCGCTTTCCTGGTCGTATCTCTACTGAAGATCTCCATCACAGCCCTTTCCCTGCCAGACGGGAGAAGATCCGGCCGAAGCGTCGGAGGGGGATTCGCTGATATTGCGATCCCCATCGCACTGCTGGTGATCGGGGCGCTCCAATCGAGCGTGTTCCTCATCCCCATAGGCAACGCCTTCCTCAGGTTCTGGGCGCTGGCCGATTCCTTCGGACTGGGTATCAGCTACCCGGTGACCCTCACCGAGCCCGGGCCCATGTCTGCCGGCAGCCCTCCTTACGTCTACGATCTGCCGCTGTTCCCGCTGATGTTGCGACTGGCCTTCACGCTCTTCGGGCACGACTCATTCGCCGCATACATTCCGTCCCTGATCTTCAATACCCTCTTTCCCCTATCGCTGTACCTCTTGATCAGGGAGGCAACCAGATCCAGAACCACGGCCGTCATCTTCGCCAGCCTGGCATCGCTCTTCCCATACCTGCGCTTCTGGGTACTGAACCTGCCGGATCCCGATCCGGTGCTACTCACCAGTGCCTGCTTTGCGGCCTTCTTTTACCTCAGGGCGTTGGATGCTCGGCATCGAACGTTGCCCTGGATAGTAGCCGGGCTGGCGAGTGGGGTGCTCAGCCTGGCGCGCCCCGAAGGTATCCTCTATGCCGGCTGTTTGGCCCTAGGGGTGGTGGCCGGCCGGCCGCGGATGAGGCAACTTGCCCTGTTCTCCCTGAGCCTCGGCCTCTTCGTTGTGCCGATGGTGGCGGTCTGGTGGGCCAACTTCGGCTTCCTGTGGCCTCAGAACTACAACAACACCCTGGGGCTGCAGTTCGCAGCGGAGAACTACGAGTTGCTCAGACGAACCGATGCCCTGGGAATCTATCAGAGGGGCCTTGGACTCGATATCCCGTGGGCCGTGGCGCTTCTGGGTCTCTTCCTGCTTTCGGTTCTAGCCGGCACCATAGCGATGATCGCCCAGGATCGACGGCTTCTGGCCTTCGTCGTGCCGGGGATTGGAAACACGGCTTTGATCTTCTTCGCGAATCCCTGGATACCCAACACCTTCCACTTCGCGGACTTCTTCCGCCACGCATCTTTCGGAATCCCCTTCCTGATGGTGGCCTCGGCCTACAGCTTCCAGGTGGTCTACCGCCACCTGACGAGTCGAGGTCTTTCGAGGATAGCAGGCTACGCGCTCCTGCTTTTCCTCGTGGCAACCGTCGTCCGCGAGGGGGACATACTGGCCAACCCCACGGCAACTCATCGTCCCGAGGGGACTGGGGCAACCCAAGTGCTCACCACCTACACCCACCTTTCCATGCAGGCTATCAGGGAGCACCGTTTACGGCTTCCGACGATGACTTATCGTTGGAACGGAGAGGTGAACGTCGCCTACCCCATCGGCATTGCGTGGCCGGAGGACGCGCTCGCCTTCTTCAAGCCATTGGACATGGCTTTTGAGAGCAGCGCCAGACCGTTCGGCTACGCCTCCGCCCTGGTGGCCTTGATTGCTCTCGCCTTCGCCCTGATAACGGAGCGTGCCAAGAGGGACACCCTAGCATCCAAGGACCCAACCGGGGCTCCCTAAGGACGTGCAAATGGTGCTGCCGCAATGCCTCTCTCAATGGCATATCAGCTTCGGCGACGGCTTCCTCGGCATACTGGCGGATTCCCTGCTCTTCTACCTGGTGGCCGTCGTCCTGCTAACATACCTGGGTTTGGGCCTTACAGCCCTAACCCTGCCCAAGGATGTCAGACCCTTCGGATGGTTGGTCGCACCCTACCTGGGCTTCTCCCTACTGGTAACACTCACCGGTCTGCTGGTTGCCCTGGGAGCCACCGTCAGAACCACCCTCACCCTGGCCCTGATCATCGCCACCGCCATCAACCTGTGGATAGTCTTCTGCGGCAGGCTACGCTTCCGGATAGGCTCCCCCAGATGGTGGCTGTTCCTGCTGGCCCTGGCCCTTCCCAGCTACGCCATCACCGCCCTCACCATGGCCCACAATGGCACGCTTGCCTACGTTGGAGGTCAGGGCGACCTGTATCTGCTCGTCCCTCTGGCAGAATGGCTAAGAGAGCATTCCGCGCCTCTCTTCTCATTCAGCACCGACTCTCTGCTCAGCCACTCTTGGAACGCAAGCGTTCCACCGATAGGTGACTGGTATGATCGTGAAGCACACCTGTCTTTCGCCGGACATCGCGCTGACGACGCCAACTTCCTGTTCCAACGCGGTCCACGATACCTTGAGTCGGCTCTTGGCCTGGTGCTTGGATGGGACTCCGCTCTTGTGTTTCGCCCAGCGCAGGCATTCGTTCTCTCTCTATCTCTTCCTGCGGTCTTTCTGTTCTGCCAAATCCTGATTCGGGCTAGCTGTAAGGCATCCCTTGTCGTAGCCGTATTGACGGGGTTGAATGGCACTCTGTTCTTCTGGGTCCTCTTTGGCCACCCGGGCCAAGCGGTTAGTCTGTTCTTGACTCCCATGGCCATCGTCGCCACGCTCAGAGCTCTTGAGGGGCAAGAGTCTCCTCCTCTCTTGGCTGCGGCGCTGATCGTGTCAGCATTGCTGATCAGCTACTATCAAGGGGCTCCACTATTGTTGTTCCTGATGGTCCCAGGAGTCATCTACCTCGGGATCAGATCTAATGATCGGCCGCAGATGGTAGCCCGGGTAGCGCTAATCGGGCTAGGGACGCTGCTATTGACGCTGCCTGAGCAACTAAAGCTGTCGCTGCTTGTTCTCACCACCGGCTTGCCGCAAACCTCGGGATGGAGCAACTCAGATTTCAGTCCCATAAGCGACATGCTTGGAACTACACTAATCAGCCAAGCATTCGGGATAGTAGCCGGGCAGGGCCAACTCGGCCCACTCGGAACTGAACTGCTGGAATGCCTCTCGGCAGCAGTTACTTGGGCCGCAATCATCGTTGCTGGAGTCGGCCTGGTATTCACCAAGGGCTTGGGACTGTACCGTTCTCTGCTCTTGGGCAGCTTCGCGCTTCTGGCTTATCTGCGAGTGTCCGGTTACCCCTATGGTTACTCGAAGGCGCAAGCAGGTATCACCTTCCTTCTGGCCCCGGCAGTCGTGATCGGGCTTGCTGCGCTATGGAACTGGGCGGATCACTGGACAAGTAGGTTTGGCCAACTCCGCACATATAATCGCGTTCTCGCAATGCTGAGTACAGGAATCCTGGGTCTCCTTCTGATCACAATGCTCTCCGCGAACCTGACACTTGGTGCCTACGTGTTCTGGAAGCCGGTAGGGAACATCTGGAATCCCAAGACATGGGAAGCAACAAAGCTCACTAAGATGCTGCCAGCGGGGGTATTAACCAAGGTATCGCCCAGTATCCTTGCCGACCCTGAAGCCATCTGGATGCTACTCTATGCCCTTCGAAACCAGCGACTTCAAGGAGCTTTTCCCATCGAACGGATGATAGCCGAACTATCCGTGGCTCCAGAGACAATTAGGCAGCGTAGCGACGAGCCGTCCGAAGTGGAGATAGTGGGAGCCAACGAGATCGCTGCAGCGAGAGGACTGCTCCCATCCGACCAGATCTGGGCCGGCTCCCTCATGAAGGCATACCGCACCCCGCAAAGAGATGCTGTCGATGTCTACCGGCACCCCAACACCTCTAGCGACCAACTGCCCGCCCGCCTCCCTATCACCGTGGAGATCCCCACAAACGACACCCCTCACCCCAGAAGCAGCCCTTCTGCCTACCTGATCGCCACCTTCGCCGCAGAAGCCACCTCCACCATCCAGACCGAAACCAGCCAGGGGGTGTACTCCTTCCAGATAGCCAAGGGGGTGACCGTCCATTCCCTACCGGTCCAACTGGGAGACCAGATCACCCTTTCCTCCAAGGACCCCAGCCAACCGTGGATCCTGGCCGCCCATGTGAGGAACGGCGGCCAGGACCTATCCATCCACGAGGAGTACCCGAAGACGCTGGTGGCAGTGGGCAACAGCCGCATGGAGGGCAACACCATCTCCACCCACCTCACCTACCTGGACGTGCAGGTCCCTGTCTCTCACAGCCTCGACATCTACGACACTCACGGCTACTCTCATCCTGGCTGGTTCGAACTGCCCACCAACCCCGACGAACGCATCAAGGAGATCCGCTTCGACCTCAACCCCGCCACCCTAGAGCACCACGCCACGGTCAATGGCAAGCCGGAAGAACGGCAGTCGAGCACCCGGCCTCCAGTCGATGGCGAATACACCGCCTACTTCACCCTCTGGGCCGGCGATGTCATTGCCAAGCGGATTCCACTCTACCGATACAGACTGGCCGGCGAGCAGGTGGTGGAGTTCGAGCCGTTCTCCCTGGAAGGGATATGGGATGGCTTGAGCAGCATGAGGTAACACCGAAACATCGCTTAGACCGACCGAAGGTCCGATACAGCGGTCATCCAACGGTGGTGGCCAACCTGAGAGTCTGGCTGCGCAGTGTCCCCAGGCCGAAAGCAGTCCTAGGGTCTGGCACTACTCCAGACGGTGCCGGGTGCCCTCAGAAAACGGGGCCAGAGCAGCTCGGGAGTCAACCAAACCAAGGCTATCAGCCCCGCAGCTAGCGGCTCAGCATCGGAGTCGAACTCCGAAGCCTGGCCCACCAGCTAGTACCTAGGAAGCGGATCGGGGATCTCCAGGACGTAGATCGGAGGCGACGCAACCCAGTCGTAGCTCCGCTCGTTGTCGATGTAGCGCAGCATCAACTCGTGGTGTCGCGAGCGGAGCTGCTCGTAGCCATCGATGGAGGCTATCCCCCAACTGAGATTGGTGACCGGCGCCAGCATCTCCATCCAAAAACGATAACGAAGATCGTCGGTAAAGGCAGACTCGCGGGTCGGACCGAAACAGCTCATGTGGTTGTGGAGGCGCATACCCGGCCGGTGACCGGAGACCCGGTACTCACCCCCCAGCCGCAAGAAGACCCGTTGTCTCTGGCACCTTCGCCATCACCGCAGGGTCGATCGCCGGGTTCAGCACCGCAGTCGCGGGCACGAGTACCGCATCCGTTGAGAGAAGCAGGGTCGACTCGACCTGGCAACGCGAGAGCACGTCGCCAGGTTGAGGATTAGCAACACGGTGGGGATCGCCAAAAGCGCCAGGACCATCCCGGCCAGGATGGACAAGGAGAATATGGACACCAATGTAAGGCGCGACGGTTCCCAGGAGAATGGGGGCAATTGCAGGAGGATGCCAAGCGATGTGGCATCGCCAAGGGAGAGCAGCTGGCCAAGGATCGCCGGCCACAGTAGAAAGCTGTTGAGGTTACGGGTGACGAGGTCTCGCATCCCGAGGAGCACCAGAACCACTACAGCCGGGCCGGCATGGCCGAGGGATCCCCAGGGCAGCAACTCCATCCGGCTGAGTGGAAGCAGGTAGCCCACAAGCAAGCACCGTATGGACTGCGATCCGCTCGCCCCAACCTCTTGCGGCAGCCCCGCCGACAGCGTCGAGAGCTGCATCACCTCCCAGGTGGGCAGCAATCGGACAGCCGATCCTTCGCCCGATCGCAAGGCGTGGGAGAGCCAACTCCAGGCGGGCAGGCTCTGCAGGAAGACGTCTTCGTCGAGCAGCCCTGCACCGAAGAGCAGTTGGCTGACGAAGGGGAGAGCGGCAGAGAGCAACAGAGCTAGAGGTGCCGGGGCGAACCTCATCTTCAGCCGTCCAGCCGATACACCTTGATCGTTGGCCCAGGGCGATCGTAGGCAAAGAGGTGCCAGAAAGGGGTATCGAGATCGTCCAGGTCGAAGGGAACAGGCTGTCCATCACCCCGGGGCGAGAAGGTGGCCACCAAGGGAAGCTCTCGATCCAGCCGCTGGTAGAACTCCACCCGATCGGAATAGGCGTCCGGATCGGCAAAAGCCCTATCGTACAGGAAGCTGCTGACTGCCAGGTAGTCGAAGCCGTTCTGCCGGTAGTACTCCAGGTCGTGCATGGTGGCCCGCCAGAACAGTTCCACCTCGCGATGCTGAAGCGTGGGGCGGAAGGAGAGCGACTCCTGGTCCAGCAGGGAGAAGGCTTCGATGGCAACCTTGCTGCCCTCGGGTATCGACAGCTCCGCCCAGCGGTTCGCCTCCTCCCTGGTGTCCGTTTGATGGGCGAGCCAGTCCAGGCGCAGGGAGAACAGAGCGGGCTGCAGCATCGCCACGACGAGCAACAGCCAGACGGCCAGTTGCCTCCTGGACTTCGGCGCCAGCCGGGCCAGCCTATCCAGCCCCAACGCCGCGAACAGCGACACGAAGGGGGTAACTGGCACCACCCATCGCACGAAGAACAGCTCCATCGCAGACATGAAGGCGAAGTAGACCAGCGGAAAGGATAGCAACAGGAGAGCATCGCGCCGATGCCTGAGCAACAGGATCGCCATACCGAGAACAGCCAGCAGGGAGACCGCGAGGCCCGCTCCGTGGGCAGCGCCGGTCAAGAACAGCCAGGCGGTCGGCACAGGAGCCTGGCCGGACCAGGCCGACTGACCGATCTGGAATTGGGATGCGAACCCCGCGAGGAATGTGTCGAAATCGAGGACGGCATAGGGAGTACCGACGACGAACCCCACGAGCGACGTCGCCGCCGACAAGCCCAACCTGGCAAGGGCTCCTCCCCCACAGCAATTCCGCAGTCCTGCGTAACGAACGAGGTGCGCTGCCGCTATCGCCACCACCACCGCGCCTGCGTTGTACTTGGTGGAGGCCGCCAGCCCCGCCATCAGCCCCGCCAACGCGTAGTGTCGCCAGGCCCCGTTCTCTGCGAGCCGAACGGCGAAATAGACGGCGGCGACAACGAAGAAGGCGGAGGGAACGTCGTTCACACCGTACTGAGAGTTGCGCACATGTAGGAAGTTGACGGCCAGCAACGCCCCGGCCACCAATCCAACTCGGCGTCCCCACATCCGCCTACCCACCAGGTAGACCAGATACACCGTGGCGGCTCCCAGAAGCACGCTGTTCAGCCGTCCCACACTGTAGAAGAGTTCCTGCTCTCCCCGAAAAACCATGTACAGGTCGCTGGGGGTCTGCCCGAACAACAGGGCGCGGCAGACGGCGTAAACGCCGATGAACTCCACACCCAAGAGGTAGATGAACAGGGAGGGGTTCTGGAAGTAGTAAGGGTTCCACTTCCCCCCTAACGCCACCTCGTTGGCCAGACGGAAGTATATGCTGGTCTCCTCGGGTTGGTATGCGAAGGGGAGCCCCCAGCCCATCCCGGCCCATCGCAAAGCCAGCCCTAGGGCCAGCACCCCCACCAACGGGCCGGTGCTCCGCCAGCTACACCGGTACCGCACCCACCCCCAGAAACCCGCCTGGCACGCTAGCACCAGCATCGGAAGGCCAATCAGCAGCTCGACCTTGAGGCTCCGGTCGATCCAGTACTCCCTGGCGAACGCCTCCGACCCGATAACCCCGACCGTGATCGGCAGCGTTGCCAGTAGCGGGAGGAAGCTAACAACGATCCATCCTGTCTTCGCGCTCCCGAGTAACCGCATGGCGAGCGCGAACCACAGCATCAGGAAAACCAGAACCGCAACCGGCAGCAGCAGCCCCTTTGGTCCCGCGTCCATCAGACCGACACGCCCGTACAGGGTCACACGCAGAAAAGCAGCGAAGGCCAGGGCAATGGAGGTGAAGCCAAGCCAGGCGATCCAACGGTCTGTCCTCCCCTTCGCTCGCGGCAGGGCGGTGTCGTGGTCAGGTGAGGCGAGAGGAGACACTGTCAAAGGTGGAAGACTCCCATTCGTGGAGTTCGAGTCCACGGATGCGGGGAACCCCGCACACCGCAGCCGTCAGGGGAAAGCGCGGCGCCACATCCGAAAAGGCATTCTGCCGTTCCGCTTCGTCCGGTGTCAAGCGCAACTACCTGATGGCAACCTCTATCGTCTTCACCTCGGCTTTAGAGTGGAGAACCAGGCGAAGTTCTCCTGCACAAGGTCCAGTTGAAGCGTGTAGCTTCCCGGCGTCGCGGGCGCAGCGACCGCCACCTCCAGGGCAGTGATCCCATCCGGCTCCACCGGATTGGGGAGGGGGCTCCGAAGATCGGATACCTTCACCTCACGCCCCTCGGCATCCAACCACCGGTATCCGACCCTGACAGGGTTGTACCCCTCCGACGGCCATACCAGGTTTCCCCTGTTCTGCAGGGTAACCGCCGCAACCATTTCCTGCCCGGCCGGCAACTCCGAGGGGAGATCAACATCTCGCCACTCGACTCCGTATCGAGGAGGAGGGCAGAGCCGGAACACCTTGAGTGTTGGCCCGGGTCGGTCGCGATCGAACAGCGTGTAGATGGGGGTTATCTCCTCATCCATCACGAAGGGCAACTCGCGCCCCTCGGAGGAGGGGAAGAAGGCGACAGCGAGGGGCAGTTCGGCCTCCATTCGCCGGTAGCTCTCCAGCGAGTCGCGATGAGCCTCAGGGTCCAGTTGGTATCGACCGTAGGCGAAGGA
>JBLNDL010000043.1:0-78887 GCA_050261575.1 Sphingomonadaceae bacterium | reverse complement strand
TTTTTGTTGTGTGTTTTCGGGGGCGAATGTTTGTTCCCCCCCCCCACAGCGTACTTTTAAAGGCTCGGGTGGGGGGGCGACCCGCGGTCCGCCCCCCTCCCCGCTACGCATCCGAGAGCGCCTATCGAGGGTGAGGGTCATGCAACCCTCACCCTCGGTCGACGGTCGAGGCCGGCCTCTACTTCACGATGATGGTCGCGTTGGGGACGTCGTTCCCCGTGAGATCCTTGTAGGAGAGCTGCAGCAGGGCCACGCTCCGCTTGAAGTTGTGGATTGCGTTCGCCTTGCCGTCGCTGCCCTCCAGGCCGCGGACGAAGCGGTAGTTGTAGATCGCGTTCCTCTGCTTCTCGTTCGCCTTTGCCAGATCCTGAGGATCGAAGTAGGGATTGCCCTCGATCGGCTTGATCCCGGAGTCCGCGATGGCCTGCTGGAGGAGCCTCACGAGACCGGCCACCTCCTCCTGCACGCCCTCCACCTTGCCGTTGCCGTCGTAGTCGGCCTTTGCCTCGAAGTCGAACTTCGTGGCTCCGGCGTGGCAGCTCTGGCAGGCGCTGATGTTCTGGGCCTTGCCGTCGGGGCTCACCATGTTGAAGGAGTGCTCGCCCACGTTGAACTTGTTGGGGTCGTTGGCGTCCAGGCTGTTGCCCACCATATGGCAGGCGACGCAGGGCCCGGGCGTGGCTCCGCCGAACAGCATCGTCTTTCCTTCCGCGTCCGCCGGATCCCTCATGGGAGAGGTCCCCACCAGCATGCCGTGTGGCGAGTTGGGCACCGTCTGCCCGTAGGTCACGCCGCCCGTGTCGCTGAGCATTTCTGCGGCGGGACTGTAGTGGGGATACGATCCCTTCTGCGCGTCGGCTGCCGTTGTCCTCCCATTGTGGCAGTTGGCGCAGGTCGCCGACAGTCCGAAGTCCTTGGTGACGCCAGCCGCCTCGGTCGGCTTGCCGACTGTCCTCAGTTGGAACTTGTTGGCCGCGGAGTGCGGGTCGTGGCAGGTCGAGCAGCCCACCGTCTGCTTGCTGTTGTCCCAGGAAGCGGGCTCAGTCGGGTTCTCGACGAAGGAGACGTAGCCTGCCCCCGAGTGGCAGCGAACGCAAGCCTGGCGGCTGGGACCTGTCGGGTAGTTCCATGCCTGGGAATCCTCGTCCGAGTGCTTCGCCGCCTTGATCTGTGTGCCCTTGATATGCTTGGCGCTGGTGTCGTGGCACTGGTTGCAGATGCCGTCGTCCATGGAGGAGGCCATCTTGGCCCCCTTCTCCACGTGGTTCTTGGCCGGCCCATGGCAGGATTCACACTGGATGTTGGCCATGTTCTGCAGGAGGATGGGCATTTCGGCCCACTTGTCTCCATCCGATGCCATCGCCTCTTTGGATGGGAACTCCCAGCCGGTCCCCTGCTGAACGGAGGTGAACCCACCGTTGTCCGCGCCGGGGGTGTAGCCGGTGCTGTGGCATCGGATACAGCCTTCGGTGTAGTGGGTGTCGCCGGAGTTGATCGCCGTCTTCAGCATGGTCGCGTGGCCGGTCTCGGACCAGCCCTGGGTGGTGCCGGGATGGCACTGGAAGCAGTTGCCCAACCCAGTGCCGATATACTCACCGGCCCGAATCTGCACCGAGGCCATGGGGCCGGCTCCCGCTTCGTTGCTGAGTACCAGGTCGACCTTGTAGACGCCGGAGACATCCGGCGTGAACTTGACTGTGGGTTCGTTGTTGGTCGACAGCTCAGCCTTTGACGCCTTGGGCTTCGTCAGGGTCCATGCGTACTTCGTCACCGAGACCTTGGGGTCGGTGGCTGATCCGGTCAGGGTAACCGGAACGCCGATGGCGGCGTTGTCCAATCCGGTCGTGCCGAACTGTGCCTTGGTCTTACCGTCCGCCAGAGTCCCCTCCAGAACGTTGGGGTCGGTGGCCTTCGCCGTAACCGGCACGATCTCGATTTCAGCCGTGGGTTTCCCCGCCTGGGGCTGCGTCTCTGCTGCCAATAGGGTCCCGGCCGTGATGCCGAGAGCCAATACCAGCAACACGGCCATGGCCAGAAGCCCCTTCGGCTTCACTGCCATAGAGGTGCCTCCCTCCTAGTTTCCAGATCGTCTGACTGCGGGTTTCTATCGTTGCCCGCCGGGCGCCGGCCCCGAAGTCGGCAGATTCCTCCTTACCTCAGATCCTTTACCTTGTTATGGAAGCCGAGCGCATGCTAGCTATACGGCTGCGGCAGGGTCAACGGGCTTGGCTTGGAGTGGGCTGAGAGTTTGCTGAGAATCTGGTGTAGCGCGGCCAGCCGAGCCGTCGGTTGCCCTAATCGACCTCTCACCTGTCCTTCATCTGCGGTTAATCCCTCTCCACTATCGTTCGTGGCAGGGCGGGCAGAGCCCGCTCAACCCCAGCATGGACGAGGAGGTCTAGAGGATGGCCGAGGTCGGGCGCATCTTCATCGTGCTGGCCTTCGTGGTGGCGCTCTACACCACCGGGGTCAGCGTTCTCGGCGCCACCAGGAGAGACGGTGACTACCTGGCCAGCGCCCGCAACGGGGTGCTTGCCATGGCGGCCCTCTCCACCGTCGCCTGGTTCGCGCTCCTCTACGCTTTCGTCACTTTCGACTTCTCCCTCCAGTATGTTGCCCAGTACACCAGCCGGGATACCGACCTGCTGTACCGCATCTCGGGCAGCTACGCCGGCCAGGAGGGGTCCCTCCTGTTGTGGGCCTGGGTCCTAGCCCTCTTCCTCGTGATCGTCCAAATCCAGAACAGGAAGGCCAACCAGGTCCTCATGCCCTGGGTCACGGCCTTCATGAGCTTCTGCATGGCCTTCTTCCTGGGGCTGCTCACCTTCTTCTCCGATCCCTTCAAACGGATGGCTTTCGTGCCTGCCGACGGTCAGGGGCTGAATCCACTGCTCCAGAACATGGGCATGTTCTTCCACCCCACCACGCTCTACATCGGCTACGTGGGTTTCACTGTGCCCTTCGCCTTCGCCCTGGCTGCGCTCGTCACGGGCCGGCTGGGTGACGAGTGGATCAGGAGCACCAGGCGTTGGACCCTCTTCGCCTGGTTCTTCCTCACGTTGGGCAACCTCTTCGGCGCCCAATGGGCCTACGTCGAGCTGGGCTGGGGCGGCTACTGGGGGTGGGATCCGGTGGAGAGCGCCTCATTCATGCCGTGGCTCACCGGCACCGCCTACCTGCATTCCGTCATGATCCAGCAGCGTCGGGGCATGCTGAAGGTGTGGAACATCGCCCTCATCATCACCACCTTCGCCCTGACCATCTTCGGCACCTTCCTCACCCGGAGCGGGGTGCTCGCATCGGTCCACACCTTCGGGGACTCCGGCGTAGGGCCGGCCTTCATCGTCATGCTGGTCGTCCTGTTGGTGGGCTCTCTGGGGCTGCTGTGGGCACGTCTCCCCGACCTCAAGAGCGAGGACGAGCTGGACTCCATGCTTTCTCGGGAGTCCAGCTTCCTGCTGAACAACCTGCTGCTGGTGGGCGCCGCTTTCGCCGTCTTCTGGGGCACCGTTTTCCCGCTCATCTCGGAAGCCGTGCGGGGAGTCAAGGTCACCGTAAACGCCCCCTTCTTCAATCAGGTCGAGGGGCCGATCCTGCTGGCTCTCGTGATCCTGATGGGGATCTGCCCCCTAATCGGCTGGCGACGCGCCTCCGCCGAGAACCTGATCCGCAACTTCGCCTACCCGCTCTCCGTGGCCCTGGCGAGCGTCCCCGTCCTCTACTTCGTCCTGGGGATCCGGGTGGTCTACGCCGTCGTGGCCTTCGCGGCATGCGCATTCGTCCTGGCTACTCTGCTGCTGGAGTTCTATCGTGGAGCCCGCGCCAAGCGGAGGCTCACCAACCGCAACTACCTGGCCTGCCTGCTGAACCTCATCTGGGGCAACAAGCCTCGCTACGGCGGCTACGTCATCCACCTTGGCATCATCCTGATGGCGATCGGCGTGGCCGGCTCCCAGGCATACAAGCAGGAGTTGGAGGTGACGCTGGACAAGGGCCAGGATGCCACTATTGGCGGCTACCGCCTGGTCTACGAGGGGCTGAACAGCTTCCCCACTCAGAGCAAGGAGGTGGTGGCCGCCACGGTAGCCGTCTACTCCGGTGACCGGCTGCTGGGGAGGATGTCCCCCTCCAAGGAGTTCCACAAGAGCCACAGCAACCCCAACACCGAGGTGGCCATCCGCAGCACCCCCCTGGAGGACCTCTACCTGATCCTCGCCTCCTGGGAGCAGGAAAGGGCCTCCTTCAAGTTCGTCGTCAATCCGCTCGTGATGTGGATCTGGATCGGGGGCTGGGTGGTGCTGCTGGGAACGGCAATCGCCTACTGGCCCGACGCCAGGGAGAGGCGAAGGGCTGAGGCCCGCCAGGCCGCACAGCGAGCGGCCGCACTGGCAGGGGCAGAAGGGTAGGTGAGCGAAATGAGGCTCGAGACTCCGGCCCTGAAGGGCCAGGTTGACGACGGCCGGGTTAACCCGGCCCTTCAGGGCCGAGCCTGCATCATCCCGATGCTGTTATCTCTCCTTCTGCTGCTGGCCACCTGGGCGCCGGCCCTGGCTGACGACGCCTCCGATCTGATCAACGAGTTGATGTGCCCGTCCGACTGCGTTGAGACCCTGGCCGTCTGCCAGATGCCCGAGTCGGTGGCCATGCGGGGCTTCGTCAAGGAGAAGGTGGCCGCGGGCTGGTCCAAGCAGAAGATCATCGACACCCTGGTATCCCAGTACGGGGAGCGGATCCTCGCCGCCCCCACCAAGCAGGGCTTCAACCTGACGGCCTGGGTCACCCCCTTCGCGGCGATCCTGGCGGGGGGCGTGCTGATCGCGTTCCTGGTGGCCACCTGGGTTCGGCAGCGGAAGATCTACGACGCCTACGTGAGAGCCGCCGCGAGCCGGCCGGGCTCGGCCGACATCGACAGCTACCGCTCTCGACTGGCGGCAGAGCTGGAGCGTTTCGAGTGAAAGGAGGTCGATAGCCGTGACAGCGGAGATGACCTTGGCGGTGATGCTGGTGTCGGCGGTGGGGGTGGCCACCTTCGTTGCCTGGCCCCTGCTGACCGGCCGGCCGTCACAAGAGGTGCACGGATCGGAAGGGTCGGAGGAGTCCGTCCTGGAGGAGTTGCTGCTCCAGAAGGAGGCCACCTACACGGCGATGAAGGAGCTGGAGTTCGACCACGCCATGGGGAACCTCTCCAAGCGGGACTACCAGGAGCTGGCGAGCCGGTACGAGGACAAGGCGATAGCCCTGCTGAAGATCATCGACGGGGTCGTGGAGCCGGAAGGCAGGAGTGGCCTCCTGGACACCCTGCCCCCGGCGGTGGCCGGTGTGCAGATAGGCAGGCCCCGAAGCGGAAGGCTGGAGGACGTCATCGAGCAGGAGGTGGCATCCCTGCGTCGCAATGCGCCCCGCAAGTCGGGGAGGGCCACCAGCCGCGAAGAGGATCTGATCGAGCGAGAGGTGGCGAGCCTCCGCCAACACCGCAGAGCCGGTGTTGTCCCCAACGGCGGTCCCGGCGCTCCGGGGCAGAAGGCGGCAGCCCCCTCATCCCCCATCGGCACTGCCTGCCCCTCCTGCAGCTCGCCCTTGAGGAACCCCGCGGCAGCCTTCTGCTCCAGCTGCGGCGCCTCCCTGCAGACGAGGTGCTCGGTCTGCGGAGAGCCGGCGGAAGCGGGAGATCGCTTCTGTTCCGCCTGCGGGAAGCCTCTCGCCGACCGTGGGCGGACGACCTCGGAAGAGACAGCAGTAGGAGGCGCCAATGCTTAGTTCCAATACCGTCCGGCTCCTGGGTGCGGCGGTCCTGGCCGTTGCCCTCCTCGCCTCGCCCGCCTATGCAGCGGAGGGCGGCACCATCAAGGGCAAGCTGCTGAACGCAACCGCTGGTGGTGGCAGCGTGGAGGGGATCGACGTTACCCTTACCGCCTACTTCGGCCAGACGGAGCGCAACAAGGTAACCGCCAAGACCGACGCCCAGGGCAACTTCGAGTTCACGGGGCTGGATACCAGTTCCAACTACTCCTACGAGGCCACCACCAACTATCAGAAGGCTGACTACTCTGCGCCCAGGGTCTCCTTCTCCGGCAACGGCGAGGTCAAGGAGGTGACCCTCAAGGTCTACGATTCCACCGCTCAGGCCGACGTGGTCAAGACCATCGCCAAGCACTACCTGCTGAACGTGGGCAAGGGCGAGTTGGAGGTCAGCGAGATCCTGGTGATGCGCAACGACTCCGACAAGACCTACATCGGCTCTCGCGAGGTGGGAACGGACCAGCGTGAGACGAGCCGCTACCTGCCGCCCGCGGGCGCCAGGAACCTGGAGTACGGCGATACCCTGATGAGCTGCTGCATAGTCAAGGACGGGGCGGGCTTCGTAGACACCATGCCTCTCTATCCCGGCGAGACCCAGAAGATCTATTCCTACAAGATCCCCTACGACGGCACGACCCTCTCCTTCGCCACGACTCTGCAGCAGAATGTGGAGAAGGTGCAGGTGCTGGTGCCCAACGGGGTGCGGGCGGAGATCTCCGGCCTGGCCAACCACGGAACCCAGAACATCCAGGGCACCACCTACCAACTGTTCAGCGGCGACAAGCTGCCGGTAGACACCACCCTGAACGTCAACCTTCAGGGACTGCCCCAGGGCGGGATCCCCGGTGGCCCCCTTGCCCTGATAGGGGTGGCCGTGGGCGTCCTGGCCGCGCTGGCTGCCGCCTTCCTCCTGCTCCGAAAGCGCGCGGCGGAGCCGGCACCGGTCCCAGCCTACAGCCTCTCCCACCCGGCGACCTCCAAGCGCTCTCGGCGCGCAGCGCCGATCAACCCTGCTCTGCTGGAGCTGGAGAAGCGGGATCTGCTGGCCGCCATTGCCAACCTCGACGACTGGTACGAGGCCGGCCAGATCGGCCGGGGCGACTACGAGAGGTTGCGTGCCGAGAAGAAGGAGAGGTTGGTGCACATCCTGCGGCAGCAGGCGGGCTCCAGGGGTGCACCGGTCCGGTCCTAGACACTCGGATGCAGGCGGGGCCAGAATCAGTTGGGGCGACCGGCCGGTCGCCCCAACTGATCTTCCTATCTACCGCCTGGCGCCGAGGATCAGTTCCACTTTAGCCGTCTGGCCGTCCCTCACTCGCTGAAGGGGGATCCGGTCGCCAGACCGCCGGTCGGACAGCAACCCGATCAACGTCGACGGCTGGGAGAGCGGAACGGAATCGACCGATAGAAGGATGTCGCCTCGCCTCAGCCCAGCTCGTCGCGCCGGACTGCCTTCGGCAACGTCGGTGACCAGCACCCCGGTTCCAGCCTCCACACCGTAACGAGCGGCCAGTTCGTGGGACAGGGGAACGTAGGTGATGCCCAAGTAGGGGACTTCACTTCCGGTAGCAGGACCATCGGCGTTCGAGAACACGAGTCCCAGCCCCGAAGTGAGGAGAGCGGCGACGACCAGACACAGGGCCAGAGTGGCGGCCACCGCAAGAAACCTCAGACGCTCTGCCCCCACTCCAGTCGAGGTGCGCACCATCCCTTACCCCCTTGGTTTACGAGATCGGCCATCCATCGCGAAACCATGGCCCGGTCAGGCCGGCGTCGCAGCCGCTGGCTTCAGCCTGCGTGTGGCAGTCGCACCAGGAAGCTGCTACCCCGGCCCGGCTCGCTGACCACCGAGATGCGACCCCCGTGTCCCTCGGCGATGGCCTTGGCTATGGCGAGCCCCAGCCCCGTCCCTCCGCTTGCCCGAGATCGGGCCTTGTCCACCCGATAGAAGCGATCGAAGATCCTATCCTGCTCCTCCACCGGTATCCCAATCCCTGTATCGGTCACCGCTACCTCCCCCCAGGGGCCATCCTTCCGAACCGATAAACTGATCTTCCCCCTCTCGGGCGTGTACTTGATGGCGTTGTCCACCAGGTTCAGCAGCAGCTCTCGAAGCCGGTCGGGGTTCCCTGTCACTGTCACCGGCTCCACCCGAGCCAGGGCGAAGTCCCTGCCGCTGGCGACTGGGCGTGTGGCGCCGAACACCTCCCGCACCAGATGGTCGAGCCGCAGCGGCTGGGTAAGGCTGTCACCGGCCAGATCCAACTCGGCCATCTCCAGCAGGTCGGTGACGATCCGCTCCATGCGGGCTGCCTCCGACTGGATCGCCCGCAGTGACTCCCGCGCCTCCTTCGGCGGCAGGGGCCGGTTGAGCAGATCCGCGTTGCCTCGAATGACCGCGATGGGTGTGCCCAGTTCGTGGGAGCAATCGGCAATGAACTGCTTCTGGGACTGGAATGTGGATTCCAATCGGTCGATCATTCGGTTGAAGGTGGCCGCGAGCCGCCCGATCTCGTCCCGGGGACCCGAGTAGGCGATCCGTTCCCCGAAGTCCCCGGTGGCTGCGATCCCTGCGGCAGCCTCTGTGATGGCGCTCACAGGCTGGAGGGCACGGCCGGCAAGGATCCAGCCAACCAGCACGGCCAGCGACCACACCGCGGCGACGCCCACGGCCAGCAGGAAGCCTAGCCACCGAAGGGTTTGATTCACGTGGTGCAGCGATTGACCCACCTGGACCAACCCCAGGACGCTCTCCCCGTGAATCATCGGCACCGTCCTCACCCGCACCTCCTCCTGTGAGGCCGAGATGAGGGTCTCCACCGTGGCCCTGCCCTTCAGGCCCGCCCATACGAGTGATGGCTGCATCGGTAGCTGTTCACCTCTCAAGTTGGGGGAGGTGGCCACGACGGCGCCCTGCTCGTCCACGACCTGGACGTATAGGCCCGGCGCGGAGAACTCACTGGATGCGGGCACCAGCCGGCTCGGGGCCACGGAGAGCAGATCGAGCTGCTCCTGCTGGGGGATGTTCAGCTCGCGATGGACCTGGTTGGCCACCTGCTGCAACTGGTCGTCCATCTCGCCCATCAGCCGATGGCTGGCGACGACGTAGGTGAGCAGACCGGAAGCTGACAGGGTGAGCCCCAGGAGCGTGCTGAACCAGAGAGTGAGCCGCCACCGCAGGGGAAGCAAGGCGCGTCAGCCCTCCTTCAGCACGTAGCCGACGCCGCGGACTGTGTGGATCAGCTCCGGCTCACCCTGAGCGTTCAGCTTCGAGCGCAGATACCGGATGTAGACGTCTATGATGTTCGACTCGCCGCCGAAGTCGTATCGCCACAACCGGTCGTAGATCAGCTCCCGTCTGAGCACCTGTCGGCAATGGCGCATCAGCAGCTCCAGCAGATCGAACTCCTTGGCGGTGAGAACGATCTGCCGATCGCCCCGCCATACCTCTCTGGAGGCCAGATCCATCGTCAGGTCGCCGCAGCGGAGGCGAGAGCCCGGGTTCAGGCCGCTGCGGCGGAGGAGCGCCTTGACCCGTATCGCGAACTCCTCCAGGGCGAAGGGCTTCACCAGGTAGTCGTCGGCACCGCGCTCGAACCCGGCCACCTTGTCTGCCAGGGCACGCCGCGCCGTCAGCATCAGTATCGGGACTCCGCAACCGGCCCGCAGGCGACTGCACACCTCCAACCCGTCGATACCGGGTAGCATGAGGTCCAGAACGACGAGATCCGGGGGTACTGGAGCCGCCCGCTCTATGGCCTCTTCGCCTGTGGCCACCGCATCGACCACGTAGCCCTCGTAGGTGAGGGTTCGCAGCAGCAGGCTGCGCATCTCTTCGTCGTCCTCTACTACCAGTATCTTCATGGCAATCTCCCAAGGATTCTCAGTTCGACCTAAGCTGTCCCTAACCGCGCCTTAACCATGGTCTGGCAGACTGTACGGTGCCTGCCCCGGAGGGCAGAGGAACCGACGGAGGTGGACCGTGCATCAACACTCCGGCAACCGGCACATGATGATCATGCTGCTCTGCTGCCTCATTCCCATGGTGGCCGTCTTCGCCGTGACGATCCTGAATATCCCCCTGAGCAGCCTTGCCACCTATGCCCTCGTGGCGCTGTGCCCTCTCCTTCACATCTTCATGATGAAGGGGATGCTGGGCCGCGGGAAGCAGGACCAGCCCTCCTGCCACGACTCCAAGCAGGAGACGCCGAAGAGCCTGCCCGAGCGCAGTTGACCCTCCATGATCTGGTTTCGGTAAGCAGGACCCACGTGGAGCGTGACGCGTGAACGCATGACGCAGGTAGGGGGCGGCAGATCTCAGAGTCGCGATAGCCGCACTGCCCCACGGTGGATTCCAAGGGTACATGCACGAGCTTAGAGGGGGCTGAAGGGAGTCTTGAGGCGAGCTTAGAGTTGGGGGGGCAGGGGCTCGTCCCTGCCCTACGCTCGAGTACACGCCAGACCTGTGGCGATGTGCTACCCGCCCATCCCTGGGATCTGCGGCTCGTACTTGGAGGCGCACTTGGCCAGAAGCGTGGTGGCGGCGAATCTGCCGTCCTGTTGTAGCTTACCCTCCAGGATCACCTCGGCCCCCGGCTGGAAGGAGTCGGGCACCACCCCCGCGTAGATGACCGGCAATCTCTTGCCCTTCTCGTCCGTGATGTCGAAGCTGACGGCGTTCGTTGCCCGCTCCCAGACCACGCTCCCTTCCACCACCGTCCCCCCGATCTTGATCTGGCTCTCCTGGGCCTGGGCCCCCAGGGTGTACACCTCCGATACCGTGAGGTAGTACTCGGAATTGCTGGCGATGCCCGAGTAGATCATGTACCCGAGAGCAGCCACTAGGATCAGACCCGCGATGGCGAACCGGATACGTTTGCCCCTTCTGCGGGCATCCGACGCCGCCCTTCGTACCGTTCCCGGGTCGGCGACGGCGGCCCTATCCATCGACATCGATGCACCCCCTTACCTATCTGAACGCCTGCACCGCAGCAGATATCCCGGCGGGGTCCTCCTGGTCGAACCCGATCCAAACTACCTTGTTTCCCGCCTGCCAGAAGTAGTGAGCCTCCTGGCCACTCCTCACGGATAGCACCCGGACCCCATCGATGGTGAGCGGCTTCAGGTCGGTGAAGTACGGGTTTCCTGCCGCTATGAGCCGCTCCATTTGCGCGAGCAGCGTCCTGGCGTCCCCCTCACCGGCGGTCTCGCCGACATACGCCATGGCACCCCCGGAAGGCCCCTCATAGTGGCCCACGTAGCCGCCGGTGACGCCCACTCCCTTGCCGTGCAGCCTGGACATCTGCGCCACAGCCTCCTGGCCCGTGGTCGCCTGAGTCAGCCGATAGCTGCCGAAGGACTGAAGGACAGGCCCGCTCGATCCGTTCGCCGCGTACCACAGCCCGCTCCCAACGACCCACACGAGCACCGCGGCGAAGACGAGCGGCAGCACACGCATCACCCTGCTCCCCCGGCGCCGTGCGGGCCTGCCGCCAATACCGTTCCGGTACCGCGGAGGGGGTGTCGACACCGCCTCATGGGAATCGAGGAGGCGGCCTACTGGCAGGGAAGCCTCGGCGGCTCGTTGTTGGAGCGGCTCCTCACTTCGGAGTTCTGCGTTCTCTGTGCCCAACCTCGCTTCTCCATCTCCGTTCTGTGTCCCTCGGCGATTCGCCAGTGCCGTGGTTTGGCGGTTGCCCTCTGCAGGAACGTAGCAGACGCTATCCCCCGCGACAATAGCAGCCGAGTATTAAGGCTACATGAGCCACTGCTGAGAGCCCGATTAGAGATGGCGAACCCACGGCACGGTCCCTGCGTGATCCTGACTAATCCAGGTTAATCTGCGCCAACTTAGAAGTTCCTGAGAGAAACCTGCCAGCCCCGGCATGCAGAACTATTATCTTGTCTATAGGACGATGGGTTTGTGATTCCGGATGGGTGGACTGTGAGAGGTGCAGGGATGAGACGAGCCACCCTTGTGGCGCTGGCTCTCGGAATGGCGGCTGTGGCCCTCCTGGGGCTGTCCGGGGGTCTGGGGGGCAGCAGGGAGGGGGAGTTGGTCTTCTCCCCCGAGAGCGTCGACCTGGGGCGGGTCCCCCTGGGCAGGCTGGCGCCAGCCCGATTCGAGATGCGCAACGTGGGAGATAGGCCCGTTAAGATCGTCGCCACCCCCGGCGTGAAGACCGTGGAAGGTTGTTGACCGCCCACCCCGGTCGTAGGTGCTACGACACTGCAACCTGGCGAGAACAGCTACCTGATGCTGGCGCCCAGCATGCACGAGGGGATGGGAGGTGCTCACCTGTTCGAGATCACGGTGGAGACGGACTCCCCGGTCAAACCCGTGCAGAAGCTCTACTACCGTGCGTTCTTCGGTGGTTAGCAGGCTGCTCCGCTGGCCGTGGTTCCCGCTCATCCCGCAGGCGACGCTGCTGGCGGCCGCTACGGCAGTGGTCGTTCTTGCCCTGCGTCCGCCCCAGCGCAGCGAGATGAATCTCGGAGCGGCGCTGGTATGGCAACTCTGGTGGACGCTCCTCCCCTTCTTCATCCTGCTGACCGCCCGCCTCTGGTGCGCGGTGTGCCCCTTCTCCGCCCTGGGCGACTTGGCGCAGCGGCTCCGGCGACCCGCGTTGCCGCTGCCCCCTGCGCGGCTGAGGGCGGTCGGCCCCTGGATTGCCGCTCTCGGCCTGGCCATCATGGGCTTCCTGTTTCTCCTTCTCTCCCTGGAGAGCAGCGGCCCCTTCACGGCGCTCCTCCTCCTCGCATTAGCCTCCGGAGCCCTCGTCTCCTCTCTGCTCTGGCGGGGGCGAGCCTGGTGTCGGTACCTCTGTCCGCTGGGGCTGATGGCCGGCCTGTACTCCCGCCTGGCCTGGCTGCGACTGTCTGCCCCCAGCGATGCCAGGTACGAGGGCCGCGGGAAGCCCACCGATACACCCCCTATTGCCTCCGACACACCCTAAGGAAGCTCCGCCTGACGCCATCTCTCAGCCCCCGTTAAGCCCCCTTTCAGGGTCCGTTCATCCCCGGGGAGTATCTTATGCGGAGGACGAGACCAACGTGCAGCCCGCCGCCCGTATCGAGTCCGGCGGGCCGCCCCGGGGAGGTATCAGGTTGCAACGACGACGTTGGAGACTAATCGGCATTGGACTGGCGCTGGGTGTGTCCGCGGTTGTCCTGCTCGGATGCAGTTCCACGGAGGCAAAGGCTCCCTCCGCCAGCGTCGTGGCGGCGGAGCTCTCACGGCCTCAGGCCCAGAGCAGTAGCGGAGCCGCCGCTGCCAGGGGCACTACTCGCACCAGCGAGGGTGGGAGTGTGACCATCAAGGTGACCTGGCAGAACCCCGGGGACACCGACCGTCCGCTCGCATTCTCCGTGGCCATGGACACCCATTCGGTCAACCTGGACGGGTACGATCTCGGCAAGCTGGCGGTGCTGCGAAACGATCGAGGGCAGGAACTGAAGCCCGAACGGTGGGATGCACCATCTGGAGGGCACCATCGATCGGGGACGCTGAGCTTCCCGGCGAAGGACACCTCTGGGAAGGCGATCCTGGCCTCTGGCGTGCGGGTGCTGGAGCTGGTCATCCGTGACGTGGCCGGGGTGAAAGAGCGAGTGTTCAGGTGGGAGGTGTCGTGATGGCCGCCGAAACGCGCGAGGGCTCGTCGACGGCTCCAACGAACGGCTCCGACGAACCGGTCGAGTTGGTGATGCCTGTCCGTGGCTTGACCTGCCAGGCGCGCGTCCGCCGTACCCGCGCAGCCCTCGAGAGCGTTCCGGGCGTCGTTGACGCCCGGGTGGAGTTGGTCCCGGGGATGGCGGTACTCCGCATCGATCCAGCCCGGGTCACTGCTGGATTACTGCAGGACGCCGTGGCAGCCGCTGGTTACCACCCGGGCGAGCCCGAGCCAGCGCCGGGTGCGCCGGCAGCGGAGCAGCAGGAGCGGTCGCCGACAGGGCTGGGCCTGCGGGACTTCCTCGGGCGCCCCGCCATGTACGGGGCGGCCGGATCCGCGCTCCTGGTGGCCCTGTACCTGGGTCTTGTCACCCTCGCCCAGGGGTTCGAGCACGCGGCGGAGCTGCTGTCGCAGGACTGGTACTTCGTCCTCGCGATTGCCCTGGGGTTCGGCGTTCAGTTGGACCTGTTCTTCTACATGCGGAGGGCCCTTCACAAGAAGAAGGGCACCGGCTCCGCCGCCGCCGTGGCCGGGGCCAGCACGGGCACCTCCAGCGTGGCGATGCTGGCCTGCTGTGCCCACCACGTGGCCGATGTGCTGCCCTTCGTGGGGCTCTCCGGCGCGGCCCTCCTGCTCTCCGAGTACCGGCAGCCTCTGATGCTGGTTGGCGTCGCCTCGAACCTGGCGGGCATAGCGGTGATGGTGCGAACGATCCGTGAAAGGCCGTCCACGTGCACCTCCTGATGAGCCGGGACTGAGAGAGTCTGAGTGGGCTTGTTCGTCGAGTAGGGCAGGGGTGACTCTGCACGTGCTCGCGTCACACGGCCCCTACGTCATAGAATCGGAACGACGCGCTTAGAGCCCCTGAGAGGAGTGCGCTCGGGGCAGCCGGACGGTGAAGACGCTGCCCCGGCCGGCCTCGCTTTCCACGGAGATGTGGCCTCCGTGGCTTTCGGCTATCCACCTGGCGATGGACAGCCCCAGACCGGTGCCGCCCAGATCCCTGGACCGAGCCTTGTCCGCTCGGTAGAAGCGCTCGAAGATGTGAGGGAGGTCCTCGGTTGAGATGCCGATCCCGGTGTCGGACACGGAGACGACTGCCGCGCCGGGCTCCCTTCGGAGGGCAAGCTGGATCTCGCCCCCCTCGGGCGTGTACTTGATGGCGTTATCCACCAGGATCAGCAGCAACTGCTTCAACCGGTCCGGATCCCCCAGCACGAGCAACTGATCCAGGTCGCGTATCGACAGCTTCCGCCCTCCGGCCAGCACCCGCGTCTCCTGGAACACCGCCAGGAGCAGCCGATCCAGCTCCACCCGCTCCCGCCTCAAGGGCTGGCCGGCGTCGGCGCGCGCCAGCACCAGCAGGTCGGCCACCAGACGGCCCATCCGTCCGGCTTCCCGGCGAAGGGAGGACAGGGTCTCGGCCCTCTCCACCTCGCTCATCTGAGGCGCCCGCTCCAGCAGCTCCAGGTTGCCCTGGATCGCTGTGAGGGGCGCCCGCAGCTCGTGCGATGCGTCGGCGACGAAACGCTGCTGCGCCCGATAGGCTTCGTCGAGGCTCGCCAGCATCTCGTTGAAGGTTACGGACAACTGGCCCAGCTCGTCGTCTCTGCGGGGATGGGGCAGCCTGCGAGAGAAGCCCCTGGAGAGCGCGATGGCCCGAGCCGTGCTGGCCATCGTTGCCACCGGGCGCAGCGCGCCGGCTGCGATGGCCCACCCCCCCAGCAGCGCTGCCAGGAGTCCCAGGGCGGAGCTTGAAGCGAGTAGCAGGCCGAGCCTCTCTATGGAGCGGTCGAGCCGATCCATGGACGACCCTGCCTCCAGGTACCCCAGCAGCCGGTCGCCGGCCCTGATGGGAACCGCGTACAGCCTGGTCCTGCCCCGCCCTTCCTGCACCACGGTCAGGAATCCACCATCCTCCGGCAGGTCCGCCTGTCCAAGGTTGATCAAGAGATGAAGCAGCGACCCAAGTGGGCCACCGCCCGCGCGATCTGGAGGCGCTTCGGATACCAGTCGGGGATCCGCCTGTGGTTGATGCCCAGAGTTGGGGGAGGCCGCGATCAACCCGCCGTCAGCGTCGTAGAGGCGCACGTAGACGTCTGGGGAGGCGAACTCGTCCACTCGCGAGAGATCGATCCCATCTTGGAGTCGATACCGGCCATCCCCTACCGGCAGCTCGCCGCGGACGTGAACCGCTGTGCCGACCAGAGAGCGATCGACCTCCTGGTAATGGTAGCTGCTGTGGAAGCTGTAGGAGAGGAAGGCGGTGGTCGCCAGGATGAGGGCCAGCAGTGTCGCGTACCACACCGCAAGCCTCAGCCGGAGGGACGAGTACACTCTCTACTCCTCCTCGCCCTCCCGCGGCTCTCTCAGGAGGTACCCTGCCCCCCGCACCGTGTGGATCAGCCGAGGCTCCCCCTCGGCCTCCAGCTTGCTGCGGAGGTAGCGGACGTACACCTCGAGGATGTTGTAGTTCCCCTCGAAGCTGTAACCCCACACCCTGTCCATCAACTGGTCCTTCGCGAGCAACTGGCGCGGGTGCCGCATGAACTGGAGCAGCAGCTCGTATTCGGTGGTGGTCAGGTCGATCTCTCTGCGGCCCCGCCGGGCGGTGTGGGTTCCGGTGTCCAGCACCAGGTCGGCGAAACGAAGCTGCTCTGCCCCGCTCGCCTCGGATCGACGAAGGCACGCCTTGATGCGGGCCAGCAGCACCTCGAAGGTGAAGGGCTTGACCACGTAGTCGTCGGCCCCCGTCTCCAGCCCCTGCACCTGGTCGGCTGTGCCATCCCTCGCCGTCAGCAGGATGATGGGACGAGCCGCGTCCGCCGCGCGCAGCCGGCGGCACACCTCCAGGCCGTCTATGCCGGGCATCATCACGTCCAGCACCACCAGGTCGGGAGGCTGCTCTCGAGCCAGGTCCAACCCCTCCTTCCCGGAGGCGGCGGTGAGCACCCTGTAGCCCTCGTAGGAGAGGCCCCTCTTCAGGAGGCTGGTGACGTTGGCGTCGTCGTCGATCACCAGGATCTTTGCGTTCATCATACCCATCCGTTCACCCTTACCTGGGGGCGTCATGGGAGCCGACGACCCCGCCGTCGGCTCCCTGCTAATAATGCCACACCCCGCGGCGAACCACGGTCCTACCGCACCTGGAAGCGCATCCGGTACACCGCGCCCTGCCGTACGGGCTCCCCAAGCACCGCGTGGCCATGCCGGGCCACCTCCTTGGGGACGTTGGTGACCGACGGCGGGTGGTCCACTATTACCTCCAGCACCTCCCCAGGATTCATGTCGGCCAACTCCTGTACAGTGTAGATGGGCGGGTAGGGGCAGGTTTCCCCCCGCAGGTCTAGGACCCTATCGACGACGATCCTCTCGGTCTCGCTCATGCCGTTGCCTTCTCCTTGTCTGATGCGATGCCCCTGGCAGCAGCCCGGGGAACGGAGAGGGATCCACGCGACTCCCACCAGGTCACGAAGAGATACCAGCCCGCCAACAGGGCCAGGGTCGCCAGGATCGCGGCCGGCCAGCCGATCCACTTGAAGAGGGCGATCTTGGGCCAGCCCTCGACCAGGTAGTGGTACAGCCCTGCGGATCCCCACGCCCAAGCCAGCAGCGTGGCCCCCACGATGGTGCCGAGGCCAGCCATCCAGAGCTGCACGTACCCCTCGGCGGAGCGGTACATCCACCCGGTCTCGCACCCGCCGGCCACGACGATGCCTGTACCGAAGATTATCCCGCCCAGCAGTGCGCCAGGGCTCGCCCACTGCGCCTCGGGCACCTTGCCTGCGTAGATCAGGATAGCCATGCCGATGGTGGCGACCATCATGCCCAGGGCGAGGGCCCTGGACAGGTCCGCCTGGCGGGTGATCCACAGCTCGCGGAAGGCCGAGGTGAAGCAGAACCGCCCCCGCTCGATGGCGAAGCCGAACCCGACCCCGAACAGCAGCCAAACCCCGAGCGTCCATTTGCCGAACAGCACGTAGTAGGCGACTCCCGATCCCACCAGCCCCAGCAGAACGAGGCCCAGGATCGGCTGGATGCTCCTCCCGGTGGGGTCGGGCGTCGGCTCGCCCGCTCTACCTCGATGTCGCTCGGGCTTGCCCAGGAAGACCGGCAGGAGGACGATCTTGGTCCCCAGGTAGGTGCCCAGGAACAGACCAGCCATGAAGAGCCAGCCGTGGAAAGAGAACTGCGGGATGGCGCTGAAGAAGGAGCCGAGGTTGCATCCCATGGCGAGCCTGGCGCCGAATCCGGCGATGGCACCCCCCACGAACCCCTGCACCAGGCGGATCCGCCGCCTCGGCATCCGGATCTTGAAGTTGGTGCTGAGAAGCGCCCCGATCAGCGCGCCGAGGAGCATGCCGATGTTGATCCATCCGGATCCACGGTCCCACGGCATACCCTCTAGTCCGATCTGCTTGAAGTAGAGCCAGTTGCCGACGTCCACCCCCAGCAGTTGCATCAGGTGCCCACCCCACCGGGTGAACTCGGTGGTGACCCCCCAGGCACGGCCACCGAAACCGAACTCGAAGATGTTCAGCACCGCGAGAACCATTGCCGCTGCCCAGTAGGGCCAGTACTCCACGAAGACCCTGTCTCGCACCGACCGCAAACGGTCAGTGAAAGCAGGGGTTTGTAAGCTGAAATCCGCCAACGTCGTCGTCGCCAAATGCCACCTCCCATCTGCTGCTGGGTTGGTCTGTTTGTGTCATCGCGGAGTCGGCCGCAACCGTGAGGCTGTGCTCGCTTGCCTCGCGTGCTCGCTCGCGTTGCGCCCCAACGGCGGCGGTCGACTGCGCGACCAGTCGGGGTTGGGACAACCCCGACTCGATGGTCTGGAGGGACGTGGCCGGGTATCGCCCCTCCGTCACCAAGTGATCACTCGATCGTGCTCGAAGATGAGGTTCACGATGGCCTCGTAGTCGACCTCCCGAAAGGTGCCGCCCTTTCCCCTGGCTGCGACGTCCTCGGCAGAGGCGTAGACGGGGCCCGGGAAACCGTCCACCCTGGCCAGCACCGCATCCTGGAGCAGCAGCAGGCTGGTGGGGTGATCGGCGGCGTGCGAGAGCGCAGTCGCCAACGCGCGCTCGTCCTCCATAGACCGCAGTATGTGGAGCGCCCTCATCTCGTCACCTCAGTACACAACGACGGCGTCGGCTGCGAGCAGCGCCTCGTCGATCTCTTGCCCGCTCACGATCGAGACGCCCTCCCGGAGAAGGCTCGGCTCCAGTCCATACCGTTCCATCGACGATGCCTCCACCCACACCCGCTGCTTCAGACGTGTCAGCATGCCCAGGTGCTTGCCGACCCCTCCCCCCTCCACCAGTTCCGGCTTCAGTGGCCCGGCCAGCCACACCGCGGTGTCCACCAGCAGCACCGTGACCCGGTGGGCCATGCTCTGCCCCACGGCCATCCGCAGCCCCTCGGAAGCTTTGAGGCTGCCGAGGGGGGATCGCCGGATCAGCACGACGACATTCTTGCCCTGCCTCAACTTATCCAAAGCTCACCACCCTGTCCGCCTGGGCCACCATTTCCGCCCACTCGAACTGGCTTCCCGCGGAGACACCTTGTACCGGCAGCAGCCCGCGCTGCTGGGCGTTGTGCGAGCACCACACGACGGAAGCCCCCTTTTGGGCGAGGTTGCCGAAGATGGACGCACTGTAGACGCCGTCGCCCATCAGGAAGAGCTTCACGTGATGTCCCTGGGCGAGAGCAGCCTCGGCCAGCCTCAGCGCGGTGTGTTTGTCGGCGGATTCGAAGCCGCTTGTGAGAAGGATGGCGAGCGTCACGGCGACCTCCGGATGAAGACGGCGGGATAAAGTCTAGCTTTCCGCGCGAGATACTCAACAATTCGTGCCGTCATTATTCACGCTGGCGGCGCCTTGTCAAGCGCTCTGGGGCGCTGGCGGGGCGGCTCTCAGCGAACTCTAAGGAAAAGGGGGTTGCGCCCCCAACAGGCGCCCCGATAGAATCCCCTCGCATTGTTGACTTACCCGCGCGACATCATAGACTTTTCCCCTGGAGGGACTCCCCGTGGCCGGCATCGCCGATAGCGTCCTGGATCTGATCGGAGACACCCCCCTCGTGCGGTTGAGGCGGCTCCCCGGACCGGGCTCCGCCGAGCTGCTGGTGAAGGTGGAGGCGCGGAACCCGGGGGGAAGCGTCAAGGACCGCGTGGCGCTCGCCATGGTGGAGGCGGCGGAGCGATCCGGGAGGCTCCTGCCGGGGGCCACCATCGTGGAGCCGACCAGCGGCAACACCGGCATCGGCCTGGCGATGGTCGCCGCCGTGAAGGGCTACAGGCTGATCCTCACGATGCCCGAGGACATGAGCGTCGAGAGGCAGCGACTGCTCGCCAGGTTCGGGGCGGAGTTGATCCTTACCCCGGCCATCGAGGGGATGTCCGGGGCCGTCTTCGCCGCGCAGCAACTGCTGGAGCGCAACCCTGACTACTTCATGCCCGACCAGTTCAACAACCCCGCCAACCCTGAGGTGCACCGGCGGACCACAGCGCTGGAGATCCTGGAGGCTGCCGGGGGCCGGCTGGACGCCTTCGTCGCGGGCGTGGGCACCGGCGGGAGCATCACCGGGGTCGGCGAGCTGCTCAAGGAGGCGAACCCCTCGGTCCTGGTCGTGGCCGTGGAGCCCGCCCGCTCCCAGGTGCTGAAGGGGGAGAGGGCGCGCCCCCACGCCATCCAGGGGATAGGCGCCAGCTTCGTGCCGACCATCCTCGACCGCGAGATCCTGGACAGGATAGTGCCGGTGCGGGACGAGGACGCCATCCGGACGGCCTCGCGCCTGAGCCGCGAGGAGGGGCTGCTGGCAGGCATCTCCGGGGGTGCCAACGTCTTCGCGGCGCTGTCGGTGGCGCAGGAGCTGGGGGCGGGTAAGCGGGTGGTGACCCTCCTGCCCGACACCGGGGAGCGCTACCTCAGCATTCCCGACCTATAGGAGCGGCGCCCCCAGCACCCAGAACCGAGAACCCCATTGGAGGAGTAACCCGTGTCCGCAAGAGTGTACATACCCACTCCCTTCCGCCACCTGACGGGAGGGCAGGCGAAGGTCGAGGTGGAGGCCGGCACCGTCCAGGCCGTCCTGGAGCAGTTGGAGGGTCGCTTCCCCGGCATCAAGGATCGCGTGCTGGACCCCTCGGGCGAGATCCTGCATCACGTGAACCTCTACATCAACCGGGACCCGGTCGAGGATCTGGGGGGGAAGCAGGCCGTCCTGCGAGAGGGGGACGAGCTTTCCATCATCCCGGCAATGGCGGGTGGTGCCCTCCCCTTCACCCGAGAGCAGGTGATGCGCTACAGCCGCCACATCCTGCTGACGGAGGTGGGGGGCGAGGGGCAGCGGAAGCTGCTCGGCTCGAGGGTGCTGCTGGTGGGCGCAGGCGGGCTCGGCTCCCCCGCTGCCCTCTACCTGGCCGCGGCGGGGGTGGGCACCCTGGGCATCATCGACTTCGATCGGGTGGACCTGAGCAACCTCCAGAGGCAGATCCTCCACGGCCAGAGCGACCTCGGGCGGCTGAAGGTGGACTCGGCCCAGGAGACCATCGCCGAGGTGAACCCGGACGTCCGGGTGATCAAACATGCGGATAGGCTCTCCGCGGAGAACGCCCTGGAGATCTTCTCCGGCTACGACGTCGTGCTGGACGGCACCGACAACTTCGCCACCCGATACCTGATCAACGACGCCTGCGTCCTGCTGGGAAAGCCGCTGGTCCACGGCAGCATCTTCCGATTCGAGGGGCAGGCCACCCTCTTCGCGCCGGGCAGGGGGTGCTACCGCTGCCTGTTCGCCTCCCCTCCACCGCCTGGCACCGTCCCCAGTTGCGCCGAGGCCGGCGTCCTCGGGGTGCTGCCCGGCATCGTCGGCTCGATTCAGGCGGTGGAGGCGATCAAGTGGATCCTGGGGATCGGGGAGCCGCTGGTGAACCGGCTCCTGCTGTTCGACGCCCTCTCCATGGAGTTCAGAGAGGTTAGGATCGGCCGCGATCCCCGCTGCCCGATCTGCGGTGACGAGCCCACCATCCGCGAGCTGATCGACTACGAGTGGTTCTGCGGCCTCCGCGAGCCCGCAACAACGTCGCACTGAGAAAGGCATCGCCATGCAAGAGATCACCAGGACAGACCGAGAGATCGACCTGCGAGGCGAGGTGTGCCCCTACACCTTCGTCTGGTCGAAGCTGGCTCTGGAGGAGATGGAGACGGGACAGATCCTCAGGGTGGTGGTGGACCACCTGCCCGCCACGACCAACGTGCCGCGCAGCCTTCAGGCCGAGGGCCATCGGGTCCATAGGGTCGCTCAGCTGAACGACACGGACTGGGAGATCGTGGTGCAGAAGGGAGGCTGAGGCGGGGCAGGCGCCCTGCCCCGCCTCGGCAACTACACGCTAGTGGCAGCCACCCGAGTGAGGGTGGTTGCCGGTGGCCACAGCCTCCTCCTTCTCGCTCCTGGCCTCTCGAGGCGGGGGTAGAGATTCCTTTTCCCGGTCCGGCTGCTGCTCCGGCCGGTTGCCTCCGTGCTGGTGGCCTCCGCAGCAGCCTGCGCCACCGCGGTGCATCCGCATCATCAGCACCAACATTAGCCCGAACACGATCCATCCGGCATTCGCCCCAAGAAACTCCATCGCTTCAACCTCCAACTTCTCTTTATGGGACCCAAAGACCGCTTCTTCAGCCAGGGCGTCACCGTGTGCATGGTGATGATCATCGAGAGCAGGAAGACCCACGCGGCACCGCCGTAGATGGCCACGGGGGTGTAGCCGCCGAGCGCCGCGGCTGTGGCCGCGAACGCCACAGCCAGCGCCCACGTTCGCGTCAAGGTTGGTCCCGGGCTTCGGCGGTCTCGTCACGTCCTGCTGCCCCTATGCGACCGAGACGCGGGAGGAACGCGGGAGTGGCCCGGGCATACCGTGCGTACTCCTCGCCGAAAGCCTCTAGGGCCTCGCGCTCCTCCCTTCGAGCCAGCCGGACGTACATCGAAGCGAGGATCGGGAACATCACCAGCGTCGGAATGGTCGGCCACTGGAGGAGGAAGCCCAGCATGACGACGATGAACCCGACGTACTGGGGGTGCCGGACGCGGCTGTACAGTCCGGAGGTGGCCGGCTCCCCACGCCTCTGGGCTCGGTAGAGCACTCTCCAGGCGAAGGCGACGATGAGGAAGCCGAGGACGATGAGCCCATCGCTGAGCAGGTGGAGGCTGGTCCAGTGCGGATCGCCGCCCCACCCGAGCAGGGTGTCCAGGAGGTGGCCGTTTTCGTGAGAGAACAGGTCGATGCTCGGGTAGCGGCTTCCGAGCCATCCGGAGAGCAGGTATATCGTCAGGGGGAAGCCGTACATCTCGGCGAAGAGCGCCACCAGGAAGGCGGAGAAGGCCCCGAAGGAGCGCCAGTCGCGGGCGGTGCGGGGCCTGGTGAAGCTGAAGGCGAAGACGATGAAGAGCGCCGAGTTGGCCAGCGCCACCTCCCAAAGACCGTAGTCCCATAGCCTTTTACTCATGGACCCTACTCCACGATCAGCTTGTCGCGCAGTATCCCCATCTGGCAGCTCAAGTTGTACTCGTCGGGCCTGTCCGGGGTGTACTCCATCGCGGGACGCTGAGATCCCGGGTGAGACGCCGAAAACCGGCAAGCGCCGTGCTCTGCCAGGTGTGGATGAGCTTGCCCCCTCGCCGCGCTAACAATACAGGAGGGAGCTTAACCTCCGCTTAGGTGGGGCTGAAAAGGTGGCGAGAGATGCGCGAGAGGCAGCCATGGACCTCTTCTACGGTACGACACGTGCCATCACTGGGGCGGCTGACGGGTGGCCAATTCCAGTGGCCCGGCCCCCATCGCTGTGTACGACAATCGAAGGACGAGGGAACACCGCGGATGGCTAAGAACAGAAAGGTTCGAGTGGCGGTCAACGGCTACGGCGTCATCGGCAAGCGTGTCGCCGACGCCGTGGTCCTCCAGGACGACATGGAGTTGGTGGGGATATCGGACGTTACCTACGACTATCGCATCCGAGTGGCCGCGCAGTCGGGCTATCCCATCTACGCCTCGGTCCCCGAGAAGCGAGCCGAGATGGAGCAAGCCCGCATCCCGGTAACCGGGCCACTGCACGAACTGCTGAAGAAGGTTGACCTCGTGGTGGACTGCACCCCCAAGGGGATCGGGGCCAGGAACAAGGCTGCCTACGAGCAGGCGGGGGTGAAGGCCATCTTCCAGGGGGGAGAGAAGCACGAACTGGCGGGTTACTCCTTCACGGCCCAGGTCAACTACGTGGGCGCCATCGACCGGCAGTTCGTCCGCGTGGTCTCCTGCAACACTACGGCGCTCTGCCGCATCATGAACGCACTCAACCGGCGCGGCTGGATCAAGCGGGCGAGGGCGGTGCTGCTGCGGCGCGGGACCGACCCGTGGGAGTCCCACAAGAATGGGATGATCAACACCGCCATCCCGGAGACGAAGGTGCCAAGCCACCAGGGGCCCGATGCCCAGAGCGTCATCGAGGGGCTGAACATCACGACCATGGCCGGAGCGGGTCCATACAACCTGAGTCACATGCACTTCGCTATGGTGGAGACGACCCATCCCGTGAGTGTGGACGAGCTGCGCCATGCCCTATGGGAGGAGCCCCGCGTCGCCTTCGTTCGGGCTACCGACGGCCTTGTGGCCCTCAACTCGGTGATCGAGCTGATGCGGGATCTGAAGCGTCCACGCAACGACATGTGGGAGGTGGCGGTGTGGGAGGATGCCCTCGCCTCCGACGGCCAGGAACTCTACCTCACCTTCCAGGTGCACAACGAGGCGATAACGATCCCGGAGACGGTGGACGCAATACGGGCCATGGCCGGGATCGAGCGTGACGCGATGAAGTCGATAGAAAAGACTGACCGATCGATGGGTATAGTGAAGAGCTTCCTCTCCAGGACCATCCCCGAGGAGGCGGTGCACACCGCCATGGGCGAGGCGCTGCAGGAGGCCGAGACGGAGTTCATGGAGGAGGGCTTCAAGGGGGCCGAGGAGCCGACCGAGCCCACCCGGACGCCCGCTCAGGTTGGGGCGAAGTGAGGAACGAGTGATGAGTAATCGAGGAGAGATGCGGGGAAAGCAGGCAGGGGTGATTCTGCTCGCGATCGGACTTGGCGCGATCGTGGCGGCATGCGCACCGGCCGACCAGACACTCCCGGCGGGCACCCCAAGCCCAGCCGCCGGGGCAGCAGCGGTTGTCCAGGCTGGCGCCGCCACGCCCACCACCGCAGTGGCTGGGGCGCGAGCCGCCGCTCCGGCGACCCCCCTTCCTGCCGACGTACAGTCGATACAGCAGCAGATGCGAGACCTCCACCGCGACCTGGTCCAACTCCACAGCCAGCTACCGCAGATGGGGCCGGAGCGGAGGCAGCAGGTGGCCACGCTGATGGCCGACCTGATGGACGAGATGAGCCGGTTCATGCTCTTGATGCAGCCGGTTGTGGACCAGATGACGCCCGAGGAGCGGCAGGAGGCGGAGAAGATCGTTCAGCAGATGCACGCCGACCTCCAACAGATGCGGCGGATGATGCCCTGGGCTACCCCGATGGCTGCAACGCCTGAGCCGCGTGGCACGCCGGGAGCCGGCCCGATGGGGCCGCAAGCCACACCCGGGGCGGGACCGACGATGTCTCCCGATGGCACGCCGTGGCCGATTGGCCCCATGGGCCCTGGGGACATGGGGTGGATGCACGATCAGATGAGCGAGACCCACCGGCAGTTCCACACCCATATGCAGCAATTGAGTCCCCAGGAGCTGGAGTTGATGGCGGGCCACATGGCGGACCTGACCGACGACATGAACCGACTGATAGACCTGATGGGGCCGGCCCTCGCCCGGGTGAGCCCCGAGCAGAGGCAGGACCTGAAACAGCAACTCGACCGGATGCAGGATATCGTGGGGGAGATGATGCGGGTCGCAGGCCCTCTGCCCGGAACGCCGTCGCCCTCGCCTGCGGTGGGACCGGGAGCCTGACAGAGGAAGAGAACGATTCCCATGCAAGGGAGAGACGTCGCCATCGTAGTTGGCGCAGTTGCGCTGGTCGTCCTCCTCCTGGGGCTACTCGGAGGGGGCATGATGGGCGCCGGTATGATGGGCTGGAGCGGCATGGGCTTCAGCCCGCTGTGGTGGATCTTCATGATGCTGTTCTGGGTGCTGATCGTGGCCGGAGGCGTGGTGCTGGTGATCTGGCTCATCCGACAGGCCCAGCAGGAGGGCGCAGGAGCGGCCCCCACGGCTAACCTCCCGCTGGACATCCTTCGAGAACGGTACGCCAGGGGGGAAATCACCAGGGAGCAGTACGCGGAGATGCGCCGTGACCTCGAGCAGGATTAGGGCGCTCGGGAGGATGCCGCCCGTCTGGGCTTCGGCGATGACTGTAGGGCCGTCCCGGCACTCTCAGCTAGCTCTTAGCGAGCTCCACGTCTGGATCTGGCTTTCCGCGCCTTCCTCTTGCCGGTGGCAGCAGCGGGGCCTCCCGCGGTGATCGTGGACGTGCCCAACGCGCCCCCGCCAACTCCTGCGGGTCGCCGTCTTGATATGTAGATCAGCAATGCCAGGGCTGAAAGGCCGCCCAAGAGCGACACCAACTGCGCCTCCTGCAGGCCCGCGAACCATACCACCTCCTGGCGTGCCAGGGTGACGGCGAACTTGAGGCTGGAGTAGAGCCCCAGGTACACGAGGAAGAGCGTCCCATCTACCCTCAGCCGCTTCCTGAGCGCCCACAGCAGGGCGAAGATCAGCAGGTCTCCCACGAGTTCGTAGACAGGGGTGGGGTGGTAGGCGACTCCCAGGCTGGGGGCCATGGCCTCGGGGTTCAGATAGACCATCCCCCAGGGGAGGTCGGTGGGAGCCCCGACGGCGTCGCCGTTGATGATGCAGCCTATCCGGCCGATGGCCTGAGCCAGGATCAGCCCCGGCGCCGCCAGGTCTGCCATCCTCGCGATGGGGAGTCCGCGCCGTCGGGCGTAGAGCGCCCCCGTCGAGACACCCCCCAGGATGCCTCCGTAGATGGCCAGCCCGCCGTTCTGGATTGCGAGAATGGTCTCCGGCTGGGCCGCATACTCCGGCCACCTGTCGATGACGTGCAGCAGCCTCGCCCCCACGAAGCCGCCCAAGACCGCCCACATCCCAAGTCCTATGACGTCGTCCTCGGCCACGCCCTTGCGCCTGGCCTCCCTGAGGGCGACGAAGAAAGCGGCCGCGATGGCGAGACCGATGAAGAGGCCGTACCAACGCAGGGAGAAGTGGCCCAGCCGCACTATCGTTGGATCGAGATCGATGAAGATAGGCCCCACTGGCACCTCCTGAGCATAAGTGAGTGTAGGACGGGCGCGACCGCGAGGCTGTGCTCGCTCGCCTCGCCTGCTCTCTAGCGTCACGTGCCCCCGCCGCCCAGACCAGCACGAGGGACCGGGAGGCAGGCCGCCCGGCGCTGCCCTACCTCCCCCGTCCCCGGTTCTCAGTCCTCGACTACGAGCCGCCCCAGGTACATCCCATGGGCACAGGTGAACAGGAAGTCGCCCGTCTGGTTCGGGGTGAACTCCACCACCGTGACGGCGAAGGGGGCGAGCCACCTCTCGAGCCGGAGGACCGAGAAGATCACCCGCTCCGAGCAGGGCTCGTCCTCCTGCCGGTTGAAGCGCAACCTCACCGGGATCTGCCTCCTCACGATCACGCTGCTGGGGTGGTAGCGACCCTTCACCAGGATCTCCACCTCCTGGACACCCTCGGTCGTGATGGCTGCTCTCGTCCCCGCCTGTCGCCCGCGCAGCATTCGGAGACTCACCCCTGCGTAAGCCACCAGCAGCACGAAGGCCATCAACGACAGCACGTTTTCTGGTGTCATGGGATACCTCACCCCTCGACGACGAACAGAAAGACTACCCTGCGCTGGAAGTGTAAGGGACGATCCTTAAGCGGGGCTGAGTGTCGAGTGGGACTGGGCTTAGAGTCTCTCTAACCCCACAGCTCTCTGGAGGGCAAGTCACTGCCGGAAGACGGCACGCTGTGGATGTATGCACGTGATTCTGACGGTGCCGTTCCCTCCGTGGGGCCGGCGGCTCTGCTGGTCGCTACACCGTATCCCCGGGTACCCCGAGGCAGACGCGAAACAGAGCCCGCGGGAAGGGGCGGTCCGTCGTGGGGCTGATGCAGCCTTTCCGGGCGAGGATACGGTAGCCCTGTATCCCCCAGCACGCTCCCCACATAACCGGCCGTCCACTCGGCCGGCACGCGTCTCCACGGCACGCCGGGCCGATACAAGGATCGTAGCAGGTGGGGGCACCGTCAGGGCGCTCGGCGGCCGCGCTCGGACCGGCGGGCGGCGGAGGACAGGCGGCGCGAGCGTGCGCAGCGTCAGGCCTGCTCTTGACCGGGACGGGGCCGTGGGATGTGGGGCCCGCCGCCCTGGACCGGACCTTGGGCGCATCGCGCCCCGCGGATCACGCGCCGTACTTCTCTAGCCGCAGGGCGTTGGCAAGCGCCAGCGGCATCAGCTCCACCGAGGACAGCCTGGAACCGAGGCTACCCGCCATGCAGGCGCGCTCGCCGAAGCGATCCACTCCGTCCGGCCGGCAGTGACGGGACCACAGGAGCACGGGCACCGGATGCCAACTGTGCGCACGCAGCACCGATGGCGTCGAGTGATCGCCCGTGACGATCACCACGTCCGGCCCCAGATTCGTGAGCCGGGGCAGCAGAGCGTCCAGCTCCTCGATGTGAGCCACCTTCCGGTCGAAGTCGCCGTCCTCCCCCGCGCTGTCGGTACGCTTCACGTGCAGGTAGAAGAAGTCGAACTCACCCCACCTCTGCTCCAGCGCATCGAACTCCTCCTGCAGCTTCTCTCCGGTGTCGAGCACCTCCATGCCCAGCAGCCGGGACACGCCCCGGTACATGGGATAGGGAGCTATGGCGGCGGCCCTCAGCCCGAAGACCTCCCGCATGGAGGGCCAGGTGGGGCGCTTGGAGAAGCCTCGCAACAGCAGCATGTTGGCGGTGGGATGGCCGGCGAGGATGCGGCGGGCCTCCGCCACGAACTGCCTGACCAATTCCGCCGTTCTCTCCCCATCCGGGGACAGAGCCGCGGGTTCCAGGGGCTCTCGCCCGAGCGCCTGGGGATCGGTGTCGCTCACCTCGCCGGAGAGACCCTTACCGCGCAGCACCAGCACGAAACGGTGCTCCTTGACGGGCTCGACGAACAGTTGAACGCCCGGCAGCTCGATCTGCCGCAGCAGGGCGCATAGCTCCCTGCTCTCCTCGGTGCCGATGCGCCCTGCCCGCCGATCGATCACGCGGCCGGCCTCGTCGATGGTGCAGAAGTTGCCGCGCGCGGCCACGTCCTGTGGGGCCAGATCGAAACCGATCCCCAGTGCCTCCATCACACCCCGGCCGATCTGATACCGAATGGGGTCGTAGCCGAAGAGCGCGAGGTGGGAGGGGCCGCTCCCAGGTGTGATGCCGAACCCGACGGGTTGGTGCAAGCCGCAGACGGAGCGGGCCGCCAGCGCATCCAGGTGTGGAGTGTTGGCCGCCTCCAACTCCGTCGGACCGTCGGCTTCTCTAGGAACGCCCCCCAATCCGTCCATCACCAGCAGGACGATCTTGCTGTCGGCCGGCTTCACCAGCCGTCGGATGAAGTCCAGGTCCAAGCTCACACCCCCTTGCGTCGTACTCTCCCTCTTCCCACTCCTGGAGGCTTGCCCGCCACCCGCCTGGCACGGTGCTGGTGGGCCAAATCGTACGCCTTCTGCGGATCCTTGGTGAAGGGGGTATTGTCTCTCTCGACCTGGCGGAGGTCCTCTACCATGGCGATTACCTCGCCCGGCGTGAGTTCGTTGTCTCTCTCACCCTCGGTCTCGAGCCAGTGGATCATCTCTGCCCAGCTATTCCAGTCGCCGCGGCGGTAGACGACGCGCATGTCGGATAGATCGTACTCCCGATCCATCTTCTTGGTCGGGCTTGGTCTGAACCTGACGCCCTCTATCTCTTGCTCGGACATCTTTCGCCCCTAAGGCTGAGACTGGTGAGTGAGTCAGCCTAGGGCCGCGCATCGCGGCCGCTGCTTCGCTTTGCATTCGTCGTGCCGTTGAAATGGAACGGGCCATCTGCCCCTATCGTTCCATTCTTGGCAACCCACGGCGGAGGGAACCTTGCAGCTACCAGCAAGAGAGCGGGGCGGGGAGCGACCACCGCGGCTGAGCAGGCATCTCTGGATCGAGCACACGCTTCTCGCTGGAGAAGCCGACACGAACTAGGGATACCTGCTGAGTGTCGAGGGTTGGGCAGGTGTGCTCTCTGCATTATCATGTCCCCACACGACGGCGGGTGAACCCGATCTCGCCGGGTGTGGAGATGGCACGCGCCGTCCGGTCCGGCGATGGCGCCGGATGGCCTTGGCGGGCCAAGTGCGGGCGACGGAGGAGGAAATGGTGGAGATGTTGGAGACTGCGATTCGATCCTGGAACGGTGTCGTCAGCCGCCGCCGGTTGCTTGGCAGCCTGTCGGCGCTTGCCGTCGGTGTGGTTGCGAACCCTAGTGCCGCGTTCGCTCGACCCTGGGCGCAACCCCCCCTTCCGCCTACCCTGCCGACGGTCATAACCCAGTTGCCCGATACCCTCGAAGGGGCTTCGCAGTCGGAGCGGGATATGATCGAGGCCTGCGTCGCCAGGGGGAACCCGCTGTCGTTCGATATCGCGGCGCGGTCGCCGAGCGAGGCTGTGGCGAGTTGTATGGCGCGAAGAGAGGCAGAGGAGAGGCGCGGGGGACACGCGCCCAGCCCCCTCCAACAGCTCCTCGGCGATACCCCCCTGACCGAGTCCAGGCTCGGGTTGAACAATTGGCCGCTGATGGAGGAAGAGGAAGAGCTAGACATCGGACACTTCCGGTTTGCCATCTCGCCCCACATGGTGTTCGTCGACGATGGAAGACAACGGTTCCTGCTGTTCGGCAACGGCCCGCTCGTCGGGGGGTTCCGGGGCACCGACTACCTGGAGAACGTGCAGCGGCGCGTTTTCGACCGTGCCGTCTGGGCGATGTCCAACGGCCGCCATGCCACGGCGGTGGTGGAACTCGACAGACCCTTGAGCCCAGAGAAGGTGGCCAGGATCATCCGTGCGCTGCACGGGTACGGCGTTCGGACTATCGTCTGGGGCAACGAGCCGAACGATCCGGGCGCGGCGTGGCGGGACAACCTCCCAGAACTGGTGAAGACCCTCTCGACCGCCGCCGATGTCAAGAAGCGAGAGGGCCTCGACGATCTGGAACTCGCGCTGCCGGGAATGGCCTACTTCGGGGAGGGCGAGTATCTGCAGAAGCTGCTCGGTACCTTCGACTCGCTCCTACCGGGGTGGGCGAACGGCTCCTCGAAGTTCCTCCCCTTCCAGAGGGTGGCGGACCACTACTACGGCCCGATAGACGGGTTCCTGCAGAGGCTGACCCGGATGCGCGAGACCATGGCGAAGGTGGGGCTCAACGACCTCAAGTTCGACCTGGCAGAAGTGGGTAACCCCACTGTCAATTCGGGGCAGACGCCGGCCACCGATGGACAGCTCGCGGAGGGGTACATCCCGCAGATCACATCCCTCGCCGTCGCCTCCGGCATGATGGACCGGCTGTACTTCTACTCAGCCCTGGACGGCGGCGAAGACAGGTTCTCCTTGACGAGGATCGAGAACGGACGTCTGGTGAAGAAGCCCTCCTACCTGGCGCTCACCACCATGGCGAGACTGCTGGCGAGGATCTCCAGTGTTTCGTGGTCGGAGAGCGAAGAGACCATGAGGGTGGACGGGACTCGAAGCGACGGCGTCGAGTTCACCGTCGTCTGGTCGAAAGTGGCCGGCAGGGATGTCACGGTGCCCCTGCCGGCCGGAAAGCGGGTCTTCGATGCGCTCGGCGCGGAGGTCGAGGAGCCCAACCCTCAGCAGGTGGTGCTGAAGCCCCGAGAGCATCCGTCCCTCGGTGGGGCCGCCCGGATCCTCCTGTCTCGCCGTCCGTGAGAGGTGCGGCGTTGGTGGCGCCGGGCGAAGCCCCGTTTAGGGACGGCCGCGTTACTCCTAATCAGGCATCTCCAGACAGCGTACGCGTTTCCCGCCAGAGAAGTCGATATGGACTAGAGATACCTGCTTGGATGCAGGCCTTCACCATTCCCCGTCCACGTTGATGGCCTGCCCCGTGATGAGCTTCGCCTTGTCCGAGGCGAGGAACGCCACCACGTTGGCGATGTCTTCCGGGTCCCCGTGGTGGCCCAGAGGGATGTTCTGCGTTCCATCGTCCCCCTTCAGTCGCCAGCGTGGCGCCGACGTTGCCGCCAGAGCGAGTCTCTGGCGGTGCTAGCCCATCTTCGCTCTCTGCCCGAATCTCGACAGGACAGCGTTCCTCGATGATAGTGGCGAGCATAGAGAAGGCTAAGGGTATGGCAGCCGGTGCACTGTGTTAAGGAATCGCATGATATCGTCATGCACCATTGACTATAGCATCCAATCGAGGGCGAAGCATTGATATAGTTGAAGTGGTTCGTGACGCGCTTCATCTGAGGCCGCGCGCGGGTCATCGTTGGCGCGGTTCAGGAACGCAGGCTACAGGTAATAGCCACTGGAAAACAGAAGAGGCGCTTGCATAAACCCCACATCATCATTAGAATGGTTCCTCGGCAGGCAGATGGCGGTCTGGACCATGCCGGGCGAGCGCCATCTGGGGTACCTGTCATGAGCGTTTCGGGTCTCCGATAGTCGCTGCCCGACGTTCCGGGTGTCCTCCGGAGGCGGTAATGGATGCCATTCGTCTCCTGGACCTTGGATTTGTCCCGCCGGTGCGGTCGCAGTCGATCTACCACGCCCTGGCTCATGCCATGCTCCCCGAGACCCCAGACTCCCTCGTTCTCGTATCCCCCATCGACCCCTACGTGTGCATTGGCTTCCACCAGGACCTGGAGAAGGAAGTGGATATGGCCTTCTGCCGGGCCCACGGCCTTCCGGTCTATCGACGGGAGGTGGGCGGCGGCGCCGTCTACCTGGACCGCGACCAGCTCTTCACCCAGTGGGTCTTCCATCGGGAGCATCTCCCATCGTCGGTGGAGGGCCGCTTCGCCCTCCACGTGCAGGCGCTGGTGGACACCTACAGGGCCCTCGGCATAGCTGCCTACCACCGGCCGATCAACGACGTGCACGTGGATGGCAGGAAGATCGGGGGGACGGGTGCTGCACGCATGGGGGAGGCAGAGGTGGTGGTCGGCAGCCTGATGTTCGACTTCGACCACGAGGCGATGGTGCGTGTCCTGAGGCTGCCATCCGAGAAGATGCGGGATAAGGTGTACCGGAGCCTCCGAGAGTACGTGACCACGATGTCCCGGGAGCTAGGGCGGCTTCCCGATCGTGAAGCCGTGAAGGGCCTCTACCTCGACAAGCTGTCCGCCCTCCTAGGTCGAGAGATCGTGCCCGGTGCTCTGACGGAGCGCGAGGAGGCGGCGGCTCGCCGGTGGGACGAGCGGCTGTCGTCGCGCCGATGGTTGTATCTGCGGGGCGGCCTCAAGCGCGATGGGGTGAAGATACACGAGGGCGTGCAGGTGGTTGAGGCTGAGCGCAAGGCGCCGGGCGGGTTGATCCGAGTCACGGCGTCCGTCCGCGATGGGCGTATCGACGATCTGACCATCTCCGGCGACTTCACCATGTCGCCTGCTGCCGGACTCGACGCACTGGAGGAGGCGGTTCGGGGGCTTGAACTGCGGCCCGAAGCGCTGCTACCTCGCCTGCAGGGGGTGTACGGGGAGTTGGACCTCCAGTCGCCGGGGGTGACGCCGGAGGAGATCGCAGCCGTCCTGCTGGCATTGTCGGAGGGGCACCGCGGCGACGATCCCGGATGAGGCATCCGGTCCTGCGTGGTCCGCTCCGCAGTCGCCGACAGCAGCGCGGCCTCGAGGAGGCGGCCACAGGGGCGGATCGGTGGGGAGGCGGTGTCCCCGCGGACCCATGGCAAAGTGGCGCTTTGCCCGAGGGGCGCTGGGTCGAGAGAAAGGAGGTGTCAACTGGTTCGAGCCCGTCTTCTTTAGGAGCCCGAACGCGAGAGCGGAATTGGCCGGCCGGAGCTTTCCTTGATGGTGGAGCAGAGAGTCTGTCCATGCGCCTAGCAGCGACGGGCTTGCCGCCCGTCTGAGAGGACGAAGGAGACTGACCATGACTGAACTCAAGGAGAGACTGCCCTGGATCTACGAACGGATGCGGCTGATACGCGAGTTCGAGAACAGGGCGGCCGATTTGTTTGCAGAGGGTAGGATACCGGGTTTCGTGCACCTCTATGCAGGCGAGGAGGCGATCGCCGTGGGGGTGTGCGCCCACCTCACCGACCGAGACTTCATTACCTCCACCCATCGCGGTCACGGGCACTGCATAGCCAAGGGCGTCGACCTGAAGGCGATGATGGCTGAGCTGTACGGAAAGGCGCCGGGCGCCTGCAAGGGCAAGGGCGGCTCGATGCACATCGCCGACGTGACCAAGGGGATGCTGGGTGCCAACGGCATCGTCGGGGCCGGCGGGCCGCTGGCCTGCGGCTCGGCCCTGATGGCGAAGGTCAAGGGTACCGATCAGGTGACCGTCTGCTTCTTCGGGGACGGCGCGGCCGAGCAGGGCACGATGCACGAGTCGATGAACCTTGCCTCCATATGGAAGCTGCCGGTGGTCTTCGTCTGCGAGAACAACGGCTACGCGCAGAGCACCCCTGCCCACTACCACGCCGCTGTCCACGACATCGCCGACCGGGCCACGGCCTACAGCATGCCGGGCTTTGCTATCGACGGCACCGACCTCTTCGCGGTCTTCGAGGCGGCGGGCGAGGCGATTGCGCGCGCCCGTCGGGGTGAGGGCCCTACGCTCATCGAGTGCAAGGCGTTCCGCTACTACGGCCACTTCCAGGGCGACAACCTGAGCTACTTCACTGAGGAAGAGAGGGCCAAGAACCGCGCGAGGGACCCGATCGACGGCTTCAGGAAGAGGGTGCTCGAGCGGGGTCTCCTCTCGGAGGACGAGATCTCTCGGATCGACTCCGAGGTGAAGAGGGCTGTGGACGAAGCCGTCCAGTTTGCCGAGGCGGCGCCCTATCCGGCTCCGGAAGAGGTGCTGACCGACGTCTACGTCAGCTATCGGTGAGGGAGGACGCGCGATGACCACTGTGACGACGAGAACGCTGACTTTCCGCGAGGCGCTCAACGAGGCCATGCGATTGGAGATGCGCCGGGATCCCACCGTGATCCTGATGGGCGAGGATGTGGCGGGCGGCGCGCGGACCCACCTGGAGGAGAAGGGCGAAGAGGCGTGGGGCGGTGACCTGGGGGTCACCAAGGGGCTGGTGCAGGAGTTCGGCCGGACCCGCGTCATCGACACCCCCATCAGCGAGTCGTCCTTCATCGGTGCGGCGGTGGGCGCCGCCTCCACCGGGTTGCGGCCGATAGCCGAGCTGATGTTCGTCGACTTCTTCGGCGTCTGCATGGACCAGATCTTCAACCAGGGCGGCAAGATCCGCTACATGTTCGGCGGCAAGGCCAAGGTGCCGATGGTCATCCGCACACTGTATGGCGCCGGCTTCAGAGCCGCCGCGCAGCACTCCGCCGTCCTCTACTCGGTCTTCACCCACATGCCGGGCCTCAAGGTGGTGGTGCCGTCCACCCCGTACAACGCCAAGGGGCTGCTGGCGGCATCCATCCGCGACGACGACCCGGTGATCTTCTTCGAACACCTGGTGCTGCTGGACAGCTCGGGTCCTGTGCCCGAGGACGACTACGTCGTGCCTCTGGGCCAGGCGGAGATCGCCCGGGAGGGCAAGGACGCGACGGTGGTGGCGATAGGCCGGATGCGGAGCTTTGCCATGGAGGCCGCCGAGGAGCTGGCGGCTGACGGGATACAGGTTGAGGTGGTGGATCCTCAGACCCTCTCGCCCCTGGACGAGGACACCATTCTGCAGTCGGTGAAGAAGACCCACAGGTTGGTGGTGGTGGACGAGGACAACCCGCGCTGCAGCGTGGCCAACGACATCGTCTCTCTGGCGGCTCAGCAGGCTTTCGGCTACCTCGACTCGCCACCCGTGGCGGTGACGGCACCCCACACTCCGGTGCCCTTCAGCCCGGTGCTGGAGGATGCATACATCCCCAGCGCCGGCAAGATCGCCGCGGCGGTGAGGACGGCGGTGGGCTGACCCGTTGTGATGTGGGGCGGGGGGCGCCCCCCGAAAGGCGGGGGGGCCGTGGTGCGGGCGCAGCGTCACGCCCCTCGCTCCCGGCCGCGGGTGGCAGGAACTGGGCGGGCCGGCGGCGTGGTGCGAGCGAGTGCGGCCGGCCCTCCGCGATGTTTCTAGATTGGCCGGCCGTTCCATCGATCGGGAGCGCCGACCCTGGGGAGAGCCTCTCATGTCTACAGTCGGGATCATCGCCAACCCGGCGTCCGGAAGGGATATTCGCCGTCTGGTGGCCCACGCGTCGGTGTTCGGCAACAACGAGAAGGTCAGCATCCTGCGGCGGGTGATGTTGGCCCTGGATAGGCTGGGTGTCGATCGAGCGAGCATCATGCCCGATAGCTATGGCCTCGGGTTGCGGGCGCTGGACGGCCTGGGCCTCCGGTCCCTGCGGGCCGAGGTGATGGACATGGCGGTGAGCGGCACAGACAGGGACTCCTCCGAGGCCGCGGCGCTGCTGAGCCGGATGGGGGCAGGGTGCATCGTGGTGCTCGGTGGGGACGGCACCAACAGGGTGGTGGCGAAGGGGTGTGGGGCGATCCCACTCGTCCCCATCTCCACAGGCACCAACAACGTATTCCCGAGCATGGTGGAGGGCACGATCGCCGGGATGGTCGCTGGCCTCGTGGCCACAGGCGCCGTGCCGGTCGACGATGTGACCTACCGAGCTAAGCGGCTCGAACTGTTCCTCGACGAGGAGTTGGTCGACATCGCACTGATCGACGCGGTCACGAGTACCGATCTCTGGGTGGCCAGCAGGGCGATATGGGACCTCAGCCGGGTGCGGGAGATCGTCCTGGCCAGGTCGGAGCCAGGCAACATCGGCATCTCGTCGCTGGGTAGCTGCTTTCGACACTTGACCAGCAAGGACGGCCAAGGGATCTATCTGGCTCTCGGGCAGGGTGGCTCCCGTGTGCTGGCGCCGGTCGCCCCAGGGTTGCTGACCCCAGTCGATGTCCGAGAGCACCGGCTTCTATCGTTGGGGGAGTCCGTGGTGCTGGACTCCCAGGTTTCGACGGTGGCGCTGGACGGCGAGCGTGAGATCGAGATCTACGGGCATCCCACCCTCTCCGTTCGGCTAACGATGAACGGTCCCCGGGTGGTGGACTTCACCCGGTGCATGGAGGTGGCGGCCCGCTCGGGCGTTTTCCATCGGCTCGGTAGTCTCGACCAGGACTGAGAGCTGGGGGGACCGCACTCGGCCCCCCCAGCCATCGGTCCCGACCCCGATCGGAGGAATTGGGCGATGGCAACCAAGATCATCATGCCCAAGCTGGGCATGGCGATGAAGGAAGGTATCGTAGCCAAGTGGCTCAAACAGGAGGGTGACGAGGTAGCCAAGGATGAGCCGGTCGCCGTGGTGATGAGCAAGAAGATCACCTACACCCTGACGGCTCCGTCGGCAGGCATCCTGAGGATCGTGACCCGGCCGAAAGAGACCCGGGTGGTGGGGGCTACCCTCGGCTTCGTGACCGTGCCTGGCGAGGCGGTTCCCTCCGTGGAAGAGGTGCCCGAGGCTCCGGCGGCAGTCGAGCCCGTCGCCGCAGCCCCGGCGCTGGCCACCCAGCAGGCCCAGGCGGTGCAGGCTCGTGCGACCTTCGTCGTGGCCTCACCGGCCGCCCGCCGATTGGCCAAGGAGAGGGGGATCGACCTGGGGCAGGTGTTGGGCTCCGGCGCCGACGGCATGGTGACGGAGGCGGACGTGCTCCGCTTCGTCGCCGAGAGCGAGCGGCCGGGGGTGCCCGCGGAGGTGCTGGCCACCACCGCTGCACGGCGGTTGGCCCGCGAACGCGGTGTGGACCTGGGCGAGGTTCGCGGTAGCGGCTTGGGAGGCCGTATCACCGAGGAGGACGTGGTGCGCTTCGCCGAAGCCCGAAAGAAAGCCCCGGGCGCGGCGGAGGCACGGTCGGTGGCGCGCACCATCCCGTTCGCCGGCGTGCGCCAGGCCATCGCGGAGCACATGGTGGAGAGCCTCCACACCATGGCCCAGCTCACCATCCAGATGGAGGTCGACGCGACCGAGCTGGTCAGGCTGCGGAGCCAGTTGAAAGCCGAGTTCGACCTGACCTACAACGACCTGCTGGTGAAGGCCGTCGCCAAGGCCCTTCGAAGCCATCCGCTGCTGAACTCGGTCCTTATCGGCGACGAGATACATCTGCTGGAGCCTATCCACATCGGCATCGCCGTGGCGCTGGAGGAGGGGCTGATCGTGCCCGTCCTTCGGGACGCCGACCGGCGGACGGTGCGGGAGATAGCCCAGGAGTCGCGACGCTTGGCACAGGGGGCGAGGGACGGCAGCCTCTCGGTGGACGAGGTGACCGGAAGCACCTTCACTATCACCAACCTGGGCTCCTACGGCGTCGACGGCTTCACCCCGATCATCAACTCGCCCGAGGTTGCCATCCTGGGTGTGGGGCGCATCGCAGAGAAGCCGGTGATCCACGAGAACGAGATCGCGAGGCGGTCCACGATGGTGCTGAGTCTCACCATAGACCACCGCGTCGTGGACGGCGCTCCTGCAGCCGAGTTCATGCGGACTCTGAAGGAACTGATCGAGAACCCGTACCGCCTGCTGTTGTGAGTGAAGAGCTGCCGGGGACGGAATACTGGAGGGTCTGATGCCAGACGTGATCGTTATCGGTGGAGGGCCGGGCGGGACCGCGGCGGCGGCGAGGGCGGCGCAACTGGGCGCACAGGTGACCCTGGTGGAGCGCGCGGAGCTGGGCGGCAACTGCGTCAACCGGAACTGCATTCCCCTGACCACCTTCCTGGCGAGCGTCGAGCTGTATCGGCGCGTCGCACAGGCCGAGGAGATGGGTGTCCGGGTGGGCCCGGCGAGCCTGGACGTTCCGAAGATGATCGCCCGCAAAGAGCAGATCGTCTCCGAGCTGCGGGAGGGGATGGCGGGTCTTCTTCCCACCTTCGGCATCGAGGTGGTGCAGGGTGTGGCCCGGCTGGTGGACCTCCGGACGGTGGAGGTCGATGGCCGGCGGCTGCAGGCGAGCCGGGCCGTGATCCTCGCCACGGGGGCGAGGTGGGCGCCGTTGCCCCCGGGGGTCGATGAGGTGCTGCGGCCCGATGAGGCCATGCAGCTAGAGAAGGTGCCCGAGCGACTCGCCATCTGGGGCGGGGGACCCTCGGAGGTCGAGTTCGCGACCCTGTACGCCGCCCTGGGTAGCCGGGTGACCCTGGTGGTGGACGGGCCATACCCACTGCCTGAGGAGGACTACGAGATAGGACAGCGGCTGCAGGCCGCTCTGCAGGGGCAGAGGATCGAGGTTATCGGCAACGCGACGGTGCGGGCGGCACAGCGTGGCTCGGAGGGCCTGAGGGTAACACTGTCGGGCCCGAGGGGCGAGAGGGAGATCGTGGCCGACCGGCTGTTGTGGTGCGGCAGGGTGCCGGCAACCCTGGACCTCGGGCTGGCGGAGACGGGAGTCCGGCTCCAGGATGGCGCGGTAGTGGTGGACGACCGTCAGCAGACCAACGTGCCGGGGCTCTACGCCGTGGGGGACGCAACCGGTGATCCGATGTACTCCTCCCTGGCGACGGCAGGGGGGCTGGTGGCCGCGGAGAACGCCATGGGGAAGGACCGGCGGCTGGATCGACGGATAGTGCCACGCTACGCCTTCTCCGTCCCCGAGGTGGCTGCCGTCGGCCTCACCGAGGATCAGGCCGTCGATGCCGGATACGACGTCGAGGTGGCCAACGTGGCCCTATCCACCAATCCGCGGGCCATGGGGCTTGGGGAGATGGACGGAGGGGTCAAGCTGGTGGCCGATCGGAAGCGTGGAAGGCTGCTGGGAGTGCACATCGTCGGCCACAGGGCGACCGAATCGATCGCCGAGGCGGCCATGGCCCTGCAGTTGGAGGCACTTGCAGAGGATGTCGCCTGGTCGCTCCGGATCCATCCCACCCTGAGCGAGAGCGTCGTGGAATCGGCGCGAGCTGTCCTCGGGCAGGCGCTGTTCGTGCCGAGGCTGTGATGGGGCCTCGGCACGATCCCGTATACCTGCTTCGGATGGGGGTGGTCGGATACCGCCAGGCCCTGCGGTTGATGCAGCGTCTGGCGGAGGCGCGTCGGCGGGACGACGTCGGGGACTGTCTGCTCCTCGTGCAGCACCCGAACGTGGTCACGCTGGGGCGTGGTGGCGGCATCGAGGACCTGCGGGTGCCTCGCGACCGGCTGCGGGTGTTGGGCGTGGAGGTCGTTGAGACGGAGCGGGGCGGCCGCGCCACCTGCCACACCCCCGGCCAGCTCGTGGCGTACCCGATCTTGAGGCTTCCCAACCGCGACCTACACGGCTACCTGTGGCGGCTGGAGCAGGTGGTGCTGGATCTGCTGGAGGGGTGGGGCATCGTCGCCCAGCGGGTCGAGCGCTACCCGGGTGTTTGGGTCGGCAGAGAGAAGATCGCGGCCGTGGGCATCGCGGTGCGGGATAGGGTAACGACCCACGGCGTGGCCCTGAACGTCGACCCGGACATGGCGGCCTTCGGGACGATAGTGCCCTGCGGCCTGGCCGATCGCGGGGTCACATCCATGCGAGCGATCCTGGGGCGCAGGATCGGCATCGAGGAGGTCGAGGATGCTTTCGTAGGAGCCTTTGCCCGGATCTTCGGGCGAAAGGTGGAGCCGCGGAGGACCCCAGGACCGTGGCTGATGGCGATGGCTGCCCAGGAGGCGACGGCGCCCGTCGAGGCGGTGGTGGCGGGGCTTGGCCTTCACACCGTCTGCGAGGAGGCGGCATGCCCGAATCTGGGGGAGTGCTGGAGTCGGGGCACGGCGACCTTCCTCGTGCTGGGAGATGTGTGCACGCGCCACTGCCGCTTCTGCAACGTGAGGGCGGGCTGGCCGGGCCCTCCGGACCCAGAGGAGCCTTCCAGGGTCGCCGAGGCGGCCGCCAGGCTGGGGCTGCGCCACGTTGTCGTCACCTCGGTGGCACGGGACGACCTTCCGGATGGTGGCGCCGGGCTCTTCGCGGCAACGATCCGGGCGATCCGCCGGAGGCTGCCCGAGGCGATCGTGGAGGTGCTGGTGCCCGACTTCGGCGGGTCGCAGTCTGCCCTGGAGTCGGTGGCCGATGCCCGGCCCGACGTGTTCAACCACAACTTGGAGACGGTGGAGCGGCTATCGGGCTCCGTGCGGGCCAGAGCCAGCTACCGACGGTCGCTGGGTGTGCTGGCCTGGGCCAGGAGGCGAGGCCTCAAGACCAAGTCGGGGTTGATGGTGGGGCTGGGGGAGAGGTGCGGGGAGGTGGTCGACGCGATGCGCGACCTCCGGCGCGTCGGCTGCGACCTACTGACGATCGGCCAGTACCTGCAGCCGAGCCCGCGCCAGCAGGAAGTGGTCGACTACATCCATCCCGCGGTCTTCGACTGGTACCGGGAGGTGGCTCTGGCGATGGGCTTCCAGGGGGTCGCCTCCTCGCCACTGGTGCGCAGTTCGTATCGCGCTGAGGAGGTGTGGGCAAAGTGCAGCTAGCCATCGCGGCCGGGCTGCCGGCCGATCGCGTTACCGACGACCTCGTCGAGCGGACGCTCTACTCCCGCGATCTGGCCCCTGTTCCGGCCCTGTTGACTCGCCCCTTCTTTCGGACGCTGCCCGATGCGGTGGTTCGCCCTCGGAGCGCCCGTCAGGTGGCTGAGGTAGTGCGCGAGGCCGCGAAGTCGCACGTGGCCGTGACCCCCCGCGCAGCCGCCAGCACCAGCTACTACGACGCCGTGCCCGCGCGAGGCGGACTGGTGCTGGACGTGAACGACATGCGTGGCGGGATCGACCTGGATCCCGCACGGGGGATCGTCCGCGTGCTGCCGGCTACCACCTGGTTCGAACTGGACGACGCCCTGCGGCTCGAGGGGTTCGCCGTCCGCTCCTACCCATCCAGCGCGCTCTCCGCTACCGTGGGGGGCTGGATCAGCACCCAGGGTCACGGAATCGGCAGCCTGAAGTACGGAGCGGTGGGCGACCAGTTGGTGAGCCTCGAGGTGGTGCTGCCCAACGGTGAACTTCGAACGGTCAGCCGCGACACCGATCCACCGTTGGATTGGTTCGTATCCGCCGAGGGAACGCTGGGCGTGGTGACGGGGGTGGAGCTGGCCGTCCGGGCCAGGCCGGAGGTGGAGTCCCACCATCTGCTCGCCTTCGATAGCCCCGCCGCACTCGCCGAAGCCCTTCGCGCGGCTGCCATATGGCAGCCGTGCCCCTTCACCCTCTTCTTCGCCGATGCCGGATACCTGGGCATGCTGGCGAAGGCTGGCTTCGACACCCCCGTGGATCCCGCGGGCGGGTCTCTCGTTCTCCTGGCCAGCTTCCAGGGAGACGCCGAGGAGGTTCGGCGGGGCGACGACTGCCTGGTACGCCTACGCGGACGGGAGCTTTCCTCGGAGGCGGCGCTGGAGGAGTGGAACTCCCGCCTGTTCCACCTGCGGGCGAAGCGGGGTGGACCCTCCCTCCTGGCTGCCGAGCAGTGGCTGCCGCTGGGCGGGTTGGGCGCGTACCTGGAGGCGGTGCGGACCCTCTCCCGCCGGGATCGGGTGCCCATCGGCACCTATGGGGTGGCGGTCGCCCCGGACTGGGCGATGGTGATGTCCATCTACCCTGCCGACGAGCGGAACGCCGTCGAGTACCTCGCGGCGATAGGCTACACCAGGCGCTTGCACAACCTGGGGGCGCGGCACGGCGCGCGGCCCTACGGCGTGGGGCTGTGGAACACGCCCTACTTGTCTCGCCTGTTCACGCGGCGGCAGATGGCCGAGCTTCGGCGCCGCAAGCAGATGCTGGACCCCCTGGGCATCATGAACCCGGGCAAGCTGTACCGATCGCCGTTCCCCCTGTGGCCGGTGACGTTCGATGCGGGGGCTGCGGTGCTGGCGGCGGTGTTCGTGGCCCTTGGGAGGCGGCGATGAGTGAGCGCGTCTTCTTCGAAGGGTTGGAGGCCGAATCCACCATCTGCGCCTACTGCGGCTACTGCCGGGCGGTCTGTCCCACCTACGCCGGCGTCGGGTGGGAGTCCTGCTCCCCCAGGGGGAGGATCCACCTCACCAGGATGCTGCTCGAGGGCAGGCCCCCCTCGGCGGACCAGATGGTCCGGCTGTACCAGTGCACCATGTGCGGACACTGTACGAGGGTCTGCTCCACTCACATCGACCTGCGTAGGTTCTGGCTGCGGGCTCGAGCAGAGACCGTTGCCCGCGATCTGGCTCCCTCGGGGATTGCTGCAGCGAGCGGCAACGTCGCCGCGAGCGGCAACATCTACGGCTACCCCAACGAGGAGAGGGCGGGGTGGGTAGAGTACATGGATGACGCCCGGCCGGACCTCTACCAGCGGGATCGGGCCGAGGTCGTGTACTTCGTCGGCTGCTCGTCATCCTTTTCCCCGCGGGTCCAGCGGATAGCGGAGTCGTTCGTGAGGCTGCTGGCCGCTGCCCAGGTGGACTTCACCCTGCTGGGTGAGGGGGAGGTGTGCTGCGGCTTTCCGTTGATGATGGCCGGGATGGGCGACCGGGCCGAGAGGGTGATCGACGCCAACGTTACTCGGTTTCTGGAGAAGGAGGCGGGGACGGTGGTCTTCACCTGCCCGGCCTGCCGGATCATGTGGATGGAGGAGTACGCCCCCAGACTGCCCGGCGTTCGGATGCTCCATTCCACGGAGTTCCTGTTGGAGCTGGCGGAAGCGGGCCGGCTGCCGCTGCCGCATGGCCGCAATGGCTCGGCCAGCGGGGGGCCGGCGACGAGAGCTACGTCGGCGGAGTCGAGGGCGATGCCGCCCTCTCACGCCGCGGCCGGTGGGGCTGAGGAGCGGGTGGTGACCTATCACGACCCCTGCGACCTGGCGCGAAACGGTGGCGTGTACGACGCACCGCGGCGGCTGCTGGAGACCCTCCCGGGAGTGCGGCTGGTGGAGGTCCACGAGGGGAGGGAGCGCGGGGAGTGCTGCGGCGGCGGTGGCGACCTGGAGATGGTGGACCCGCTCCTTGCGGGCAGGGTGGCCGCCCGCCGGGTGGCGCAACTGGCCAGCACCGGCGCGGGGACCATCGTGACCGCCTGCCCCCAATGCGTGCGGACACTCGCGCAAGGGGCGGAGGCGAGCGCCTCCGGCGTCGAGGTGGTGGACGTCGTGGAGCTGTTGGCGGGGGTGTGTGGACACTGACGACGCCCGACAGAACCGATCCGCAGACGCACGCAGAAGCACGCAGATGCGCATCTCGTGGCCGTCCATCTGCGTCGATCTGCGATATCTACGGATCTCTCAGGGTTTCCAAGGAGGCTATCGTGGCTCAGGCTGAAGGCATTGTGCTACCGGATGACCTTTACTACCACCCAGAGGACCACCTATGGGTACGTCTGGAGGGGGATAGAGCGAGGGTCGGGCTGGACGCCCTCGCGCAGCGCTCTGCCGGCACCGTGGGAGCGGTCCGGCTGAAGCCTCCGGGCAGGCCGGTGGCTGCGGGGAAGCCCTTCGGCACCATGGAGGCGGGGAAGTACGTGGGGCCGCTCAAGGCGCCTATATCCGGCCGGGTGGTCGAGGTGAACGAGGAGGTGATGAGCCGCCCCAGCCTGCTGAACTCCGATCCATACGACCGGGGATGGCTGATCGTGCTGGAGCCGGAGGACGCGCCGCGCGATCTGGCCGCCCTGGTGCACGGCGAGGGCGTTCACCCCTGGCTGGAGCGATCGATCGACGACTGGCGCCGAAGGGGGTTGCTGAAGGGCTGAGGGGGACGATCCCCTGGCATCGTGGCGGCGCTGGCGCCACCGACCGCGGGGCTGGGACAATCCCGACTCCGCGATGATCACGGAGACGGCGTCGTCCCCAGCGCCGGCGGAGTCGAGGCGACGCCGTCTCCTCACGATCGGTCTGGCGGAGCGCTACGACGGGCCTGCGATGAGCGACGGCCCGATGGCGGGCACCCAATCGGGCCGCTTGCGTGCTAGCGCCCGAAGCAGCCCAAAGCAGCCCGTAAGCATCATGTCTCCGTGGGGTACCGCCAGGTGCGGAGCCAGCGCCGAGCGACTCAGGAGCTTCCGGCGGGGGCCGACTACCGCCAGCAGCTCCGGCGGCGAGGAGGGGGCGCTCGCCATCAGGGCGCCGTGCCCCTTGTCCGCGAAGACCCGCTCGTTGGAGATCGTGCCGTCACCCAGTTGTCGCAGGTAGCCTTCCAGCCTCTCGATAGAGAGCTCACCCGTGTGGTGCTCGAATAATCCGAGGATGCGGCCGTCGGCGATGTGGAAAGCCAGGGTGTGGAAGTTGCCCAGGTTGGCGACGATCGCACTGGAGGCGGCACGCACCCGAGGATCGTCCATCGCCCCCAGGACGGCGGCGGGGCCGGTATCCATGACCAGGAGCGGGAGATCGGGGGGCACGCTCGACGCCACGGCGCGCATCCGGGTCAGGCGGGCGGGGATCTCATCGCGCAGGTAGGCGAAGGCCGAGAGATCGTTCCGGCGAACCGTGTCGGCGAGGTACTCGAAGCGGAAGGCGCGATCGCTCACGCCGGGCGGGGCGGCGCCGTGATCGAAGACCGCCACGGCGACGGCGTCGACCTCCATCTCGACGCCGAATGCCTCTACGGCACGGGCTATGGCCTGGTAGTCGAAGTCGGCCATCTCGATGCGGCGAAGCTCGCCGGGGGCGGACTCCCCGTCCACCAACTGGATTCCCATTCTCTCCACGTTGTCCAGGTCGTCGTCGAAGGTGCGTGCTGCGTCCGGGGTGGCGTACAGGGGCAAACCCCGACGCAGGTGCTCCTCGGCAGCCCAGGCGCACGGCCCGCCACCCATCGTCGCCCCTGTGAGGAGGACGCCGGCACCATCGGCGGTGGCACGCCTGATCCGCGAGGCCACCAACTGCGTGGGCGAGGGCATCACCATCTGGATGCAGTTCTCGAGCTCGGCTTCGCTGTCGAAGAGCAGCAGGTCCTGGGTCCCGGTTCCCACGTCAACCGCTAGCACACGCACCATCGGAACCTCGATCTAGACCAGATAGGTCGCTCTGGTAGGCGATGGAATACCCGACAAGATTTGGAGGGCCATCGCCGGCCTCGTGCGGACGTTTTCGGGCCACGGTCGAGGGCCGCTTCCGATCGGCGCAACTATTATATCGCACGATCGCGCCCTCACCTGTGACAAGGGTTGCAGGGAGGACGCGACCCATCGCCGACTCCACGCCCCCGGAGCCGGTTTTAGTGGCCCTACGCGGCTCGCTCCTCGCCCGCCTCCTCGGGCTCGGCGAGGCGGCTCTCCAACGCCTCTAGCTGTCTCCTGAGCCGCTGCGGAAGGCGATTGCCGAAGATGGAGAAGAACGCCGCTATGTCCGCAGCCTCTTCCTTCCACTCGGCTTTGTCGACGGTGAGGAGCTGCGTCACGTACTCCTCGGGGATGCTGAGCCAGGAGAGGTCCAGGTCCTCGCGGTTGGGGATGAGGCCGACGGGGCTCGGGCGGGCTCCAACCCTGCCGTCCACCCGGTCGCACATCCACTTGAGGACCCGGCTGTTCTCCCCGTATCCCGGCCAGAGCCATTCGCCGGCCGTGTTCTTCCGGAACCAGTTGACGTAGAAGATCCTGGGCGCCTTGCCGCCGAGCCTGTCGCCCATGTCGAACCAGTGCTGGAAGTAATCGGCCATGTTGTAGCCGCAGAAGGGCCTCATCGCGAAGGGGTCGCGACGGACGCGCCCCACCTCCCCGATGCTCGCGGCCGTAGTCTCAGAGGACGCGGTCGCGCCCAGGAAAACGCCGTGATCCCAGTCGAACGCCTCCATCACCAGCGGTATCGCGGTGGCCCTGCGGCCGCCGAAGATGAAGATGTCTATCGGCACCCCTTCCGGCTTCTCCCAGTCCGGCGCAATGCAAGGGCACTGCCTGGCCGGAGCGGTGAACCGAGCGTTGGGATGGGCCGCCGTGTGCAGGCTCTTTGGGGTCCAATTGTGTCCTTTCCAGTCGATGGCGTGGGCCGGGGGCGGGCCCATCCCCTCCCACCAGATGTCACCGTCGTCGGTCAGGGCGCAGTTGGTGAAGATGGTGTTATTCTTCACCGTCTCCATGGCGGAGCGATTGGTCTGGCGGGAGGTGCCCGGCGCCACCCCGAAGAAGCCCGCCTCCGGGTTGATGGCGTAGAGGCGGCCGTCGGGGCCGATCCTCATCCAGGCGATGTCGTCGCCGATTGTCTCGGCCCGCCAGCCAGGGATGGTCGGCTGTATCATGGCCAGGTTGGTCTTCCCGCTGGCGGAGGGGAAGGCTGCGGCTATGTGGTACTGCCGTCCCTCTGGGCTGATCAGCCGAACGATCAGCATGTGCTCCGCCATCCAGCCCTCGCGCCTCGCGATGACGGAGGCGATGCGCAGGGCGAAGGACTTCTTGCCGAGGAGCGCGTTACCGCCGTAGCCGGATCCGTAGGACCAGATCAGGTTCTCCAGCGGGAAGTGGCTGATGTACTTCTGCTCCATCGGGGCGCAGGGCCAGGTGCTGTCCTTCTCGCCCGGCTTCAGGGGGGCGCCGACCGAGTGGAGGCACGGGACGAACTCGCCTTCGGCCCCGAGGGCCTCGATCACCTTCGTTCCGACCCGCGTCATGATGTGCATGCTGCAGACTACGTAAGGGCTGTCTGTGATCTCGACCCCTATCTTGGCAAACGGCGACGAGATGGGACCCATCGAGTAGGGGATCACGTACATGGTGCGCCCGTGCATGCATCCCCTGTAGAGGCCTCTCATCGTCCGTTTCAGATTCTCGTCGTTGACCCAGTTGTTCGTGGGTCCCGCCTGATCCTGCTCCGGAGTGGCGATGAAGGTTCGATCCTCGGCCCTGGCCACGTCGCTGGGATCGGAGCGGAACAGGAAGCTGTTCGGGCGCTTCTGAAGAGGTATCGCCATGCCCTTGGCCACCATCTGGCCCATCAGGCGGTCGTACTCCTCCTTGCTGCCGTCGCACCAGTAGATCTCCTCGGGCTCACACATCTCCGCCGACTCGCGGACCCAATTGGCCAGCTTACCATTGGAAACGTCGTAGGGCCGGCGAGCCTCTCGTGCCTTTTTTGGCATCGATACCTCCGGTCGGTCGGGTTGATGATGAGTTCTCCACGCGCAATCTGACCCTCGGCCAGGGGTGGGAGAGTCGGGGCCGTTCGCGGTTCGTTGCCGTTCTCCTGTCCGTCCTGCTTCGCCACGTTTCCCTGGTTGAGTGGAGGCGAGGGGGCAAGGGCTATGCCATGAAGCCGGCAGCCGTGAGCAAGTTTGCCGCCGACTGGTGTACAATCGACGGGACATCCGCGGCTCTCCTCTCCGGAGGTTCCCCAGCCGCGCAACCATGGGTCTCGGGATCCTGATTTGAAAGACGCTGCCTCTACCTACCGATGGGTTGTCCTTGCCCTCGCGCTGATCGCACAGACCAGCTCTTCCTTCGTTCTTCAGGCGCCTTCTCCGCTTGCCCCCCTCTTCCAGGCCGAGTTGGGACTCACCAAGGCGGAGGTGGGCGTTCTCTCCGCTTCCACCTCCGTTGGTGCTTGGTGCGTCGTGCTGATCAGTGGCCTCCTTGTGGACAGGTTTGGGATCCGAAGGATCATGTCGCTCGGCCTCGTTGCGACCGGATCCCTCCTGCTGTCGATGAGCCTGACGACTTCCTTCATCCAGGCGATAGCCGTGATGTTCGCGGCGGGTATCGCTCGCGGGGCGGTGTTCCCCAGCTCCACCAAGGCGGTCCTGGAGTGGTTTCCGCTTAGGACCAGGGCCACGGCCATGGGGGTGAAGCAGATGGGGCTTCCCCTCTCTGGGGTTGCCGCCGCCTCGATCCTCCCCGTGCTGGGGCTGGCCCTCGGCTGGCGAACTGCGATCGCCGTCCCCGGCCTGCTGATCGTGTTCGTCGGGGTCGCCACCGCCATCCTCTATCGAGACTCGACCGATAGCTCACGGATGGCCTCCGGCGGAGTGGGGTTTCGAGAGGCGCTGGTCGAGCTTCTTCGCAATCGAAGACTGCTGGTGCTCTGCTGCGTTGGTTTTGCCTTCCTGATCGTGCAGCTTCCGATTCTTGCCTACCTGGGGCTCTACTTCAACGACGTGGTGCTGGTATCATCGGTTCCGGACGGGGCTGCGCGGCTGGTGGTGGCTGGCGGCTACCTGGCCGTCCTCCAGATGGGCGGTGCTCTGGGCAGGGTCTCCTGGGGCATGGTCAGCGACAGGTTGTTCGGCGGGCGGCGGATGGTGGTGCTGGCGATCATCGGTGGGCTTTCGGCGCTGGTGCTGCTCGTGGTGCAGGGCCTCGGGCAGGAGGACCCGCTCTGGTGGCTGACGACCGTGGTGTTCCTCTGCGGGATGATGGCCGTCGGTTGGAACGGGGTGTACAACGCGCTGCTCACCGAGACCGTGGGCCGCAAGTACGCCGCCACGGGGGTGGGGCTCAGCATGACGGTGACCGAGGTGGGGACGATAGCGGGGCCGCCGCTGTTCGGGTTCGTGGCTGATGTGAGCGGGTCCTATCGAACGGCGTGGCTGTTCCTGGTGGTGATCGCGGTCGCCGGCGCCCTGGTGGCGGCAGCGGCGGCCCGCGGAGAGCGGCGCGCGCGTGGCTGATCGCAGGCCACGGAAGGGTTGGCATCCAGTTGCAGTCGAGCTAACCGAACGCGAAGCTACCCTCTGCAAAGACCTGGAGGCAGGCGTCGACCACATCCGCGCGGTACTGCGAGCCTCGATTGCTGCGAATCTGTTGGAGAGCGCTGCTCAGTCCCAGGGCGGGGCGGTACGGCCGGTGCGACGCCATGGCCTCGACGACGTCGGCAACAGCGATGATCTGGGCCCCGAGCAGGATGTCGTCCCCTCTGAGGCCGGCTGGATAGCCTGACCCGTCCAGCCGTTCGTGGTGTTGGGCAACCATGCTGGCCGCCGGCCAAGGGAACTGGATGTTCCCGAGGATCTCGGCCGCGGCGCCGGGGTGGATCCGAATCAGGCTCATCTCCTGCGGACTGAGCCGGCCGGGCTTGCTCAGGATCTCCGCGGGAACGGCCACCTTCCCCACGTCGTGGATGCTGGCGGCGACCCGAATGCCATCCACCTCGTCGTCGGCGAGGCCCATGGCGAGGGCGATGGCGTGGGCCAGCTTGCTCACGCGCCGCTGGTGGCCGGCCGTGTATGGATCTCTCATCTCGGTGATTGCGGCCATCGTCTGAATGGTGCCGTCCATCGCCGTGCGGAGCTTCTCCAGGCTCTGGGTCAGCCGCTCTTCCATCTCCTTTCGGTGGGTGATGTCCTGCGCGGCTCCCTCGTAGCACAGCAGGTTGCCGGCGCCGTCGTGCACCGCGCGAGCGTTCACGGAGAGCCACACCGTTCTCCCGTCACTCCTCCGGACCTGCAGTTCGGAAGCGGAGATTGCCCCATCTCTCTGCATGCGGCTGATCATCTCCGCCAGGCGTTCGTCGCGGTCGATGTGCGCGGGGCCGTTTCGGAGCAGCTCCTCCAGGGAGCCGTACCCGAGCAACGTGACCATGGCGGGGTTGGCCGTCAGCCAGCGCCCATCCGGCGAGATCTGGAAGATGCCCTCGCAGGCGTTCTCGAAGATGGTGCGATATCTCTTCTCCGTCTCGCGAACCTGGGCGTAGAGGGATGCGTTCTCCAGCGCAGAGGTCGCGGTGCCGACCAGGATGCTGAGTGCCTTGACGACGCCGGACGTGAAGGGCCGACGATGACGCGTGGTGCTGACGTTCAGCACACCGACCAGCTTGCCTCCGGCAATCATCGGCATGGAGATGGCAGAGCGAATGTCGGGGCGCGGCTTGATTGGGCGGAAGCAGGGATCCGTGATCTCACCGTGCAGGGTCAGTGGTTCCAGATGGCGAGCCACCCATCCGACGATGCCGTCCCCGATCGGCACCTCCCGGCCGAGAAGGTGCTGGCGGGATTCCCCGCGGACGGCGGCGATCCGAAGCGCGGTGCCGTCCTCAGTCGGGAGCAGAATGGACGCCTCATCGGCCTCGCATTGAGCGATAGCAGCGTCCGCGACCATTTCCAGTATCGTCTCGGCGTCCAGGGAACGCGTGATGGCTTGGCTCAACTGGTGCATGGCAACGGATTCGCGAAGCTGAACGTTCTCGTCCCGCAACTGGCGCAGTCTCATGGCGCGGTGCAACACCGGCATGAGCGAGGCGAGTCTGAAGGGCTTCAGCACGTAGTCGAAGGCGCCGGTCTTCATGGCCTCGACGGCCGTCTGGACGGTGCCCTGGCCTGTCATGATGACGCCCACGAGATTGGGGTCGATGTCCAGCGCCGAGCGCAGCAGCGCGATCCCATCCATTCCTGGCATCATCAGGTCGGTGAGGAGGACTTCGAAGCTGCCGTCTCGAAGCGCTGACAGGGCAGCCTCCCCCGATGTGAGCCCCACCACTTCGTAGCCCTGCGCCGTCAGCGACTCGCACAGGGCAGCCATCAACTGCGTCTCGTCGTCAACAACCAGTAGTCGACCCAGGGTCGGTGTTGGCATCGTAATCGCTCCCGCTTGGACCGATCTGGGGATCGATCGGGCCGTTGCCGCACCGGTGCGCCCGCTGCGTCACCGGGCCGGCTCTCAGTTGCCGCACCCTCTGCTGGCCGCAGGGAGGGTGATCCGGACCGTAGTCCCCTCCCCGCTGGCGCTGCTGATCTCGATGCTTCCCCCATGCTCCTCGACGATTCTCCTGCAGATGGCCAGGCCCAGCCCGGTGCCCTTGCCGTTTGGTTTCGTCGTGAAGAAGGGTTCCATCACCTTCGGCAGGTGTTCGGGCGCGATCCCTGTGCCGGTATCCGCGATCTCAATCACAACCTGCTCGGGTTCCGATCCTGTGCCGCTGGCATTGCCGGGCTTGGCGTACGCCCCGATCGTCAGCGTTCCGCCTTGAGGCATGGCATCCTTGGCGTTGGTGATGAGGTTCAGGAATAGCTGCCGCAACTGCTGGCGATCCACCCAGACGTTCGGCAGATCCTGATCGAAGGTCTGCTCCACCGCGACCCCGCGCTTCCGGAGATGGTACTGGATTAGCTCCAGGCTGCTCGCGACCTCGTCGCGAACGTCCAGCGATGAGGGGCGGGGGGATCCACGGCGGCTAAACTCCAGCAAGCCGCCGAGGAGGTTGGACATCCGGTCGATCTCCTGCTCGATGATCGCCAGCGAGCGGTACTGCGGGGAATCCGGCGGCATCTGCGCCATGAGCGATTCCACCCTCAGCGACACCGTCCCCAGAGGGTTGTTCAGTTCGTGGGCGATGCTGGCGGCAAGCTCTCCCACCGTCGCGAGCTTCTCGGCCTGCCAGAGCTGCTGGGAGATCATGGCGAGCTCCTCCTCCCTGGCCTTGAGCTCCGCAGTGCGCTGGGCGACGCGGTTCTCCAGTTCGGTTGCCAAGGCCGCGAGCTCGCGATGGGCTTGCTCCAGTTCGCCTCGTATCGTGCGCAGCTCGTTGGTGCGCTCCTCGACCCGGGTCTCCAGCTCCATCGCCAGCGCTAGCAGCCCCTTGTTCGTCTCGGCCAGCTCTTCTTCTAGCGCCACGATCGTGGCGCGGGTTGCGTCCAACTGCGCTTGGAGGCGAGATTGCGTCATGGCTTGCTCTCTCGGACCACGATTACGGTGGCATCGTCATCGTCCCTGGCCATTCGCTGCAACAACTGGAATGCGATTTCGGCGGCTGTCTTCCCCTCCATGGAGCGAAGATCCTCCCACTGCCATTGGTGAGACACCCCGTCTGTGTGGAGCACCAGGGTGTAACTGGGATCCCACGGGCATTCCTCTATCTCCGGGGCGGGCAAACCGATTCCTAGAATGCCTCGCGTGATCGGCAGGCTGAAGGGCTCCTTCGTGCTCAGCACTCGGGCCTCAGTGTTCCCTACGCTGCCAAAGGTGAGCTTGGATTGGGCCCAATCGAACCGACCGAGCGCCATCACGACACCACGCGTTCCGCTGCAGGCCCGCGAGATCCCTTGGAACAGCATCTTCAGCGGCTGGTCGTAATGCCGCTCCACGTACTGCCGCGCAGCACTGGCTGCCACGTGAGCGTGCGGTCCGTGTCCCAGCCCATCGATGATCCCCACCAGTGCACTCTCGCCCCAACGCCAGATGACGAAATCGTTGCCGTTCACCGTCATCCCGGACATATCGCTCTAGTGGCGATGCCGAAAGCCAGTGGACAGCGCGTGACGGCTCTCGAGGATTGCCTTACCCACTTTCTGGCAACTACCTGGAGCCCGCGGCCGGATTCCGTTTGGGCAGAGAGGTGCAACTCGTCCATCAGACGGTTGACCGCTCCCAGGCCGTAGCCGAGACCTCCGCTCGTGGAGAAGCCATCCGACAGCGCTCGATCGAGGCACGAGATGCCTGGGCCGGTGTCGTAGCTCGCCAGCTCGATACCCGGTGGGTCGTTTAGCGGAATGACGTCCAGCACGCACGAACTGGCATGCCTGACCAGGTTGGTTGCCATCTCACTGGCCGCGATGACGATCTCTTCGATGGCCACCTCGCCGAAACCCACTTCCGCCGCCACAGCCCTTGCCATCCTGCGCGCGCGGCTGACGTTGGTGGGGATGAGGATGTCGATCGAGTGCCCTCTCGGTCCCTGCGCTACGCCGACGCCCTCAGCCATTTGCGCACCGTTACTTTGGTACCTCCGCCCACCCTACTATCGATGTACAGCTCGTCCATCAGCCGCTTGGCCCCGGGCAAACCGAGCCCGAGCCCCCCACTGGTACTGTAGCCCGGCTGCATCGCGAGCGAGACATCCGACATGCCTGGCCCACGGTCCGAGAACGTGAGTTCGATCCCGGTCTCACCGTTCGAGTCGATCACGCGGCAGAGCATCACCCCGGAGCCCGCGTACAGGATGATGTTGCGTGCCAGCTCCGAGGCCGCAGTCACTATCCGCGTGGCGTCGGTGATGGTGAAGCCCAGGCCGAGTGCCTGGGTCCGGACGGTCTTCCGCACAACGACGATGTCGCCATCCGATCTGATGGCTACCTGCGCGCCATCATCCATCAGCGTCATCCCTCCGGTTTTGGCCGGCTCACCAGACTCAACGCGCTCTCGACGTCCAGCGCCGTGATGGTGCCCTGCAGGGTCAGTCCGAGCTGAGTGGCCGTGATGGCCACGCTCGAGCGCATTCCTGCGACCGCGGTTCGTCCACCCATCAGAGCCACCATCTGTGCAGTCTCCGATAGGGTGCGGGCAAAGAACGAATCCACCACTTCCATCGCTGAGATGTCCATCACCAGGCCCTTGGCCGGGTTGCGCCCCATTTGCCTCCAGAACCCTTCCCTGAAGTGTCGAAACGGTCGCATCGTCGGGATCCGACGGCATGGTGACCAGCAGCACGCCGTGCACCCTAACGATTGAGATATCGGCACCCGTCATGACACTCTCCTCACACCCCCCTGGTGGCGTTCGTACCGTGGCACGCGGGCCAGGGAGGCCTCACCGAGGCCGTTCCTTGGAAAGCACCTGGAGGCCAAGCATGTCCAGCGCGACTTGCAGCCCCGAGGCCAGCGTCGGGCGTGTGACGATGCCGCCCAGATCCACACCCAGGTGCACGAGCGTCTGCGCGATGACGGGGCGGATGCCGGTCAGTATCGCCTGGGCGCCGAGAAGCCGCACCGCCGTGACGGTCTCGGTCAAGTATGGTACCTCAGCCTCGCCAAGCCTCGACGTTACCTGTCGGGGGGATTGCGGAGGGCGGCAGCCCGGCCTTTGCGGCGCCGGGTTCGCCAGGACACCCTGATCCTACTCTCGCCTGGCCTAGATTCACCGACACGGAGCGGGGCTTCGAGCGCAGGTCACCGGCCGTCCGGCCAGATGCCCGCTGCGGAAGAGAATCGTACGGTGCCTAACGCTCCATGTAGATGATTATACCTGCCTCCTACCCTTAAGCCAAGGTGTGGCCCGCGAGGCGCCGAGTTGTCCAGTCTATTGACAGGAAGTCGATCGGGGCGCCATATTGGAGCTATCGACACGACTTGCTCGTCGCGGAGCCGCAGTCGAAGCGGAAATGGTGGTGGCTCCACGGGTCGGGAGCGACAATCGTCTCGGTGACGGCGCGGCGGCTGTTCTCGGATCGCGGGCATCCAGGAATCGAGACCACGGTCCGGACGGAGAACGGGGCCGTTGGCGTGGTCGGGTGCGGCCGGGGCCTCGGTAGGTCGGCACGAGGCCCGATCCCCGTCCGGAGTGCGCCAGTCTGCCGTTACTGGAGACCCTTCGATGGCGCTCAGTATGACAGGTGCTGCGCTCAGGGTGACGACGAGAGGCGCCGCTGGCCCGGCGTAAGGTCCGCGCGGGAAGCGAAGACGGGGGCGCCCGGAACGTCCCGGGCGCCTCGATGAGGAGGCTTGCGATCATGCGGTTGAAGGACAAGGTGGCCATTGTCACGGGAAGCAGTCGGGGCATCGGGCTGGCGATAGCCCGAGGTTACGCCCGGGAGGGGGCTCACGTGGTGCTGACCAGCAGGAATGAGGCTTCCCTCTCCGGGCCGGCAGAGGAGCTGTCTGGCTTTGGGGTGCGGGTTCTGCCGCTGCGGGTGGACGTGGCGAAGCCGGGCGACATCCAGGAGATGGTGAACCGGGTGGAGGAGACTTTCGGGCGGATCGACATCCTGGTGAACAACGCAGGGATGCCGATGGTGGCGCCCAGCGAACAGTTGGAGCTTGCGGCGTGGCAGCGGACCCTCGACACGAACCTGACAGGGAGCTTCCTGTGTGCCCAGGCGGCGGGGAGGGTGATGCTCCGGCAGGGCAAGGGGGCAATCATAAACATCGCCTCCCTCACGTCGTTCCTGGGCTTCCCTGGCCGGACGGCCTACAGCGCGACCAAGTCAGCCGTATTGGGGCTCACGCGGAGCCTCTCCTCGGAGTGGGCTCCCAAGGGGATTCGGGTCAACGCTTTGGCGCCCGGCTGGATCCTGACCGAGCTGCTGCAGGGGGTGATCGACCGGGGGGCGCTGGACCCCGAGAAGCTGATATCCCGGACCCCCATGGGGCGGATCGGCACTCCCGAGGATCTGGTGGGACCGGCCATCTTCCTGGCCTCGGACGACTCTGCCTTCGTCACAGGGCAGATCCTGCCGGTGGACGGCGGCTGGCTCTCCTACGCCTTCATGTAGGATGGCACCTGGGGCGGGTCCCGCGGGACCCGCCCCAAGCGTGGCCCCTCGGGACCTCGACTTGGGAGTTATCTTGACATAAGCACTTCAGGGCCGAGGCGGGAGGAGAGGGGCTTGCGTTCGGAAGACCTGAATGGGTGGGCGAGGGAGGCGGGTTTCGACCTGGTGGGCATCGCTGGAGTGCAGCCGTTCTCCGAGGCCGAGCGGGCGACGAGACGGTGGCTCGCCGCGGGCATGGCTGCAGGTATGAGGTGGATCACCGACGAAAGGGTTGCCCTCTCCTGCGATCCCTCTCGACTGCTTTCGAATGCCCGGTCGATCGTCACCCTGGGCAAGCACTATCTGCCCCCTCGGGAGGGCGCGGACTCGTCCCAGGTGGGGCCTCGGGGCCGGATCGCTCGTTACGCCCAGGGCCACGACTACCACGACGTCTTCCCTCCCCGGATGGCCCGCTTCGTCGATCGGATGGCGGAGCGGTTGGGTTGGCGCCCGTCCACTCGCTTCTTCGTAGATAGCTCTCCGCTGGTGGAGAAGCCCGCGGCGGTACGCTCCGGCATCGCCTTCTACGGCAAGAACGGCTGCATCCTCACCCCTCACCACGGCTCCTGGATCCTACTTGCGGAGATCCTCACCGATCTGGATCTGGAGCCTGATCGGCCCCTCCAGAAGAATTGCGGCCGCTGCACGATCTGCATCGATCGCTGCCCCACCGGGGCGATCGTGGAGCCCTACGTGGTGGATGCGCGGCGATGCATCTCCTACATCACCATAGAGCACAAGGGACCGATCCCGCTGGAGTTGCGTCCGAGGATGGGGGGCTGGATCTTCGGCTGCGACGTGTGCCAGGAGGTGTGCCCCTGGAACGGGCTGGCGCAACCGATGGAGGACCCGGCCTTCGTGCCCAGGGTCGGAGTCGGATCCAACCCCGCCCTGATCCCCCTGCTGGGTCTGGACACTCGGGGCTTCAAGGAGCTGTTCGGGAGGAGCCCGATCCTGAGGTCGAAGAGGCGTGGCTTCCTGAGGAACGTGGCCGTGGCGCTCGGGAACGCCCGCGACCCGGTCGCCGTCCCAGCCCTGGCCCGGGCGCTGGAGGACGAGGAGCCGCTGGTGCGCTCCCACTCGGCGTGGGCGCTGGGGGAGATCGGCGGGCGGGCTGCCAAGCGCTGCCTGGAGTCGGCGCTGTCGCGCGAAGCCGACGAGGCGGTCCGCGAGGAGATCCGAGGGGCGCTGGGCAGGCTTTAGGGTACGAGCGGTCTTGGGGAACCGCTCACTGAGCGGGGCGTGGGGTCGATGGACCGTCGTGCGTTGGAGCGCTGCTGGCGGCGAAGGCGGCTGGCGGTGGAGCGGCGATCCCCGCGGCGTGCGGCTCGTTGCGGGTGAACTGGTCGTCGGGGCGAGGCTCCGATGCGGTGCGGCCGGCGTTGCCGAGAGAGGTAGGGAATGGCTGAGACTTGGGACCGAGAGCGAGTGATCGAGGCGCTGAAAGAGGGGACCCTGTCGGACCTGGAGTCCGGCTACGTGGATCCACTACTATCGGAGTTGCGGTCCGTGGCACGCCGCTTCGGGCTGCTGGCGGAGGGATGCCGGGAGAGTGGCAACCCCGAACTGCAGGGCATGGCCCAGACACTGGACCTGGCCTCGGGGTTACTGGACGACCTGCTGGAGGAGGCACTGGAGCCGAGCCTGCGACGGGCGGTGGAGGAGCAGACATGGGCGCAGCCGCGGACGCTTGGGGAGGAGGAAGGGCTGTAGGGTGGCCTCCTGGCACCCGTGCCCCGTCTCCTGCCCACGGGTCCAAGAAGGATCACCCCCGAGCTGCTCCCCTTCCTGTTGAACAGTCATGGTCTGACGGATTACCATGCGCTGGGATGCCGGCGTGCCGGGGAGACAGTCTCTCTGGTGCGGCGTAACCCGTCTCACGGTGGGAATGCACCAAGAAGTGGGGAGGTGGCAACCATGGCGCCCGACGCCAACTATCCTGGCATGGACAAGAATGAGTTGGACACTCCGGCCCTCCTGGTCGATCTGGACGTGATGGAGGCCAACATCGCACGAATGGACAGCTTCCTCAGGGCCCGTGGGGTCCGAGTTCGCCCGCACTACAAGACTCACAAGACCCCGGCGGTGGCGCTGAAGCAGATCGAGGCGGGGGCTATCGGCATCACCTGCGCGAAGGTGGAGGAGGCCGAGACCCTGGTCAACGCCGGCATCAAGGATATCCTTATCGCCAACGAGGTGGTGGGCGCCCGAAAGATCGCACGTCTGGCAGGGCTTGCCCGCCACGCCGACCTTATGGTGGCGGTGGACGATGCCCGCAACGTGGCGGATCTGTCGGCCGGTGTGACCGCCGCGGGGGCGAAGTTGCGTGTACTGGTGGATGTCAACGTCGGCATGAACCGGTGCGGGGTCGAGCCGGGCGAGGCGGCCGTGGCCCTGGCCCACCGGGTCGCCCAGATGCCAGGCCTCGTCTTCGCTGGCCTGATGGGTTACGAGGGCTTCTGCCAGCGGATCAAGGACCCGGCCGAGCGGGAAGCCACCACCCGCGCCGCCATGGAGAAGCTGATCCGGACCAAGGAGCAGATCGAGGCCACCGGGCTGAAGGTGGGCATCGTCAGCGGCGGTGGCACCGGTACCTACGCCATCACGTCGACCGTCTCCGGCATGACCGAGATCCAGGTGGGGAGCTACGTGCTGATGGACGTGGATTACCGCGATCTCGGGATCGATTTCGGCTGCGCCCTGACGCTGCTGGCCACCATCATCAGCCGCCCCGCCCCCGATCGGGCCATCGCGGATGCTGGCCTGAAGGCCATGACCAACGACCACGGCATGCCCGAGTTGATCGGTGTCCCCGGCGGCAGACTGGCACGTCTGTCGGAGGAGCACGCCAGGATCGACCTAACCGACCCCTCGGTGAGACTGGCCCCGGGGGACAGGGTCGAGTTCATCCCCAGCCACGTGTGCACGACCGTCAACCTCCACGACACTCTATACGGCATAAGGGGCGGGCGGTTAGAGGTGGCGATGCCCATCGCCGGCCGCGGCAAGTTCCGGTAGGGGCAGCCGCGAGGCCGAGCAATCCAGGAGATCCGCCGATGGACTACACGATAATCAACGGGACTGTCGTCGACGGGACGGGCAGACCGGGCTTCAGGGCGGACGTCGCCGTAGCTGACGGGACCATAGCGGCCGTAGCCCCGAGCCTTCCTCGCCGGGGCAGCGTGATCGACGCTGAGGGACAGGTGGTCTGCCCGGGCTTCATCGACATCCACAGCCACTCGAGCCTGATCTGGCTGTCCGACCCGAGGGTGGATCCGAAGATCCATCAGGGGATCACCACCGAAGTTGCGGGCCTCGACGGCTACTCGGCGGCTCCGATCAGCCCTCGGGACCAACCCCTGTGGCGGGCGCAGTTGGAGGGGCTGGAGGGGAATCCCGGCGAGTGGGACTGGCAGAGCTTCGCCCAGTATCGGGACAGGCTCGTGAACACCAGCCCCAATTGGGCGCCAATGGTGGGCCACGGGAACCTCCGGCTGGCCGTGTTGGGGATGGAGAACCGCCCGGCGACCCCCGACGAGCTGCGTTCGATGGCGGAGGTGCTCGAGGCATCCTTCCAGGAGGGCGCCTCCGCCCTCTCCTCGGGGCTGATCTACGTTCCCCAGGCCTATGGCAATCTGGACGAGCTAGTGGCTCTGGGCAAGGTGGTGGCGAGACACGGCAAGTTCTTCAGCTTCCACATCCGTTCCCAGGGTGATTTCATAGTCCCGGCGCTGGAGGAAGTGCTGGAGGTGGGAAGGCGATCCGGATGCTCCATCCAGATCACCCACTTCCAGATCGGTTCCCGACAGATGTGGGGCAGGCTGGACCGCGTGGTGGAGATGATCGAGTCAGCCAGGCGGGAAGGGGTGGACGTGGCCTGCGATCAGTACGTCTACACCGCCGGCAGCACCTTCCTCTCCGCGGTCCTGCCTCCCTGGGCTACGGGTGGTGGACCCGATGGGCTGAGACGGATCCTCGAGAGCCGGGAAGAGCGGGCGCGCCTCGAGCGGGACACGCTGGAGGGGCTGCCGGGCCAGTGGGACAGCCGATTCCGAACCACCGGACCGGAGAACATCTACGTCTCCTTCGTGAAGTCGTCGGCGAACGAGGGACTGGTGGGCAAGAGCCTCAGTCAGATCGCCGAGGTGTGGGGGGTCACTCCGTACGAGGCGCTGATCCGGCTGCTGCTGGAGGAGGAGTTCGCCGTCACGATGATCCTCTTCTCCCAGTCGGAGGAGGTGGTTGAGGAGATCATGAAGCTGCCCTGGCACATGTTCTGTAGCGACGCTGTGATGATCGGGAAACCTCATCCCAGAGCCTACGGCAACTACCCTCGCATCCTCGGCCACTTCGTGAGGGAGAGGAGAGTGCTGACGCTGGAGGATGCGATCAAGAAGGCCACCTCGGTTCCAGCGGCCAGGCTCGGGCTGCGGGATCGGGGAGTCGTCGAGGAGGGCAAGGCTGCCGATCTGGTGGTATTCGACCCAGCCCGAGTCAAGGACACGGCCACCTACGACGATCCAATGCAATACCCGGTCGGAATCAACCACGTGCTGGTCAACGGGAGGCTCGTGATCTCCGAAGGGCGCCACACGGGTGCGTTGCCGGGACACGCACTCTGACGGTTGTTGGCCCGGGCGACCCTTCCGAGCCGGGACACACCTGCTCCCGACGCGACTGCCGCAAGAGCCGGCATCTCCGGTGGCTCTCGCGGCAGTCGCGCTTCCTGACGGACTGGCCCGGGCCGCCCCGAACGTCCGCTCCTGCGGGTCGGTCGCTCCTACTACCGGTTGGCGGCCCGGCCGAACGGGTCACGAACGAAATCGCTCACCTGGGGCGGCCCTCCGGCTCGCTCCAGCACCCCGAGCGGTTGTCTCTATGGGACTTGCGGAACGGCGCACCGAGTAGCGCACACGCCTCCGGCCGGGGAAGCTGACCTGAACGAGATGCCTGCATAGTTCTACCAGGAACAGTCCCTGCGACGACCTGACTATGCAGACAGTTGCCCAGTTGTGGCAGAATTACATAAGGACGGAAATGGGGGCAGAGCCTCCGACGGATGGCGGTGTCGTCGGGTCTGCCCTCTCCCATACTCTTCCCTCTGCCAGCGTCGAGGCAGGCAGACGAAAACGAGGCTCAACTATGGTCGAAGAAGTGAAATCCGCAGTCGAGAACACCCTTTCCGTTCAGGAGTTGCTGGCGGAGCCCAGCCCCCTTCCGCTGGTGTCGCCCTTCGTGTCGGGAACCCCTTGTGTCACTCCAGAGGGCGAGTCCGGGACCGTCGTGTCCGATACCTTGATCCTCGAGGGGCCGGACGGCCGCGGCGGAACCCGACAGTTCGTCGCCTCCTACTGGGATGAAGCCCGGCTGCACGTCGGCCGTGGGGCAAACCTGTGCGCAGAGTCGACGCTGCGAGTCAGGGTCCAGGGCAAGATCAGGCGTTTCCACGCCGGAGAAGTCCGGGTCGTCGTGCGGCGTGACCTTGCCGTCGACGACGAGGCCTAGAGGCTACCCACCGGCCCCCATCGCCACGGTCGCCCACCGACGGTGAAGGTGCGGCCGGTTCGTGCCCCTTCGCGCTCTGTCAGAAGGGCTGCCCATGAGTCCGCCACGACCCTTCGGCGCCGAGCTGCAAGGACAGGCCAGCGTCGCCGAGCCAACCGTGGCTACCGCGCAAGCTCCATCCTCTTGAACTCGGTGCCCCGCTCCTTTGGTTTCCCGGCACCGACCACGACATCCACGTACGTCGTCCCATCGAACTGGCTGAGGCAATCCCGTCGGCGCTGCGGGAGGGGTTCTTCGGGTGGCGGCTACGAAGGTTCCAGCAGGGGGCCCTCTGGCGTGTCGGTGACGCGCCAGCCCAACTCGGCGATCTCGGCGCGAAGGGCATCCGCGATCGCCCAGTCCCGCTGCCTCCTTGCCGCCTCTCGCCTCTGGACCATCGCCACCAACTCAGAGGGCGGGTCGATTGCCATCTGCGGCTCGCCTTCCCCGGCGGCCAGTGCCCGCTCCCACGCCTCCGGTGAGATGCCCTCCTTCGCCGAGGGAACCCGGAAGGGACCCAGCCGTTCCATGGGGAAGCTCTGGCCGCTGCGGAATCGACTCTCCACGCCATCGCGCAGCAGGGTGACCCCTCCCCGACCCATCACCTGGCAGACCCCCACCGCGGGATCGGCGACCAGAGCTGTGTGCTCGTCGATGCCTACGATCGTGGTCCCCGGTGGCAACAGCTCCAGCAGTCGCCGGAAGCGGGCCTCCCCCATGAAGCACCGGCTGGTGTCCAGCTCCGCTCCCCCCTCGGCGTTGTCCCAATGTGGAACGAATGTCAGGCAGAGTCCGTAGGGGCCGAAGAGGTCGAGCCCCCGTTGCCAATGGGGTTCCTCCCCCACCTTGTAGATCTCGTAGACCGGCAGGGTGTGGGCGCCGACCGCGATAGTGGCCGCGCTTGCCAGGAGCAGGGCCGAGCCCAACCGGTGCCGAGCCCGCAGGTATTCCCAAGCCAGGCTGCCTCGCAGGTGGCGGACGGCGTAGGTGGGGCTGCCAGGCCCCATGAACAGGACTTTGGAACTGAGCATCGGTCTGAGAAGGTCGTGGTCGTCGGTGCTGAAGGGGCCGTCGCGCCGTCGAGCGGGGACGACGTCTACCCTGGGGTGGTGGTTCTGAAGCCGCTCTGCCAGGAAGTCGCCGATCTTGTGGGCCACTGCCGCTGAGTTCGGCTGGAATCCGGCAGGGGTTTCCAAAATGGCGACCTTGAGCGGTGGGGCCAGCCGAGAGAACACCCACTCGTAGACCCGCCTTCCGCTGGCCGAGGTCTCTCCGGAGCCGAAGAGGGCCACGAGGCCCGCCTGCTGAACCATCGACTCTCTCCCAGGTGGGGTGCGCCCGCACGCCTCGATCCCATCGGCGTGGGCAGTCTCACCTGCTGCTGCAACTCCTGGGCCATATCGACCACGATCCTGCGGCGCGATCATCGAAGACTCGGCCTTCGGTGGACGGAATCAACCTATCCATCTACGGTCTTCGTGCACATGGGAACGCCGGGCTCTCGACGGGGGCCGTGCCCGTGGGCGAGCGTAGCATCGCGTGCCCGCTCGCGTCACGCTCTGTGTGCGCCCCGTTGCACTCACAGGTCTGCCCCTACAGCGGGGCCGGTGTGGGCAGATACGCGGGCCCGCCCCTACGGATGCGTCCGATACCCCTAACCGCCCGTGGGCATTGTATGCGCCGCGCAGAAATGTGCGCAACGTGTCAGGGATGCGAGTGGGGCGGGAGGTCGTCGTGGGAGTGCAGCGGGACGTGATGGTGCTCCTCACCGGCCGACCCGTCCGGATCGATGTGGATCGTGGTGTAGGCGAGGTGCTCCAGCCGGTGCAACAGACGGTGGCGCACCTCCTGTGCCACGTCGTGCCCCCGTTCGACTGAGAGCCTGGGGTCCACCGAGAGGTTGACCTCGGCGTGAAGGCGGTGGCCGAGCCATCTGAGCCGCACCTGGCCCACCTCGCGGACCCCAGGGGTTTCCCGGGCGACGTCTTCGATCTGCTCGACGAGGTGAGGCTCCACTCCATCCAGCAGGCGGGTGAGAACGATCCTTCCCGAATCCCACACGATGCGGAGGATCATCCCCGCGATCAGAAGCCCCACGATCGGATCTAAGATGGGGATGCCTGCCCAGAGGCCCACGGCCCCTAGCAAGACGGACAGGCTGGTCAGGCCGTCGGCGCGGGCGTGGTAGCCGTCGGCCACGAGCGCTGCGCTGCCGATCTCACGGCCGACCCGGATCCGGAATCGGGCGACGGCCTCGTTGCCCAGCAGGCCGATCAGGGCGGCGATGGCGACCGCCCACAGGTTGTGGACGGGCTCGGGGTCGAGGAGGCGCCGGATCGACTCGTAGCCCGCGAGCGCGGCGCTCAGCAGGACGATCAGCACGATGGCGGCCCCGGCCAGATCCTCCATCCGGCCGTAGCCGTAGGTGAAACGCCGAGAGGGCCTCCGCGCCGCAAGCGAGAAGGCGACCCAGAGCGGTATGGCCGTGGTGGCGTCGCCGAAGTTGTGGACGGTGTCGGCGAAGAGGGCGACGCTTCCCGACAGATAGACCGCGAGCAGTTGGGCCAGGGCAGTGGCGGCCAGGCCGGTGAAAGACAACCACACTGCCCTTACACCTTGCTCCGATGCCAACACGTTTGGGTCCGGGGCACCGTGGTGGTGCGGGTGTCCTCCGCGGTCCTCTGAACGCTCGTTCCCGTGGCCTTCCCGCCGGCCGGACGAGCGGCGCCGGAACATGGCATCTGCCTCCTGTGGCTCCACGGCTGGTGGGGACTCGCTCGCCGGCCCGAGTCGGCCGAGCGCCACGTCCTCCACAACCGCTGCTCTCGATCGCGGTGAGGCAACTCGCGTTCCCTGTTCCAGACTACGAGACCCTACCGATGGCCGCAGGGTCGGGCCTGCCTGTCTACCTACGAGCGTTCGGAATGGCGTCGCTGCGTGCAGACAACGGGGGCGCACGCACGGTGTGCCCCTGCTGATGGATCGGCGATGCCGACGTGCATCACGCGCCTGCCGGATGGGCCACTTCGATGGGCAAGTCCCGAAGAGGTGCGCCGGAGTCGGGCGCACGGGCGCACCACCACATCCGGCCCAGGGGCGGCGTTGCGAGTGTCGATCCACTCTGCCAGTCCCCACCCCGCCACGTTGTGGAAGGCCCGCATCTTGCTTCTAGCAGGGCCAGCGACTCCCCTGCGGCAGGGATCGTTCGGTCGATCGCGTGGCGCGGTGATCGGTGTCGGCTGGCGTGGCGGCCGTAGTGCCCGCGGGAGAACCGACCATCCGGGACTGCGGAGCGAAGTGAGCACGGATCTCCTGTTTCAGTACCTCACGTGGACCCTATTCCTTCTGGTGTTCGCGGCGGCCCTCGTCGATGCGGTCCGCTTCCCCCTTGGGGCGAACGTGGACATCGCCCTGCTCTTCGGGGCACCCAGCCTTGCGATCATGATCAACCTGGCGGTAGCAGTCGGGCTTGTCGCGCCCGGCCCGCTGCCCGACGCGGCGAACACATCCCTCATGCTGGCGCTTTCGCACTTCCTGCTGAGGCTGGTCAACGACTTCTCTTCCGTCCCGCCGGTCGTGATGCGTCTCTCGGAGGCGGGCCTGCTGCTGCTGGTCGCGGGCTCGTTCTGGCTGCCCCCTCCCAGACCTTTGTGGTACACGCTGCTGTCCGTTACCTTCTTCGTGGGACACCAGTCGTACGCCACGGCGGCCTTCGCTCGCGAGTCCAGGAGATCGGCCGGCGTGACCAGGCGGCGAATGGAGGCGGCAGCGGGAGGATCGGTGCTGCTGGGGCTGGCCTTTCTGGCCGCCGCCATCGACGGCTGTATGGGGCTGGGCAAGTGGTGGACGATGGGGTTCTTCGAGGTCCCGTACCTCGCCTCGGCGGTGTTCTACCTTCTGGGCTTCGCTCCACCTGCCTGGCTTCGCCATAGCTGGCAGGCCCCCGAGTTGCGGCGCTTCCTCGGCAGGGTGGCGGTCCTCCCCAGGCTCCCGAGCCTTGATGCGGTCCTCCGCGAGTTGGAGAGCGGCGTCGCCGCCTCCCTGGGTGTGGCCGATGCCGGAATCGGCCTGTGGGACGAGGGTGACCGCAGACTTCGATTCACCGATGCCGGCAAGCCGTACGAGGTCCCTCTCGAGGGCACCACCGCGGGACAGTCGTTCCTTGCCCAGAAGCCAGCTTTCTCCCCCGGCCCGCCGCGAGGAGACTCCGCCCAATTCGAGTGGTGCGGTGCCGGTGGGGTCGAGGCAGTGCTGGCGGCGCCCATCACGATTGGGGAGAAGCGGCTGGGGGTATTGACCGCGTACGTGCGCCGGGCCCCCATCTTCGCCCGAGACGACATGTCGCTGCTCCAACTGCTGGCCGATCAGGCAGCCGTCGTACTCGAGAGCCACACTCTCATCGCGGAGTCGGCGCGACTCCGAGCCCGTGAGCAGGCTACTCAGATGAAGGAGGATTTCCTCTCTGCAGCCGCGCACGAGTTGAAGACGCCCCTCACGGCGATCCTGGCCCAGTCCCAACTGTTGGAGAGACGGGCTCGGCACAACCCAGGGGAGCCGGTGGACCTGGAGTGGGTCGAACGATTGGTGAACGAAGCCAGGCGGATGGCGGGGGTGGTCGACGAGCTGCTGGACGTCTCTCGAGCTGAGAGAGGAGAGCTGGTGGGGGCGCGGGAGAGGGTGGACCTGGTGGAGGTGGCCCGCGAGGTGTGCGGGCGGGAACGCCAGGAACGTGGCCGGTGCCGTTTGGAGGCCAATGGGGAGGTGGTGGGAGACTTCGATCGAATCAGGATCACTCAACTGCTCGAGGAACTGATCGACAACGCCATCAAGTACAGCCCCGGTGGCGGGGAGGTGGTGGTGAAGGTATGGCAGCAGGATGGGGAAGCGCGACTGGATGTTGTCGACCACGGCATAGGGATTCCTCGCGAGGACCTGCCTCACGTGTTCGGCCGCTTCTACCGGGGGACCAACGTGGACGATCGGCGCTTCGCGGGCATGGGGCTCGGCCTCCACGTCTCTCGCGGCATCGTCGAGGAGCACCACGGTCGCATCTGGGTGAGCAGCACGCCCGGGCAGGGGAGTGTATTCCACGTCGCCCTGCCGGCGGGTATCCAGCTTATGGGAGACTAGGCCATGGGGGACGGCCGCATCCTGGTTGTTGACGACGATCCTTCGATCCTCTCCGTGGTTTCCGACGCGCTCGTGCTGGAGGGATACGGCGTCGAGACTGCCGCCAACGGGGCCGAGGCTCTATGTGCCGTCGAGCGTGCGCTGCCCTCTCTGGTGGTGTTGGACATGCGCATGCCCATCCTCAACGGCTGGCAGTTTCTCGCCGAGCTGCGGGCCAGACATCTCGACGTGCCGGTTCTCGTCATGACCGCCGCGTGCGACGCGCGATGCTGGGCGGAGGAGGTGGAGGCGGATGGCTTCCTCTCCAAACCTTTCGAACTGGACGAGCTGCTGTCGGCAGTGGGACGGCTGCGTGGGGCACCGACGGGGCAGCGAGCCTGAGGGAGCGGGGTGCCCTTTCTCGTCACGCCCATTCCTGGTACACTCGCGCCCTCGGGGCCGATCGATGCCCGGCAGGGGGCGATCCCATGGTCCCCGCTGGCCTGGGCAGACAGGACCGTTCCCGCCATCGTTGGCATCGTTGGCTCCCGTAATCGACTGTTGGGGTGAGCGCCCGTGATCGAGGAGATGCTTCCAGGACTGTACAGAATCGAGATCCCACTGCCCCGGAACCCCTTGAAGGCGATCAACTGCTACGTCGTGGAGGGTCCCGAGCGCACCCTCATCGTCGATACCGGGATGAACAGGGAGGAGTGCAGGACGGCCCTCCGGTCTGGCTTGCGAGAGCTGGGCGTTGACCCGAGTCGAGCCGACCTCTTCATCACCCACATGCACTCCGATCACTCGGGTCTGGTCCACGACCTCGTCGCCGAGGGGGCGCGGGCCTACTGCAGTCGCATCGATGCCGAGGTCATCGTCAACGGGACGGATTGGAGCCGCGTGCTCGATCGGGCGGCCTCCCACGGCTTCCCTTCCGAGGAGCTTCGGCAAGTACCGGAGAAGCATCCCGGCGCCAGGTATCGCTCCAGGGGGGCAGTGGAGTTCACCCTCGTCGGCGAGGGGGATCTCATCTCCGTGGGAGAGTACGCCTTTCGGTGCGTGGAGACGCCGGGGCATAGCGTCGGCCACCTCTGCCTGTACGAGCCCGACCGAAAGATTCTGGTGTCCGGCGACCACGTTCTCGGTGACATCACCCCCAACATCACTGGATGGCTCGGCGAGGAGATGGCGCTGTCGCGCTACCTGTCTAGCCTGGAGAAGGTGTACGGCCTGGACGTGGACCTCGTGCTGCCGGGCCACCGGCGAGCCTTCAACGACTGCAAGGGCAGGATCCGAGAACTCCAGGCGCACCACCGGGAGAGGGCGGAGGAGGCTCTCGCCGCGCTCGAGTCCGGCCCCAAGGACGCCTACCAGGTCGCGGCACGGATGAGCTGGGACCTGACCTACGAGTCCTTCGACCAGTTTCCGGTGGCCCAGAAGTGGTTCGCTGTGGGGGAGGCTCTGGCCCACCTCCAGTACCTCCAGCACGAGGGAAGGGTCCGGCGGGAGACCGTGGATCGGAGGACGGTGTTCCTGATTCCCGGGGTGCACCTGGCCTGACTCTCCTCGCTCTCGGCACCCCTCGCCACCCTGGGAGGGGTCGCCCGTCTACCCCTTGACACAGACGCCCGTCCCCCGTAGACTTGTTTCGGTGTTTGGCGAAATACCGAAGGAGTGCTGCTGTGGGCATCGACGCCGTCTTCCGGGCACTGAGCGATCCTACCCGGCGGGAGATCCTCCGGCTGCTGCAATCGAGGGAGATGTCCGCTGGGGAGATCGCCGAGCACTTCTCCCTGGCCAGGTCCACCCTCTCGGGCCACTTCAACGTCCTGAAGGCCGCCGACCTGATCAGCACCGAGCGCCGGGGCAGCACCATCGTCTACAGTCTCAACGTTTCCGCTTTCGAGGAGGCGCTCGCCGCCACGATGGAGTTCTTCCGCGTCGGCATCGGGCGAAAGGAGGGAATGGAATGAGGGTATCGTGGAGGAGCGAGTGGCCACACTGGATCATCATCGCTGGAATGATCCTGCTGGCGGCGGCCGTCTGGCCAACTGCCCCGGATAGCTATCCGGTCCATTGGAACTGGGCAGGGCAGGTGGATCGCTACGGCGGCAAGGCGGAGGTGCTGCTGGGCTTCCCCCTCGGGACCCTCGCGTTGTACCTCCTGTTGCTGCTGGTGCCCAGGGTGGACCCCCACCGGGAGAACTATCCGCGCTTTGCCGGCGCCTACTCCGTGATAAGGCTGGCGATCACGGTGGGCGCGGCTCTGATGTACGGGGTTACCCTCTTGGCAGGCTACGGAGCGCCCGTCGACACTACGCTGATCCTGTTCCTCCTGATCGGTGGCTTGCTCGTGGTGTTGGGCAACTACATGGGGAAGATCCGACAGAACTGGTTCGTGGGGATCAGGACCCCTTGGACCCTCTCCAGCCGGAGGTCCTGGAACAAGACCCATCGACTGGGCGGGTGGATCCTCATAGCGATGGGTCTGGCGCTGATGCTGGCCGCTCTGCTGCGGTCGCCCCTGGTCTTCGGCTTGGTGACCGTGCTCGTCGTGGCTGGCGTGGTGTGGATCATCGTCTACTCGTATCTGGTGTGGCGGGACGATCCGGACCGGCGGTCACCCTTCGGCGCGGCGCGGGGCTGAGCAGGCGTCTCCGAGCGGGTATCTCCAGTCCATGTCGACTTCTCCGGCGGGGAACGTGTACGCCAGCCTAGAGATACCTGCTTAGGTGTGCCGCGCCGGCCCGGGTGCAGGGACGGAACGCCCTGTTCGCTCACTCGATCCTCGGCTCGGCATCGATGGTGTGGGGCAGGCGTGACGTTGTGCTCGCTCGCGCTATGCCCGCCTCACGCCAGGAGCGTCAACAGAACCTGCCCGTGCCGAGGGTCGAGGACGAACCGGCATGGAAAACGCGCAGAGAAAGAGGCACGAAGTGGCTGATCAGACTTCCGAGACAGAAGCGCGAGTCAACTGGACGCAGGTTGCCCAATTCCTCGGGCTCACCTTCGCGCTGACCTACCTGCTGAACCTGTTCCTGTGGCGTGTAGCGGGCTTCGGCACCCCCTCCATGGGCCTCCTGCTCCAACTCCAGATGCTGCTGCCCGCCTTCAGCGCCATGGTGCTGGGGCTCTTCGCCTTCCAGAATGGACGCACCAACCCGTTGAGCCTGCAAGGGCCGTCCCGCGTCTTCGTCTTCTACTACCTGGCCTATACGCTGGTGTACGTGGCCCTGGTGGCGGGTTCCGCGATCTGGCCCGAGCGGCTGCAGATCCTCAGCCTGGTCGGTCTGGCGCTGACCTTCCTCGGCCTGCTGCTCGTGGTCCTGCTTCGGGCTTTCTGGGGTCGGAGTGCGCTCGCCCCCATCGGCGTCGTGGGGGCGAGGCCCCGCTACTGGCTGCTGTTCGGCCTCGGCTTCGTGCTCTTCTACTGCAGCCAGACCTTGCTCAACTACCTGTTTGGCCTGGGGCGCGCCGTCGATCTAGCGCCCATCGCGCGCCAGGCGATGATGCCGCCCGACGCCTTCCTGGTGGCTGCAACGATACAGGCGGTGCTGCTCGGCCCTTTCCTCGGCCTGCCGATCGCCTTCGGGGAGGAGTACGGGTGGCGGGGCTACCTCCAGGGAGAGCTGACCAAGCTGGGCAACGTCAAGGGCATCCTCCTGATCGGCGTCGTCTGGGGGCTGTGGCACGCGCCGGTCATCGCCATGGGCTACAACTACCCGGGCTATCCGGTAGCCGGCATCTTCGTGATGACCCTCTACACGGTGATGCTCGCGTTCGTCCTGGGCTATGCCGTGCTGAAAACCGGCAGCGTCTGGCTGGCTGCATACCTCCACGCGCTGAACAACCAGGTGTACAGCACCCTCGTGATGCTGGTCTACACCCCCAACGACCCCGTGTTCTCCTTTGGAGGCGGGTTGTACGGCATCGCCACCATGGCGGTGATCGTGCTGTTCATCCTGCGGGACCCCGTATGGCGTGAGCCGCCACGGAAGCCCGAAGCGGTGGCCCAGGTGCGCCGGCACGCGATCCGCTGACGCGGGGCCGCGGCTCGCAACGCGAGGTGCGCAGCGCCACGCCTGCCCTACCTACGATACTCCTCGTAGCCCCCTGGACTCCAGTGGACAGGTGGACTAAAGCAAAGCCGAGGGGGAATCCACATGCTTTCCCATGTGAAGTATGCAGGCTTGCTGGAGGCCGTCATTCCTGCGGAAGCGGGAATCCAGGCTCCCCGTCCGGCCAGTGGATGCCAGCTTTCGCCGGCATGACGATGATCTTCTTCCCGCTCGGCGCGTTCCCACCGAGGGTCTCACCTTGGCTTCAGTTTAGTTCCGGGGCTCGAGCCACGAACCACCCTCTCGGGACACCTCCAGGATGGAGCGCCGAGGGGCCAGTTCGAAAACGAGTCCACGTCAGTCCCACTCCGACTACTACTGTGCGAACTTGCCGGCATCGTCGACTCCCTACCTCTGAACATTCGGGACGGCAGGTGAGATGGATAGCACAGGACTCTGGGTTGATCTTCGCGGGGCCACATTGGACGCTTCACCACGGTGACGATGAGGGAGAGGTTCCTGCCCTCAAGGCGCCTGCGGAACAGGCCTTCAAGGAAAGCCTCCCAGGCGGGAGCGCTCTCGGCCAGGGCGAGTCTGAAGTCGAGCAAGGTCCGTGTGCCGTCGGGCCTGATCCCGTAGGCCACCAGAAGCAGCTTCTTGCCTACTCCCCCAGGGCGCTTGACGGTCATGGTCACGCCGTCTAGGAGGAGGTAGCGCACATCGTCTGATAGCCCCCTCCAGTGGAAGCGCCTCATCTCTCCGTCCAGGCTCCTGGTTATGCGGGAGACCGTCTGGGCGCTCGGCCGGCAACCCAGGATCGACTCCAGGACCTCCCCCACCTCCCTGGTTGAGATGCCCCGCAGGAAGGCCTCGCGGATGAGGCCCTCCACCTCGGGCTCCCGACGAGCGAAGCGCCCGAGCACCTCCGAGGGGGCCTGGCGAGTCCTGGCCCTCGGCATGAAGACGTCCAGGAGACCCCAGCGGGTGGAGAGGCTCCTGGTTTATCCCCCCTTGCGGTACCCTCGCCGGCTCTCTTTGCGGCTATACGGGGCTGCCCCCAGCCTCATCGACAGCTCCTCCTCCAGACCTTCCTCGAGGATCCTCTTGGCCAGCAGCCTGGTCTCTTCGCCGATATCTCCCTAGATCGTCTCCTCGTCCTTGGCCTCGGCAAAGCGCTGGGCGATAGTCCTCTCGGTCAGGGCAACTACCTTGGCCATGGGCGAATTCTCCTTTCTGGTTTTGGCGAACCTGCTGGAGGATACGCGCTTACCCTTCCCCAGGAAAGTACACAACTTACGTTACGCTACCGCTTCGATTCCGCCGGTTGACAGCCAGCGCTGGCACGGGCATACTCTGCGCGCAGGGTTGACCGACGGTCGGTCGATGCTCGGAGGGTTGGGCATGGTTCGGGTGGTCAAAGCGCACTCCGTCCGGAGAAACGAGATACTCGACGTTGCTCAGCGGCTCGTGTACACCAAGGGCTACGAGCAGATGACCATCCAGGACATCCTCGACTCCCTCCAGATCGCCAAGGGGACCTTCTTCCACTACTTCGACTCGAAACCGGCCTTGCTGGAGGCGCTGATCGAGCGGATGCTGCTGGAGATGGAGCGGGTAGTCCGCCCAATCGTGGACGACCCTTGCCTGCCCGCGCTGGAGAAGCTGCAGCGTTTCTGTGCCACCCTCGGGCGCTGGAAGACCGAGAGAAAGGACTCCCTGCTGGCGCTGCTGCGGGTCTGGTATGCGGACGAGAACGCCATCGTCCGCCAGAAGGTGAGCGCGGCCGCGTACAAACTGATAACGCCCCTGCTCACCGCTATCATCCGTCAGGGGGTCCGAGAAGGGGCCCTGGCCGTCTCGCACCCCGAGCACACCGGCGGAGTGGTGCTGGCCATCCTGCTGGGGCTCGGGGAGAGCTTCGCGATGGTGCTCCTCTCGCCCGAGGCCCACCGTGGTGGCATCGAGCGGATCGAGAGCAGCGTCGCCGCGTACAACGAGGCGTTGGAGCGTGTGCTGGGGGCTCCCACCGGGGTGGTGCAGTTGGTGGATGCCGAGACGCTCGGAGAATGGTTCGTCCTGGCCAAAGACGTGGGTACAGGCACGAAGACAGGGACACGGTGAGACAACGGTGGAGCCTGAGACGGAGGGTCCGGTGGAGTATCGCACTGGCCGGCCGGAGGAGTCGCACCTGATGGCTTCGACGGAGACGGGCCGGGATGGGAGGGATGGCTCGGGATCCCCTTCCTCGGAGGAACGTGGGGCGGCGAGCATGCCCGAGTGGCCGCGGCTGCTCTCGTATCCGTTCCCGGTCCGTGCCGCCGTGCGCCGTCGTCGAGGGATGCTGGGCATGGTGATCGGCGTAGGTCTGGCACTCGGCATGGTCCTGACCATGATGGGCATGATCGGAACGTCGATGGGCATGATCATGGGCGATTTCGGCGAATCGGGCGCGAATCTGTACGTGGCGGTAAACGGCGGTGAGTTGGTGGTGCTGAAGGGGACGGAGAACCCGGGCACCATCAACGGGGCCACGGCCGTCCTTTCGAAAATCCGGAGCCTTCCTGGCACCCGCGCTGCGGTCGGCGTGCTGAACTGGCCGCTGAACCAGGAGCGCGAGGGGCGCGAGGCACGGAGCCAACCGGCCCAGCTCGTCCCAGCCATGGCAGTGGACGGCGACCCCACGGAGATCGCGAACCACGTAGTGATGAGCGAGGGACGGTGGCTGCGCAGAGGCAACGAGGTGGTGCTGGGCCCGAACCTTAGCTCCTCCAAGTCGCTCAAGGTCGGGGACTCCCTGCGCTTGAACGGCCTGACGTACGAGATCGTCGGAATCGGCCGGATGAGAGGGTTCGGACCGTCGGGCGGCTCCGTCGCCTATCTGGATGCCCGCACCTTGCGGCAGCGAGGGGTCATCGGCGACGTCGTGAATTACATAGCCGTCCAGACCGACGCCCCCCAGTTGGTGCACAACGTGATAGGGGGCTTTGCCTCCCTCTATGCGGTGAGCCCGGGCGATCTGACCAGGGATATCCAGTCCTCCCCGGACTACTCGTCGGCCATCTCCACCTACTGGCTGATCGACCTGATCATCCTGTTCGTCGCCGGGATGTTCGTCAGCAACATGCTGAGCCGGTCGGTCGCCGCGCGCCGGATGGAGTTCGGGACCCTGCGGGCGATCGGGGTGCCCGGCCGGACGATCTTGCTCAGCGTGGGTGCGGAGGCGCTGCTCGTCATCCTGGCCTCGTACGCCTTCGGGGTCGTGTTCTCCATCGCCATGGGAACGGCGGCGAACGTATGGCTCGCGCCCGTTTTCGGCTACCCCCGCCTGTACGGGCTGGACCTGCCGGCCTACTCGGCCATCCTGGTGGTGTCGATCGCGGTGGGGCTGATCGCCGGCTACTTCCCCGCGCGAGCCGCGACGAAAGTCGACCCGCTGGAGGTGCTGAGGGAGGTGTGAGGATGCTGGATCTGCGCTCGGTCTCCCGCAAGTACGTGGTGGGTGACTCCGAAGTCTGGGCTCTGCGTGAGGCGACCCTGCACATCGACGGAGGGGACTTCGTCGCTATCGTCGGCCCGTCGGGGTCTGGCAAGAGCACCCTGTTGCAGATCATCGGCCTGCTGGACCGGCCGACAGGCGGCAGCGTGAGCCTGGATGGGCAGGACTTGGCCGGTTTCGACGACGAGCAGCGTGCCAGGCTCCGCCTGGTCACGATCGGCTTCATCTTCCAAAGGTTCCACCTGTTGAGCGACATGACCGCGCTGGAGAACGTGGCGGTGCCGATGGAGGCGGCTGGCGTGGGGAGCAGCGAGCGCTACCGGCGCGCCGCGCACCTGCTGCACCAGGTCGGGCTCTCGCACAGGATGATGTTCATGCCCGCACAGCTCTCGGGGGGCCAGCGCCAGCGAGTGGCGGTCGCTCGGGCCCTGGCGAACGACCCCAGGCTGATCCTGGCCGACGAGCCAACCGGGGAGCTTCACAGCGAGGATAAGGCCGCGATCATCGACCTGTTCCGTCGACTGAACGCCCAGGGTAGGACGGTCGTGGTGGTTACCCACGACCAGGAGGTGGCGGCGGCGGCACGACGCCGAATCGAGATCCGGGACGGACTCGTCTCCGAGCGGAGGACGTGATGGAGGTTCGCCGATATGACTGCGCCTGAGACTCGACCCAAACCGCAATCCCGCGATGCAGTCCCCCAGCGGAGACACTCCCTCTCACGGCGTACGCTGCTGTTCGGGGTCCTCGCGGTGGCCGTCGTCGTGGCGGGCCTGGCAGCGGTGAGGTCGAACATGTCCGCGCCGGAACCGGTCGCGCCGCCCGCCACCCCGGCGCTGCTGGCTCGCGGTACCGTCGAGCCAGTGGCGAAGGCGACGATCGCCACGATGAACGGGGGTGTGGTGCGAGCCCTGAGGGTCAAGGTGGGCGAGACTGTAGAGGCCGGCCAGGCGGTGGCCACGCTGGCTTCGCCGTCCGGGATGGAGGTGCTGGTGGCGCCCTGGAGAGGCACCGTCTTGGGGCTCGATGCCCGCCTCGGCGACACGCTCATGCCAGGGGCCCCCGTGGCTGCGCTGGGGGACCTGAGCCACTACCAGGTGGAGACGAACGACGTGGACGAGTACCTGATCGGCCAGATCGAGCCGAATCAACCGGTGACGATGACCGTGGACGCGCTGGACGGTCGGAGCCTGGATGGAGTCGTCGACACTGTGGCACTCGTGCAGCGGACCTCACCCGGTGGAGCGGTGCATTATCCTGTGGTCATCCGGTTGCTTAGCGATGATCCAGGCCTTCGCCCCGGCATGACGGTTCGGATCCTGTTCTCGCCCAGAGGGGGAGCGTAGTCGACCCGCTGCTCTCTTGGAGCACGAACTCGTCGAGGTGGGCTCGACGGGAGGAGGCACTGGCTGCTGGAACGCGGTCTGGAGGTGCTCGAATCCCCGCCGACGGCTGAGGGGGGCGCCTCCTACCTCTCCACGACCCGTATCCGCATCAGCGCGACCACAGGACGCTCCTGCCGGACGCCACCCTGACCGCCGATCTGGAGATCGACCGGGAATCCGGAGTTCGACGTCGCCGGGTCCTCTGTTGGCTTTGGACAGCCTATCGAAGTACACTGACGGCACCTGTGCAAGTGCTCCCCAGGAAGTGAGGTCTGCTGAGGACTATGGATGGTGTCGAGGTCAACGGCGTGTACTACGATTTCGATCGAGTGATCGATCGCAGGGGCACCGACAGCATGAAATGGACGAAGTACGGCGAGGACGTCCTGCCCCTGTGGGTGGCCGACATGGACTTCCCCTCACCCGAGCCCGTGATCCAGGCGCTCCGGCGGCGCGTCGACCACGGGGTGTTTGGCTACGGTGTCGAGCCCCCCGAGTTGCGAGGCGTGGTGCAGGAGCGGCTTGAGAGGCTGTACGGCTGGCACGTGGACCCCGAGCAGTTCCTCTTCCTGCCGGGCGTCATGGTGGGCTTCAACCTGATCCCCAAGGCGTTCGGCGAGCCCGGCGGCGGCTACCTGATCCAGCCCCCGGTCTACCCACCCTTCTTCGCCGTCGCGAAGAACGTCGGCTTGACCGTCCAGGAGGCCCCGTTGGCTCGCACCGATACGGGGTACGAGATCGATTTCGATGCGCTCGAGCGCGCTATCACCCCTCGCACTCGGGTGTTCCTGCTGTGCAACCCCCACAATCCTGTCGGGCGGGTGTACACGAGGCACGAGTTGGAGCGGGTGGCGGAGATTTGCCTTCGCCACGACCTGGTCATCTGCGCCGACGAGATCCACCAGGACTTCGTCTACCCGGGCCACTCTCACATCCCCATCGCCACCCTGGGGCCCGAGGTGGCCGCGCGCACGGTGACCCTGATCTCCCCCAGCAAGACCTTCAACATCGCCGGTTTCCACTTCGCGATCGCCCTAAGCAGCAACCCCGACCTGATGGACAGGCTGAGGGCGACGGCCGCGGGGATGCTGGCGAGCCGACCGGGGCTGTTCGATTTCGTGGCAGGGCTCACAGCGTTACAGCATGGAGGCGAATGGCTGGAGCAGGTGTTGGTTTACCTCTGGGGCAACCGCGACTTCCTCACCGGCTTCGTTCGGGAGGGGATGCCCGGGGTGAGGCTGTTCGAGCCCGAGGGGACCTACCTGGCCTGGTTGGATTGCCGCGAGGCGGGGATCGAGGGGCCTCCTGGCGAGTTCTTCCTGCGCGAGGCGCGGGTGGCCCTTTCGGAGGGCAGCGCCTTCGGCAGGGCGGGGGAGGGCTTCGTTCGGCTCAACTTCGGCTGCTCCCGATCGGTTCTGGAGGAGGCGTTGCGGCGAATGAAGGCGGTGCTGGAGCGCCTGCGCTAAGCAGGTATCTCCAGATAGAGTGCACGCCTCACGCTAAGCAGGTGCCTCATGGAAAGAGTACACGTTCACCACGGCGCAGGAGTTGTCGGCATGAAGCGCTATCTGCTGGGAATAGACATCGGGGGAACTGGGGCCAAGGCCGGCGTCTACACCCTGGACGGGGAGCTAGTTGGCTCCGGGTACGGCGAGTACAGGATGATCAGCACCGTGCCAGGCCAGGCAGAGCACGACGCCGAGGCGTGGTGGCGGGAGTCGGTGAAGGCGATCCGCAATGCGATCCAGGGTGTGAGGCCCGAAGAGATCGTGGCAGTGGGCGTGAGCTGTACCAACGGCATGATCGCCGTGGACCGCCAGGCGCGTCCACTCCTTTCGGCCGTCATGCTATGGGATCAACGCTGCCTTCCCGAGGTGGAGCGTGCCGGCCGGCTCCTCGGCCCCGAGGAGGTGTTCCGGGTGGCCGGCAACCCGATGGCCCCCGGCGCCTACAGCCTGCCCACCATGCTGTGGCTGAAGCACTCCAGGCCGGAGGTCTTCCAGGCAGCCCACAGCCTGATGGTGCCCGGTGGCTACCTGGTCGCTCGGCTCACCGGAGAGTTCACCATAGATCACACGCGTGCCTGCACGACGCTGCTGTTCGACATCGTCGAGAAGCGGTGGCACGAGCCCTTCCTGGAGAAGCTGGGGATACCCGAGGAGAAGCTTCCCAGGCCGCTCGCCCCCAACGAGGTGGCGGGTGGCATCACTCCGGAGGTGGCCGACCTGACGGGCCTCAAGGTGGGAACGCCGGTATTGGCGGGCTGCATGGACTCCATAGCCGCCTCCCTGGGCTCCGGCGTGATGGAGCCGGGAGACTGCTTCGTGATAATGGGCACCGCCGTCCGGGTCTGCTCGCCGCTCGGCGAACCGAGGTTCGACAGGCGGTTCATGAACTGCACCCACGTGCTGCCCAACCGCTGGCTGGCCATCGGCGCGATGAACGGTGCCGGCTCCTCCCTGCGGTGGGTTCGGGACGCCTTCGGGCAGATGGAGCGGCAGGTGGCAGACCTGACGGGCAGAAACGTGTACGACCTGCTGACAGCCGAGGCCGCCTCGGCGCCGCCGGGCAGCAAGGGGTTGGTGTTTCTCCCCTACGTGTCGGGGGAGCGAACCCCGATCTGGAACCCCTACGCGCGTGGAGTCTTCCTGGGTGTGACGTTGGGACACAACCGCCACGACTTCCTTCGCTCGGTCCTGGAGGGCGCGGCCTTCTCGATCCGCCACGGGGTGGAGATCCTGGAGGCGAGCGGGGTCAGTATCCAGGAGGTCAGGATCGGCGGCGCCGCGGCGACCAGCGAGGTATGGAACCAGATCATCGCCGACGTGCTGGGCAAGCCGGTGGTGAACCTCGTGGGGGAGCACACGGAGGTGCTGGGCGCGGCGATGCTGGCCGGCGTGGCGGTGGGCGCTCATCCGGATTACCCCACGGCCATCCGGCGGATGGTCCGCACGAAGGAGCGCTTCGAGCCCGACCCTCGGGCTCACGCGGCCTACGATCAGCTCTTCCCCATCTACAAGGAGCTGTATCCGGACGTGAAGCCGTACATGGAGCGGCTAAGCCACCTGGATCTGCCCCAGGTGTGGGTCACCAAGCTCCGTTGACGAGCATTGGGGAAGATCCGCTCGACGGCAAGCGCTGGAGGCTCTGAGCGGGTATCTCTGCTGACGCGCCTCGACGCGCGAGTGCGGCGATCGCGGTCGTTGGCGGAGTGTTGGAATCGCCAACGAGGTCCCATTGGCGATTCCGAAACCGCCATTGGCGAATCGTGAGAGGCGAGTCCGGGGGATTCCGGAAACGACAACGGCTTCCTGTCATTGGGTCACCGCGTGCTCGAAAGCGGGCGAATCCTGCCCGAATCGCGATTTGTCGGGATGCGGACGGGGCGCGGGGGGGGGGGGGGGGGGGGGGGGCCGCGCGCGGGCGCCCGGGGCCGGGGATACCCGCCGCGGGGGGGGGGTG
>JBLNDL010000042.1:0-99027 GCA_050261575.1 Sphingomonadaceae bacterium | reverse complement strand
TGTCCTGGGTGGCTGTGGGTGTGGCGGTCGGGGTCTCCGTGGCGGTGGGGGTCGCGGTCGGCGTCTCCGTGGCAGGCAGAGGTGTCTCGGTCGGAGTGGCCGTCGGGGTCGGAGTGGCCGTCTCGGTCGGAGTGGCCGTGTCTGTCGGCGTAGGCGTCGTCGGCTCCCCGGTGGCCGTCGCCGTCGAAGTTGCTGCGGGTGTGGGAAGCCCCACGTCGGGACACTGGTTCGGCAACGGCGGATCGATGCGGGCGAAGGTGATGTGCCCGCTCAGCACGATGCCCCAGGCGGAGATCTTGTGCAGTGAGTGGCTGTGCGCGATGTGGTAGTACTCCCCGCACTGGTTGAAGGATTGGGTGCCCACAGGAAGGTTCTCCTCCTGGCCCAGATATGGACTGCCGCCGAAGAACTGGCCGATGGTCAGATCCTGCAATTGAGGTATGGCCACCGGGATGGGGTTGGTCACCGGGTTCCACTTCTCGACATCGACCCATGCGAAGAGGGCGTCCAGGGTCCGCCCGGGAGCCACGGTAACGGTGAACTTCTCGATCGATCTGTCCCTACCGTCCTCTCCCTTCAATTGGTGGCCGTCCCACGCGATGACCCTGCCGTGGTTGCCGTGTGGGTGGTGGGAGAAGTCGACGGTTCCCACGTTCAGGTGGCGGATCAGGACGGGTCGCGGGTTGTAGCCCGGGTTCGGACTGCCATCGCTCAGCGTGGGGTTGGGATCCAGCGGTCGCATGTACACCAGCGCGCTGTACGGCTGGTTCGGCAGATGAGTCGCGCCGTTGTCGGCCACCGTGTCCGGAAAGCTCCGACCGTTGTAAGTCCAGTAGCGCGGGGTGTACCGGTTCATGTCGTACAGGAGCCCCTGCTCCACGGCCGTGTGCAGTTCGGGGTCGATCTCGGCCATGATCAGCAGGTATTCCGTCGATGGGTCGTACGCCGTGCCGGCGTCGTTATACGCATAGGCGATCGGCTGGCCGGTGTGGGGGTCGGTGGTCGGCAGCGACGGATCGAGCGCAGGACGGACGACGAGGGCTCCGTACAGTCCCATGTTGACCTGCTTCGCTGGCTCGGTGCCACTCTCGTAGATGAATGTCCCCGGCCGGTTGGCAACGAAGCTGTAGGTCACGCTGCCGCCGTTGGCCGGAGCAACGGGTGCAAGCGAGAGAAGTTCACCCGCATCGTTGAACACCGGTTGGGAAGGCACCCCGTTGGCAAGCACGTTCTCCTGGCCGGGGAAGACGATCGACACGTCCTCATTGAGGGTGTTGTGGAGAGTGATGGTCACCGTGTCCCCTTCCTGCACGCAGAGCACTGGACTCGGATGCTGGAAGGACTTGTTCCCTTCGCTGAAGCCCCACATGTACACGGTGTTGCCGTCGGGAATGGAAATGTACCCCTCCTTGGTTGTGAGCGTGAAGGTGGCGGATGGGCTGGTAGAGCAGATCATGCCCGTCCGGGGCAACGCCGCACTCTGGGCCGTGGCCGGCCCGTCAACGCCGGTGAGGGCCAACACTGCCAGCGCCGCCAACCCCAGCATCACAAACGAGGGAAGTCGGGTAAGCCCGATTCGTGGTCTCATGGTTCACCTCGCTTCAAACGCTCGCTCCACCCCTACGTGTTGGGGGCTGTCTGCGCGGGCAGTGCGCCCGCGGGAAACACTCGGACCTCCGTCATCTGCCCGCCATAGCCGGTGTGCCCTCCGTTGCTGAGGCGATGGTAGTTGCGGTTGTAGAACAGGAAGCGATCGTAGCCGGCCGTGCCCGTGTGCGGCGGCGCGACGAAGATGGCATCCACGCTCTCGCCGGGTCCGATCACCACAGTGTTGGTCAGGTAGGTCAGGTCCGCGCCGTCACGGCCCCGCAGTAGAGATGCATCCTTCCCCACCACCCGCATCTTGATGCCGTCGAGCCGCATCGCATGCTCCTCGTAGCCGAGGTTGATGATCCTCAGCAGCACGCGGTCGCCCGCGTTGGCCTGGATAAGGGAGGATGTCGGCTGGTACTGCAACTCGGGATGCCCCGGCGGGGGCATCAGGTCGCCGGTGGCCGGATCGGTGCCAGCCCCGTTCGGGAGGAGTGTGTCGGGGTACGCCCTTCCGTTGATGAGATAGAAGTCGGGCTTGTAGTCACTCCACTCGGGCAACTGAATGTGCGAGTCGCACCAGTGGGATTCTGCCCAGATCTCGCTAAGTACCAAGACGAACTCTCTGTCGTAGGCGGTCGAGCCGTCGCCGTCGTTGTAGCAATAGCCTCTGGGTGCCCCGGGATCGGTGTTTCCGCCGAGCCTCGCCGGAGTCACCACCTCCGGTCCGCCGGGGGTGGTGCGCCCATAGTTCTGGATCGGCGTGACGAAGCAGGGACCTATCATCCCCATGTGGACGTGCTCGATCTCCTCGAAGTGGCAGTGATACATGTAGGTCCCCGGGTGGTGAGGGCGGTAGAAGTAGGTCAGGTCGCGTTTGATTGGCACGCCCACCGACGAGTGAGGCTCCCCATCGAAGACGGGGATGGCGTTGCGGAAGCCGTGAAAGTGCACCGTGTGAGCGTCGACCAGGTCCGGCCGGAGTCTCAGCCCGAGGTTGCTGAGCCTCAGGGTGTAGTCGGCCTCCTGCTCGATCCAGAACAGCGGCGCTGTGAGCTGCGCCTTCATCTTCTGCGCGGCGACCAGGTCGCCGTTCGCCGACACCGATGTGACGTCGCGGAACCCGAAGATGTAGGTCGTGAACGGCTCCGGCGCCATGTCGTCCGGGTGATAGGGAAAGACGACGGCCTCAGGCGGAAGCGAAATCCATCCGTCGGTGGCAACCAGGTGCAGGCTGGGCGCGGTGGTTTGTGCATTAGTTGCCGGTGCCACTGACCGCGCGGGCGCACGACTTGCCGTGGCCGCGTGCGCCTTCTCCGGCTGCAGGAGCGCCCTGGCCACCAGGTTCGATCCCGCCATCGCTCCCAGGACTCCGCCGCCGAGTTTGAGGAAGTCTCTGCGGGTGAGAGAAGCAGGAGAACTACGTCTGATCATGTCGTCCCCTCTCTTCTTGCTCCACATGTCGGTGGTACCGGCACCGACACCTCGGTGCCGGTACCACCGCAGTGTTGGGCGCCATACGAACCGGCAGCGGACCGGTTTACTTGACGACCTCGTCGGCTCCGAGGTCATACTTGCTGCCGAACGGCCGGTATTGATCGTCGTAGTCCTGCCTGGGCGCCGCCGTTCCAGACACCCACGAGGCACCGACATCGATGGCTGGCGACAGGCTGGTGAGGCGGTAGTTCCCCATCAGTGTCACCGGCAGATCGACCGCCACGATGGTGGCGCCGATGAAGTTGGGATTCCCGCGCCATGGGAAGACCCGCACCGTGGTGTCGTACTCTTGCACCACGGCCGGATTCCTTCCCACGATGTTGGTCTCGTTGTTGCCGTACGGAACCTGCAGCAGACAGTACTGAGGGTTGAGCTGACCCGATCCATCTGCCAGCCCGAGATCCCAGTGGAAGACCGCTGCCGGATCCCCAGGCAGGCCGATGCCCGAGACGCCATCTCCGGTCCAGGTGCCGGCGCGGTTGTCCCAGAAGACGTTGTTGAACAGGACCGGATTGCTGAACTTCGGGGCGTTCGAGGGCAGCTTGGCCTGAAGCAGCGCGCTGTTCCTCGACGATGACAGGCCAGCCGGAGCCGGAAGACCATTGCTGGTCATGGCCGTGGCGGTGGTGATGTTTTTCATTATCGTGTTGTTGAAGATGCGCACGTTCGTCGCATCGTTCAGGGATATCCCGCCACCCTCGTGGGTGGAGACGTTGTTCACGATCAGGTTGTTGTACACGTTGTAGGTGAAGGTGCCCGCCATCAGGAAGCGTAGGCCGCCACCGTCGTCGTTGGACAGGTTGGACTGGATCAAGTTGTTGTAGATGTCGACGGGGCCGGCCCCCGGCGAGAGCTTGGTCGGATCGGCCGGTAGCTCTCCGGCGATCATGATGCCTCCGCCCTCGTCGTACGCCGAGTTGAAGTAGATACGGTTGTGGTGGATCTTGCCACCAGGGCTGTAACCGTAGTGGCTTATGCCGCCACCGTACTCGACCGAGGTGTTTCCGCACAGGTCGTTGTAGGAGATCTCGTAGTTGTCCGAGCCTGCGAACACTCCGATCCCCCCCGCCAGGTTGGTCCCGCCATTGGCGATGATGCGGTTCCTGGAGATGACGATGTTGTCGTTGTTGTTGTCGGTGAGCGGTGCCGCCACGTTAGGGGTCCCCAGCCGGATGGCTCCGCCGTAGCTCCCGCCGTTGCCCTGGATCACGTTGTTGGTAATCTGGAGGTAGTGAGCAAACCCATCCACGAAGATGCCGCCGCCTTGGGTGACCACAGCCGGCTGGGCACCCGGGATGGGAGTGCCACCGATTTGTTCCAGGTTGTTCGGGAAGCCCTGCTGGTCGCCACCCTGAATTGCGAACCCGTCGATCATCGCCGCGTTGAACCCCGAGACGAACTCGTTCCTCTCACCGAAGACGGTGATGACCGCGCCCTCGTAGACCATTGGGTTGCCGTCACCGTCCACCAGGCCCCGGTCCCATCCTCCGCGGTTGTTCCAGATGTCCGGGATCAGTGTTTTGCGCCACCAGTCCGAATACGGGCTATCGCCGCCGACCGCGCGCCCATCGATGATGGATCCGGCCACGGCGTCGGCATCCGGATAGGTTCCACCAGGCCCCACCCCCTGCAGCCTCACAGGCGAGTAGATCACCGGATTCTCCAGGTAGGCGCCCAGTGGGTTGACCATCGGAACCGGCCTGCCGGGGTAGACGACGACTAGCGCCGGGCCACGGGCCGCCCACGCATCGTCCAGGGCGTGCTGGATGGGACCTCGGCCCGTTCCATCGTAGTTAGCAGGATCGTAGGTCTTCCCCGGTCCCACCTCGTACACCTTCGGGACGTAGCCTCCGCCGATCACGTGGATCGTCAGGCCGTTGCGAGTGGATTCACCGTTGGCAGCGGTCACGATCAGTTGATGCGGTCCAGTCTGGCCACTGATCTCCGCCACGATCCTACGGTCGCTCCACTCCCTCACCACGACGGTGGCCTTTCCGACTACTACCTTCCCGGGGGAACTGCCGAACCCGGTTCCGGAGATCGTGATCTGGCCGCGTCCGCTCACGTACGGTTGGGATACGGCGTAGATCTGCGGAGTCGTCGGCTCCAGCTTGCACTGAGAAGGCTGGGCGAATTGGCTGCCGGGGCTCAATATGGTGGCCCCGTTCTGGACCGGCGCCAGGTCCGATGGGAGGATGGTGCCTGGGTAGACCTCGAAGCTGGTGCCGATGGAGCGGAACTGCGGGTTGTAGGTCGGGTTCGGCCTGCCCACAGGACCAGGATCGTTGCCATAGATATAGTAGACGTTGGCGAGCATCCCGCTCGGCGATGGTGCGTTGGTGGTCCCATCGGATGGCAGAAGTGCCTCGTACACGCCGTTTCTGTCGGAGTGAATGGTGTGCACCAGGCGACCGCTGTAGTCGTACAGGCCGATGGGAACCTTGGGCAGCCCCGCCAGTTCACCGAAGAACAGCTCGGCAGGGTTCACCGAGAGGCTCAAGTCGTTGATGATGTAGCCCTTCCACCTGCCGGGGATCGGAACGTCGGTGAAGAGGTTGAAGATGGGTGCCACCGATCGGCCGTTCTGCAGGACAACGTGCTTGACGTTGCAGAGCGGCATCACCTGTCCCTCGTAGCGGCTGGGGTAGGCGGCGGCGAAAGCAGGGTTGTCCACCGGCGTGGAGGCGGGCACCACGGTCCCATCGTCCAGGGTCCTGGCAGGGTAGTTGTCCTGCCCGACGCCCTTGATGTCCACGATGTGCAGAGGACCGGCGCATGGCGGCGGAGGTATGGCTGGCTCGAACTCGTCTCCGTCGAATACGTTCAGGTCCTCTTCCCGCGTCACCTGAAACATGGGCTTGCCGGACTTGTCGTTGGGGATGACGACCTCCACCAGGTAGTTGCCCGGCGGCAGCGTGGGCCGGCTACCCTCCGGTATGAGGGAACCGTCTGGGTTGAACATGATCTCCGAGAAGCCCCAGTTGCCGTCCAGAGGGTTCTGCCCGTTCCCGACCTGTGTTCCCATGAGAGGGGCTTCCAGGCAGTCCTTGTTCGATCCCGCCGGAGGCACCGCCGGGAAGTCCATGGGATTGCCGTCGACGTCCCGCGGCTGGCATCCTTTGGGGCGCTCGTAGGTCTCGGTCACCGTAGTAGCCAGGAGCTGGCCCTTGGCTAGGGAGCCGTCGGGCGCCTTCATCGGGACTCCGAAGGCGTCGACCTGTGCGGCATAGAGGTTCACGGTGAGGCCGGGAATGCCGGGCTGCCACGGTTCGGCCCCGGCGTAGCGGGCGTTGTCCTCAGCCCGGACGGTATCGTAGTAGACCGTGCCCCCGATTCCGCCGTTCTCGTCGGGACCGTAAGGCTTCACGCCCCAATCTACCCTGACCGGCTGGCCTAGGATTGGGAGTATGCCCAGGTCGACGACGGCGTCTTTCAGGGTCACCTCCTCAGGCATGTTGAGTGTCTGGTAGGTGACCCCCGTGGTGCGGTGCAGGTCGCTGTAGGCTTCCAGCACCATCCAGGAGCCCATGGGGTAGCCCTTCTCGAGTTCGTAGAAACCGTTGCCGTCGGTAAGCGCGGCGACCGACATGCGGTCGATCTGGGTGTTGTCCCGATCCTTCAGCACCACAGTGTAGTTGGGGATCCCCGGCTCACCCGTGTCTCGCTTCCCGTTTTCGTTGTAATCGTGGAAAACGGTCCCCGAGATCTCGGTGAACCAGCCGGAGATGGTGCGAACCCCGACGTCGGTTGTCTTGCCGGCTTCCACCGTCACCTGGACGAAGTCCAGAATGAAGTGCTGCTTCTCGTCCCAGTAGGTCAAGAAGTAGTTGCCCGGCGGGACGTTCGGGATGTTGAAACTGCCATCGGGGTTGCCCTGCCCGACCCACACGGCGGTGTCGCCCTGCTGCAGGTCGTTCAAGGCTAGCCACGGCCTGTTGATCGGTCGGAATGTCTTGGTGCCGGCCAGGCCACCGAAAATCCGTCCCTGGTAGGGGAGCCCTCCCTCGGATGGGAAGAAGGTGGCGGAGGCCATGATGACGCCCTTGATCGAGCCCGTCCCGCCGAGGTCAGGGGTCTTGGGCTTGACGAAGCCGAAGATCGTCCACGGGAAGGGCTCTCCGGCCACGACGAACTCGTTGTCCAGCCCCGTGCCAGCCTCCTGGAGCCAGGTGTCCCAACCCTGCGAGCCCTCCAGGGTGGTAGTCTGGATCCATTGCTGGCCGGCGGGTGGGAACACCAGCACGTCGTACCGGAGCGGGCCGATATTGGGGATAGTGATGATCCCCTCGGAGTCGCTGTAGCAGCCGTTCCCGAGCGACTTGACCTGCGGGGTCCCATCTGGGTTGAGCACTACGTTTCCCGCTGCGTCCTTCTCGTACTGCGTGCACAGTGGGTTGCCGAACAGGTCGGTGGTGATCTCACCCGCGATGTCGTTGAGACTGGCTCGGAAACCCGCCAGCCCGTCTTCCACCGGCCCGTCGAACTGGCCGTTGGTCATCGAGACATCTTCGAAGACCTTGATCACCATGGTGGCCGGGGGCAAGGGCAGGGGATGCATCTGCACTTCTACGAGGCCGACGCCATCGCCGTCGGGGTCCGGCATCGGGATGGTGAAGTGTTCGCCATCCATCTTGTACCCCTCGGCCTCCACGGAGATGAGGTACTTGCCTGGGGTCAGCGTCATCGTGGTGGTCTCGTTGAGGTCGCTTGCCCCACCCTGCGTGTAGATCGGAGACCAAGCTGGAACAGTCCGAATCGACGGCAGGTCGCAACCGTCTGGGTAGTTGGGGTTGCGCTGGGTCATCGCCTCGTCCAGGAAGGGGTTGCAGGCTGTCTCGTCGAAGGGATCGCCTGTGTTGTCGACGTTGATGAGGAATCTGTAGTCTGTGATCGGGTCACCCTTCTGGACCCCAGCCTTGGGCTCCGTCCTTGCACTGGTTACCCTGAGCTTGATCGTGTTCGTGGTCGCGGCCTGCGCGGAGGCAGGTGGAGGCTTGCCCGCGCCGGGCACAGGCAGAGGTGCGCCGGAAACCTGTGCCACGAGCAGCATGGCTATGGCGATCGCGGCCCACTTTCGTCTCATTCGTCTGCCCTCCTTTGAGATCTGCTCCACTAGAAGTCTGCGTCGAAGGCGCCCACCAGGTTGGTGCCCGGTAGCTCCTGAGGTCTCGCGACGTGACCTGGCCTGGTCGGGTCGTACTGCCTGAAGAAGCGGCTCGCCCGAGCCTGCTCCTCCAGGTCTGGCGGAAGCCTTTCCCCGATGATGATGGACTTCAGGTAGTCGGCCAGCAGAAGCCCCTGGGTGGCACCGGTGCTGGCATCGTAGTGAAGGATGCCGCGCTGGAACCTCTGGTACACGAACTGGCTGTTCGCGGGGTCCTTCGACGGCCGGCTGGTCGGCAATCCCCACAGTTCCAGGTTCAGCAATGGCACGAGGGCCGACTCTCCGTCGTGCCTGGGGTAGGCGTCCTCGTAGGTGACGGTGGAGAGGAACGTCTTGAGGAATCTCACGTTCATCCCCTCCCACTGATCGGGCACGTGCTGCCAGACGAAGGCGATGGCCCTGTCGCCATAATCGGGGGTGACCGGCAGTGGGGCGCCATCGATCAGTGCTTTGTCCGGCCTGGGGAGAGTGGTGCCGTTGATCCGTTCGTAGGGCATGAGCCCTTCCTCTAGGAGGTTCATCGTGGCGACACTCCCATCGGGCTTCAGTTGGAGAATCCCTCGCTGGAAGAACTGGACACGGAAGCCGAGGAAGGGAAAGGTCCGAGAGACGGGGTATCCGAAGTTGCGTACGCCCCCGCGCCGCAGAAAGTAGTCCCAGAATCTATCCTCATCGATCCGAAAACCGGTCTCTCGGAAGTAGCGGTCGTCGTGCGGAACGGGACCCTGGACGGCTGGCGTGCCGAACGGCGCAGCCGTGAAAGGAACGGCCGTGCCGATGGGCGTAGGGACGGCGCCATCGATGGGCGTCACCTCCAGCCGCAACTGGCCGCCACCCGCCGATCCGTATCGCGCCACCTCGAGGTAGTAGGTCGTTCCCGGCAGAGCCGCAAACGTGAGGTCGGATTGGACGACGCCCTGGGACGCATCGTCGTTGCTGGCAACCAGGACGAGGCTGCCCCTGGTGCCGGTGAAGACCGCCAGGACCGTGTCGTAGTTGCTCCCAAGCGTGTGGACCCTTACCGTCGTCGCGGTCTGGACGGAGAGGACGTACCACACGGTGGCGGAGTTGACGCCGGCCCCCGCACCCATCGATGGGTCGTCCGCAGCCCTGGTCGCGCCCGTGGTGTCGACCGTGGAGACGAACGGTATGGAGCCGATAGTCGTCGCCGAGTTCATATCGTCGTTGCCAGGTGCCGGGCCGCTTGTGGCTGACGGCGTCGGGGTGGCGGTCGGGTCCCAGGGAATGTAAGTCCCCGGCGTGCTGGTGGGTGGCAACGAGGTCGTGCTGTGTTCGACCGTGAGGCGCAGGCGTCCTCCGGCTCCGGATGTCCCCCACTCGGACACCTCGATGTGGTAGGTGACTCCGCCCTCGACGTTGAAGGCGATCTCGGACTGCCGGTTGGCGCTCGTCTGATCGTCGTTCAGGTCGAGCAACGTCAGGGCCCCGCGCGAGCCCCGGAAGGCGGCGAGCACCGTGTCGTAGTCGCTACCGAAGGTGTGGGCGTGTACCGAGCCGGAGGCGGGCGCCACGAACCGGTACCACACGGTGGACGAGACTGCCCCCAGATCGGGATCGTCGGGCGCCACTGTCGCGCCCACGACGTTCTGCTCACCGGTGAACGGGAGGCTTCCGATCTCGGTCGCAGCGTCGAAATCGTCGTTGGGGACGGCCGACTTCGGCACGGTCGGAGAGGCCGTCACGGTTGGCGTTGGGGTTCCCGTCGCGGTGGCTGTGGGTGTGGCCGTGAGAGTTCCGGTTGGTGTCGGCGTTGGCGTGGTCGAGGAGACGGTGGCCGTTGGCGTCGGCGTCTCGGTCGGAGTCACGGTCGGGCTGGCGGTAGGATGGATCGAGGTGGTCGCAGTCTGCGTTGCGATGGCCGTCTCCGCCGTCGTGGTCGCGGTCGGCGGTGGGCTCGGCGTGGACGACGGGGTGCCTGGTTCGGTGGTGGCAAGCTGCTGGGCATCCAACTGGGGTGGAGCGTCACTACCCTCCACCCCGCCAGGCGCGATAACAGAGAGTAGGAGCAGCAGGGGAAGCAAGTAGATGCCCGACGGGCGTCGGGAACTCGTCCGCGATGTGTACATGGTCATCTATCCCTTTGGGCAGCCGAACCTGAACCAGAGCGATGCCAGATGCGGCCGGCCTTTAGCTACACGCAGCAGGTATCTCTAATTCATGACAACGGCTCAGGCGGGATACGGGTACTCTAATGCGAGCTACCTGCTTAGCCTGGGTAATCGTCCCTGTATAGAGCGTCAGCCGGGATTATCCGGCAGCGCCCCCCCAAGGTGCATCCGTAGGAGCGTGCATCCGCCCATCGGCAGAAAGGCGCGTCCGTGCAGTGGCACGACCGCATTGATGCTTACGAACCGGCGAACGCCCGTAGGCAATTGTGCCTACTGGTGACGGCAGTTGCGGGGACGGTGGCCAGGCGGCAGGAAGGCTTTCGCTGGGATGGAGGACATCTCGACAGAGAACCCGCTTGGCAGAAGGCAGATACGCGAGAAAGAGTGAGCTAATGGCATGAGTCTTGAAGATAAACTGATTGATAGTTGCTGTGGATCCTGCTACCGGTTTCCTCGGTAGCACCGGCGCCGTGACCTCTCGGCGTGGCTGTGGGAGCGCACGTGATCCCCCTCTTCGGCGTGAAACTAGCGCGCGCCTGGGCTCTTCTAACGGGCGTGGGCAGGTGCCGACCGCTGACCCTACTCGTCGCGGCCGGCCTGCTGCTGCCGAGGCTGATAGGGGATCGGGCAAGACGCAAGTCGGCGGATGTCGAGCGGGCGAGGCTGCAGAGCCAACTGCGCCAGCGAGTGGCGGAAAGCCAACAGTTGGTGGCTCAACTGGAGCAGCGCATGTCCGAGCGCATGCTCCAGCTCAAGACGCTGTACGAGGTCGCCGCCGTCGTGGGTGGCTGCCTCGACGTCCAGGTGATGCTGCAGCGCTCCCTGGACCGGATCGTCACTGCCCTCGACAGCGTGGCAGGAGCCATCCAACTCCGCGATCCGACGTACGGGAGGCTGAGCGTCGTGGCCCCAGAGAGCGCATCCTGCAAACCTCTCTGCACGCTCGCTGCCCCAATGGGGGAATCACTGCCGTTTGGGGAGTGCGGCCGCGGGGAGTGGGGTAGCGAGGAGTGCAGGGGGACTGGGAGTCTCTCGTCGGACGGCCGAACCCGCCCTGCGGTCCGCCGAGCGGGCGGACTGGCCCAAGTCGCGCTGCCAATCCGGAGCAAGGGGCAGGTGGTGGGAACGCTATGCCTGTTCCGTCCGTCGGACCGGCCGTTCAGCACCGACGAGACCGCACTTCTGACGGCCGTCAGCGAGCACATCGGGGGCGCGGTCGAGAACCTTCGCCTCTTTGCGGAGGCCCAGGACAAGGCGACGTTGGCGGAGAGGCACCGGCTGGCGAGCGAACTCCACGACTCGGTTACACAGCTCACCTACAGCGAGATGCTCCTGGCCGAAGCGGCTCGCCAGATGATGACGACCGGACGGATCACGGAGGCCCTGCAGTACCTCGAAAGGCTCGGCGAGACCGCCCAGCAGGCCCTGAAGGAGATGCGGTTGCTGCTGTACGAGTTGCGTCCGTTGGGACCGGCGGAGGAAGGGCTGGTGGTCTCCTTGCAGCGCAGGCTCGACGCCGTCGAGAGGCGGTCGGGCATGGATGCCCGGATGCACGTCGAGGGCACTCTGGAACTCCATTCGTCGGTGGAGGAGGGGCTCTATCGAATAGCGCAGGAGGCGCTGAACAACGCGCTGAAGCACGCCCAAGCCACATCGGTGGAGATCGGTCTGCGAGCCACGCATGGGGTGGTGGAGATGACCATCTCCGACAATGGAAGGGGCTTCGATCCAAGCGGTGCCGACGAGGGAGGGCTCGGCCTGACGACGATGCGGGAACGCGCTGCGCGGCTAGGGGGCTCGATATCGATTCACTCGACCCCGGGACACGGAACGATCGCCCGAGTTACGGTGCCGCTCGTTCAGAACCACTCGTGGCCACTGGATGACATTGGGGCGGATAGCCCAGTCGAGGCGTCGGAGGTCTCACGCTGATGGCACGCATACGGGTTCTCATTGCCGACGATCATCCAGTCGTGAGAGAGGGATTGAGGGCACTGCTCTCTTGCCACGACGACATGGAGGCCGTGGGCGAAGCAGCAGACGGACAGGAGGCAGTGAGTCGAGCGCGTGAGCTTAGGCCCGACGTCGTGCTGCTCGACCTTCTTATGCCGGGAACGGATGGCATCAGCGCGATTCCCGGGATCCTGCAGGAGTCCCCCGACACCCGGATCCTCGTGCTGACCAGCTACGCCGAGGACGAGAAGATCATCAGCGCCATCAAGGCGGGGGCTTTGGGCTACATGCTCAAAGAGTCTCCTCCTCAAGAGCTTCTGAAGGCTATCCAGGACGTGGCGCGCGACGAAGCACCGTTGCCGCCTGCCATCGCGAAGAAGCTGATCAGCGGATTCACCCGTCCTCAGAACCCGCCGGTTGCCGGCGGCGAGCCGCTCTCCCCTCGCGAAGTCGAGATACTGGCCTTCCTGGCCAGGGGATTCACCAATCGAGAGATCGCAGAGGCACTCGTCATCAGCGAACGCACCGTCCACGCCCACGTGAGCCACATACTGCACAAGCTCCGGCTTCCCAGCCGCACCCAGGCCGCGCTCTATGCACTGCGTGAGGGACTGGTGGAACCGGGCCGGAGCTGACCGCTTCTCCCCCGTAGGCCGTATTGCGTACACCCTCGCGTTCGCGGAGTGATCCTTTCTGACCATCGGCGGATACGCCTTCCTGCCGATGCATACGGATGCGGGAAGGTGTAGCCTTTCGTGCTGAGATAACCCGAGTTCGGCAGGACCGGGGGAAAACGATGACCGCCAACTCGCGGCTGCTGCTCGTGGTCAAGGCCGGTCCGCTGGCCGACGGCCTGCAGGGTCTGCTGAAGACGATTCCAGGAGTCGAGGCCATCGTATGGACGAACAGCTTTCCATCCACGCTGGCGGAGATGGTCGCTCTGCGGCCGGCCGTGATCGTCCTCGACCTCGATCCGGTGGAGGCGCAGCCTGCCGAGGTGTTGTGTCGACTGAAGACAGCGTTCCCCGATAGCAGCTATGTGGTACTGGCCAACGACGTTGCGCAGCGGAGAGTCGCCGAGGAGGCTGGTGCCGATGCCGTCTTGTTGATGGGGTGCCGGCCCTCGGAACTGGTCGAAACGGTGCGGGGACTGCTGACAGCCAGGGACCCGAGGCACGACGACCCCAACGACTGAGCAGGCATCTCCAGTCCATGTCAACTTCTCTGGCGGAAACCGCGTACTCCAGCTATAGATACCTGCTTGGTTCACGCCAACTCATCTAGCGTGAAACGCGTACCCTGCCTAGAGACACCTGGTTCGTACCCCGCCCCGCAAAAGGCGACGACCGTCAGGCGGGGCACTCAGTCGGCAGCCGCCGGTAGGGAGAAGTGGAATGCGGTGCCTTTTCCGGGCTCGCTCTCTACCCAGATTTCCCCGCCGTGGGCGTCGACGATCCCCTTGCTGATATACAGGCCGAGACCAATCCCCTCGTGCCGGTGGTCCGGCCCTCGGTAGTAGCGATCGAAGATGTGCCGCCTGACGCTCTCGGTCATTCCAACCCCGTTGTCGCTCACCGATGTGACCACTGCGCCGCCTCTGCGGCGCACGCTCACTTCGATCTTCCCCTTGGAGTCGGTCGCCTTGATCGCGTTGGATATGAGGTTCGTCAGCAACTGCTCGATCCGATGGGGATCAGCGTCGACGAGACTATCGGCGGTGGCCAGGACCCTTAGCTCCCGATCGGGGACTGTCGACTGCATCTGAGCTACGATTTCGCCAGCCAGCGTCCCCATGTCGATCCTGAAGCGGCGAAGCTCCAGACGACCCATTCGGATGACAGAGAAGTCCAGAAGATCGAACACGAGCTGGCTCAATCGAGTCACCTGGCGATCAGCGATCTGGAGCATCCCTATCTCGCGCTCGCCCATGCGGGCTCGCGGCTGCTCCTGCGCGAATCGCATCAAGAGCTGAACGTAGCCTTTGACGGCGGTAAGGGGCGTCTTCAGCTCGTGTGAGACCATTGCCAGGAACTCATCCTTCTGCAGCTCCAACTCTTTGCGATCGGAAATGTCCTGCAGCAGCGCAACCGAGCCGACTGTGCGGCCGAGGTTGTCTCGGATGGGGGATGCGCCGCACAGCACGGTGACGGCGAGGCCGTTCGGGTGTCGAACGATCATCTCCTGAGGCGGGACAGGCTCTCCAGTCTGCGCGCAGCGCACCCAGGGCACATCCTCGGGGCGGCAGTGTTCCCCGGTTGGTCTGACCAGACCGTAGAGTTGCGGGTACTGGCGCACCGCCGCCTGAGGGTCGGGCAAGCGGCCGAGCAGTCGCACCAAGGCTCTACTGACCGAAAGGATCCTCCCCTCCGGCGCCGACGCGATCACCACGCCTAGGGGGATGCTATCGAGGATGGACTGCAGGTACAGGCTGGTCAGCGTCAACTGCTGCCCGTCCTCGCGAGCAGCGTCGAGCCGTTCCACCTGGGTAATGGCGATGGAGACGTGACTGCCCATCTCGGCCGCGAAGTCATCCCACTCAGCGCTGGCGAGGAGACTATGATCGGAGGGGGCAACGAGGAGGAAGCCCAGGCTCCTGTTGCCCTGGATCAGCGGGATCAGGAGCAGACACGAGAACCCGACCTGCGTGGCGAGAACGGCATGGCACGCCGCCCCGAACAACTCTTCGGATTTGAGGTCGGCTACGGAAGGATAGAGCCGCACAGGCCGTCGCAACCCCAGGAGCCTCTCTGCCGCCTGCCCGCAGCACATCGGCAGGTGGTCGCCGATCAACTGCTCCACGAGGAAGCCCTTGCCGGAGTCGAGGTGGTGTACGGCTGCGAGACGGAGATGGCCATCGGCGTGGTCGACCAGCCAGAGGGCGGCCCAGCCCGCGACCGCCTCCGAGGCGGCGGCTACGATCTGAGGGGCGAGGTCGATGGGGGACGACGATGCGTCGAGAGCGTGGAACAGACGCGTCAAGAAACGCGCTGTGATCTCTGCAGGGGGGCGCCCAGTCACGCGCTCGGTGGCGTCAGGTCTGTAGAACGAGTCGGTCACAACGATCCTTGTGTGCTGTTCGGTCGGCGAGGTTGGTGCTATTCTGCACGATACTCTGAAGCGCTAGAATAGCACTCCGGCAGAGCTTGTTCAACGGGATTGACGGATGAAAACAGATCGTGGGCGTTGCCGCTTCTGCACTATCAGGGGTGTATTGGCGACCACCCTCAGCAAAGGGAGGCAGGTCCAGCTTTGCGGCTGTTGGTCTTTGGATTGAGCATCACTAGCTCCTGGGGAAACGGGCACGCGACGGTCTACCGTGGACTGTTGAAGGAATTGCACCGCCAGCGAGTGGACGTGACCTTCGTGGAAAAGGATGTCCCCTGGTACGCGGAGAACCGCGACTTGCCCAGGACCGACTTCGCGCGCATCCTGCTGTATCGTGGGGCGGGCCAGTTGGAAGACCTCCTGGCTACGGAGATCCCTCGGAGCGACGTCGTGCTGATGGGTAGCTATTTCCCCGACGGAGTGACGGTAGCCACTCGGCTGGCCAACCATGGGGATCTCGTTCGCCTGTACTACGACATCGATACCCCGGTGACGCTGGCGGCTTTCGCCGCCACCGGGGCCACCCCATATCTAGAATCAGAGCAGCTAGCTGTGTTCGACGCGGTGCTCTCCTTCACCGGAGGACGGGCACTGGCGGAGCTGGAAAAGAGGTGGGGGGCAAGGAGGACAGTGGCCTTCTACTGCGCACTCGACCCCGAAACCCACTACAGGGTGGAGCCGGTCGAGACGTTCCGGTGCCGCCTGGGATACATGGGGACGTACTCCGCGGACCGGCAGGAAGCCATGGCGAGGCTCTTCCTCCGGCCGGCGCTCGGTCTGCCGCAGCAGCGGTTCGTGCTGGCGGGACCGCAGTACCCCGACATGGCCCTTCCCCCCAACGTTAGCCACTTCCACCATCTGCCTCCTGGGATGCATTCCGCGTTCTACAGCTCGTGCGACTTGACCCTGAACATCACGCGGGGGCCGATGGTGGTCTACGGCTACAGCCCTTCGGTGAGGCTGTTCGAGGCAGCCGGCTGCGGCGCCTGTGTGATCTCCGATCGTTGGGATGGCCTCGAAGAACTGTTCGAGGTGGGGAAGGAGATCCTGGTGGCCGACGACACTGAGTCGATGCTGGCCCTACTGCGAGAAACGACTCCCGAGGCAGCGATGGAGCTCGGCGAGCGCTTTCGGGCGCGGGCACTGCGGGAGCATACCTTCGCTGTGAGGGCCAGGCAGTTCCTGGATCTAGTGCGGGATCTGTAGGGTCACGGCTCCCACCGTCCCGTTAGGCGCTGCGATCAGGCAGCAACGATCATGTCGATCGATGGCACCGCCGCACGGGAGTAGGAGTGCTCCAGGTCGTGGATCTGGCGGGAGACGGCGACGGCCGCGCGGTATATCCTGTCGTACCGCTCGGCAACTCGATCCCAGGAGATCACCTCTCGGGTGTATGCGCAGACGTCACTCTGCATCCGGCGAAGCCGCGCCGGATCGTTCATGATCGCCACTATCGTGTCGGCAGCAGCCGCGAGGTCGGCTGCGGCGTTGCCGGTGAACGGCATCAGGGCCTGACCGGCCGCTCGCGCGTATGCGCCGAGACCCTCCAGGTCTCGCAACACCATGGCCGTGCCCACCGCTCCCGTGTGTGCCGCGACTCCCGACTGGGAGGCGGAGACGTAGGGCAGCACGGCGAGATCGATTGCCGCCAGCGACAGCTCGAACTCCTCCGGCGGGAAGCTCTTCTCCACGACCCGGATCGTCTCGCGAGCCGGGGATTCCTCGACGGCCCTCATCATCTCTTCTTTGTAGGCCAACTGGCTGTCGTCCCCCGCGCGAGGCGCCCCCATCACCGCGAGAACGGTATTCCGGTTGCGAAGCCTAGGGTAGATCTCGGTGCCCCACGCCCGAATGATAGGCACGAAGTTCTTGTTTGCCGACCACCAGCCATTGAGCCCGACCACTTGCTGGCCCTCGAGGCCGAATCTGTGCTTGCCCTCGAGCCGCATGGCCTCGACATCCTCGGGCGTGTGGGGAGTGGCCCCGTGCTCCACGTACGTCACGTTGCGGGGAATGGCACCCAGATTATCCTTCAGACGCTCCACCTGGTAGGGCGCGTGTGCCACGGTGATGGTGGAGAGAGGGATCATGGCCCGGTAGTGTTCCGCCTCGTGCGGCTTCATCGTTCCGCAGAGGGTGTGCGTGGTCACCACGACAGGGATCCCCTCCATCCGAAGCAGCCCCAGTAGGGCCAACAGCCCGTCCGCGTCGACCTCTCCGTTCGCCGTTGGAGCCGAGTAGAGTCCGAACTCGTGCTGGATGTGCACCAGGTCGGGCCGCAGGTTGTTGGCGATCAGATGGTGGACGGGACGGTACCAGTGGGGGTCCCTCACGTCGATGAGCCCGAAGACGCCAGGCTGATCTCGGTGGAGGCCCTCGTCAGTGTGCGTCACGATCTGAAACTGGTGGCCGAGCCGGGCTAGCGCGTCGCTCTGCTCCTTGAAGTAAGTGGCGATGCCACACGCACGCGGCTCCCAACTGCTGATCCCTACGACCCTCACGGCAATAGCTCCTATGTGTACCTTTTGTCCGTGTCCGCTGGATAGGTAATGGGGGTTATGAACTGGAGCGGGGGGGCAGAGGCCCGTCCCGACAGTTTACCGATATTATACAGTATTGCGTCGCAATCAGCCAATATAGCCACGCTTGCCTGCGATGCGGTACTGTGCCGGCACGAATGCAGGAGGTGCACCAGCCCGGCTACTGCGCGAAGAGCCGTGCGAAGAAGCCCTGGAGCTGTATAGCGCGGCGGTCGTAGGTGTGGTCGGCCAGGATCCGCCTTCGCGCCGCAAGGCCGATCGCCGCCGCCCGGTCGGTATCGACCGTGCTCACCAGGGCGGCTACCTCCTCCGGTCCAGAGGCAACTAGCACCTCGGCCCCCGGGGTGAGGAAGTGCTCTATCCCCGTCCAGCGGTCGGTAACCAGGCAGGCGCCGGCACCGGCGGCCTCGAAGACCCGGGTGGGCGGGCTGAAGCCGTAGTCCGCCATCGCCTGGCGGTTGACGTTGAGGACGAGGCGGGCGCTGCAGTTGAGGAGGTTGTGCATGCCGGTGGGAACGTGCCCTAGATACCGGACGTTCGGCGGGAGGAGCTTGTCCCCCCAACCCTCGCCTCCCAGGAGAAAGCGCCGGTCGGGGCAGAGCTGCGCCGCCTCCAGGAAGAAGCGGCTGACCCTTGCCTCTCGGTCGGGCAGGCGATTCCCAACGAAGAGCAAGTCGCACCGGTATTCCGGATCCGGTTCCACTGGATAGTGGGTGTCGGGATCGAGGGCGTTGTAGACGAGTTCCACATGCTTCGCGCCCAATGACCTGTAGCCGTCGACTACCTTGGGCCCACCGCCGTACGTGAGCACGGCGTCGTACCTGGGCACCAGCCGTCGGAAGTACCACTCCGGAGACGCCTTGGCCTGGTCTAGTGTGAAAGGGGCATCGACATCCCAATAGGCGACGCGGTTGGTGTGGGTCCGGGCCGCCAGAACTGCATCGTCCAGTAGCTCGTCGTAGCGCCCGACGCCGCTGCACTTGACGACCAGGTCGGAATCCCTGGCCCGAACCAGCTCCCCTTCCAGGTCCGAGAGGTCCCGGCAGACGACGACCTCGGCGTACTCGGGGTCTTGTTGCATGTCGCGATGCTGCTGCCGTTCGTAGATGTCCTGCTCCACGAAGACTGGCTGGTGGCCGAGGCGGTACAACGCCCGACATATGCCGCGGTAGTAGGTGGCCGCCCCGTTCCAGTAGGCAGAGGTGATGCTCGACCCGAAAAAGGTGATCCTCATCCCCTCAGTCCATCCTGCTTCCGGAGGTGGTGTTCGCGGCGGGCACGGGCTCCTGAGATGGGGCACGTTCGCCCCGCAGTCGCCCGACGATCTGGACCAGCTCGTCGGCGCGATGGCGGCAGGTGTGGCGCGCGAGCACCGTGTCGCGCCCCCGCGATCCGATCCGCCTGCGTGCCTCCTCGTCGTGCGCGAGCCAGATCAGTGCCTCCTTCATCTGGGCCGGAGTGTCCACCGCAAGGTAGTCGGCCCCCTCCTGGAATAGGCCGGAGTCGTCGCGCCATCCGGCGCTGATCAGCGGGATGCCGCACGCGAGCGCCTCGAAGACTCGGATGGTGGGAGTGCCGCGGAGCGCCTCGACGTACTCCTTGCGCGGTATGTGCACGGTGATCTTGCTCGTGGCGTACACCTCGGGTGCGGCGTAGTTTGGAAGCCAGTTGCCCCATTCGACACCGGCCACCCGCAGGGCATCCAGCACTTCGGGAGGGTAGCGGACGCCGAAGAGGGCGAAGGTGAGCTCCGGCATCGCCATGCTCTGCTCGATGAAGAACTGCCACGTGGTATGGTTGCGATCCTCGTCGCCCCAGTTCCCCACGAAGACGACGTCCCTGCTCTTTGGGCGATCCAACGGCCGGAAGAGATCGGTGTCGGCTCCCTCGTGGAACAGCAGCACCTCGGGACCGTGGGTGGCGGCACGGTAGATCTCCGCGATCGTGGGTCCATAGGCCAAGATCGCGGTGTAGGCATCGAGGCCCATCTCCGCTATCCGATGCGGCTCCGTCAGCGACCTATGGTGTGTGTCGTGGAACAGCGAGACCACACCGAGCCGCGCGGCCGTCTTGCCGATGGCGCGAACCAGATCCGTGGGGTTCCACTCGTGTACCAGGCAGACGTCCACCTCCCGGAGAAGCTCGGTGAGCCAATCGTACAGGTGGGTGCGCCCGTTGAGGACGTAGTTTCGGCAGTCGATGAACGGAAACCGCCGCCGGAACTCCAGCAACGGCTCGGTGCCGTGGTCCTTCACCAGATTGCACACCGACCAGTTGTTCTCCTCCTCGAGGGCCACGACGTGGTGCCCCGATGCCTGGAGGTTTCGGATCAGACCCCTCAGGAAGTGGGCATTGCCGTGATTCCAGTCCGAGACGATGGAATGGCAGAAGAGCGCGATACGTAGTGGAGAGCCATCAGCCATCAGCGGTTGGCCCTCGCCTTCGAGATGATCGTCGTGAGCATCTTCGGACACCTCTATTGCCGCGGTCGGCTATCAGCAGAACTGGGCACGCCCAGAGGGGCGCATCGACCGGTTCCTGATAGCTCCTCGTAAACCGCGTAGTAGTCGCTGGCCATTCGATCGGCTGTGTAGCGCGCCAGGGCACGGTCCCGCGCGGCGCGGCCGAGCCGATCCGTCTCCTCGGGCGTCTGGAGCAGGCCGTCCAGCTTGCAGCGAAGGCCGGCGCCGTCGCCTGGCCGGTAGTAGAGGGCGGCGTCGCCCCACACCTCCCGGTAGAAGGGGGTGTCCGCGGCGAGCAGCACGCAACCGCAGAGGGCGGCCTCCAGCGCCGCAAGGCCGAAGGGTTCGTAGCTGGACGTGGCGAGATAGAAGCGGGCACTTGCCATAGCGGCCCTCGTCTCTCTCCAGCCGTAGCTACCAAGGTACCGCACGTTGGGTCCGTCCGGCAGGCAGGTCGACTCGCCCGATGGCCCGACGGTGGGACCGATCAGCCGCAGTTCGATGGGCAAACCCTCCACCGCAGCTACGGCGGTAGCGGCCCCCTTCGCCTCGTCCCACAGCCTGCCGGCCACGATGGCCACGGGCTCCTTCGGGAGGGCGGGATACAGGTCCGGCCACAGCCCGTTGTGGATCACCCTGGAGGAGACACCGTAGATCTCCCGGATGGCTCCTGCCATGAAGTAGGACGGGCACACCACGGTCGAGGCCCCGGCGAGCCCCGCCGTGACGAGCTCTTGGTAGCCGGGGGGGCAGTCGACGAGGGGATCCGGCGGCGCGGACGAGGATCGGGAGCGTCCCCCACGGTGCCATGCGCTCCAACTGAGCACGTCGCTGTGGGCGACCACCACCCTCGGAAGCCGGGGCCGAAGCAACCCGAAACAGAACTGGTTGCTGTGCACCACATCCGGCCGCCAGCGGTCGATCAGGCGATCGACGATGGCGAGCCCGCGTCCAACGTCTCGGAGCCCGCCATGCATCCACTCCAGCCGTAGTGGGAGACTCTCCAGGTCAACGCGGTCCGGCGGCACCGTCTCGTGGAAGTCCTCCATGCGAGGATCGCCGAGGCACACGAGGAGGACGCGGCAGCCATACCGCTCCGCCAGCCCCCTGGAGAGAGCGAGGCTGTATTGCCACACGCCTCCCACGGCGTCTGTGGTCATCAGCACGCGCACTTCAGGAGCGCTCCATGGCCTTGATCCATGAGTCGTCACTCACGGGACCCAACGTTCGGTCGTGAAGATCGGAACCGGGGTAGAGGAACAGCTTTATGGGCTCGGAGACCCACACCCCACGGCCGATCGCCTCCTGCCGCCACTCCTCCGTCTTCTGCCTCAGCTCGTCGTCGGCGCCCGGCACCTCCATCAAGTCCCCCTGCACCCACGGAATGCGGGCCTTGGCGTACACCATCAGTTCGAGGATGCGGTCGGCGTCGATGGCGTAGCCCTTGTTCAGGGAGGTCTGGACGGTCGGGAACGGGGATTCCAGGCCGAACTCCACGCTCACGCACCCTGCAGCTGCGAGTCGGTCCAGCCGAGCCTCGTCCCACAGATCGATCCGCGTCTCGCAGCCGAACTGGAGGATAGGCTCCTCGGCGAGCGCCTGGAGCAGAGCGGCGGAGCGACCCAGCCCAAACAGCTCGTCGATGAAGTAGACGTAGTCTATGCCCCTCTCCTTGAGCGTCCGCATCTCGGCCAACACCCGCTCGACGGGCCGCTGGCGGTAGCGCCCGCGGAAGAACCGTCGGTTGCAGAAGTTGCACCCGTAGGGGCAGCCACGGCTGAACTCGATCTCGGCCCCGCGCCCCTCCCCCCAAAAGACGTGGTGGCGATGGCTCCGCAGCTCCAGCGGGTAGCCGTCGTACGGTAGCGCAGGCAACTGCTCCACGTCGACCACGGCCACCTCGCCCGGGCCACCCTGTCCGGCCCACACCGTGGCAGCGGTCGGCCGCCCCTGCGCAAGCCTGACCAGCTCCTGCTCCGGCTCCCCCCGGATGAGGGCCGAGCAGCCCAACTCCTCGAGCGCGTACCGTGGGGTGGCGGACCCGTGGGGCCCGATGGCCACCACCTGCGCGATCTCAGCGAGGGCGCGGCTCGCGGCGGCGGGAACGTCCAGTTCGGGCTGGCAGCAACGCCAGAAGAGGTAGGTGGGGGCCGTGGTCACCACGATCAGGTCGGGCGCATAGGCCTCCACCCGCTCGGTGAGGTCCCTCAGAGGAAGTCCCTCCAGATGGGCGTCGAAGACCCGTGCGTCGACTCCCGCCTCTTTCAGGAGCGCCTCGGAGTAGAGAAGCTCCAGCGGAAGGTGCGGGTCGCGGCAGGCCCAGTAGCGCGAGTCTTCGAAGTCCCAGGGCGGATTGACCAGGGCAACGGTACGAGCGCCATCTATCCGTTCAGCCATGAGCGTTCAACTCTCACTCCAGCCGTAGAGTACTATCACTGCGCTGCATCGCCAACGACAGCATCGACCTTCGTGGTCGTCCCAACCCCGACTCCCTGACCGTCGTGGGCAAGAACCGTGGCCAGCCGATGCCGGTACCTCCACTGCTCGTGCTGCAGCGATCGCCGGATCTCCTCTTCGTCAGTACTGTGGACGGCATAGTGCAGGGCGGCGACTCGGAAGGACAGGTAGGCCGCACGGTAGAACTCCAGGAGGCGGGGTCCCTCTGCATCGCCCGACTTCCGGCTCCACAGCTCCGTCAGAGTGCGCCGCTCCTCCGGAGCCAACTCCCACTCCTCGCAGCAGCCGGCCAGATCCCACAGGATGCTTTGGTCTCCCACGAGGGTGTGGTCGCGGAAGTGGTCGGCGCTGTCCGCCTTGAGGAAAACGGGTGGCGACTGCGTCCCCACCCGCAGCCATTCGTGGGGCTGTGGCTTTCCGTCCAGCAGGACTAGGGGGAGCCGATCGATAGCATCGCGAGACGGCCGCCAACGCTCTAGGAAGGGGGTTGGGTCCGCCCCCAGGGCCGCCCGGGCGTTGAACGACACCATCTGGGCGAGGGAGTCGAAACGCGGCGCGGCCGGCAGCCTGAAGCGGCGAGCGATGAAGGCGTAGTAGTCGACCATCCGCTCCAGGAGGGATGGGGTCAGGTCCGCCACCTCGAGTGGACGGGCTTCCTCGAGGAATCGGTAGAGTAGGAAGCCGTGGGCAAGGCCCACCACGGGCGGGGAGAAGCCGGCCCTCGCCAGGGTGACGGCCCGGAGGTGCTTCTGGCGGCCGTATTCCCCGAGCCCGGCGAACTTCGCCAAGATGGGGCTGGCCCCCCTCCGATCACGAATCAGCAGCTTGGTTCGCTCGGATGCACGGTGGACCACCGGCCAGTGGTCGGCCGAGGCATAGCAGCGCTCTCTCCATCGGCCGTACGAGAGGTCCTCGATCTCGGGCGCAACCCCCAGATCGTACCCATCGTGCCCCGGCGACGCGCGGTGGAAGGCTGCTTGGACGAACGGGAGGAGGGCGCGCCACCCGTCGAATGCCTCGGCAGCATCCGTGTAGAACAGACGCAGCCGCTTCCACCGCTGCCGGCTCTCCTCCGACGCGTAGATGCTCGGCGACCCGCGCCAGGCCGAGAGGATGGCGATCCTGTCCTCCTGCACCCCCATGGAGCCGAGGGCCGAGCAGACCGAAAGGAAGGAGGAGCAGGTGAGGCCGGGACCCTCGTCCACCACGAGGAAGGTGGCACCTGCTTTGGCGGCGGAGGCCAGGCGCGCGACCATGCACGGACCGAGGTCGACATAACGTTCGAAGGGGTGGCCGCGGGGGCGGAGCGTCGCTGTCCAGACCGGCAGGCCACGCTCGATCAGCACCGCCGCGACCGCCGGGGCGAGCGAGGCTCCGATGCTGCGAATGCCGAGCACGACGACGGGTCCCGAAGGTCTGAGCGCCTCGATCGCACGTTCGGCGCTGGCGAAGTACATCTCGGGGTAAAGGGAGTAGAAGGCGTAACCCTCGGGCACGCGCGCCGGCAGGGGACCTACGTTGGCCAAGCCACCGGCCTCGGCCACGGCGACTGCCGCGCTCTTGAGGAGACCCTCGATGTCGGTCTCAGGATGAGGGCCTGGTGCGACCCTGTCGCTCGATCCGGGCTGCGCACACGTCTCACTGGACTCCGGCTGAGTATGAACCGACCGAAGGCCTGGCCACTTTCGGAAGAGTGCGCGCGTCCCCGCTGCAGCGCCCCCCGATGCGGTCGCGCCCGCGAGTGCCGGAGCCGACACTGGTTCCGGCGGGCGTCGCGCGAGGATTCGGTAGGATCGATAGACGCAGCGACCCAGCAGCGTCGCTGCCGATACGAAGGCATCCAACTCCGGGGAGAGCTCGTCTCTCGTCTGGTTGAGCCGGTCCGCCACCGCCTGGTGCAGCTCCCCGAAGTCGACGACGGCACCCACCAAACCGGCGTGGGATCCGAGAGCCCACTTGTAGGGGGAGATTTGCCGGCGGCCGTGGCGGTGGGCGGCGCGCTCCACGGCCTCGACCGTGCGGGAGGTGACGTCCACCGGGTCCAGGGTCTTCTGCCTGTCGGCGTAGAACAGCACCTAACCGCCGTACCTCCTCGCGACCTCCCAGGCGAAGTAGGCGAACTCGCCGACGTCCTGGGGTGGGCTCGTATGGTGAGGGACTATCCCCCGACTTGGCGGGGTGAAGCAGAGGGTGACAGTGAGATCGAAGCGGCTCAATGGGGCCATCATCTTGTCGAACCAGGCCACCGCGTTCGGCCGGTGCCAGTCGGCCCAACTGATCCCCGTGCGCAGCGCCTTCACCCCAAGACGCGGCAGCCAGCTACACACCAGGTCCAGCATCTCCTCGTCGCCGAACTCGATCCATTGACAGATCCCCAAGTCGGGCGGAAAATGCGTCAGCGCCCTTTTCGCGCTGCCATCGCTGCGCAGCAGGCCGAAATAGAAGTGCCGGTAGTAGGCGCTACCCTCGCTCTCTTTGTGGCGAGTGATGGCGCCTTTGTGATTGGGCAGGTCGATCAGACTGTACCAGTGGATCCTTGGGACCAGGGGCAGCAGCAGTTCCGCCGTCCTGCGCAGGCCGAAGACCTGGACCTCCTCCGCCCCGAAACTGGAGGCTCCGACCTCGGTCACCCACACCGGCTTGCCGCCCGCCGCGGAGCGCATCTCGGCGATCTTGGATGGCCACTCGTCGATCTGCCAAAGGTTCCAGTCCAGGGGGAAGCCGTGGAGAGCCACGACGTCCACAAGGTCGAGCACCCCGTGCCGCCCCATCAACTGGACGAAGTCGGGATCCAGCGGCGAGAGCCCTCCCAGGAGTTGAGTGACGTGCGGCGCTTCCTTCCGCACCTCCTGAGAGGCGTAGGTGACCATCCGAGCGAAGATGCTCCAGTCGGGGTCGAGGGTGTAGTCCCAGTGGGACATGTTGTTGGGCTCGTTCCAGAACTGTATCGCTTCCAGCAAGGCTGGTCTCCCGCCTTCAAGCTCTCACGTTGGGGTGGGGGCCAGGAATCGGCCATCAATCCTACTTCTTCTTACCTGGTCGGCGCAAGTTACGTGCCATCGGGCACTAACCTGGCGGTGTTCTGACGTGCAGGTGTGGTCCATCAGGAGCGGCAGTTCGGGCAACTGCTACCTCGTCCGTGAGGGCGAGAGTCTGCTCCTGCTGGAGGCCGGCATCGGCACTCGCGAGCTCGCCCAGGAGATGGCGCTTCTGGGCATCCCGCTCTCGCGGCTTTCGGCGGTGCTTGCCAGCCACGAGCACGTCGACCATTGGCGCTCGGCCGCGCATCTGGCGCACCGGCTCCAGATCCCCCTGGTGTGCACGCCCGGCTGTTGGGAGGCCGGAGGGGGCGACACCGCTACCTCGCCGCTGTCTCCCCTCAAGGTCGGGCACTCCCTGCGGCTGGGGGAGATCACTGTGGAAGCCTTCTCCATCCCCCACGACGCCAGAGAGCCGATTGGCTTCGTGCTGCGGAGCGATGCGGCAACCGTTCTGCTCGCCACCGACATGGGCCGGATGACCGACGAGGTAGTGGAGCGCGCCCTGTATGCAGACCTGGTGATCCTGGAGGCCAACCACGACGTGGAGATGCTGGTGCGGGGGCCGTACCCGGCCTTTCTGAAGACCAGGATCCTCGGGGAGCGGGGACACCTCTCCAACGAGGACGCGGCCAGGGCGATCGTCCGCATGTCGCGGGGGCGACCGCACGACTTCTGGTTGGCCCACTTGAGCCAGACCAACAACTCTCCGAAGGTAGCCCTGGACTGCGTTCTCTCGATGCTGAGGCAGGAGGCAGTGGAGGGACTGAAGGTGAGCGTGGCCCTGCGGGAGCGCCGCAGTCTCGCGTGGGACTCTCGGGCGAATCTCGCCCAACTGCCGCTATTCTGAGGGGACTGTCGTAGAACGCATCGTCCTTGGAGCGCATTCGATGGTTCGAGACCGACGGCGGCAGCCGGACCGAACGGACGACTTCCTCCGCTCCTACCGGCGGATCCTCGACCGGCTGGAGCAGACGATTCCGGGTGAGCCCGAGCGGATCCGGACCTTCCTGGGTTCGGTCGTCGTCAGGTTGCTGAGGGACGCCTTCATCGAGAGAACCACCGGCCTCGAAGTCCAGAGTAGTGTCTCGGGGGAACACTCAGTTCCCGAAGAGGCTATCGCGCTGATCCAGGACGAACTCATCCGCCCCTTCGAGTTAGCAGCGAAGGAGGACGGCCTCCGAAGCAGGTCGATGGCCATCGATCCTGAGCTGTTGAGCCGACTCCACGAGGCGCAGCTCAGCCGCCGGCACGAGAAGGGATGCTACTACACCCCAAAGACGATTGTGGGCTTCATGGTGCGGCAGGCCCTGCAGTACCACCTGGAGCGGGCTCTGCCCGACGAGGATCACGGCGCCTTGAAACGGCTGGTGTGGCGGCTCGACTCGAGTGGGCTGCGAGAACCACTGTCGGCTCTGGAGCGCGTGGACCGCGTGAGGGTGTGCGACCCCGCCTGCGGATGCGGAGCTTTCCTCCTGGGAGCGCTGGAGTTGCTGCTGAGGCTGCGAAGGTGCCTCTCGGCGGTTGTAGGGATGGGCTCCTTCTCCTCCCATCGAACTGGGATCGAGATCCTTCGTCGCAACCTGTACGGCGTCGACCTGGATGCGGAGGCAGTGGAGATCGCACGCCTTCGTCTGTGGCTGTCGATCGTGGCCGACATGGACCGGAATGTGGAGGGCGAGCCGGTGCACTGGACGGCCAGCGCGGAGCCACCTTCCACTCGCGGCGAGGACAGCTCGTTCGCCCAGCACCGATGGCCTCCTCTGGCTGGAGTCCCTCGGGAGGGCGGTGGATCCCCGTTCGCCGACAACCTCCGGGTGGGCGAGAGCCTGGTCGGCATCGATTGGCGAGCCACCTTTCGGGAGCCATTCGACGACGGAGGGTTCGACGTTGTCCTGATGAACCCGCCGTACCTCCTGGCAAACCACGTGGCGGGCGACGCTCGGGAGAGCTTCCGCGCGTACACCAACAGGCTGCGCCGCCGCTTCGGATTCGTCGACGATCTCTACGTCCACTTTCTTCACCTGGGGCTTGCCCTGCTGAAGGAGGGGGGAACGCAGTGCGCGATCACCTCCAGCAGCTTTCTTACCAACGCCAGGCAGGAGCCGCTGCGGAGGGAGCTGCTGCGGCACTCGCCCAGGCTGATCCTGCCCATCGGCCCCCGGATCTTCCCTGCAGTCGTCTACTCGGCGATAACGGTCGTCCAGAAGGGCCCCCCGGCCCCAGGCCACCTCATCCGGTACGCCCGCCTACAGGATGAGGGCACGGCTGCCCTGGATAATCCGGGGCTCTTGGAACGCCTCTTCCTGGCGGTGCCAGTCGAGGAATACGAAAAGGCCTTCGGTGCCGTGTTCTTCGAGCCCACGCCGGCCAAACGGTGCCTGTTCGGCACCCTGCTGGCACACGACCTCAGAGGACCCGATCCCGACGAACCCGCCTGGCCAGATGAGCGCGGTGAGCCGTCCCCGACGCGGGCAGCGGCGCCGGCCGGCAGCGCCGTGCCCAGCATTACCACCTCCGCTGGGGCGCGCTCGGCGGGCAATCGGCGCTTCGTCAGGCTCGCGGTGGTGGCTCCGGCCCTGGACACCGGTATCCACAGCGGCAACGTCCGCCATCGATTGTTCTTCAGGAACCTCGTCCCGGGCAGGGACCTGCACCGGCTGCTGCAGGGCACCCAGATCGTCCGCTACGGCGTCTGGTGGGAGAACCCGGAGGCCCGGTATCGCTACGTGGACGTGTCGTACACCCCGAAGCCCGAACTCAGAGGCATTGGTAGAGGGGGCAAGCCCTCCGGCCGAGGTGAGTACTGGCACTTCTCCGGCGCGAAGGAGAACCACCACGTGCCGGAGCGATTGCTGATGCGGCAGACGGGGGACGAACCGTTCGTGGGCCACCTCTTTCAGGGAGAGGAGCGGGTTTACACCGACAACACCCTCCACACCCTGCTGCTCACGGAGCTGGGGCGGCGGCTCGGGCTCACGTACCGGTACCTCCTGGCGCTGCTCAACTCAGCCACGCTCCGGTGGGTCTATCGGGCGCTCGCGCAGGAGGAGGGGCGAACGCTGGCGCAGGTGAAGATCGCCCTGGTGAACCGGCTCCCGATAGCCGTCCCGACGGAGCAGGAGCGCGTTCAACTGGAGGCGGCTGTCGCACGGATCCAGTCGATCCTGCAGAGGCACGGTCTGCCTCTTGACCCCGCTGCCGACCTGGAGGTGAAGGCGATCCAGGGGGAGATCGACCGCAGGGTGGCCGAGCTGTACGGTCTGCCGGAGACGGCGTCGCCGTAGCGCCGATGGCCGCTAGTCTCGAATCTGCCTACCTCTCACGAGGGGGAGGGGCGTTGAAGGCTCGGGCTGGGGAAGCGAGCCCCTTCTGGGCTGGGGTGGACCTGCAGGCTCGCCACTTGCAATGGCTCGATGAGGATGATCGTGACCGTATTGGAGGAACGGATCGATGAGCAAGCGGAGATGGCTGATCCCCGCGGCCGCGTTGGGAGGGGTGCTGGTTTACGGGTGGTACCGAAGCGGGGCGCGCGGCGCGGTGCCCCCTGCCATGCCGAGCGCGGCGGTGTACGAGTGGGGAGCACGCCGCTTCTTCGGCGGCCTGTACGACCGTATCGCCAGGGAGGTGGCTACCGCCTTACCTAGAGGGACCGCGCTGGACGTCGGATGCGGTCCGGGCCTTCTGGATGTCCGGCTGGCCCACCTGGCACCCGAGCTGTACGTCACCGGCGTGGACCTGAACCCGGACATGGTGGAGAGGGCGAGGGCCAACGCCGCGGCGGCGGGGGTGCTGGGTCGGGTCCAGTTCCAGGTGGCCGACGTGGTGGATCTTCCCTTCCCCGACGAGCGGTTCGATCTCGTGTTCAGCACCTTCTCCCTTCACCACTGGGCCGACGCCCGGCGGGGGCTGGCCGAGATCTACCGCGTGCTGAAGCGTGGCGGCTCGGCCCGCATCTACGATATCCCCGACTGGTTGCAGCGGCTCACCCACCACGGGCCTGGGCTGAGCCTGATGGAGTTGGCGGCTGCCAGCCCCTTCGGCGATGGCATGGTTGCGACCTTCCGCTGGCCGGGCCGTATCCCTTCCGGCCAGTGCCTGCTGGTGAGGAGGACTCCCTGAGCGTCGACCCCGAGGTCCACTCGTCATCCGCGCTTTCCCGAGGATCCGTGGCAGCCTCGCCGAGTGCCTGGACGCCGGATCGATGGCGGGGTCAAGCTCACCAACCTCTGGATCCGGTCGCCGCTGGCCAGCTTCTCGAACAGTCGCACGCCTTGCCATCGGGTCTCCAAAAACGTGGTGGCCCACACGAAAATTGACACCCCCCGCGGGCTCGTTTAAGATTCTCGAGATTCTGGCGCATGAGGGGGAATGTCCCGTGACCGGTGACGAGATCCGCAAGGCGTTTCTGGATTTCTTTGCCTCGAAGGGCCATCTGGTTATGCCCAGCTCCAGCCTGGTCCCGAGGGACGACCCCACGGTGCTGCTGACGACCGCGGGCATGCAACAGATGATCCCGTACATGGTCGGGAAACAGGCACCGCCCCATCCGCGGCTGACCTCCTGCCAGAAGTGCTTCCGCACGACCGACATCGACAGCGTAGGGAATCCGCGGAACCTCACGTTCTTCGAAATGCTGGGGAACTTCTCCATCGGCGACTACTTCAAGAAGGAAGCGATCGCCTTCGCCTGGGAGTTCTCGCTGGATTGGCTGAAGCTGCCCAAGGACAAGATCTACGTCACCGTCCATCCCACCGACGACGAGGCCAAGGGCTACTGGTTGGAGGTGGGCATCCCCGAGGAGCGGATCTCCTACCTGGAGGACAACTTCTGGGGTCCTCCGGGCGACAGTGGCCCGTGCGGCCCCGACTCCGAGTTGTTCATCGACATGGGGCCGGAGATGGGCTGCGGGCGACCCGAGTGCGCCCCCGGCTGCGACTGCAACCGCTACCTGGAGTACTGGAACCTGGTGTTTATGCAGTACTTCCAGGACGTGGACGGCACCCGCACCCCCCTGCCGAGGAAGAACATCGACACCGGCCTGGGGCTGGAGCGGATGGCCGCCATCAAGCAAGGACACAGGACCGTCTACGAGACCGACCTGTTCAGGCCGATCCTCCAGGCCGCGGAGTCGCTGTCGCGCCGCCAGTACGGCTCCGACGATAGGACCGACTTCTCGCTCCGGGTCATCGCGGACCACGGCCGCGCGATGACCTTCCTGACAGGCGATGGCGTTCTGCCCTCCAACGAGGGCAGGGGCTACGTGCTGCGCCGAGTGATCCGGCGGGCCGTACGCCACGGCCGCCTCCTCGGCGTGGAGGGTCCGTTCCTCTCCAGCGTCGTCGACGTGGTGGTGAACCACATGGCGCGTGCCTACCCGGAACTGGCGGAGCGGCACCAGTTCATCCGCCGAGTAGTCTCTCAGGAGGAGGAGCGGTTCAACCGAACCCTTCAGACGGGCCTCGGACTGCTGGATCGCTGGATCGCCGAGGCCAAGGAGCAGCAGTTGCCGGCCCTGCCCGGCGACCTGATGTTCCGCCTGTACGACACCTACGGCTTCCCCAGGGAGTTAAGCGCCGAGATCGCCAGGGAGGCGGGGCTGGGCGTCGACGAGAAGGGATTCCAGGCGGCCATGGAGCGGCAGAGGCAGTTGAGCCGCGCCGCAGCCAAGTTCGGCCGGGTCCTGGAGGTGCGCGACGCAGCGGGCGCCGTCGACGAGGTGGAGGAGACGCGGTTCCTCGGCTACCAGTTGACCGAGACGGAGGGCCAGATCGTGGCCTTGCTGGAGGCCGGCAAGTGGCAGCCCAGGCTGGACTCAGGGACCGCCGGCATCGTGATCCTGGATCGGACTCCCTTCTACGCCGAGTCGGGTGGCCAGGTGGGCGACACAGGGCTCATCGTCACCGCTGACGGTCGTTTCGAGGTGCACGACACCCAGCGGGACGAGGGCGGCCGCATCCTGCACATTGGGACGGTCGTCGAGGGCTTCCTGGAGGTGTCCTCCACCGCGAAGGCGTCCATCGACATCGAGCGGCGGCTGGATACCGCCCGCCACCACACACTGACCCACCTCCTGCACAAGGCCCTGCGGGACCGCCTCGGCACCCACGTGGCGCAGGCCGGATCCCTGGTCGCCCCCGAGGTGGCGCGCTTCGACTTCACGCACGATGCCGCGCTGGCGCCCGAGGATCTGCGAGCGGTCGAGGCGGAGATCAACGCCAAGATCCTGGCGAACATTCCGGTCGAGATCACGGATCGCACGCTTGAGGAGGCCAAGGCGGCCGGCGCGATGGCGCTCTTCACGGAGAAGTACGCCGAGCTGGTGCGCACGGTCGGCATCGGCGACTACAGCCTGGAGCTGTGCGGAGGCACTCACGTCTCCAACACCGGCGTCCTGGGCGTGGCGCACATCCTCACGGAGGGCAGCGTCGGTGCGGGCGTTCGCAGGATCGAGGCGGTTGCGGGGAGGCCCGCGCTGCGGGCAATTCGGTCACGGATAGACGCCCTCGAGGCGGTGGGAGCGGAGGTCGGCACCGTCGCAGACATGGCGCTGGAGCGGGTGCGTGCCACCGTCGAGGAGTTGAACGCCGCACGCAAAGAGGTGAGCAGGCTGCGGTCGCGGCTCGCCCGCGTCGAGGCGGACTCGCTGCTCGCCAAGGCCGTCCGGCTGAACGGGGCCGGTGTCATCGCCTCCGCCGTGGAGGCGGAGAGCATGGACGCCATGCGCGAGATGGTGGACTGGCTGCGGCCCAAGCTGGGGGCGGGCGTCATCGTGTTGGGCGCCGTATTCAACGATCGGCCGAACTTCGTGGCCAGCGTCAGCAAAGAGTTGATCTCGCCCCGCCTCGACGCCGTGAAGCTGGTGCGGCAGGTGGCCGCGCAAACCGGCGGGGGAGGCGGCGGGCGCCCCGAGATGGCGCAGGCCGGGGGCAAGGACCCACAGCAGTTGCGGAGCGCCCTAGATAGCGTGCCTCGGCTGGTTCAGGAGGCCCTTCGCGACTGAGACAGGTTGCGGTGGGAGCCTCGTATCGTCGGCTCCCACTCCGGTTCCGGCTTACCACGCACCTTCCCTGGTGACCCTGCTGACACTCGGCCTGTACTCCGATACTGTCACCCTCACCTTCTAGCGTGCCGGAGGGCACGTTGGCGCCTCTCCGCGTTGGGAGAGGTGAGAGGAAGGTCCGATGCCGCCCTGGGGCAGAGAAGCGATCACTCTCGATAGCTCGGACACACTGCACAGTGCCCTCGCCAAGCTGGAGCTTCCGTGCGACGGCGCGGCGGTGGTCGTTCTGGCCCCTGGCTGCACGATCGCCGAGAACCCCGTCACCTACCGACTGCTTGCGAGGGCTTCAGCGCGTATCGGTGTGCCGATGGCAGTGGTCAGTGGCAACCCTGGATGGAGACGGATGGCCAGGGAGCACGGCCTCCACGCCTACCCCTCGCAAGGCGCGCTGCGACGTGCTCGGAGACGATCGGCCATCGCAACACCAGAAGCTTGGGCTGACAGCCTCGTCTCGACACTCCACCCGTCGAGCCTCAGACAGGTCTGGCCAGTCGCGGCCGTGGTGGTGCTGCTGTTGGGCGCCTTCGCGTTCTTCGGCCTTCCCGTCATGCGCATCACCCTCCGTGCCCCGGCCCAGACGCTAACGCAGGAAGCCACGGTCAAGGTCGACATCGGCACCGTTACGGTGGATGCCGCATCGATGTCCATCCCCGGGCGCGCTATCGAGCACCGCTTCACGGTCTCCGATTTCGTGGAGACGACGGGAGAGAAGAAGGTCGGGAAGGAGAGAGCGAAGGGGGAGGTGACCATCATCAACTCGGGTGCGGCCACGGTCACCCTTCCGGCCGGCACCACGCTCTTCACGGACGGTGGTGTCAGGTTCACCACGGTCGCCTCCGCGATCGTGCCTCCCTATACCCAGCCGACCGGAGCGTCTACTCGCGGGGCAGGGTTCCCGGCGGGCACGGAGGGAGGTGTGAAGGTTGCGGTGGTTGCCGCCGAGCCCGGCGCGAAAGGCAACGTGCCGGCGCTCTCTATCAGCAGGATCGAGGGGGACGCCTATCGCGGGCTGACCGTGGTAAACGAGCAGCCCCTCACGGGCGGGACCGACGAGAACAAGAAGTCGATATCTGCGGAGGACAGGACTCGGCTGAAGGAGGCGCTGTTCCAGCGTGCGCAGTCGCAATCGCTATCGGAACTGACGGTGAGGGTCCGGCAGTCCGAATCGATCATCCCCCACTCGATGCAGGTGCAGATCGCCGGAGAGGAGTACGACAAGGCCCAGGACGAGGAGGGCGACCGACTCAAGGGGACTGCGTACGTGGTGGCGAGCGGTATGGCCTTTGCCAACCAGGATCTGAACAGTGTCGTCGAGCGAAGCTGGAAGGAGTCGATACCGAAGGGGTATCGGGCGCTGCCGGGCAACCTGAGCGTCTCACCTCCGGAGGTCGTGGAAGCTGCTGGACGGACGGCTACTCTGAAAGTCAGGGTGTCCGGGCAAGCCGAGCCCTTGATGGAGATCGACAAGCTCACGGAAGCCCTCCGGGGCGTTCCTCTGAGCGACGCTCGAGCCAAGCTGAGCAACCTGGAGGGTGGCTTCAAGCTGATGAGCATTGAGATGTGGCCGGGTTGGGCCACACGGGCTTTCAGGATCGAGGTCCAGACCGTCCAGTGAGAGTGATGGCTCTGGACGTGGGTGAGAGGCGGATCGGCGTGGCCCTCAGTGACCCCACCGGCACCATTGCATCCCCCCTGACCATTCTTCACCGCGTCGCCGAGAAGAAGGACCTGGAGGCGATCTGCGACCTGGTGGAGCAACACGCGGTGGACCGGGTGGTGATTGGATTGCCGCGGACCCTCAGCGGCGAGGAGGGGCCGCAGGCCCGACGGGTGCGACGATTCGGCGAGCACCTTGCCGAGGTGCTACACGTGCCGGTTGTGTACTGGGACGAGAGGTACTCCACGGCGGATGCCGAGCGGATCGCGGCGGCACGATCCCGGACCCGAGGCCGCGGTGGAAGGGTGGCCGTCGACGACGTCGCCGCGGCGGTGATACTCCAGAGCTACTTGGACAGCAGCCAACAGTCTAGGGGGGGTCATGCCTGATGTCAGGTGGGTGCTGAGGCTTTCGGCCGTGCTGGCGGGTTTGGTGATCGTTGCCACCGTCGTGGCGGTCGGATGGAACCTGGTGAGGGATCCCGAGCCTCTGTTGAATGAACTATTGTCCAGACTCGACGAGCCGGCCGTCTCGGGCGACACCTCGGCACGGGTCTTCGTGGTGCAAAACGGGGAGACGGCCTCGACGATAGGGGAGCGGCTCCAATCGGAAGGCCTGATAAGGGACGCCCGAGTCTTCAGATACATGGCCGATCTGAGGGGAGTCGCGGGGGACTTGGCTGCTGGTGAGTACGAGTTATCAGCAGGAATGAAGCCCAGCGAGATCCTGGCGAGGATCGCCGCGGGGGAGACCAGGCCAACCCCTCTGGTCACCGTGCCCGAGGGCTGGAGGGCCGAGGAGATCGCCGAGAGGATGGCCGCGAGGGGCATCGGCAGCGCGGAGCAGTTCATGGCGGTCGTGCGGCAGGGGAAGTCCACCTCTCCCGCGCTCGCTGGGCTCCCTCCCGGCGCCAGCCTGGAGGGCTACCTGTTTCCGGAGACCTACGCGATCGACAACAAGACGACGCCGGAGAGCATGGTCGCCCGGATGGTGGAGCAGTTCGAGTCGCAGTTCACCCCGGAGATGAGGGAGAAGGCGGATCGCCTGGGGATGACGATCCACCAGATCGTCATCCTGGCGTCGGTGATCGAGCGAGAGGCGGTGATCCCCTCGGAGCGGCCGCTGATGGCAGGGGTGTTCTTCAACCGGCTTCGGGAGGGAATGCCGCTGCAATCGGATCCCACCGTCCAGTACGCCCTGGCCACTGCCGATCCGCAGTCTCGGGCGGAGCACGGATGGTGGAAGAGGGAGTTGACCGTCCAGGATCTGGAGATAGACTCTCCTTACAACACCTACCGGTACCCCGGCCTGCCGGCCGGACCCATCTGCAACCCAGGGCTGGCGTCACTTCGGGCGGCCGTCGAGCCTGAGAGCACCGACTTTCTCTACTTCGTAGCGAAGCCCGACGGCTCCCACGCCTTCGCGGCAACGCTGGACGAGCACAACGCCAACGTGGCCACGTACAGCCGCTGAGAGGAGCGCGCCTGCCCTGCCGATGGCACCGGCTCCAGGGGAGGGACCAAACCGTGTGCTATAATGCCGCTTCAGGCAGCGAGTTTCGCTCTACGTGGTGCATTCAGCGAATGGTGTTCACGATGGTAGCCGCAGGCTTTAGAGTGCGCGTGGTCTCGCGCGGCCCTCTTGCCGCTCACAACGAGAGACGCGCAGTCTAAAGCCTGCGGCTACGCTGCACCGTTGGGCTGTTGAATGGACCACCCAGTTCACATAGGTGAAGACAGTGCAGGACAGCAAGATGCACGGAACCACCGTGCTTGCGGTGAGGCGGGACGGCACAGTCGCGATCGCCGCTGACGGGCAGATCACGGTGGGTGACGTGGTGATGAAGCATACCGCCCGGAAGACGAGGCGGCTCTACGGAGGGAGGGTTCTGGGAGGCTTCGCGGGAGCCGTGGCTGACGCGATTACCCTCTTCGAGCGCTTCGAAGCTCGACTCGAGCAGCATGCCGGCAACCTGCGAAAGGCAGCGGTCGAGGTCGCCAAGGAGTGGCGCACAGACAAGTACCTCCGGCGGTTGGAAGCCCAGTTGATAGTCGCCGATGCCCATGACCTGTTGCTGGTGTCCGGCGACGGGGAGGTCATCGAGCCCGACATGGGGATAGTCGCCATAGGTTCGGGTGGCGCCTACGCCCAGGCCGCGGCGATCGCGCTACTGCAGCACAGCGGATTGTCCGCAGCCGAGATCGCTCGGACCGCGCTGGAGATCGCTGCCGGCCTGTGCATCTTTACCAACACCTCCATCACCGTGGACGTCCTCGAGCCATGACTCAAGTATCCCCTGCCGAACCGAAGGAAACTCTCGCTCACGAGGCTCGACAAATGGAAGATCTCACCCCGGCTCAGGTCGTCGAGCAGTTGGACGAATACATCGTGGGGCAGCAGGAGGCGAAGAAGGCGGTGGCCATCGCCCTGCGAAACCGCTACCGTCGCCGATTGCTGGCTTCCGAAGTGAGGGAGGACGTAGCTCCGAAGAATATCTTGATGATCGGCGCGACAGGAGTGGGCAAGACCGAGATAGCTCGTCGCGTCGCCGCGCTGGCCGGAGCCCCGTTCGTGAAGGTGGAGGCCACCCGGTTCACTGAAGTTGGGTACGTGGGCAAGGATGTGGAGAGCATCCTGCAGGATCTGGTGGAGGCTGCGGTCAACCGGCTGTCCGAGCAGAAGCTGCAAGAGGTGCAGTCGGAGGCCGAGAAGCTCGCGAACGAGCGAATCATCGACTACCTGTGCCAGCAGGTGCCCGCGAATCCGAAGAGGAAGGGGCTCAGGCGAGGACAGATGGCGTCCGCGGTGGCAGCGGGGAAGCCCCAGACCGCGACGTCCGCGGAGGTGTCGAAGGAGGAGCAATCTGGCCCTGGCTCGGCTGAGGCAAATGCTTCGGACCCGGACACATCGAACCGGCTCAGATCCCGACTTGCCAGGCTGCTTCGCAGTCGACGGCTAGAGGACACCATAATCGAGATCGAGGTGTCGGCGGAAAACGACAGCTACGAGTCGGTCTGGGAGTTCTCCACCGGCATGAGCCAGGAAGAGGTCAACGAGGGGATCAGGGAGTTCATAGAGAACTACACGACCTCGCGCCGAAAGTCGAAGAAGGTGTCGGTCCGGGATGCGCGCCGCATCCTCACGAGGGAAGAGGCCAACAAGCTGGTCGACTACGACGGCATCGTGGACCAGGCCATCCAGCAGGCCGAACAAAGCGGCATCGTGTTCATCGACGAGATAGACAAAATCGCGGGTTCCGGCATGGAGATCGGGTCGGACATCTCCGGGGAGGGGGTCCAGCGGGACCTTCTCCCGATCATCGAGGGCAGCACGGTGATGACCCGGTTCGGCCCCGTGAAGAGCGATCACGTACTGTTCATCGCGGCCGGCAGCTTCAGCAAGTCGAAGCCCTCCGATCTCATCCCGGAGTTGCAGGGGCGATTCCCCCTTCGCGTCGAGTTGAGGAGCCTCAGCCTGCAGGATCTCATCCAGATCCTGACGCAGCCAAGGAACTCCCTCGTCAGGCAGTACACCGCGCTCCTGGCCACGGAGGGGGTCGATCTGCGCTTCACCGACGACGCGGTCGCCGAGATAGCCGAGATGGCCGTGCGGATGAACCGGCAGATGGAGGACATCGGGGCACGGCGGCTGCAGACGATCATGGAGTACGTCCTGGAAGAGATCTCGTTCAGTGCGCCCTCGATGAAGGGCAAGGTGGTGGAGATCGACGCCGCCTACGTGCGGCGCCGGATGGAGAGGATCGTGAGCGACGAGGACCTGAGCCGGTATATCCTCTGACAGGGATCCGTTACCCCGCCCCACCACGACCAATTCGCCCGGGGCATCGGCTGACCGCTGACCGCTGAAAGCCGATGGCCGAAGGCGAAGTTGCCGCTGCGGCCGTGGGCGTGCTAGAATGCCCTCAGGGCGAGCGCGCCCATATTATTTGTCACGCTACCGGACCTGCGGAGCCGTGCCTGACGGTTGATGCCCGTCGGCTCTTCGCCGGGTGGAAGGTAGCGGAAGAGAGAACGGAGGAACAGACATCCCTATGCCAGCCCCAGTATCCATGAAGACGCTCCTTGAGGCGGGTGTTCACTTCGGGCATCAAACCCGCAGGTGGGACCCGAAGATGAAGCCCTTCATCTTCACCGAGCGCAACGGCATCCACATCATCGACCTTCAGCAGACTGTTGGCCGTCTATCCGAAGCGATGAACTTCGTCCGCGATCTGGCGGCAGGCGGCGGCGTCCTGCTCTTCGTGGGTACCAAGAAGCAGGCCCAGGAGACGATCGAGCAGGAAGCATCTCGCTGCAACATGCCCTGGGTGAACCAGCGGTGGATGGGCGGGATGCTCACGAACTTCCAGACCATCCAGAGCCGGATTCGGCGGCTGGCGGAACTCGAGGCGATGAAGGATCGCGGCGACTTCGAGCGGCTTCCCAAGACCGAGGCCAACGCCCTCGAGGAAGAGATCACCAGGCTCAACCGGCTGTTGGGCGGCATGAAGACCCTATCCAAGCTTCCCGACGCGGTTTTCATCGTCGACCCGAACCGCGAGACGATCGCCGTCGCGGAGGCGCGCCGGCTCGAGCTGCCGATAGTCGCCATGGTGGACACCAACTGCAATCCGGACATCATCGACTACCCGATCCCATCCAACGACGACGCCATCCGCGCCATACGCCTGCTCACCGGCAAGATCGCGGACGCTGTGCTTGAGGGGCTGCAGAAGCGGGAGGCGGAGCTCTCCAAGGCTGAGGCTGAGGCGGAGATGGCCGCGGCAGAGGGTGAAGCGGTCGAGGAGGGCGAGGAAGCCAAACCCTTCGTCGAGATGCCTGAGATGGAGATGATGGCAGCCGAGCAGGCGGCACCGGCCACGGAGCAGCCAGCGCCGGCAGCCGAGGAGGAGGCCAAGCCCGAAGCCGCGGAGGCTCCCGAGACCCCCGACGAGGCTGCGGAGACTGCCGAGGGCGCGGCCGAAGAGGAAGAGAAGTAGAGAAGTAGAGAATCACTGGCCACGACGACGTGGGGGCGCGGTCTCTGCTCAAAGGCGGCGAGACTCGTCCCCGCGTGCGCATCGGAGCGGTTACGAGTCAGAGCCAGGGACCACAGGGCAGACAGGAGGACGGTAGTTGGCTGAGATCACTACGGCCATGGTTAAGCAGCTCCGGGAGGCCACCGGGGCCGGTGTAATGGATGCAAAGCGCGCCCTCGAGGCGGCAGGGGGCGATATGGCGAAGGCGACCGAGATCCTGAAGGAGCAGGGCTTGGCCAGGGCCGCCAAGAAGGCAGAGCGAAAGGCCAGCCAGGGTCTGGTGGATGCGTACATCCACGCAGGGGGCCGGATCGGCACCCTGGTGGAGGTGAACTGCGAGACCGACTTCGTGGCGCGCACCGACGACTTCAAGAAGCTGGTGCACGACATCGCGATGCAGATCGCGGCCACGAACCCCAGGGTAGTGGGGAACGAGGCCGACATCGACCTGGAGCAGATCCCTGCCGAGGAGGTGCTGCTGAAGCAGCCCTTCATCAAGGATCCGTCGGTCACCATCGAGGACTTGGTGAAGGACCACATCGCCAGGATCGGCGAGAACATAGTCATCCGGCGATTCGCCAGGTTCGAACTCGGAGCCTAAGGTGACGGTTCCGCGCTACAAGCGCGTTATGCTGAAACTGAGCGGCGAAGCGCTGATGGGCGATCAGCAGTACGGGATCGACCCAGGCATGGTGGCCTACATCGCGGGACAGATAGCGCATCTGCAGTCCCGAGGTGTGGAGGTGGCCACCGTGATCGGCGGAGGGAACATCTGGAGGGGTGTCTCTGCCGCTCACCGAGGGATGGACAGGGCTACGGCCGACTACATGGGAATGTTGGCCACCGTGATCAACGCCTTGGCACTCCAGGATGCGCTAGAGGCGACCGAGGTCTGGACCAGGGTGCTGTCGGCCATCACCATGTCCGAGATCGCCGAGCCCTACATCCGGCGACGTGCCATCCGTCACCTGGAGAAGGGGCGGGTCGTCATCTTCGCGGCCGGAACCGGCAACCCCTACTTCACGACCGACACGGCAGCGGCGCTTCGAGCCATCGAGATCGGGGCCGAGGTGCTGCTGATGGCGAAGAACCGTGTGGACGGGGTCTACAGCGACGATCCGGTCCGGAACCCGCAGGCGACCAGGTTCGATAGGCTCACATACATGGAGGCCATAGAACTGGGCCTCCGAGTAATGGATACCACCGCGCTATCGCTGTGCATGGAGAACGAGTTGCCCATCATCGTGTTCGATCTCCGGAATGCGGAAGCGATGGACAAGATCCTTTCCGGTGAAAGGGTGGGCACGCTGATCTCGCCCGACGAGTCCGGGGACAGCCGGAGGAGAAGGCGCGGGTAGAACCCGTTCAGTCGAGAAAGGTCACCTACGATGTCTGACAAAGTGAACGACATTCTGACCAGGCTCGAGTCGAAGATGCAGAAGGCGATCGAGAACCTGAAGCGGGAACTTGCCTCGGTCAGGACAGGGAGGGCATCTCCCAGTCTGTTGGACAGAGTCACCGTGGACTACTTCGGGGTTCCGACGCAGATCAACGCTTTGGCCAACATCAGTGCTCCCGAGCCCCGCTTGCTGGTCATCGCGCCGTGGGACAAGAGCACGTTGGGCGCGATCGAGAAGGCCATCCTGAAGTCGGACCTGGGGCTCACCCCCACGAACGATGGGAAGGTAATCCGGCTGGCCATCCCGCAGCTCACGGAGGAGCGGCGGCGGGAGATGACCAAGATAGTCAAGAAGAGGACGGAGGAGGGGCGGGTTGCCCTGCGCAACCTGCGTCGAGATGCCCTCGAGGAACTGAAGAAGGCTGAGAAGGACAAGCTGATCTCCGAGGACGACCTGAAGCGCGGGCAGGAGCGGCTCCAGAAGCTGACCGACAGCTACATCTCGAAGGCGGATGAGGTGGGCCAGCACAAGGAGCAGGAGATCATGGAGTTCTAGAAAAGAGCAGGACATGACCACTGCCCCATCGGGCTCGGGTGCGACGGAGAGCGTGGTGCCCGAGAAGGTCCCGACCCACGTTGCCATCATCATGGACGGCAACGGTCGTTGGGCCCGGCAGCGTGGGCTGCCTAGGCAGGCAGGACACAAGGCCGGCACCGAGAACATCCGACGGATCATCGAGACCGCTGTCGAGCACAACGTGAAGATCCTGACCCTTTACGCCTTCTCCACCGAGAACTGGAAGAGACCCAGGGAGGAGGTGCGGGGGCTGATGAGCCTGCTGCTGAACGTCATCGATCGCGAGGCCGCAGCCCTGAACCGGAACGGTGTACAGCTTCGCCACCTGGGCAGCAGCGAAGGGCTCGATAGTCACGTCCTCGAGCGGATCCGGTACGCGGTGGATCTGACCCGCAATAACGACCGCATCGTCGTCAACGTGGCCTTCAATTACGGCGGCCGAGCGGAGATCGTGGAGGCCGCGCGACGGCTCGTCCGGGAGGGGATAGACCCGGATCAGATCACCGAGGATCTGTTCGCTTCCAGGCTGTACACGAGTGGAGCCCCGGACCCAGACCTGATCATCCGCACCGCCGGAGAGATGCGGCTCAGCAACTTCCTGATCTGGCAGGCGGCCTACGCCGAGTACTGGTCCACGCCGACCCTTTGGCCCGATTTCGGCAAGGAGCAGTTCCACGAGGCGATACTGGAATACGGACGAAGACGGCGAAAGTTCGGGGCACTAAGCCAGTAATGAGTGACGACTGACGGGTAATGAGTGATGAGTGTCCTCGTTACTCATCGCTCGTTGCTCATCACTCGTTGTGGGAGACTGAATTGCTGGTTCAGCGGGTCCTGAGTGCCCTGGTGCTCGCGCCTCTGGTCATCATCGCAATCGTCCTCGGCGCGGAGTGGTTCGCCGCGGTCTCCGCGGTGGTGGTGCTGATCGCCAACTGGGAGTTCTACTCCTTGCTGCGACGGGCCGGCCACTCCCCCCTGGTCCCGTTCGGGTTCCTCTTGAGCATCGGCTTCTTGCTGGATGCCTACCTGCTGCCAGGACGCATAGCTCCGGTCTTCCTGGCTTTCTCCCTGCTGGTTTCCCTGCTGTGGCTGGTTGGCCGCCAACGCCTGGACACGGTGTTGGTCGACTGGGCTCTTACCTGGGTGCCGCCCCTCTACGTGGCGTTTCTCGGCGCCTACTGGGTGTCGCTTCGGCTGCTGCCGTCGGGCGAGCGGTGGGTCCTGCTCGTGGTCGGAGTGACCTGGGCTACCGACATCGCGGCGTACTTCGTGGGGCATGCGTTCGGAAGACGAAGGTTCTTCGCTCGCATCAGTCCACGCAAGACCGTTGAGGGCGCGGTCGCTGGCTTCATCGCGGGAGTGGCGTGTGGGGCGTTGCTGGCCTGGCTCTTTGGCTTGGACGTACTTCGTCTGCTGGCCTTCTCGGTGATAGCGGCGATGGCGGCGGAGGCCGGGGACCTCGCGGAGTCCCTCATGAAGCGACAGTTGCGCACCAAGGATGCCAGCCACCTGATTCCGGGTCACGGCGGGTTGCTGGACCGAATGGATAGCCTGCTGTTCGTGGGGGTGCTGGCGTACTACTGGGCCATTTGGGTAGGTACGACACCATGAGTCCGAGACCCAAACGAATAGTCGTGCTAGGCAGCACGGGATCGATAGGCCGGCAAACCCTCGACGTGGTTCGATGGCACCCCGACCACTTCCAGGTGGTGGGGCTGGCTGCCGGACACTGGAGCGAGTCCTTCAGGGCACAGCTAGAGGAGTTCCGGCCGCGGCTGGCTGCAGTGGGAACGGCCACCGAACGAGAGGCTACCGGTTGGCCCTCCAGCCTGCGCCGTGGCATAGAAGGGCTGATCGAGTTGGCGACCGAACCCGATGCCGATCTCGTGGTGGTCGCCACGGCGGGAGGCTCGGGGGTGAGCCCAACCCTCGCTGCCGTCGAGAAGGGCAAGAGCGTCGCCCTGGCAAACAAGGAATCCCTGGTGATGGCCGGAAGACTCGTCACGGAGCGAGCCCGCCGCTCTGGGGCCCGGATTCTGCCAATCGATAGTGAGCACAGCGCCATCTGGCAGTGCTTGAGAGGCGAGGGTGAGCTGCCGGAGTGGCGGGCCACGGTTCGGTCCCTCATCCTCACCGCCTCTGGCGGTGCGTTGCGCGATCTGCCGCTGGGGGAACTCGAGGGCGTCACGCCCGCACAGGTTCTGAACCACCCTACGTGGCAGATGGGACCCAAGGTGACAGTCGACTCTGCCACCTTGATGAATAAGGGGTTGGAGGTCATAGAGGCGTACTGGCTGTTCGGCCTCCCTCTCGACCGGATCAGGATACTCCTCCATCGGGAGAGCATCGTCCACTCGATGGTGGAGTTCGTGGACGGATCTGTGAAGGCGCAGTTGGGATCGCCCGACATGCACTTGCCGATCCAGTACGCGCTGGCCTACCCGCAGCGGCTCGAGACCAAGGTGGAGCCTCTGGACCTCTCGAAAGTGGGCTCGCTGACCTTTGAGGAAATCGACTTCAAGAGGTATCCTTGTTTGCGACTGGCGCTAGACGCGGCCTGGCGCGACGCCAGCTATCCGGCCGCCCTGAGCGTGGCCAACGAATGCGCAGTGGACCTCTTCCTGGCAGAGGAGATCCCGTTCGGTGCGATCCCTTCCCTGGTGGAAGAGGTGTTGTCGCGCCACGAGCCCGTGGCGATTGATAGCCTGGAGGTCGTCCTCGAGGTCGATTCCTGGGCGCGGAGGGAATGCCTGGCGCTGGCGCAGAACTATAAAAGGAACTAGCCCATGAGTTGGAGCCAATTGGCGGTAATCCCGATACTGAGCTTGTTGCTGCTCGTGCACGAGCTTGGACACTTCGTAGCAGCCCGGCTGGCGGGAATACGGGTGGACGAGTTCGGTTTCGGCCTCCCTCCGCGATTGTTCGGCATCAGGCGGGGCGAGGTCATCTACTCCCTCAACCTCATCCCACTCGGGGCCTTCGTGAAGATGAGAGGAGAGGATGGCGATGCGTCCGACGAGGACAGCTTTCCGAGCAAGGGCAAGTTGGCGCGCGCTGGGGTCCTCTTCGCCGGCCCGGCGATGAACTTCGTCACCGCCGCGCTCCTCTTCGCAGCAGCCTTCGCCATGGGTTGGCCCACCCCCACCTCCGCGGAGGTGTACATCTACAAGGTGAGCCCCGGCTCGCCGGCCGAGAGCGTCGGTCTACAGGAGGGGGACCGTCTCGTGGCCATAGACGGCCGCCGGATGCAGACCGCCGACGAGTTCGTGAAGGAAACGCGCTCCTCGCTTGGGAAGGAGATAGTCGTGACGCTGCAGCGGAACGGCACCGAGATCCAGAAGGCCGTGGTGCCGAGGACCCAATGGCCCGAGGGGGAGGGGCCGCTGGGGATCGGTCTGCAGAGCAGGAACGTCCAGGTAAAGCCGATGGCCTACCCCATCCACGAATCGCTGTCCATGGGTTTCGGCCAGGCGTGGCAGATGGTGGCGTTCACACTGGCGGTGCCAGTCATGATACTGCAGGGGGTGCTTCCGGTGGAGCTAGCACGTCCCATCGGTCCGGTCGGGATCTACCAGGTGACGACTCAGGCGGCGGACATGGCTGCCGCGGAGGGGTGGTGGTTCCCCCTGATCACCATTACCGCAACGATCAGCGCCGGCCTGGCCGTCGCGAACCTCCTCCCGTTCCCCGCGCTGGATGGCGGCCGGCTGTTGCTGATTGGCGTAGAGGCGATACGTCGCCGCCGAATCGCGCCGGAGCGGGAGGGAGCACTCCACTTCGTCGGTCTGATGGTCCTGATCGCTCTGATGGTGCTGGTGTCCTACTACGACGTCACGTCGCCGGTCCCGGACATCGACTGGACCCGGTAGAGGACGGACGGCGGGCCTCGCGGACATCCGCGCGACCCGCCGGTCACCACCTGGGCTCATCACGGAACAAGCTCGCCTCCCGTTCCCGCCAGCCCTCCCTTCCCAGCAAGGGAACGAAGCGAACGGCACCGTGCCGCTGGAATACCGTCGTCCCTCCTATCTTCCGATACAGGAGTAGCTCCTGGGAGCCGGGAGAGCCCACCGGGAGGATCAGCCGGCCTCCCTCGCCGAGCTGCTCCACCAGGGGTTGCGGGACCCGCGGGCTGCCCGCAGTGACCACGATGGCGTCGTAGGGCGCCTCCTCCGGGTAACCGAGGCTGCCGTCTCCTACTACCAGTTCCACGTTGCCGTACCCCAACGAGACCAGGCGGTGGCGGGCTTCCTCGGCAAGCGAGGCGATCCTCTCTATGGAGACCACCTTCCTGCTCAACTCCGCCAGGATGGCGCATTGGTAGCCCGACCCTGTCCCGACCTCCAGCACCTTCTCCGTGCCGGCCAGGGCCAGCGTCTGAGTCATCAACGCGACTACGTAGGGCTGGGAGATGGTCTGGCCCTCTCCGATCGGCAAGGGCACGTTGCGAAGAGCCTGCGCACGGTACTCTGGCGGAACGAACAGCTCGCGGGGCACCTTCCGCAGGGCGGCCAGCACTCGGGGGTCGCGGATCCCCTCCCGTTGTAGCTCCTGCATTAGCCTGTCTAGTCCGTCTCGGTCGGTCACGGAGGCCTCCTGTTTGGCATTCATTCCCCCCTCAACAGTGCTGCGCGACCAGGGCTTTTCGAGGTCGGCACAGCCGTCATGCTGAGCAAAGCGATGCATCCCTCTCCGCAGTGGGAGACCCTTCGCCGCGGCTCGGGGTGACAACGACAGGGCCCCTGCTGCCCGCGGGCTGCGCGCTGCGCGGATTTCTGATATATTCTACCCTGCCAATACGGATAGCTCCCAACAGCGGCTAGTCGCGGTTCGAACGAGCCTTCGGCTAGCCGTCGGTGTGGACGCTCAGCAGGTATCTCTAGTTCGTGACAACTCTTACGGCGGAATACGTGTGCTCTACCTAGAGATACTTGCTTAGGATTCATCGAATGGAAAGGGTGATCGGTCTTGCCTGTCTACGTTTACGAGTGTGAGGACTGCGGTGCCCTGATCGAGAAGCGCCAGTCCTTCTCCGACGCGCCGCTGACCGAATGCGAATCGTGCCACGGCCGGCTGCACAAGGTCCTGCAACCGACGGCCATCGTCTTCAAGGGGTCGGGCTTCTACTGCACCGACAATCGCTCGTCGTCGGGCGGAAGCAACGGAAGAAACGGCTCCGGCCACAAGGAAGAGAGCAAGCCCTCCTCCGAAGCCTCGAAAGAGAGCACCACTACCACCACCGCCTCAGCGGACAAGTCGGGCTCGTAGCGCGCCGGTCGGCGTGCTCTCGGTGCATCCCCTAGGGCCGCGGCCCGGAGGAGCGCTGGCGGATGCGCGCAGGCCGGGGCCCGCGGCCACAAGGAGGTCACAGGTGCGAGCGGTGCTGCAGAGGGTGTCGCAGGCGGCAGTGCGAGTCGACGGCGCAACCGTCGGCGAGATCGGTCGCGGCTGGCTCGTGCTTCTGGGCGTGGGCCACGACGACGACGAAGAGGCTGCCAGGAAGCTGGTGGACAAGGTAGTGCGCCTCCGAATGTTCAGCGACGCCGAGGGCAAGTTCAACCTCTCCGCGCTCGACGTCGGGGCCGAGATGCTGGTGGTATCGCAGTTCACCCTGTACGCCGACACCAGCCGGGGCCGCCGGCCCAGCTTCGTCGCCGCCGCGGAACCATCGAAGGCCGAGAAGTTGGTGGAGCGATTCGCGGAACTGTTGAGGGGATACGACCTGAGCGTGCGGACGGGGCGGTTCGGGGCTCACATGGAGGTGAGTCTGATCAACGACGGTCCGGTGACAATCTGCCTGGAGGTGTGATGGCTCCCGCTCCCGTAACGTGCCCTTCGGCACGTGAACGTCGTGGCGGAGGAAGCGGGAGCCGCTGGGTCCCGGCCACCAGATGTGGAGGGCAGCTACACCAGTTGCCCTCGCAGGGACCAGGCGCCGGCTCCGTCGACGGCCACGGTGACTAGTTCGCCCTTCAGGTCGCGCTCGCTCTCGAAGAACACCAGTTTGTTGGAGCGGGTCCGGCCGGACCATTTTCCCTTTTCCCGACGTTCCACCAGCACCTCCACTTGCCGCCCGACCATCCCGCCGTTCTTTCGACTGGCGATCTCCGTCTGCAACACCTCGACCTCGTGCAGACGCCGCTTCTTCTCCTCTGGAGGGACGTCGTCCGCCATCTTGCGTGCTGCCGCCGTGCCGGGCCTCGGGGAGTAGGCAGCTACGTGGACGACGTCGAACTCCACCTCCCGCAGCACGCGCATGGTATTGGCGAATTGCCGCTCGGTCTCGCCAGGGAAGCCCACTATCACGTCGGTGGAAAGGGCGATGTCTGGAATCCGCGCTCGGATCTCGGCCAGCAGGTCGAGGTACTGGCGAACGGTGTACCTTCTGGCCATTCGGCGAAGCACGTCGTCGTCGCCGGCCTGAATCGGGAGGTTCAGCTCCTCACACACCTGTGGCGTCTCTGCCATCGCCTCGATCAAGTCCGGGGTGAAGTCGTTGGGGTGCGACGTCAGGAATCGCAGCCGCGCGAGCCCCGGCAGCGAGGCCACCTGCCGCAGGAGGCCGGCCAGGCTGGCCTCGGGCGTGAGGTCCCGCCCCCAGGCATCCACCGTCTGACCCAGCAGGACGATCTCCCTGGACCCGCGGGAGAGGAGACTCCCGGCCTCGGCGAGGATCTCCTCCGCTGGCCTGCTCCGCTGTGGCCCACGGCGGAACGGGACGACGCAGTAGCTGCAATACTTGTCGCAGCCCCTGATCACGGTGACGCCCGCGGACACGGGCACCCGATCGGCGTAGTCGGTGGATGCGGGCGCGCAGGCCTCCGTTTCGTCCGCAGCGGAGAGGATCAGATCGGGCAGCTTCTCGAGTTCCGTGGGTGCCACGAACAGGTCCACGAAGGGGTACCGCCGCCGGAGGTCGGCCGTGTCGGCGCCGGCCATGCAGCCGGTGACACAGAGCACCATGTCCGGACGGCGGGCCTTCAGCGACTTGAGATGGCCCAGTTGTCCGTGGACCCGGTCCTCGGCGCTCTGCCGGACGCTGCAGGTGTATAGAATGGCGACGTCGGCATCGTCGAACCGGTCGGCGGGTGCCATCCCGGCGCCGTCCAGGGCATCGGCGAGCCAGCGAGCATCGGAGGCGTTCATCTGGCAGCCGCTGACCCACAGGTGGTATCTACTGGGCAATGGAACCTCCAGACCTGGGCGAAGCGGATTACACGGTTTGGGCAGCGAATAGCTGTAAAACTCATTATATACGGTGGCGGAGGCATGGAAAAGGGGCCGCAAGCCGGTAGACTTGCAGCCCCTGTCCCCAACGGGGCGCTACGGCGTGCTCGACGGACCCGGATCCTCTCGAGCGAAGCCCGGCGCCCGATTCGTCTGACTACAGTTCGGCGATGCGGCGCTGCAGAGCGTCGTACATCCGGGCGTACACGGGGCCAGGCTTGCCGGTTCCGATGGTCTTGCCGTCTACGCTGACGACCGGGATCAACTCGCCGACGGTACCGGTCAGGAACACCTCCTCGGCGGTGCCCAGCTTGGCCGCCGGGATGGGTGCCTCCGCGTGAGGCATCCCGATCTGCTTGGCGAGATCCAGGACGACTGCCCGAGTCACCCCGTGGAGTATGTAGTTGGTCGCCGGGGGCGTGGTGAGGACACCGTCGAAGACGGCGAACATGTTGGCGGCTGTGCCCTCCATGGCGAAGCCATCTCGCACGAAGATCGCGTCGTCGTACCCCTCGGCCAGCGCGCGCTTCTTGGCGGTGGTGTTGGGGAGAAGCATGGTAGTCTTGGCGAAGCACATTGCCCACCGCTGGTCCGGAACGGTCATGACCCTGATACCCCTACTCCGAACCTCGGCCGAAGGAGGTGAGGCGGGACCGACGATGGCGATAACCGTCGGGGTGAGACCCGAGGGGGCCAGGTGGACGCGGGGCGCCGCGCCGGAGGTGACCTGGATGTAGATGTAGGCTTCCTGCAGGCCGCTTCTGCGCAGCAGTTCCAGGGACTGCTCTTCCACGCCGTCCAGCACCGACCCAACATCCAGGCCAACCGCCTCGACGCTGCTCCTCATGCGAGCCATGTGGCGTTCCATCTCGAACGGCTTGCCGTGGTAGACCCGTATCACCTCGTACACGCCCTCTGAGAACTGGAATCCACGGTCGTCGATGCGCACCATGGCCTCTTCGTAGGGAACGAACTTGCCGTTCAGCAATACCTCTCTGGACATGATTCCTCCTCGTTCTGACGGGATCGTAGTTGGTCTACATCTTGCAAGCCAACTACTAGGCTACCGCTGGGAGTTTGTGACGATGACTGCTCGCAAACGAATAATGGTGGTCGAGGACGACACCACGATCCGGAACCTTATGACTGACATCCTCCAGGACGCTGGATACGAAGTGTCGGGGTACGCCAGCGCCGAGGAGGCGCTCTCCTGCATCGACTCCGTCCGCCCAGTCCTCATCACTCTGGACCTGGCCATGCCTTCTATGGACGGGGTGGAGTTTCTGCGCCTTCTGCGGGAACGATCGGGCGACGCCGGTCCGTCGGTGGTGCTGGTTACCGCCGCACCTGAGTTCCTGCGCCAGGAACTGGCACAGCAGGGGCACCGGGTGCTGCCCAAGCCGTTCCACGTCGATCAGTTCCTGGATACGGTCGATAGGGCCCTCAGTCCGCGGGAGAGTGTCGCATAGCCACTCCCCCGCTGCTGTGGGCGGAAGCGCACGGGGAAACCGCGACGGAATCGGCAGCAGTAGAAAGGGAAGCGTCATCTTCTGGCCTTCTCTTCCGTGCTGGCGCGGCGTCGATGCTCACGGTGTCGGGTGACCAAGCCCTCCAGCATCGCGGCGTGCACCAGCCCGTTGCTTGCCACGATCTCACCCCGGTAGATGTCTGGTTCGCCGCCGCTGTAGTCTGTGACGGTGCCGCCTGCCTCGCGCACCAGGAGGATGGCAGCAGCGGCATCCCATGGGAAGAGGTGATTCTCCCAGAAGGCATCGAATCTGCCGGCGGCAACGTAGCAGATGTCGAGGGCCGCCGAGCCGTCGCGCCTCACGCCTTGCGCGCGACGAACGAAGTAGTTCCACCTGCGAAGGTTCTCGGTGAACAGGCTGCGGTCGTAGGGAAACCCCGTGCAGAGCAGGGATCTCACCAGTCGATCCACCGTGGACACTCTCAGAGGCTCGCCATTCAGCCAGGCGCCCTCACCGGCCTTGGCAAGGAACAGCTCGTTCAGGATCGGATCGTAGACCACGCCGAGCACGATGGAGCCGTCTCGCTCCAGCGCTATGGAGACCGCGAAATGAGGATACCCGTGGGCGTAGTTCGTTGTACCGTCGAGGGGGTCGATGATCCAGCGATGGCTGTGGGAATCGCCCCCCGTGGAGCCCTCCTCCGCAAGGATCTGGTGATCTGGGAATCGAGAACGCAGCAGGGAGACGATAGCCTCTTCGGCCTGGCGATCGGCGTCGGTGACGAGGTTGATCTCGCCCTTGTACTGGATTTGGCGAGCAAGTCTCCATCGGTCCCGCAGGATGGAGCCGGCCGTCTGTGCGGCGGAAACCGCCGTCTCCGCGAGGAGCGTAATAGATGGATCGAGATGTTCAGTCATGAGCGAGCCGATTATAGCACGCGGCGATGGGGCGGTTCCAGCGATGCCGGGGTGACGCCTTGAGACGTTCCGCCAGCTACTTGGCCACCGTTCTTGCGTTGGTCGCGGTCTCGGCCCTGGGGCTGCCCCGATACCCACAGGTCGAGCATGGTCCGCCGCCCGCCCTCGCACCGGAGACGCCCTCTCCATCACCGCTGCGCGAGCGGATCGGGGTGAACGTGGTGCACGCGAACGACCCAGACGAGGTCGCCAGGGTGGCCGGATGGGCGCGCGACTACCACAGGTGGTACTGGTACGAACCCGAGCGGGGAAGGCTCACGTGGTCCAGCGGGAGGCAGCGTATCGACCAGTTCTACTCTCACTTGAGTAGACTGGGGGTCAAGCTGCTGGTGAGCGTGGGGATGGTGCCCTCCTGGGCGTCCAGCAACGGGAAGACTAGCGGGCTCCCCTACCCGCGTGGCCGGAGCGGGACGGCACTCGATGACTACGTCGCCCACGGCGAGTACCTGGCGCAGCTAGCCGCTCGATACGGGGCGACCCACCATCGAGAAGGGATATCCTCCGCCGATAAGCTGACGGGGCTCGGGTGGGTGCAGGCAATCGAGGGGTGGAACGAGCCGAACCAGGACTGGACCGATCCCCGGTTTCCGGCCGCCCACTTCGCGAGAATGCTCGAAGTCGACTACGACGGTGCGGGCACTCGAGGTGCCGCTGCGTCCTCATTCGTTGGGGTCAAGTCGGGAGACCCCACCATTCTCGTGGTTTTGCCCGGCCTCGCCGGCCCTGACATCGCCTATCTAGAAGCGACTCTGGCCAACCGTACGAGGGGCGACAGACTCCCCTTCGACGTGCTCAGCTTCCATTGGTACGCCAAGGGCGACTCGCGGCGGGGAGGGAGATCGCCCGAGGCGGCCGGGCTGGTGGACGCCGTGAGGAAGGTTAGGCAGTGGAGGGACAGCTTCGCGCCGGGCGTCCCCATCTGGCTGACCGAGCTGGGGTGGGACACCAATTCTCGGGTCTCGCGATCGCATTCCGAGCTGTACGCTCCGGAGCCGACGGCGGGAGCGTACCTCGTGAGGTCCGTCTTTCTCTCCCTGGCGAACGGCGTGGACAAGCTGTTCCTCTTCTCGTACCGCGATCACGACAGCGAGAGCCCGGGCCTGTACGCCACAGCCGGGCTGGTGGAAAACAGCTCCGTCGACGAGGGCCTCGACGCTCGTAAGAAGGCTGGATGGTACTACCTCGCGACGATCTCGCGTCTGCTGGGGTCGATGGTGATGGCATCGGTCGACCGGCAGGGCGAGGGAAATCCGGCGGTCTACCTCTACAGACTGGCACGGCCGGATGGCAGCGGGGGAGCGGTGGTTGGCTGGGTGCGCAATGCCCACGCGGGGCGCGACGACGGCAGCAGGATCCCGAGCTACGAGGTCTCGGTGCCCAACGCCTGGAAGGCAGACGCGATCTCTCTAACCGCCGACAGCACGACGGGGAGGAGAACGTCCCTTTCGCTGGCGGATCCCGGCACTACATCGGCCCGCGTCGAAGTAGCGCTCACGGAGGTTCCCGTGGTGGTCGAGTACTGGGTGAGGTAGGAGCAGGGTCGGCATGACCGATCTCGCGCTCGCGGCGTTCGTTCTGACGCATCAGTCATGCACGCTCCCAACGACTTGCCTTAGCATGGTGTTTCGTAGACTCGATCGCGGGCAGGGACCGCTCAGTGCGAATGGGACGCAACGCCATGTGGCTGCCGGTCTTCGACCGTCTTCTAGTCGTCTTCTGCGGTGCCGTGTTCATCGCCCTGGGAGCCTTCGCCATCAACGATCCCGCGGGGGTGCGGGCGCGCCTCGCGTTCGTCTTGAACGTAGCGAAGCTCCCGGCGACGGACGACCAGGTGCGGATGGTGGGGGTTGCACTCATCTTCGCGTCCGCAGTAGCGGTCGTGGGCGCTTTGCTGCCGCTGGGAGCGGCCCCGCCTGCCAGGTAGATGGTTTGCGTCCGGCATGCGCTGCACACTGTCGGCGTCGACGTCGCGAACAGCATGGGCTCGGCGTGGGTGAGGAGGACCGCGATGGCAAGGCTGTTGAAGGGCTTACGGGGAACCGGATCGGAGACTCCCAGCCGAACAGGCGGGGTGCCCGACCGTACGTGCGACGGGTGCGGTCGGCCGCTGGCGGGCGATCCGCTTTTCGCCCGATACAAGGTGTGTGCGGAGTGCGGACATCACCATCTCCTCTCCGCCCCGGAACGGATCGCCCTTCTGGCGGACCACGGCACATTCAAGGAGACTCATGGCAACCTCCACCCCACCGATCCCCTCGGTTTCGTCGATCGCATTCCCTATCCGCAGCGCCTGGCCGAGGCACAACGGGCCACGGGACTCAGGGAGGCGGCAGTTACGGGCACCTGCCTGATCAACGGCATCGCCGTCGTGCTGGCAGTGATGGACTTCCGCTTCCTCGGGGGTAGCATGGGCTCCGTCGTGGGAGAGAAGATCGCAGGCGCGTGCGAGCTGGCGGCCAGGAGGCGGCTGCCGCTCTTGGTGGTGACTGCCAGCGGCGGGGCTCGCATGCAGGAGGGAATGCTGGCGCTGGCGCAGATGGCGAAGACGGCGGCGGCGGTACAGCGGCTGCACACCCGAGGGGTGTCCTTCGTCGTGCTGCTCACCCACCCCACCACGGGCGGGGTCTTTGCCAGCTTCGCCACACTCGGGGACATCCTGTTGGCGGAGCCTGGCGCGCTGGTGGGGTTTGCCGGGCCCCGGGTGGCGCGCGCGATGGGAGGCCCGGGCGGCGGCGAACAGGCCCGCCGGGCGGAGGACCTGGCGCGGGATGGCCTGATCGACGCGGTTCTTCCCCGTCCGAGGATCAAGGCCGAGATCGGGGAACTGCTGCGGTTGGCGAGCAGGGGTAGGCCATCCGCTGCCGCCCACGCCCCACTGCCTGCAGCCTCCGCCGAGATAGCCAACGCGTGGTCGGCCGTGGAGACCGCGAGGCACGGCGAGCGACCGACGTCGATGGATTTCCTGCGGCGTCTAGCCTCGTCGTTCGTGGAGATCCATGGAGACCGCGCCACCGGCGACGACCCCGCGATCGTGTGCGCCGTGGCGGATCTGGACGGCCAGGCGGTGATGGTCGTGGCGCAGGAGCGAGGCCGCCCGGACCGCGACGAGAGACGCGGGGGAAGGGCGCGGCCGGCAGGATACCGCAAGGCTCAGCGGGCCATGCGCCTGGCGGCGAAGTGGCGTCTACCGCTGCTCACGCTGATCGACACACCCGGGGCCGACCCCAGCGTGGAGTCGGAATCCAGCGGCCTCGGCGACAGCATCTCCCACACCATGGCGCTGATGTCCAGTCTCCCCACCCCGATCCTGGCCGTGGTGATCGGAGAAGGGGGGAGCGGGGGAGCCTTGGCCCTCGGCGTCGCCGACAGGGTCCTCATGATGGAGAACGCCATCTTCTCCATCATCGCCCCTGAAGGTGCCGCGGCGATTCTCTACCGGGATCCCGGCCGGGCGCCCAGCGTCGCTGAGGCTCTCAAGCTCACTTCGCGCGACCTACTGGATCTGGGACTGGTGGACTCGATCGTTCCGGAGCCCGAGGGCGGCGCTCACGCGGACCACGAGCGAGCGGCGCTGTTGCTCCGGGTCGCCGTGCGGGAGCATCTAGCCGCTCTCGCCGCGGAGCCCACGAGGCGGCTGCTGCAGAAGCGGTACGCGCGATGGCGCCACGCGGGGAAGACCGCCACCACAGCGGCGGTTGCCGCTGGGCGGATCGTGGAGGAGCTGCAGACCGGGATTAGGAAGGGAGCCCGCACCCTCACCGTGCTGAGGGGACGGATCTCGCCGCCCTTCGGCTCCGCCCACGATGGGGTTGAGCACAGCGAGGGCTCCGGACAGTGGCCTGAGGACTGAGACGCACCGGGAGGTGGGGCTGGAGACCCGGTGAGCGGAGAGGGATTCGAACCCTCGGCCTGCGGATTAAAAGTCCGTTGCTCTACCACTGAGCTATCCGCCCACTTCGCGGGCATTATACCAAATCCCGCCGCCCTGCGCTCTGAAGGAAGGCAGCGGGATCTTCCCATCGTCACCCTGAGCCACGCGCGAAGGGTTTCCACGTGCCTGACAAAGCCCCGATGGAAGCCAATCGGGTGCTTGTGTGGCTGGCTGCACATAAGGGATAATGTCTCGCCGACGTCCGGCAGTAGGGCTCGCGATGGGCACCCCACCAGACTGCTCGCCGCGGTCACCCCAGCAATCGTCCGTCGGCACCCGAAACGCGCCACCAAGAATCCGTCGCTTGCCACACAGCACTCACTTCGTAGATCGGAGCGCGCATGAGACTACCAAAGCTGCGCATCGGCCACCTCGAGCCGCGTTACCCCATCGTGCAGGGCGGAATGGGCGTCCGCGTGTCCACCGCTCCCCTGGCGGCCGCCGTCGCCAACTGCGGCGGCGTCGGGACCCTCTCGGCCGCGGAGTACCACAACAAGGACCGGAAGGCGCCCAAGACTGACCAGTGCTGCGGAAGGACGGTGCCCCGGCCGTACCTATACGCGCCCGCGATGGCCGAGGAGATCCGTCGGGCCCGGTCGATGACCTCGGGGATCGTGGGAGTTAACATAATGTACGCCCTCACCGACTTCTACGACCTGGTCATGACCTGCGTCGATGCCGGCGCCGACTTCATCGTAACCGGCGCGGGCTTCTCCCGCGACATCTTCGGGTACGTGCGCGACTTCGGCATGCCGGTCATCAGCATCTGCGACAATCCGGGACTGGCCAGGATCGCCGAGCGTCTGGGCGCCGCCGCGATCGTCGTGGAGGGGAAGGAGGCGGGTGGCCACCTCGGCACGGACAAGCCCACCAGGGAGATCCTGCCCGCCGTCGTCGACGCCGTCTCCATCCCCGTAATCGCTGCGGGGGGCATCTGGACTGGCGAGGACATGGAGGAGATGTTCCGGCTGGGCGCCAGCGGCGTTCAGATGGCAACCCGCTTCGTCACCACCCACGAGTGCGAGGTGGCCCCGGAGTTCAAGCAGGCATACCTGGACGCCTCCAAGGGGGACGTGACCATCATAAAGAGCCCGGTCGGGCTGCCGGGGAGGGCGATCCGGAACAGCTTCGTCGCCCGCACAGAGAGCGGCGAGAGGATGAAGTTCAAGTGCCCGCTCCTCTGCCTGAAGACCTGCAAGGCGAAGGACGCCAACTACTGCATCGCCGAGGCCCTGATCAACTCCTACCAGGGAAGGGTGGAGCAGGGGATCATCTTCGCAGGCGAGAACGCCTGGCGCTGCGACAAGATCGAGTCAGTGCCGCAGATCTTCGAGGAACTGCTCTCCCACTTCGATCTGGCGGACGAGGACTCTCCTAGCACTCAGCCATTCTCGTCCTGACGTGGGGGGCCGGTCTGAAACCTGCCACGTGGGGGTACGCGCGGCTGATCCCTTCCGCCGGGCAGCTCAGCCCCTGAGCACCTGTCTCTGGTTCATGCCAACTTCCCCGACGGGAAACGTGCACTCTATCCAGAGATACTGCTTAGCGTCCCGGGAGCGCGGGGCGGGACGCCCGCCCCGTCCCCCACGCCGGGGCTCTGCAGGTCTGTTCGGCACGCGTGAGGCGAGCACGCGCAGCGTCACGCACGCACCACTGATCGTTGCGACCCGTACGACGCGGCTCCTATGGGTGGGGATGCGTGGAGAAGTAACGAGCCTCCGGGTGGTGCACGACCAGCGCCGCGGTCGACTGCTCCGGCACCAGCAGGTAGGCTGCCGTGAGGGTGATCCCAATCGCTTCCCGCGCCCCTAGGAGTTCCACCACTCGCTCCTGCTGCTGCAGGTCCGGACAGGCCGGATAGCCCCAGCTATACCGCTTTCCCCGATCCGGCGCGAGACCCAACTCCCGCCGGATCCGCCGATGGACGTACTCCGCCAGCGCCTCCGCCGTCGATACGCTCAGGCCGTGAACGTAGTAGGACCGGCTGTAGTCGCCCGACTGCTGCAGCCGCTGAACCAGATCGCTCGCCGCATGGCCCGCCGTGACCAACTGGAAGGCCACTACGTCGCGGCGCCCGGTCTCCAGGGGGACAAAGTAGTCGGCAAGACAGAGGCGGTCGCCGTTGGGCTGCCGTGGGAAGCTGAAGCGCGCCAACTCCCGAGAGGGATCCCCGGGATGGAACACCACCAGGTCGTCTCCATCCGAGCCGCAGGGGTAATAGCCGTACACCGCCGCTGGCCGGATGTAGCCCTCCTCCATCGACTCCCGCCTCATCCGCTGCAGGCGCGGGAGGAAGTCACTCTCGATGTGGCGCTCCCAGTCCTCCCCGTGGAGGTTCTTTCCACCCCAATGCAGCCGGAAGAGGGTGTTCAGATCGAGGAGATCGTACACCTCGGAGAGGTCGATCTCGGACGTTAGCACGCGGTTGCCCCAGAACGGCGGCGCGGGGCTCGGCACCTCCGTGGAGACGTCGGACCGCCGGACCTGGCCTCGCCCGGGCGCGGTGCGCAGGCCTGCCAGCTCAGCGTCCCGCCTGGAAGCCTGCGTGGATCGCTCCAGGTGGCCAGCCACGAAGTCCTCCCGCCCCTCCAGATCCGTCAGCCGGTCCATCAGGTCCAGGCCCTGGAACGCGTCCTTCGCGTAGAACACCCCGCCTTCGTAGGCGCGCCCCCCCTCCAGGAAGAGGGCGCGTCGCGCGAATGCCGGATTGATCGCCGCTCCCCCCACGATCACCGGTATCCGCAGCCCACGCCTATCCAGCTCCTGAACGCAAAGCGGCATCTGCTTAGAGGTGGAGACGAGCAGCGCGCTCAACCCGATGGCGTCCGCGCCCACCTCCACCGCCTTGTCCACGATCTGGTTGATGGGTGTCTGCTTTCCCAGGTCGTACACGGTGTAGCCGTTGTTCCCCAGGATGGTCGCCACCAGGTTCTTGCCTATGTCGTGCACGTCGCCGTACACCGTAGCCAGCACCACCTTCCCCTTGGCGTACCCCTCTTTCCTCTCCAGGAAGCGCTCCAAGTGGGCCACGGCCCGCTTCATAACCTCGGCCGACTGCAGGACGAACGGGAGTATCAGCTCTCCCGCCCCAAAACGGTCACCCACCTCCTTCATGGCGGGTAGCAGGACGTCGTTCAGAAGCTCCACCGGTGTGTGGCGCTTCAGCGCCTCGTCCAGCAATTCCTCGATGCCGTCTCTCTTTCGATGCAAGATGCGATAGTGGATTCGCTCCTCCACGCTCATTCCAGCCGTCGGGTCCTCGCTCATTGCCTCCTGCTGGGCCGGAGCGTGCTGCTCGAAGTAGGCAATGTAGCGGGCCAGCGCGTCCGGGCGCCGGTTGAAGATAAGGTCCTCCGCGAGCGAGCGGGGCTCCTCGGGGATCTCTGCGTAGGGGGTGATGTGGGCCGGGTTGACTATCGCCACGTCCAGCCCGGCCTGAACCGCATGGTAGAGGAAGACGCTGTTGAGCGGACCCCGCGCGTGCTGCGCGAGTCCGAACGAGAGGTTGCTAACCCCCAGGCTGCAGAGGACACCCGGAAGCTCCGCCTTGATGCGACGGACCGCGTTCACCGTCTCCGCCGCCGAGTCGGCGTACCCGGCGTCGCCCGTCGCCAGGGTGAAGGTGAGGGGATCGAAGATAAGGGCGTCTGGCGCCAGCCCGTACTCGCCGACGCAGATGTCGTGGATCCGTCGCGCTATCTCCACCTTTCGGTCGGCCGTCTTCGCCATACCGTCCTCGTCGATTGCGAGGGCGACCACGACGGCCCCGTGCTCCTTGACGAGCGGAACCACCGCGTCGATGCGGGCTCGACCGTTCTCCAGGTTGATGGAGTTGACGATTGCGCGACCGGGGTTGGCCTCCAACGCCTCCTGGATCACCGACGGCTCAGTGGAATCGATCATCAAGGGCGCCTCCAGGCTCACGGCGATCCGGTGGACGAGCGTGCGCATCATCGCGGCCTCGTCGCTCCGCTCCGTGAGGGCCACGCACAGGTCGAGAGCGTGGGCGCCTCCATCCACCTGGTCCCGCGCAATCTGCAGCACCGCGTCGTAGTCCTCCGACAGCAGCAGCCGCTTGACCGCCCGGCTCCCCTGCGTGTTCACCCGCTCGCCCACCAGCAGCGGAGGAGGGTCCTGCCTGAGGGCAACAGACCGCAGCGCGCTCGAGATGGCAGGCCCGCTCACGACCTCGCGCTGCCGCGGTCGCGTTCCGGCGAGCGCCTGCACCACCCTCTGCAAGTGCTCGTGGGTCGTGCCGCAGCAGCCACCCACCACCTCCACGCCCAAGTCCTGGACGAAGGTCCGGAGGGCGCTGGCCAGCCCATCCGGGTCAAGGGGGTAGACTGCCCGCCCCCCCACGTTCTGGGGTATGCCCGCGTTCGGCATCACGGAGACCTTCAGCCGCGAGTGCTCCGCCAGGTAGCGGAGCGGCTCCCGCATCTGCTCCGGTCCGGTGCTGCAGTTCAGCCCAACCACCTGCACGCCCAACGACTCTATGGTGGTGAGCGCGGCGGCTATGTCCGTGCCCAGCAGCATCCGCCCGTTGGAGTCCAGCGTCACCTGCGCCTGGATCGGCAACCACCGCCCCGACTCCCTGAAATAGCGCCGTATCCCCAGAATCGCCGCCCTCACCTCCAAGATGTCCTGACTCGTCTCGATCAGGAGCAGGTCGCATCCGCCCTCCGTGAGGGCCCTCGCCTGCTCGCAGTACACCTCGGCCAGCTCGCTGAAGGTGATGTCGCTCAGCACAGGGTCATCGGAGGAAGGGAGCTTGCCGGTCGGCCCCATGGACCCAGCGACGAAGCGCGGGCGGCTGGGCGTGGCGTACTCGTCTGCCACCCGTCGCGCCAGCCGCGCCGCGGCGTAGTTCACCTCGTACACCCGTTCCTCCAGGCCGTACTCCGCGAGCTTCAGCCGGTTGCCGCCGAAGCTATCGGTCTCCAGGACGTCGCAGCCCGCTTCGAGGAAGCCGCGGTGGATCTCCTCGATCACCTGCGGCCGCACCAGCACCAGGTACTCGTTGCACCCTTCCTTGCCGCCGTAGTCTTGTGCGGTCAATTCGTTGCCCTGAATGTTGGTGCCCATGGCGCCATCGAACACGAGGACCCTTTCCTCAAGCAACTGGAGGTAGCGGCTTCTCTGCTGCACCGGTGACTCCTCACACAAAGAAGTGGGCCGGCTGAGTGTTCAGCCTGCCGACGTTGGCCTCTGAAGAGAATATCCCCCCGCGGGGATGGCGATGTCAAGGGAGTGGGGGGAAGCTGGATGGACGGCCAAGGGGAATCGAGCGGGATTGCCCATCAAGAGTATTGACAAGGCTGCCGATAGTCACTAATATCTTACCCAATCAAATACCACTTGCCCAAAGGCTTTGACGGAAACGAGTAGGCGGGCAGCCTCCACCCAGAGAGTCCGGGGTTGGTGCGACCGGATGTGGTGCGCTCGCTGAAAATCCTTCCCGAGCTGCCAACCGAAAGCGCAAGCCTCACGCTGGCGCGAGTAGACTTGGCCGGCCTCGTCCGCCGTTACGAAGACGGGGGTATGAACACGTACCCCAACGAGTGAGCGGTTCGCTAATTAGGGTGGTACCGCGGGAGCCTTCTAGAAGCGCATCCCGTCCCTATCTGGGACGGGATTTCTGTTTGTCAGAGCCACCCAGCGACGACAGGACCCGTTACCCAAGAGCTTTCGGGCAGGTGGAGAGTAATCTTGGGGAGAGTGTCACGATGACTGTCGAGACTGGCGAGAGGCCATCCACCCGAGCCGCTGGCTCTGCCGAGGGGACCCTGCTCTCCGGCGCGCAGATCGTCTGCGAGACCCTGCTTGCCGAAGGGGTGGACACGATCTTTGGCTACCCTGGTGGCAGCCTGCTTCCACTCTACCACGTCCTGCCCTCCTATCCTGCCCTCAACCACATACTGGTGCGCCACGAACAGAATGCGGCGATGGCGGCGGACGGCTACGCACGCGCCACCGGTCGCGTGGGGGTATGCCTGGCCACCTCGGGCCCGGGCGCCACTAACCTGGTCACCGGCATCGCCAACGCCTTCATGGACTCCGTGCCCATGGTCGCGCTCACCGGACAGGTCGCGACGGCCTCCATCGGGCGGATGGCCTTTCAGGAGGTCGACATCGTCGGGATGACCAAGCCCGTCACCAAGCGCTCCTACTTCGCCCGTCACGTCGACGAGCTGGCGGCAATCCTGCACGAGGCATTCCACGTGGCACTGGACGGCAGGCCGGGTCCCGTGGTGGTGGACCTGCCGAAGGATGTCCAGAACGCGCGAACGGTTTACCAGCGGCCGGCCAACGGCCTCGTGAGCCGGTTGCCGAAGTCTCCGGCCTCCGACGACCCTGCGGTGGTGAAGGCTGCCGAGCTGCTGACCCAGGCCGAGCGCCCGGTGCTGCTGGTGGGCCACGGGGTGGTGCAGTCTGGAGCCTTCCGCGAGCTGCGCGAGCTGGCCGAAAGGACCGACACGCCGGTATTGACCACCCTGCTGGGCATCAGCGCGATACCCGAGTCCCATCCCCTCTCCTTTGGCATGGTTGGGATGCACGGTCAGTACTGTGCCAACAAAGCCGTGGAGGAGGCTGACCTGGTGGTGGCGATCGGGATGAGGTTCGACGACCGGGTCGCCGGCAAGCCCGCCGCCTTCGCGCCAAGGGCCAGGATAGTCCACGTGGACATCGACCTGAACGAGTTGGGCCGCAACGTACGGGTCGACGTGCCGATCGTGGGCGATGCGCGCACCGTCTTGGGCTTCCTCCTGCGACACGCCAGCCCGGTGCGGCGGCCAGCATGGCTGGCACAGTTGAGGGAGTGGCAAGGAGAGGTGCCCGCGATCGTCGAGCCTGCCGGACGCCAACTCCCTCTGGTGACCGAGGTCATCCGGGCGATCCGCGAGGTCACGGGCGGCGATACCCTGGTCGCGAGCGACGTGGGACAGCACCTCATGTGGGTGGCCCAGCACTTCGGCTTCGATAAGCCGGCCAGCTTCTTCTGCTCCGGCGGCCTCGGGTCCATGGGGTACGGCCTGCCCGCTGCGATGGGCGCCAAGGTGGGTATGCCCCACGAGACCGTCTGGGCGGTGGTGGGCGACGGTGGCTTCCAGATGTCGGCCCCGGAACTGTCCACCCTGGCTCAGCACGGCATCGGGGTGAAGGTGGCCATAGTGAACAACGGCTACCTGGGAATGGTCAGGCAGTGGCAGCAGTTCTTCTTCGATGGGAACTACTCGCACAGCCCCATACCCGGGCCTGACTTCGTGAGCCTCGCCAGGGCCCACGGGATCGAGGGGTGCAGGGTCACCAACTCCTCGGAGGTGCGGGACGCCGTCCAGCGGGCGATGGACTACCCGGGACCCTACTTAGTCGAGTTCGCGGTCGAGCCGGAGGAGAACGTGTTTCCCATGGTGCCCCCCGGATCCGCACTGTCTGACATGATCCTGGAGGGGTAGAATCTGACGGGGCGGGTCCACGGATCCGCCCCGCACCGTCTCAGTTGCCTGCGAGACCTCGACTGGCAACCATACCCCACTCGTTGGGTGGCCAGTAGGAGAGCCAGGCATTGCCGATCAGGTTCTCCTCGGGCACGAAGCCCCAAATGTGAGAGTCGCTGCTGTTTGGCCGGTTGTCTCCCAGGACGAAGTAGTGGCCCTCCGGCACCTGTTGGGCCGGAAGGCTATACGTCGGGACCGCCCGGATGTAGTCCTCCTGGAGCAGCTCCCCGTTCACGTACACCCGCCCACGATCGATTTGGACGGTGTCCCCCGGCATCGCAATGATCCGCTTGATGTAGTCCCTGTCGGGACGCCCGGGGTAGCGGAATACCGCGATGTCGCCCCGCTGGGGCCCTCCGAAGGGGAAGTATCCGTCGCTGTCTCCGTCGGCAAGGTTGAGACTCTGGGCGATCCGAAGAGGCAGCCCCTGGAGCTTGAGATAGGCCGCTTTGTTGATCAGCAGGTACTGGCCGGAGTGGAGGGTGGGCTCCATGCTGGCGCCGTCCACCTTGAAGTTCTGGACCACCGAACGAACGGCAACGAATATCAGCAGCGTCAACAGGATCGTCTGAAGGATTTCGACGACCACGGGCTTGACGTTCGAACGGCGTTGCGCTTCCTGCTGCTTGCGAGCTTCGGGCGCGGCGCTGGCGTGGTCCCCCTCAGCCCCCTCGGCAGGGAGGCGAGTAGCGTCGCTTTCCCCCATCGGCCTCATTGGATCCTCCAACAACAGTCCCACCTTCCTTCTGCTTGCTCTACTGCAAATTATATCCCAGGCGTGGGGGAGGTGCCACGCGAAGCGGGCCACCTGATCGGGGCCAGAGCGCCGAACTCAGGCAAGGCCGGCGAAGCCCCTCTGGGCAAGGTAGGCCATCAGCACCGTGTAGTACCACTCGGAGCCAAGGGGTCTCGCCAGTTGGACCAGGTAGATCGCGAGCGCCACAGGGTAGCCGATGAGGGCGAATGGGTTTCCGTGGAGCAGATGCCAGTTGGAGCTGTGAAACAGGTTCGCGGCGTCGGCTCGGCTCGGGATGGCCTGGAGTCCAACAGAGATGCCCAGCCACGTCATGACGCCCGCCAGCAGGAAGCCCAGCACCTCCTCGGCGGTGGCCCATCGCCGCAACGCCAGGTTTAGGAAGGCCACGGAGCAGGCGGAGTTGAGAAAGAAGGGTCCGGCCACGATGGCGAAGATCTGCCGGTACAGCTCCGGCTCCTCGTGGATCACGAAACCGGCCGGGTTGCCCAGGCGGAAGTAGACCACCCGGTGCACCCGCACACCGGAGAGGAGGCAGAGTATGTGATGGGAGAACTCGTGGAGGATCACGCCCGGCGCCAGCAGCGCCACCCGCAGGTAGAGCACGAAACCGCTCCAACGTCTTCGTCACGGGACGGGCCGCGTTTTCCTCTGGAACCATGAGGAACTCTGGCGTGCCAGCCCCAGAGCCTCAGCGCGACGAGACGCCGCGCCCGCCACCGCGTGGCTCCAACGGCTCGCCACCGGTAGGGCGCTCCTACTCTCTTCGCCGACGCTCGAGGTAGGAAACGATCAGGTCCGCCACGCCGGCGGCATCCTCCAGGTCGTACCGCGGGACGTCCACCGGCCTGGGTCCGTCGGCCACCACCGCAAGCAGCTCCTCGCGGCTGCACAGCAGCTCCCCCCCCGCGATGGGCTGCCTGGACACCTCGATCTTGATCTTGTCGCCCGACTTGTATCCCTCGGTGAGTACCAAGTCGACTGCATCGCCCACCAGCTCCGCCAGCTCGTCCAGGGACATCTCTCGCTCCAGGCCGGACCTAATCAGGGCCATCTGGGTCGGCGAGGAGATCATGACCGCGTCCGCGCCGGCTTGCCGCAGTCGCCAGGTATCCTTGCCCGGGCGGTCCATCTCGAACCCGTGGGAGTCGTGCTTGACCACGGCGACGCGCAGCCCTCGGGACTTGAGGGCAGGGATCAGCTTCTCGAGGAAGGTGGTCTTCCCGGAATCCGAGCGTCCGACAACCGAGATGATGGGCGGCATCGCAGCCTCCTTAGGGTATGCCCGTTTCTCGTTGCGCCACCAGGGCGCGGGCCCTCTCCAGATCGGAGGGGGTGTTGACGTTGAAGAAGGACCTGAGGTTCGGGTCCACAGCCCTCAGATCCTCCTCGCCGACCTCGCGTACCCTGACCAGAGGGTAGAGGTCGACGATCTTGAACTGTTGCCGCTCGATGGCCAACTCCATCGCCGGAAGGCACGAGCGCCGGTAGGCGGCGTGGAGCGCCTCCAGCATAGTCCCCACCCTTGGGACCGCCAGATCGTAGCCCTCGGCCATTCGGGCGATCATGCGCAGCATCGGAGTGGAGAGGAATGGCATATCGCAGCCGACCACCAACGCCAGGTCGTTGCGCGCGGCGCGGAGCCCGCTGTAGATCCCCACCAGCGTGCTACCGGAGGGGAAGGCGTCCGGCACGACCTCGACCCCCGGCCGGGCGACCTCGCCCGCCAGGTGACCGACGACTACGATTTGATCTGCCAGGGGTCGCAGCGCGGCGATGACCCGATCTATGAGGGGCACGCCACCGACCTCGAGGCGAGCCTTGTTCGCACCCCCCAACCGCGTGGCCCTCCCCCCAGCGAGCACCACCGCACTGTAGCTATCCATCGTTCGTCCTGAAACAGCAGACTGGATCGACGCGGGTCGATCCAGTCGGAGAATGCAAGAGGCCGCACAGGATCCGGCCTACTTCGATTCCTTCTCGGGGGCCTCTTTGGGCGCCGCGCTGCTATCGTCGGCCGTGGCCTTCCGGAACTCCTTGATGCCCTTTCCAAGAGCGCCACCAACCTCCGGAAGCTTCCCGACCCCGAACACGATGACGACGATACCGAGGATGAGGATCAGTTCCCAAGGGCCAAACGAAGGCATCTGCACCTCCAAAAGGTTGGCGTGACGGGCACGAGCCGCTGGTGTCGCCAACGACCGGCGACATAAGGAAGGATATTCCCTGTTCGGGACATTGTCAACGAGGCTGCGTTTCCCGCTACGTGCGCGGTCGCACCGCTCACAAGTGGGAGAGGAGGATCTTGAAGCCAATCCCTATCAGCACCAGGCCCCCGAGGATCTCCATCTTGTTCCCCAGCAGGTGGCCCGCCCGCTTGCCGAGTTGCAGGCCCACCCCTGTCATCGTGCAGGCGACGAGGCCGATCACCAGGGCGGGGAACAGCACGGGTACCCTCAGCAAAGCGAGGCTGAGGCCGATGGCGAGCGCGTCAATGCTGGTGGCGAGGGAGAGCATGATGAGAGTGGAGCCCCTGGTCGGGTCGCCGCGCACGCACTCCGCCTCCGAGCGAAAGGCCTCCCACAGCATCTTCCCGCCCACGTACCCGAGGAGGCCGAAGGCTACCCAGTGGTCGAAGGCGCCGATCTGCTGGGCCACCAGAGATCCGGCCAGCCAGCCGAGGACAGGCATGCCGGCTTGAAACAGGCCGAAGTGGAAGGAGAGGCGGAACGCCTGGCGGTGAGTCACCGTGCCCAGCATAATGCCGCTGGCCACCGCGACGGAGAAGGCATCCATCGCCAGACCGAAAGCTATGCCCAGCAGGGGAAAGAACTCCATCGCCTCACTCCTCAGTGGGATTGCTGGGCAACAAAAAAGAGACCCCGGTCGGGCGTCACCCAGGACCGAAGGTCTCGCGACTTGGCGGTGAGGCCAAGCGACGGGACCGGGCCGAGGCCGGTGTGTCGATCCCGTCGCCGCGTCGCGCCGGCGCGACGCGTTCCGACGCTACTCCCCTTGAGTCACAGAGATTCTAGCTGACCTCTCGTAGAGCGTCAATGATTGGAGCAGCAGGGCTCTTGGGCTTCCTGGTGTGGGCCATCAAGCCAATTCGGCGGGGGCGAACCGGTACGTGGAACGGCCCCGCCGTATGAGCAGGAAAGCCCGCCCAATGAGGCCTGAGTGGGCACCGGAAGTGGAATGGAGCGTGCCCAAGGCACAGTACAGCTACGGTCCCTGGCCGATCGGTATCGAATCCGAGGTGCGGGAGGCGTGTCATGACCCACGGTGTCAACCTGCTTACCCTGATCGTTGCCTACGCCATCCTGATCCTCGTGGTGCTGGCAGCCTCCGCGCAAGCCCTGCAGGAGTTGCTGTCGAGCCTGCCCTAGCGCGCCGCCCCCCAGACAACAACGGGCCGGCTCGAGCGAGCCGGCCCACCGGTGTCCCGATTGGTAGCCCACCTGCGACGTGTTTCGAACGGGACGGCCCCCCTTGGGCGGGGTAGCAGGCCCTTTTCAGCGCAGCGAGGTATCCGAAGGGAGGCGCCAACTGATAGTCGACCACGGTTCCGCTGCTGTCGATGGATACCCGCTTGAACACCAGGTGAGCTATCGCCCGCCGGTGGGCCGCATCGGCGCGCTCCCACAGGCAACCCAGCCTGGCCGAGAATGCCAGCGCCAGGTCCAGGTCCGATACCTGGCTCTGTCCGCCCGATTCGATGGCGGCGAGATCTTCCCGCACAGCCGCAACCGCCCCCTGTACGCGCCGCCGCTCGGCGTCGAACTCCTCCTCGGTGATGCGCCCCTGAGCCGCCAGTCTCACGTAGCCCCGGCTCTCCTCCTCCAGCTCTACAAGACGACGCCGGAGCTCCGCGGCTCGAGACCGGTAGGGGGCCGCTGCCTCGGATATCTCCCGCCTATAGGCGCGTCGCAGGGCCGGGTGCAGCGACGGTGGTATCTCGAGCTCGTCCAGGATCACACCCACCTGGTCATCGACAACCTCACAGCGGATGCATATTCGCGATCCATCCGGACCCGGCTTGATTGATCGGTAATAGCTGGCGCCGGCGTGGGCCTGGTGTTCGGCGTGCGAGCGGCAGCCCAGCTCTGCCCAGTACAGCAGTCGATTTAGCACATAGGTGTGCCGGGACCGTCTCTCGCGATCCTGATCGTGCTCCCGCAGTATGGACAGACATGCCTGCCGCGTCTGGGGATCCACCAGCGGCTCATGGGCACCCTGGGCCTCGATCCCGTTCCAGCGGATGAGGCCGGCATAGAAGGGGTTCAAGAGCAACCTGTGGACGCGATCCCGGCGCCACTGTCGGCCATTGTGCCATGTGTAGCCGTGACGGTTCAGCCAATCGGCCAGTCCGTCCAGGGTGTACTGGCCGCTGGCGAACATCTCGAAAACCAGGCGCGCCACGGGACCATGGATCGGATCGACCTCCACCCACCGACGGAACTTGTTGTGGCCGATCTCCTCGCGCTTGTTCACGTACCCAAAGGGCGCTCGGGCAACCCAGCCGCCGCGGGTGACCTTGGCCACCATTCCCTTCACCGTCTCCTCCGCCAGGTTGTCCAGGAAGATATCGCTGATGAAGGCGGAGGTCTTCTTGGTCAGCTTCCCGGCTCGCGTGCTGAGATCGTACGGCTCCAGGGCCGCGTGCAGGGCAATGCCGCACTCTCGGGTCAGGATATGCTCGAACACCTCCCGGTCGTAGGCCCGACGGGCGAAGCGGTCGAACTTATGCAGGCAGAGGCGAGCGAACTTGCCGGCCCGCGCGTCCCGGACCATGGTCATATAGGTCGGATCCCGCGAGAGGTCCGAGCCCCGGTGCCGCACTAGGTACTCGGCCACCACATGCCAGCCCTGGGGCTCCACCAGCAGCTCCCGCGTCTGCCGGACCTGCTCCTCCAGGCTGGCCTGTCCCTGCTTTTCCTTGTCGCTGATCCTGGCCAGGATCGCCACGGCGGTGGGATCCTGGCACTTGCATCTGGGGCGTTTGGGCATCCGCTCCACCTGCTACCGGCAACCGCGCTAGTGAACCCTGTAGAACAGGGTGATGTTCTTCGTGGTAAAGATGGAATAGGTGTTGTCGAAGTACAGCGTATGGGGACCAGGCGATGTCGATCTGATCCCGAAGGCATAGGGCCCCTCAACACGCCCAGGGTCGAGCAGTATGCTGTCAGATGGCCCGGTGATCCGGAACCCCACATCTTTGTCACCGGATACCGTGAAGTATCCCTCCAAGGCTGCTCCGGTCGTTGCCAGCCTCCACGTGTAGGCTGCCCATTTGTCCGCCGGAACACCGAAGGACTGCATCTGATAGGGCACAGACGAGTTGGCCAGTCCCTGTGGGCCTGACAGGAAGTCTTTGATCGCGGTGCCCGCCACGGCGAAGTTTAGCCCTTCGGCCTCCGTGATTATGAAGTCGGCGATTCCCACCAGGCGCCCCGCTCCGTCAGCAACTGGTCCGCCAGAGTTGCCAGGATTGATGGCGGCATCGGTTTGCAGAACCTCTACTCCTGCTCTGTTCTTGCGAGAGGAGAGTATCCCCTGTGTGAGCGTCGGCTCGCCCATCCCGATAGCATCTGGTCTTGGATAGCCAAGGACCAAGATCGTGTCTCCCAACTTCAAACCGGAGGAATCGCCGATGGGTGCCGCTGGCGCACGAAGACTAGGTGCCAGGAGAAGTGCCAGATCGCGCGCAAGATCGATCCCAGCGAGTTGCGCGCGGATAGGCTGCCCATCGACTGACCAGATGGTGATGTTGGTCGCGCCAGTGACAACGTGGGCTGCGGTTAGGATTCGGCCGCTGCCCAGAGACACTCCGCTACCCTTACCATTGTTGGTTGTGATGGCGATGGTGTAGCTGCGCATCAACTGTGCAGCTTCCTGGAGCGTTGCTGCAGCGGGGGCGGGCGAAACAGGCGGAACCGCCTGTGGGACTGGCGGTTGTTGGCCCGAGGGCTGAGAAGCAGTAGGGTATGGGCCTGCATCTACAAAACTGGTGCCGCCTAACCATCGATAGTTGCGGCCACCAGCCCTCACCATGGTCCCGCCAGCCAGCGAGTAGCAGTTTGTTCCGCCCTGGCTCGGGTCCTGGCAAGGCAATCCGTTTATCCAGACCAAGGGCTTGCTACCATCGCGTGCCTGAATGCCGTTGATGATGACCGGCGCGTATTCAGTGCCCTGTGGAGACACCGGGTCATTCTCCCATGGAAACCGCTGATCGTTCGGCCGGCTCTGCAGTCCTTCTGGCCCGTTGATCCAGGTCTCCGCACCGTTGGTGAAGGCGGTCCAGTTGTCGGCCTTCCGCCACACCATCAGGCCCTTGCTGGTGCGCTGCAGCGAATCCCCATTCGTACCCCAGTGCTCGTTCTCAAGGGGATCGCCGACGACATCGGGAATCTGATCGGAAAGGGCCTTGAAGCCCAGCCTGAATTCGGGCTTTGACTCGGCCATGGCTGAGCCGAGTCCCAGGAAGACGACACCAACCACCACGGTTAGACCGACGAGTAGCCGCTTCATCGGATCGAACCTCCCTCGCACAGCTGTGCGCTAGCACGCACTAGTCGAGCCTTCATCAACAACCATCTAGGATGGCGACATTATAGCCCGATGGGAACACTTTGGATCACTGGATTTGATCGACGTCGGTCGCGTCGGAGGCCGGGCTACCGCTCGGCGGGAAAGTCGGCGAGCCCCAGCTCCCGCAGCCGGATCCTCATGGCCGTCTGGCTTACCTGGAAGATCCCCGCCAGGCTGGCCAGGTTCTCCGTCTTGGCGTGGAGCTCCCTCACCCACTCTTCCGGCATCAGCACGTAAGCGGCGAAGCGATCGGCCAGCCAGTTCAGGGCTGCCGTCCCGTGGCTTTGCAGCTCCAGGCCCCGGGCCGCCCGCATCAGGTGAAAGCCCTGGCTCATGATGGCGAAGCGTCGGGCGTTGCGCCCCAGGACCCTGTTCACCCGGATCACCCAGCTATCCCCGGCGAGCAGATGCTCCGCGCGAGCCTCCATGGTGGCGTCCCGAATGTACACCAGCCGCTCCGGGTCCAGGAGGGCTACCAGGTTGGTGGCCACCGGTGGCTTCGCCGCCCCACCCTGGCGCAGCGCCCGAGCCGCCAGCTCATGGACCGCCGCCAGGTCCGCCACTACCAGCAGCTGGGGCTGCCGCAACAGCTCGCCCTCCGGCCGCGGCGACGGCCGGCAGCAGGCCACCATGCAGGCTAGGGCGGGCGACGCTTCCAGGATCGCCCTCCAGGGGCAACTCTCCCTGTGCTCGGTGATGGCGTACTCCACTACCTCCTGAACCAACTGGCCTTCCTGGATGAAAGAGCGAAGAGGAGGCTCATGAACCACCATCCAGACACCCCCAACGGAATTTGGTTGATGATACTAGAACGCTAGTTCTATAGCAACACCCCATCTCTTACTATCGAGCAGAACAGGAAGGCCGGCGGTTCAGGCTGGTCGCGAGTAGGCTGGCCGCTTCAACCCCAGAGGCGTGGCCACCTGAGGCACGGCGAGATCTCTCCGGCAGAAAAGCACCTCGCACCCCTGATATGGGGCCTGCGCACTGTAAACGATGTTGTAGAGAATGCGCGGATGGCCTTCATAGAGGCTTAGAATCTCAGCAGCTGCGTCGTAGGACACGATCCACGGCTGCCTCACCTCATTGAGGACGAGGTCTGCGATGGCCCTGTGATCACGCGCCGAATAATGGTTCTCGTAGAGCCCCTGCCCTTTGGTGAAATAGGGCGGATCTAGGTAGACAAGGGTCGCGTCAGGTAGCCGGGGGAGAACAGTCTTGATGAAGTGAGCAGCATCCTGATTATAGATATGGATCCGGCCGGCGTACCGCGCAATGCGCTGGATCCGCTGGATCAGGTCCACCTTGTTGTAGCGCGCGTCCATTTTCCACGGGCCGGCCTGGTTTTTGCCCCCGATAACCCCGCCTTTGAGGATGCCAGATCGGTTAGTCCGATTGAGGAAGAAGGTGCTAAACCCGACCTCGAGCCTGGAGTGTCCCTCTGGATTGGTTTGTACAGCTCGCTGCAGGTGCCATTGCTCCATCGTGACCGGCGTGTCCCGGATCAGACGGCACAGACCCTCGGTGTCCTCCAAGACGGAGCGCCAGAACGCTATCACGCTGACGTCCAGGTCGTTCAGATGAACATGCCGCACATACTCCTCGAACAGGAGTGCCCAGGCCACGCTCGCTCCCCCAGCGAACACCTCCACATAGTCGCCGTCGCTCAGGCCGTTGTGCGCAACAACCAGCTTCACGAAATTGGCCAGGGGACCCTTGCCGCCCGGATAGCGAAGGGGGCTCAGGAAGCTGTGGTTCTGTTGGCTAGCCATACTCACCCCGCCTCAGTCGGCCCAGACACCTTCCACGAATGGCTGAATGGTGTCCCAGTCCGCCTTTAGATCTCTGGCCGTAGGATTGTAGTACATGTTGTGGACGTAGGCATTGAGCGCATCGACTGAAAGGACATGATCCTTGTTAGCTGCAAGAGCGCGGATCCCCTTCAGCTGTGCCTTGTTGCAGACGCCCCTCTTTTCAAGATCGTCGGCCACGGCTCGGATCTTTTCCTTCAGGCTCATCTCTTTGCCCTGTGTAGATATTAGCGAAACACCGTGGGCTTGGCCATAGTGGTCGGCACTCAATTCGATGAACACGCGAAACATCACGGCGCAGCAATTGACGAAGTCATCCACTTTCAGCTTCTGCAGCTCGTCGTAGATGCGGTTGATCCTTTGAGAGGGGATCCTCAGCTTCAAGCTGCGGGGTATCAAGGTCTTGCGTTCAACGCCTATTCGCCGACGCTCCCCAGCTGCCGGTGTCGCCGAGGCGACTTTTCCCCCCGCGACGGCTTGGCCTCCTTCCGGCGGAAGTGGCATGGCGGCGATCCTCTCGGCATACTCCACGCGCTGCTGCTTGGTGTCCAGATCGGAGACCCGAATCGTCATGTTGGCCACTTGGGTAATGATTATCGCCAGCCGGCCCAACACTTCATCCTCTGCCCCCACCAATGACAGGCGCTTGTCTTTCCACTCCACGCCGATGAGCTGCCTAGCCTCCGGCGTGCTGAGAACACGCTCGATGTTGGTGATGGGTATCTTCGGGAGCTTGGCGCGCGTCTCCTCATCCAGGAGCTTGTGCTTGTCCACCAGTTCTATAGCCTGGAGAGCTACGGAATTACCTCGAAACCGGTGCCTAGCAGCGCCATTCCACGGAACGACACCCACACCGTCATTCTGACCGGTGTGTTTCAGCCGGATCCAATGTTTCGCGTCCTCCTCGGGAACGAGGGCGCAGGCAATAGTCGACGGCACCTCTCCGTTGGCATTCTTAACGATCGCTTTGAACCGAGTCCTCACCTTACCGGGAAGATCAATCGAATCCAGTAACTGTGGGCACGCTGCCAGCTTCAGGGCGACTATCCGGCGATTGCCCTCCTGCACGTTGTACATTCCGGGCTGCTCTGCGGGCGCCACCATGATCAGCTCGGAAGGGTTTAAGCCCTTCTCCAGGATATCCTCCGCGAGAGCAACCAGCTTCGAGGGCTCATCGGTGGCAATGGCCGCGATGGCTTCTCTCTGGCTGGGCTGAGGGTCATACCGGGGGTTCTCGCAGTTCACAAGCAAGTTCGCCAGAGGGATTTCCAGAATTGTGTATGGTGCCATTGCTCGTCCTCCTTCCTTGGTGTCTTGTTCACCCTCACCCTACTACAGGCTGCGGCCGGCTCCGCAGCTGCCGCTGCAGGAAAGCAGGGTGAGCCGTTCCTGTGGCTCTTTTTGCCTGGGCGCGCGTCGCCCCTCCGGCTCCTCCGGGATCCGGCGTCGCTTGCCCTCGGGCTGCCGCTTCCCTGGCGAGCTGTCGCCACCGAAGGTCGCAGATTCTCACCACTCGGCAGGTTTGGAGATGAGACCGATTTTGTCTGAGAGCACAGGAGGAAACTGACTAGCTTTGAGCAACCTGGGCCAAATTGGTCGCTGGAAGACTGCCACCTTGCCCAACTGCGCGCTGGGGCTGTTCCGATGGGGATTGAATATCCCGACTGGAAGGTCCAGTTCACGGCGGACCATCTCGATGGGGGACGCCAGATCGGAATCGTTAGAGATCACAACAGCGAACTCATACCTTCCACTGAAGCCGTCCACAAGCAAGTGGGCTGCCAGGTTGACGTCGGAGCCTTTCTCCTCTGTCTCCCATACGTAAGCCCGCTGGGCTCCGTCAGGCACATCAAGGTACTCAGGCTCCCCATTACCGCCCGTTCGCGCAAGGCTTGTGTGCCCTTCAGGTGGCGGAGCCAACAGCCTCCAGGCCGGGTGAGAGAGGAAATGCCCCTCATAGATCTCGAGGTTGGGAAGAGTCTGCAACGCACGCAGGTAGGTGGCTTGCCGAACACCCTGAGTGGGATCCTGGGGCCGGGGACGAACGCGGGCTGTGAAGTACTTGATGCCCACTATGGTGTGGTCGGGCAAAAGCAAAGTGCAGAGCTTGGACAAGTCGAGCCACTTGTACTTGCTCTTCTTCAGGCAGCCGTAATACAGGTTGAACCCGTCGATGTAGACGCAAGTGCGCCGAGTGCTCATCGAAGGCTCACAAAAGACAGGGACCGCTCAGACGTGAGCGGTCCCAAAACCCAGCCGCCGAAGTGACTGGGGGGGTTACGCTCCCTACTATACCCGCGGCTTTGACTATTGTCAACACTTTTGGTCCGGCCTGCCGGCCCCCGGTGACCGGTAGCGCCGGCTGCTACAGCGCCGGCTCTAGGGCCCGGGCCCCACCCCGCCCTCCTCCGGCGCCCCCTCCGGCTCCTCCAGGATCTCCAGGATCCGCCGCTGCTTCGCCTCGGATAGCCGTTCCCACTGCCGGACCCTGCCCCTGGCCCAGATCTCCGCCAGGGAGGGCTTGTAGGGCCCCTCCCCCTCCGCCACTCGTGGTTCCTCAGGGGGCGTTTGCCCTCGGGGCAGCAGTTCCGCCATCGTCGCCCTCAGCTCCTCCCGAAGCTCCTGCCGCATGCGCTCCACGGCGATCTTCGCCGCCCGCTCGGCTGCCTGCTCCACCGCAGGCTCGACCGCAGCCAGCTCCTCCTCGAAGAAGGCACAGGGGCTCACCCCCAAGGCGGCGGCGAGGCGGGGGATTTCGTCGGCCTTGATCTCCGTTTGGCCGGTGATGCGCTTGTTCACCCAGTTCCGGTGTTCACCAAGCTCTCGAGCCAGATCGCTCTGGTTCCATTTCTTGGCTTCCATCAGTTGGGAGAGACGTTCTCTGATCATCAGCCAGGAAGTGTACCGGATTGGGTGCATTTTGGTGTTGTAAAGGGTTGACACGTTGCATCCAATTTGGTAGCATCTCGCCATCGACGTAGATGCACGGACTGATGGGAGGTTGCAGGCGTGACCAGCCGAAGCAGCGGCGGCCTGATCAAATTCTCGATCGCTCTGCCCGAGCGCCTCTTGAGAGACGTCGAGCGGATCGCGGCCAACGAACCGGGGATGAAGAGGAACGGCGCCATCATCGCCCTGCTGACGCGGGGCGTGGAGTCCTACGACCGCGACCAGGAGATCCTGCGACGGCACCGGGCAGAGAGTCAGCAGGACGCGGCCAGCAGCGGTGCCGCGTGAAGGACGCGCCGCCCTGCCTGACTGAGAGTGGTGAGATAGCCCCGAGGTGTAGACGTAGCACCCCTGCCCCCATCTGCTGCCACAGCCGCAATAAGCGGGGTTCGTGCGGGCGCAGGGCTACCTGGAGACTAGGGGATGGTGGAGACGAGCAGCCATCGCATGCGGGATCTGGCGGCCAGGAGCCATGCGGCCCGGCTCACCCACAAGAGAGCTCAGGCGGCGGCTGGCATACGACTCTACGACGGTGGCCCCAACGACCGCGAGTGGGTCGCCCTCGCGAAGCAGAAGGGGGTCCGGTTGCCGGGTCCGGACGTGGTGGCCACACCCGCCGGACTGGAGCGCCGGCTCCACGCCCTGGGGATACCCGTCGCCGCCTTCCTCGCCTGGGCAGGGGAGCGCTCTCTGGATGAGTACATCCAGCGGGATCCCAGCTGGGGCCTGCGAGCTTGCATAGGTCTGGCCCTGGAGCACGAGGACATCATCCGCCGGCGGCACCGCGAGCTGGTGGAGGTCGACGGTCCGGACGGCAGGCAGCTGGTTCCCGCGGACGACATGGCCGAGCCGGCTTAGCGGGGAAGGATGCGGTGAGGATCTCGCAGCAGAGCTGGTGGGCCGCAGGGCGAGCTATGGAGGGGCTATGAAGCGGTGTGACTACAAGAGGGAGTGGTTGGAGCGGGCCTGGCCGTACGGTCCGAAACTCGCCCGACATTGGCGCTGTCACAACCCGGCCACTGTCACGTACGTGACCGATCCTCGCTATTACCCGGTGCCGGCGGTGCGACACCGCTGCGCCGAGCACCCACTCGGCAATGGTTGGATTCCCATGGACTTGGCAGACTCACAGTCGAACGGCTAGGGGAGATCAGGATGGCGCTGCCAGAGCCCGATGCTGGAGGGCATGGAACCGAATACCCCGACGAGGAGATCTTGCGGCTCTTCGTGCGCCAGTTCCTGGTCCCCTTCGCGCGGATAGTCAGGGAGGTGTTCCCGGATGGTCTGGAGGGAGGTGATGTGCACGAGATCGACGCGGCGGCCGGGGACGGTGGTGAGACGGAGCCGGCCAGCACACCCGCGGCCGGGGCTGCACCGGCCGGCAAGCAGGCGGTGGTGGGAGAGCCTACCGGAAGCCAAGGATCGGGAGCCTGGCAGGGTGATGGATCTGAAACAGCTCATGTGACTGTCAGAGTCGCTCCTGGAGCTGCAGGCGATCGACAGCGAGCTCCAGCAGCTCGAGGAGCAGCGGGCCCGGCCGACGCTGGACGACCGGGCCCTGGAGCTCCACCGCGCGAGACGCGCCGTGGAGCGGGAGGTCCAGCAGATGGTGGAGGGGTGGCGTAGGGCCCTCCTCCAGGCCGGCCGGAGCGGTCGGCCCGCCCAGGGGCCCGCCTAGCGGGCCCCCCAGACCGCCCACGGGGAGCCGGGACACCCCGCCTCCCCTGGGCGCGAGTACCCCTAGCGCATCACCTGGTTGGAGCTCTCGCGGCAGTGCGCCGCGCCTGGAGGTGGATATGTACGCGGAGGATCCCTTCTGGAGCCTCGTCCTGTTCTCGATCATGTCTGGCGCGTTGTTCAGCATTGCCTTCTTCGGCGTCCAGGAGCTGCTTGCCGCAGCCCGTCGGCGGGTCGCGAGGAGCCGACGATGAAGCGCGTCGTTCTATGGTCCACACGCGACACCGTGACCGTCCGACGCCAGCCCTCTCCTGCGCCAGTCCTGCCCTGCCTGGACTGTCGCTACCTCGCCCCGGAGGAGGTCCGCATGGGCTTTCGCCGATCCACCTGCGCCCTGGGACATCTCCATTGCCCGGCCGGCGCCCCCCGCCGCTACAGCGACCACGAGCTCGCGTACCCCTCTCGGGAGCTGCTGGCCCTGGTGGCCGGCTGCCCCGACCACGCCCCCCAGGAGGTGACAGCGTGACCAACCTATCTCCGCTCACCGCACCGGATCTCGATCTCCGCATACTGTCCGCCGGCAGTGACCCGGCCCTATCCCCCCTGGAGCGGATCGCCGCGGCGCTCGAGCGGATCGCGGCGGCCCTGGAGCGGCAGGAGGCGCGGCGAGAGAGCGCCGCCGCCCAGGACCAGCAGGCGCTCCTGGACATCTACGGGCAGCTCCATGCCGAGATGGACGTCGCCTACCAGCGGCTCGCCATCGCGGAGCGCATGGCCGCGCGGGCCACGGGGCCGCGGTCGGCCGCGGCCCCGTGGCCCGGTGCGACCGGCTGGAGGCCGAGGCCACGGAGGCGGAGAGGGCCGTTCGCCAGTTCGAGGCCGCGCACCCGGGCATTGCAGCGGCCTGGCGCGACGGGCAGGCACAGGCGCAGGAGGACTAGCGCTATGGTGGCCGAACCGGTCAGCGCGGAATCACGGGACTTGGGGAGCCATGTACGCCCGTACAACCCCCTACCCTGTGTGGTAGGCCAGTCGCCCCGCGAGAGGCCCAATCTACAGCCGTTATCGCCCCAGCAAGAGGGGCCTCGGCCCGCAGAATCGGGCCGGTTCGGGACGGCAGGCACCCCGAGCATGCCAGCGCTGCGCGCCGCCCTGACCGCCAAGATGGCGGCGGGCAGGGAGGCCCTCCGCCAGGACTGGGCCGACATGGAGGTGTGGGAGAGCCTCGCGCGCGGACGTCGGCTGAGGCTACCCGCATCGTGGCAGCCCGTCACCACTGCCGGCATGCGACGCTGGCTGGCCCGGCTGGGCGTTACCGTGGACGAGTATCTGGCTTGGGCCGGCGAGCGCAACCTGCGCGAGTTCTCGGCCCGCAATCCCTCGTGGTCGATGCGCGCGTGGGCGGGTCTGGTACTCGAGGCGCTCGACGAGGGCCGGCTCTGAGAGGAGGAGCAGCGTGGAGATGGAGGCGATCCGACTGGGCGTGGCGGCGGGCCAGCTGGCGGCCGGGCTGGTGCTCCGGTGCCGGCGCCGAGGGATGGTGGTGCTGCGGCGGGGGCGGCCCCGACCGCCGGGCCTAGAGCAGCGGGCCGGACGGGTGGCGCGGGCGCCGGTGGAGCCGATCTCGCCGGACTGGCTCCACCTGGAGCTGGACCCCGAGTGCGTGGCTAGGGTGCACGGCATCGACCACACGGCCGGGCTCATGGCCCGGGTGGACGGCCGCGGGCGTTACCGACTCGCGGAGATGCTGGCCTGGCCGTCCCTTGACTGGCGCGCGATGACGGTCGCGTGGCCCCGCAACTAGCCCCTTTTTTGCCCAGAGCAACGAGGTTGTTGCAGCGAGGTGATCGATGCCAGACGGCGGCAACGGATCCATCTCGGCAGGCAGTGGCGACGCGTCGGCGCTGCTCCTGCCGCACCATGCACAGCTCATAGGCGCATCAGCCATATCCCCCGGCGTTGCAACAGCCAGGGGCTATCGCTCCGTGACCCGAAAGGCCGAGCTGAAGCGTCTCGGCTTCGGCGACGTCCAGCTCCACGTACCCGGGCTCCTCATCCCCATCTGGGGCGTCGATGGCCAGATCGGCAGCTATCAACTCCGTCCCGACCAGCCCAGGGTGCGGCAGCACGATGGCAAGGTCCGGACCATCAAGTACGAGACGATCCAGGGCTCCAGGATGATGCTGGACGTTCCCCCGCCGGCACGGCCGTGGCTGGGCGATCCCAAGCGGCCCCTCTTCATCACCGAGGGCGTCCGCAAGGCAGACGCGGCCGTCAGCAAGGGTCTGTGCTGCGTCGACATACTGGGCGTCTGGAACTGGCGGGGCACCAACGAGGACGGCGGCAAGACCGCCCTACCTGACTGGGAGAGCATCGCCCTGAACGGCCGGCAGGTCTACCTCGCCTTCGACTCCGACGTGACCACCAAGCCAGATGTCGCCGCGGCCCTGCGCCGCCTCCGCTCTTTTCTCGGCTCGCGGGGCGCCCGGGTGCGGATCATTTACCTGCCCACAGGGGAAGGCGGCGCCAAGATGGGCCTGGACGACTATCTCGCCGCCGGGTACACAGTCCATGACCTCCTCTCCCTCGCCAGGGACGACCTGGAGCGGACGGACCAAGTGGACGAGAGGCTACCGCTAACCGACATGGGCAACGCACGGCGCCTGGTCGCCCGCCACGGCTCCGACCTCCTCTACTGCCATCTGTGGGGCAAGTGGATAGCGTGGGACGGTCGCCGATGGCAGGTCGACGCCACCGCCGAGGTGGAGCGACGCGGCAAGGAGGTGATCCGAAACCTTCTGGTGGAGGCGGCGGAGTCCAGCTCAGACGATGAGCGCACCGAGCTGGCCAAGTGGGCGATCCAGTGCCAGCAGGTGCGGCGGCTGCGCTCCATGCTGGAGTGGGCCCAGAGCGAGCCCGAGTTCATCGCGACGCCAGACGACTTCGACCGCGATCCCTGGCTGCTGAACGTGGTGAACGGCACCCTGGATCTGCGAACCGCCGAGTTGCGGCCCCACCGTCGAGAAGACCGGATCACCAAGGTCGCGACCACCGTCTACGACCCCGATGCCAGGTGTCCCACCTGGGACGCCTTCCTCGACCGGATCATGGACGGGAAGGCGGAGCTGATTGCCTTCCTCCAGCGCGCGGTGGGCTACAGCCTGACAGGCGTGACGCACGAGCGGGTTGTGTTCATCCTGTGGGGTGTCGGCCGCAACGGAAAGAGCACGTTCCTCAACACGGTGCGCGAGCTCCTTGGAGAATACGGCATGCGCACCCCCACTGAGACCCTCATGACCAAGGGCGAGGGGGCGATCCCCAACGACCTGGCGAGGCTCCAGGGCGCACGCTATGTGACGGCGGCTGAGGCGTCCCAAGGCCGACGGCTCGACGAGTCGCTGGTGAAGGACGTCACAGGTGGAGAACCCATCGCCGCCCGTTTCATGCGCGGCGAGTGGTTCGAGTACCGGCCCCAGTTCAAGCTCTGGCTGGGTACCAACCATAAGCCCCAGATCTCGGGGACGGATAAGGCAATCTGGGATCGGATCCGGCTGGTCCCCTTCACGGTGCGGATCCCCGACGAGGAGCAAGACCCGGGGCTCCCCGCCAGGCTGCGGTCGGAGATGCCGGGTATCCTGCGCTGGGCCGTGGAGGGGTGCCTGACGTGGCAGCGGGAGGGCCTCCGGCCACCCCGCGAGGTCAGGGAGGCGACCGAAGGATACCGCAGCGAGATGGACGCCATCGGCGGTTTCCTGGAGGAGTGCTGCCAGATCCAGCCCGGGGCCTCCGAGAAGGCCGCCGATATCTACCGTGTGTACAAGGGCTGGGCGGAGCGAACAGGCGAGCGGGTGATGAGCCAGCGCAGCCTCGGTCTCAGGCTCGCCGAGCGGGGATTCGCTGACCGTCGTGGGCATGGCGGGGTCCGCCAGTGGACCGGTCTCCGGCTGACGGTGGACGAGGAGGGCCGGCCCCGACCTATCCAGGGTGATTTCGAGCACATGCCCGCTAGTATCGAGCCTATGCCCATAACAATCGCCGATTCCGAGCATATGCCCGTTATTTCTCGGACTCCCCAAAAAATCGAACCTGACCCCCTCGAGAATGGCTCATCTAGACAGCTTATAGAGGGGCAGGGTCCGAAAAATGACCCGAGAGCCAGTAGATCTACAGTTGATATTGAGGGCATTGTTGACGAGTTATCGACATTACGTCAAAAACCCCTCGAAAAAATCTTGCCTAATGCCGTCAAAGATAATGATGCAGCGGATATGACGTTGGGTGACGCATCCGCCAGGGTGACGCATAGTGACGCAGTTTCCGGATTGACGCCATATGAAAAATCTCTCGCGGGGGGAATCGGGAATCCGCGTCACCTTGCGTCACCCGTCACCGATGCGTCACCAAGTAACGACGCTGAGATGGAGATCATCGACCTATGAGCACGTCGGACGCGCGTTTGCTGGTGGCTCTTTGGCGGTCGGGTGCGGCCCTGTGGGTGGAGAACGGTGTGCTGCGGGTGGCTGCCCCGGCCGGGGCCGTCGATCAAGCGACCAGGGATGATCTCGCGATCCGGAAGTGGGAGATCCGGCAGCTGCTCCAGGCCCAGGAGGAGGTCCTGGCCACCTACGCGGAGATCATGGCCACGTGGGAGCGGCGGGCCATGGCGGAGCTGGCCGGAGACGCGGCGGCGGTGGCGTCAGCTGACGGGGGTCTGGACCGGCTCCAGGGACGCTATGCGGAGCAGATGGAGCGCTGGTGGGAGCTGGCTGGGGAGGCCTGGGAGGAGCTGGCGGAGGCGCTGCCGCTCCGCCCCTCGCCGCCGGCGCGGCAGATGGCGCTGATGGGAGCCGGGGCATGAGTCGGCGCGAGACACAGGTCTACTCCCTGTCGGGCTCGCACTGGCCGCAGGGGTGGCACTACAACCACACGATCTACGGGTACGGGCCGGGGCGGTACGACACGGGCGTCATGTGCGAGGGGTGCTGGCAGGAGCGACAGCGGCCGGATTGGGGGATGCAGCTGCCACTGGTGGGGATGTAGGCGAGGGCGATCGGCATGAGGGAGGTCGAGTACAGCAACGATAAGGATCGGAGGAACGGTGTGATTCTGTACCACGGGGCCAGTTCCGAAGCGCTGCCCTCTAGGGAGATCGTTCCCGGGGCCAGGGCCACGTGGATGTATGAGGCGCGCGGCGGGTACGGCTATGTGATCCCCGTCCCCGTCACCGTGCTCCGCGTGTCCCGGCGGCGCGTGCTGGTGCGGGTCCCGCTGCGCTCGGGGGGCTACACCGAGCGCTGGGTCACGCCGGGAGCATTGAGGCTGGAGGAGTTGGGTGGACAGAGCCACAACCAGGACGAGTGAGCGCATCGTGAGACAGATCGAGCGAGACCGGCGTCGGCTGGCAGCTCTCGACCCGGCGCGGTACAGCCGTGAGCGGGACTACCGGCGGCTGGTGACCTACTACGCCCACCGCGTCCGCTGGGGCCTGCGGCTGCTCGCTGGGTCGCACGCCGTACCGGGGCGCGGCCTGGTGCTGGCCCATGGCGACGACGCAGCCGGGCTGGACGTGGCGCTGGCCCTTGCCGGCGGCAACACGTCGCTTTCGTGGCAGTGTGCATGGTGCCACCGGGTGAGGGACCACCGCACGGGCGAGCTGCGCGCCCCATCGCGGCCGCGGCTGCTGACGCGGTGGGCTCTGATCTGGCGCGAGGGCACGTGGGAGCTGCGGGCATGGACCCACGGGATATGCCCGGCGTGCATGGCCGAGGTGTTAGACAAGCGGAGGGTCTGAACCATGGAGCATACGCGGAGCTACATCGCGATAGCGGAGTGCGGCTGCATCCGCGGGGCGGCCGTCGATAACCCCGCTCACAGGACGGACACATCGCGATTGGTCGCGCCCTGGATCAGGCGCGGGCTGCGGGTCGAGATCGTCGATACGGCGGCCGTGCGGGAGATGGCCTGGGTCTGCGAGCAGCACCGGAGAGCCCGTGCGGGGGCGTAGTCGCGGGGGAGGGTACGCCACGCAGCTGCTCCAGCTGCTAGCGAGTTGAAGATGCAATTGACAAGCGGCAAGAGGCACGGATGAGCGGGACTGACATACACCCTGCGATCAAGCAACATGTCTGGAGGGTGGAAGTTGGCGGCGGTGAGGGCACGGCTCAATAGCCATGATCTGAAGGCAATTCGGTGGCACCTGATGTGTATCTCCACTAGGCTCATCGAGGTGGGTGCGCCGCCCGGCGCCGAGGCGGAACTGGAGGTCATCCGCCAGAGCGTCGACCGGGCGCTCGCCCATGTCAACCGGCTGGAGGCGGCGATGAGGATGGCGGCGGCGCGCCGTCGGTGGGGCTCTGCGGCGGGTAGCCCAGTGCCGCCGCCAGCTCCTGGGGAGTGAGGCGGGAGAGGAGCCGGCGCAGGACGCGGGGCTGGGACGCCCATGTCTCCAGGAGTCGCCGGCCCATGGGCGAGATGGCGGCGCCATGCTCCCATCTCACGATGGAGGCGATGGCAGTGCCTAAAGTGAACGCAAGTTGCTGCTGCGTGAGGCCCGCAGCGGTTCGGAGCAGCCGCACATCGGGCTTGGTTTGGGTGCTCACCGTGTTTCTCCCCGATTGAGTTGTCATCTGCGTGATCAGTCTAGCATTGGCGGCAAGGGTATACCCTTCCCCTGCCGTGATAGGCTAGGTGCACACCGATCCAGCCAGGAGGTTCCCATGAAGCTGTTCGGGCGTAGGCAGCGGCCCATGACCCAGCGTATCGCCGAGGCGGAGGAGACTCTTCGCCTGGCCGAGATACAGGCCCGCACCGCCAGGGCGAGGGCCGAGCAGGAGGTGCTGAACCAGATCGCGGCCCAGGATCCGGAGCGGGCGCTCTTGCTGCTGCGGCCCCAGAAATACCGGGCGCTGGTGGCCGTGCGCGACCGCCAAGGAGGCTCGGCCCTCCAGGAGGTGCTGGAGCAGGCGGAGGCGCTGCGGAAGCTCCAGGAGGCGCTGGCGCCGGAGCCGGTGGAGCCGGTGGAGGTGCCCGACGACACCCCCGGGTGGTTGGCCGCGCTGCTGAACAGTCCCCTGGGCCAGGGGATCGGCGCCGGCGTGGGGGCCGCCATCCAGCAGGCCATACTGCAGCAGCAGACGCAGCAGGCCACCCCCGCCCCCACGGCCGGCCAGCCCCAGGTGGCGCCGCCCGCGGCCCCCGAGCAGTTGGCCGCCCCCGCACAGCAGCCGGAGCCGGGTTCGAGGATGCCTCCCCTGGGTCGCCTCCAGGCAAAGGCGATCCTGGTGATGCTGGAGCGGCGATCCCCCGAGGACATGGCCGGCCAGCTCCTCCGGCTCGCCGGGAGCATGCCGGCCCTGGTGGAGGTCCTGAACACGGCCCTCGCCCTGAGTGACGAGGAGGCCATGGCGATCCTGGGGGAGCTCGCGGACGAGCCCGGCTGGGAGCCGGTCATCGGCTGGCTGATCTCCCACCGCGACTACACCCTCCAGCTGCTGTCCGAACTGCGCCGGCTGGTGGAGGCCGGCGGAGTGGCCGGGTAGCGAGTTTTCGGCGAGTTTTGCAGGGGGTATACCCTTGCGTCCCTCTGGTATGTTCGTGGTGTAGGTCCCCGCGAGGGACCACGATTTCCGCCTGCCGCGTTGCGGGCGACGAACAGCGGAGGGACGTATGGCATTCGTCCTCAGACCTGTCCGCCGGCATCGCGGCGGACACCACCGGGCCAGAGCGGTCCGGCGCAACCCCGAGGTGCTGGGCACCCCGGCGGAGAACATCATCTCAGTGGGTGCCGGCGCCTACCTCACCAGCCAGGTGGCCGGCGCCATGTCCGGCGTCGCCGCGCCCATCACCAACGCCATCGACAAGCTGAAGAGCGGCCTGGGCCGTGCCGCGCTGTCGGCCGTCTCGGCGGCGGTGGTCGGATGGGGCGTTGGCAAGTGGCGCCGCCACTACGGCGACTACGCGCGGCTGGGCGGCCTCGCCATCGCCCTGAACCAGGGCGTGGGAGCGTTCGTGCCCGGTTTCGACGCCTTTGCCGGGCTGCCGGCGGTCTCCAGCAAGTTCGCGCTGCCGGCCCCCAAGGCCGAGGGGAGCCAGCAGCAGCAACTCCAGCCTGCACAGCCCACCGTGCAGAGCCAGCTATAGGGGAGGTGTGAGAGATGCCACGCAGATTCGTTGAGCGGATAACCACCTCCAAGGGCTACGCGAGCGGCATTGCGACGCCGCTGGAGCTCTCGCCCAGGCCCTACGTGATCACCAGCATGCTGCTGGATTTCGACTTCAACATCACCACCACGGCGAGCCCCGGCACCACCCAGGACCCGTACTACCGCTGCCTCTCCAGCCTGATGCTGGTGGGCGACGGCGGGCGCAACTACGTCGCCATCGGCGACCTGCGGCCGGTGCACTTCGAGAACAAGATCTTCCTGCCGAATGGCTCCAAGTACGTGGCCAAGTCCGCCCCGGGTGCCAGCCAGACCGGCGTCACGCGGAAGGCCCAGATCCGGCTCCACTTCGGATCCAGGCCGGTGAGTCCGGACGGCACCTACAACCCATTCGATCTCACGGCCGGGATCCCGGCAGGGCAGTCGCAGCTCACGCTGATCCCCACGTGGGCGCCCCAGACCAACCTGGGGAGCGGCTGGACGTTGAACGCCGGGACCCAGCTCAGTGTGACGCTCTATGGCATCCAGGCGAAGGCGGGCGAGGCGCCCATCGTGCCGGCGGCGCTGCCGCTGCTCACCACCAACGCCTTCATACCGCCCAGCACCTCAGGCAGCCAGGGGACGCCCTACCAGGTGCCCCAGAGCCACTTCTGGCACAGCACAACGGTGCTGAGCCTGGCCGGTTCGGCGCCGGCGGACAACCGTTCCAGCTCGGCACTTACCGATATCGGGGTGCGCATCCCCAAGGATGGCAATGCCCGCATCGCCCGCTGGGCGTGGGATAGCTTCGAGGTGGACACGGGCAGGACCACGGGCATCTGCGAGGACGACGGCACGACCTTCGGAACTCCGGTGGTCACGGCGGGGGTCGATGCAGGCGTGGGGCGGATCGACCTCACGACCATCGGCGGCGCGGTCAACCAGCTCTACGGTCTGGACATGCGCGGGTTCGATCCCGGCGACATCGTGATCGACATGGGTGTAGCCAGCGTGGGGACGGTGCTCATGCTGCACCGCTTCTATGACCTGGCTAGCTAGCCCCATTCCTGGCCCGGGGGTCGAGGTGACCCCCGGGCAAACGGGAGATGCGGATGGCGGATAGCATCAGCCTCGATGCCAAGCAGGACAGCGTGGTGGTGATCAGCCAGGCTCGGTCGCTGGTGCCGGTGGGTACGGCTCTGCAGGTGCCCTGCCAGTACGCCAACGGCGTGCTGGTGGACGTGATCTGCGACAACTACACCGGGGTCGTTGAGATCTGGGGCAACAACGGCTCGGCCTGGGTGCGGGAGCCGGACCCCAACGCCAGCAAGGCCGTATCGGCCACCACCCGCTACGCGGTGCTGAACGTGGCCCAGGTGGTGACGGCGGCCATCACCTCCATCAGCGGCAGCGGATCCGGCGGGATCACCGTGATCCTCACGCCCTTCATCGCCGCGGCCAGCGCCGTGGTGAACATCACGGGTTCCCCGCAGGTCTCCATCGCCGACGGGCAGGATGTAGCCCAGGGATCTACCACCGATACGGCCGTCACCTCGGATGCGCCCGGTACCATCTCCGCCAAATTGCGCGGGCTGGTGGCGCTGCTGGCGGGCGTCGTTAACCTGGCCCAGGGATGGCTGCGGGTGCAGCCCCAGCCGACCACCTGGAACCTGGTGGGGACCTCGGCTGCCAACACCGCCCAGACGGTGACCCAGGCCGCGGCCGGGGCGGGGCTGCGAAACTACCTCTCCGGACTCACGGTGAGCTGGAGCGGCGGGGCGCCGGCAGCCGACGCCAACGTCCAGGTGAAGGACGGCGCCACGGTCATCTGGGACGCCTACATCGGCCAGGCCGGCGGAACCCAGGGAGTGAACGACTACGAGTTCACCCAGCCGCTGCGGGGCTCCGTGAACACCGCCATGAGCGTGACGGTGGCCGCCGGCGGCTCCGGCGTGACCACCAAGGTCTCGGCCCAGGGCACGGTGGGGCGGTAGGGGGCGGGCGATGACTGACGGTATGGCACAGCTCCGAGCGGGCGGACAGGTCTACGAGCTCGAAATCCCGGTGAACGACCCCGAGGGGGACGCCGCCGCGCGCATCAACGACGCCCTCAACCGGGGCAGCCTCTCGGGAGGCGGCTCCCTCCTGCTGCCGGTCGGGACCCTGTGGTGCCGGCAATCCATCCTCATGCCGAGCAACAGCGAGCTGGTGATCCCCACCGGCTGCACCCTGATGCTGGCAGCCGGCGCCAACTGCAACGTGGTGGCCAACGCCGACCCGACGAACGGGAACGCCGGGATACGGATCACCGGCGGCGGGACGATAGACGGGAACCGAGCCAGCCAGTCCAGCGGCGGGAACGGGATCAACCTGTCGAAGTGCGACGATGCCCGGCTCGCTGTGACAATCCAGAACTGCTACACCGACGGGCTGGCGCTCAGCACCTGCAAGCGCCCGGTCCTGGATGTGGTGGCCAGCTCCAACGGCCGCCATGGGGTGTACCTGGCGGGGTCCACCTTCGCCAGCGGGATGGTGACCGCCATCAACAATGGCCAGCGGGTAGCCGGCAACGGCGTCACCCTCGATGCCGTTACCACCGACGCGACACTCACCGTGGCCGCGACCGACACCCAGGGGGCTAAGACCCAGCAGTACGGCGTTGTGGAGGTGGCGGCTAGCGGGTGCGACCGAAACCTGATATCGGGCTCGCTGAACGGCAACGCGGCCGGCACCGCGAGCCTGGTCGGGGCCGCCTCTAAGCTCCTGGACAACCTCTCCGGCCTGCCGCTATCTGGCTACGCTGCGGCAGCCCTGCCCGCTGCGGGGACCGCCGGCCGCCTGGCCCGGGTAACCGACACGACCCGCGGGGTCTGGATGGACACCGGCTATCAGTGGGTCAGTCTGTCGGGGCAAACAGTCAACGCGCGGGAGTTCGGGGCAAAAGGAGACGGGGTTACCGACGATACGGCAGCTCTGCAGGCGGCCCTCAACGCGGCCGCTGGATCAACCCTGCTGTTGCCGCCTGGCACCTATATCATAGACCCGGCGGTGGGACTGACAGTTGCCAGCAATAGCAGGGTGGTATTTGCCCCGGGCGCGAAGCTGCAGAACAAAGCCCACAATCTAGGCTCTTATCAGATGCTGCGGGTGTGGGACAGTCAGAATGTGGTCATCGAGGGGGCCACGCTAGATGGCCGGCGGGACCTGAACGCCGCCACGACCGGCGAGTGGGGGATGGGTATCTCCATCTGCGGGAGCACCAGAGTCAGGGTGGTACGCCCATCCTGCTCTAACTGCTGGGGAGACGGCATCTACATCGATGCTTCCGCGACCGGGGGCCAGTCATGGAGCGATGACGTATCGATCATCGACGCAGTTTGCGACAACAACCGGCGGCAGGGAATCTCTGTCTGCTCCGCTCGGCGCCTCTGGATCGTCCGACCGCGGCTGACCAACACCAACGGGACCAACCCGCAGGCGGGCATAGACCTGGAGCCCTACAGCACCGCGCATTACCTAGAGGACATCTGGATCGAGGAGCCGTACACGGCGTTCAACGCGGGTGCCGGAATACTGGTCTACCCCAATGCTCTTGGGGGCAGTGGCCATACGGTGAGCATCCAGATACGCGGGCATGTGAATGTTCTCGGCCAGGGGGCGCCCGTGCAGCTAACCGGCGGAATGATAACCCTGCCTGGCAGTATCGTCATTAGCGAGCCAATGTGGATCCAGGCCCGTTACGCGGCCTTCTATGCTACCTGGGGGATAAATGCCCCCCGGGTGATCGTCGATAAACCGGTGGTCGTAGACCCTAACCAGGCCAACAGCTCGGCTCCCAACTTGGCCTCGGCGTTCTGCATAGTGGCAGAGTCTACAGATACGGGCACAGACCCACTCGGGAATGTCTCGATCTTCGAGCCCACGGTGGTGGGGCCGAGCGGCAGCCTTCCCCCGCAGGCCGTGTTTGTGAACGACTATCGCACCGGGGCGCAGGATAAACCCTCTAAAGTCGCCGTCATGGACCCCATAGCCATGCAGGTCATGGCAGGACAGAATCCGGTCTGGCTGGCCGCAAAACAGGCCACGTTCACGGACAGGTACAGGATACTGGTGTTGGAGCCACCTGCTGCAAACTCCAGCATTGGCCCTGCCGCGTACTATCGGACGATCACGAACAGAAACTATGTCAACGCTGCCACCATCACGTTGGAGAGCACGTTCCCAGTAGGCATAGAGATCACCTTTGAAATTCTGGCGGCCCAGACGCTGACCATCGCGCCGGACGCGGGTAGTACTATCCGGCCGCTGGGCACGGGGGCGGGCAAGTACATACAGAGCAACCAGATTGGGGCCAGCGTGACGCTCCGCAGGCAGGATACAGCTACCTGGGTGGTGACCAATGTGGTGGGGAGCTGGACGGCCCAGCCGTAGGGCTGAGGGTGGAGACCAATGGCGATACCCGCAATGGCGATAGCCTGGGCTCGTGAGGCCCAGGCACAGACGGGAGCGAGCGATCTCGCTGCCGCCCTGGCCCTGGCCATCGCCGGGCCGGAGAGCGGGTATAACCCGTCGGCCGTCGGCGATAACGGCAGCAGCTTCGGGCTGACGCAGCTGCACAACAACAACCTGGGTGACGGCGGAGGCCTGGGGAACGGCTACCCGGAGAGCGTGCTGCTGCACCCGGCGCAGAACCTGGCGATAGCAATGCGCTACATCCAGTCACGGCTGGACGCGGGCGCCACCCCGTATGAGGCCATATCGCCCTGGAGCACCCGGGACGCTGCTATGGCCGGGCTCCCCGATGCTGCGGCCGCCCTAGGGGCCAGTGTCGCAGCACCGCCCGCCGGGGCCGGGGCCGACGGGCTGGTGCTGCTCGCCCTCGCGGCCCTGGTGATCATAGCGCTAGTGGAGGGATAGGCATGAGTGCGGAAGAGGATGCTGCGGCACGGCGTGCGGCGTGGATCGCCGCCGGAGCCCCGGACTATAACGCCCCAACCCGCGACAGCTCCGGCAACATCACGGGGTACGTCAGCGTGGCCGCGGAGCCACAGTCGGCCCGCTCCGAATCAAACCAAGGGCTACAAATTGTGAACGGCCAGGTGGTGGATACGAATACCGGCCAGCGCGGGCCGTACTATCCGGCCCAGGGCACCGTCACCTGGATCAACCAGCCGGCCCAGCCAATCCAGCAGCCGCCGGCCACGGCGCCCTCCACCAACACGGGGCCCGCCACGGCCTCGAACCCCGACGACCAACTGGTGAGCACCTGCAAGGGCGCCATGACCGTCGCCTTCCTGCGGTCGCAGCTCCAGGGCGCGGGATACCCCGGCCCCTGGGACACGGCCAGCATGATCGCGGCCTTCAACCGCGCGGCCTGCCCGATTCTCGGCGGCGGCCCGACCGCGCCGTCCGGTGCTGGTGGCGCCAGTGCCCCGGTGTCGGTGCCGGCGACCAACAACGACAAGCTGCTGTTGTACGGCGTCGCGGCCATCGTGTTGCTGGCGCTGCTGGGGAGGAGGTAGCCATATGAGCACGGTACTTTCGTCCGGTTCCGTGGGTGCCGACGGCGACATGTCCGGCCTGGGGGCCGCCATCGACTCCGCTGGGGCCGGCGAAGTTCTGGAGCTACAGCTTACGCTGCCGGTGCCGTGGCCCGAGTGGATCGGGCCGATCAACGTCGCGGACGCCATCGCAGGAGCCATCCGGCCGCACGTGCAGCGGCTGATCTCGGTGAGCATATCCGGCAACGTCCTGTCGGTCGTCTGGGAGGCATGACCATGGCCATCATCGCCGGACTGCGGGCCATTATCCAGCTCCTCATCCAGGCCCTTGGACTCGGGGTCGTCGGCTACACCCTGTACCAGCACGGCCCGGAGCTATCCGAGGCAGCGGCGACCAGCGCCCAGCAGATTACCCGGGCCGCCGGCAACGTTGCCGAGGGTGCCGGAAATCTGGCGAAGGATGCCGGCAACATGGGCGGCGGGATACTGCTGCTGGGCGGGGCCGTACTGCTGGTGGCCGTGCTAGGGAGGTAGTCATGAGCGTCATCAAACTGAGCCTGAAGGACCTGGGCGGGGTGCCCCTGGTGTACGACACCAGCCTCGTGGAGATCATGCAGGACCCGGCGTGGGTGGCTGCCTACGCGCGGCCGGGCTACCTGCCCAACGTCTACGGTCCGGCGGACGTGTTCCGCGCCCCCGACGGGCGCACCGTGGACTACCACGAGGCCCTGGCTATGGCGCTATCCCAATCTGACCTCGCGCGCGCCATCAGCCAACAGCAGACGGCACGTCCATCCGCCACCACCGTGCCGGGCAGCACCACGACCGCCTCCAGCGCGGCCGACACACCCGCCGTCAGCGCCGCCAGGGCCACGGAGACCACCATGGACCAGGTGGTCAAGTTCCTGAAGCGGCCCATCTGGCCCGACGATCCCCACAGCGTTTCGACGGGGATAGTGCTGGGCGGGTTGGTCCTGGTCTGGTACCTGATGTCCGGCAAGAAGCGGAGGTAGACCATGGCCAGCCGCCAGCGCAACCCCCGAGGATCCAGCAGCATCGATGCCCTCGCCTACTACCTGGTGGTAGGCGGCGCCACGGTGATCCTGTACCGCATGGCCCTCCAGGGCTCTCTCGGCACCAATGCCCAGCGGCAGGCCATGGAGGTGTGGAAGGCGCTGCACCCGGGGAAGAGCTACACGGCCGCCTCCATACCCGCCGGGTCGGGAGGGGTGGCGAGCGGTAGGGGGAGTGGCTCCGCCGGCGTCGGCGCTGCACCCGGAAACCCGACCCGGATACCCACCAGCATGGTGGACCTGGGAGGGCAGCCGGTCTGGTGGGACACCCAGCTCCAGACGATCGTACAGAACGGACCCGGCAGCAACGTGTACAAGCCCGGCGACGTGTTCGTCAACGACAATGGACATCATATGGCCCTCCAGCCGAATGGCTACGTGGAGGACCTGACCACGAATGAAACCTTCGACATACGCGCGTTCTTCAAGGCCGTTTAGCGCCAGAAAGGAGCGAACCCCATGGCACTACCCAAGCGCGATCCCAAGACCGGCCGGTTCGTGAAGGCCGGACACAAGACCCACCGGCGCAAGACCCACCGCAGGAAGCGGTAACCATGGCCAGGGCGAAGCATCGGGAGCTGGGGGATCGGGCGCGGCGGGCTCTCCTCGCCGCCGCCCAGATGCTGGCGTTCAGCCCGCACCAGCTGCGGGAGCTGCCCGCCGCCGTCGTGGGCGACCCGCCGCCCGCCTACAGGGACATCGGCGAGTACGTGAGGCGGCGGAACCCGGCCCACGTCCATGCCCCGGTCCACGACCCCAGGCTGGAGGCGATCTCCGAGCGGTTCCACGGCACGCCCGCTGAGACGGCAATCCTGGACGAGGACCAGCGCCCGCCCCGGGAGGTGGTGGTGATCGGCGAGGAGGTGGAGACGGTCTATCGGCCGGACCGCCACAGCCGTCGCGGCGGTGTGGAGTGGCAGCACGAGGCCGGCGACCGGGGCCCGGGGCTGCCCCGACTGCGGGGACGGCGACTGCTGGTGGCCGACGCCGATGGCAAGGTGTACACGGTGCCCGCCGGCAGCAAGATGAAGCTAGATCCCGACCGCGGCCTGGTCGGCTAGGAGGTGATGACATGGCCAGACGCAAGATGAGCACATATCAGCTCTTCGCCACGAGCTTCCTGCGGGCCAGGAGCCGCCCCGGCATGAGCAAGGAGCAGCTCCAGGAGCTGATGAAGGAGGCTGGTCGCGCATGGCAGAGAGCCCGGCGGGGGCACAACCCGTTCCCGGAGCTGAACCTGCACATCGACATGGTGGAGGGCAGCCACGATTTCTCGGCCGCGGGCGAGGATGAGGTCGAGCGGGCGTCCTGCCCGCACTGCGGGGAGCTGCTGGAGATCCCGGCGCAGGCAGCCGGCCAGATAGGCCGGTGTGGTGCCTGCGGCGGCGAGTTCGAGGTGGTGGGCTAGCATGGCCAGACAGGCCGGCTACGTGGTGGTGGCGACCACGCAGACGGGCGAGTTGGTGGAGCTGTACCGCACGCCCCACCGGCCCGTGGCCAAGGCTGTGGCCACGGGGATCCGCAACGCGGGGGTGGTGGCACGGGTGCTACCCGCCGATCGGGTCACGCGCGTCAACAACCCTGCTAGGAGGTAGCCATGGGATTCTGGGACCGGCTCTTCGGTAAGCCTAAGCCAGCGCGCAGACCGGCGCGTTACGTGGTCATCGAGAGTCCGCGGGGCAAGCGATATCGGGTCGCGCCGGGCTCCAAGGCGGTCAGCTCCCTCCAGCGGCAAGGCTGGAGGGTCGTGAACCCGACCGACCTGAACCAGGCTTGGGAGCGGTTGAGGACCACCGGCCGGCGTCTGGCGGAGGAGTACGAGCGGCTTCGCGAGCAGGTGCCGAACCTGCGCGACTACCGAAGCTACGACGACTTCGAGCGAGCCGTGGCCCGGTGGGAGGCCAAGATGGATAAGCTCATGAAGCAGAGGGAACAGGTGGCCACCAAGCGGAACGAGCTGAGGCGTCGCATGATGGCCAGCAACCCCAGGCTGAGCACTGCTGAGCGGGCCGCCCTGCCGGATTCGGCTTTCGCCGCGCCGGAGATCCGGGCCCTCCCCGTCCACGACGCGGCCCACATCCGTGCCGCCCTGGGGCGATTCAGCCAGACCGTTTTCCCCAGCAAGGCCGCCGCCCAGGCGGCGGCCCGGCGGATAGTGGAGGCGGCCAAAGAGCATGGCGTGCCCGTCTCCGAGAAAACCGCCGTGGCCCAAATGGCCGGGATGTACGTCGAGCGCGTCCCGGAGCGCTGGCGCAACCTGGATGCCTACACGGACGACGCCGGCGTGATTCACCCAATCCGCGGCAGCGAGGGCTACGACAGCTACTACGACTCCGCGAGCCACCGGGCGTTCCTCGCCGACCAGAGAAAGCGGGTGGCCGCCGCGAACGACTGGCGCGAGGGGTGGGAAGAGGACGACTGGGCGGACCAGGTTCGGCAAGCCGTGAAAAGCGTCAGCAAGTACGGCATAGCTCCCCATGCTGGAAAACGCGAGGGCTGGGAGTATCGGCATGACGTCCCGTTGTACCTCAAGAATAAGCGTGGACTGCCCGCCGACGAGGTGGCCCAGCTCATAGCCTATGAGTATCCCTACCTCGGCATCGAGACCGAGGACGACCTACTCCAGGCACTGGCCGAGGGTGCCGGGCGGCGCCGCCATAATCCCAAGCGCCCCATGCTGATCGCGTTCACCACCGACAAGCGCGGCCGAGAGATCGCGTACAGATGGGACAACAGCCTGTATGGGGCATGACGCCGCATAGGGCTGGAGGACGCGAAGCTCCGGATCTCTACCGGGAAGGCCATAGCAGTCCGGTACGTCCCCAACAAAGTGATGGGGAGATGAAGCCTGAGATCGGAGCGAACTATATGGTGGCGGAGGTGCCCACGTGATCGGCGATATCCCCAGCGTGCTGAGGGAGATCCAGGCAGCTGAGTCCGGACGTCCCGACGCGGCCGCCGCCCAGGCGGCAGCCCGGCGGATAGTGGAGGCCGCGCAACGGCACGGGGTGCCCGTGGGAGAGGGTGCGGCCGTGGCCCAGATGGCGGGGATGTACGTACAGCGGGTGCCGGACAGCAACCAGGAGCCGAGGCGGTGAGGATCGTTCGGCTTTGGGACGACTACCCTGGGTCAAGAGAGGAAGCACTCGGGAGAATCCGCGAGGAGATAGGCGCGAACAGGCAGGGCTACGCATACGTTGACGCGCCCGACAACAGTGTCGTCGAGGTTGACTCCAACTGGGTCTACCAGCATTTCTTCGTCGACCATGACAGAGATCGGCGGTGGGAGTACGTGCCAGCCATAGTGCCCGCCATCCAGGAGTCCGATGACTGGGAGCCCGTGCCCGGGCGCAAAGGACGTGTAGCGTATCTAAGCACCCTGGAGATCGTTCGGCCTAACCGCAAGGGGAGGCAGCACATACAGACAATCGCGGACCGGAAGTCGACGAGATTCAAGAAATGGGTTACCGCCTATCCGACCAGAAGGGGAGCGCCCGGCCAGAAAGAAACGGCGGGCAATCCCAAAAAGGATGCCCGCCCTAGCCCTGGTGTCAGGAACCCGACTCCTGTCCTAGTCGGTCGGCCTGGCGCATCGCGGTCGGGACGCCCGCCAGGGACCGTCGACTCTGTATACCACAGTCGGGAGGGTAGGTCAAGCCCTTGGCGCGACGTGCTGCTCCTGAGCGGCCTCACCCTGGCTGTGGGGCTGCTAGGGAACCATATGACGGCGGAGGTGCCCACTTGATCGGCGATATCCCCAGCGTGCTGAGGGAGATCCAGGCGGCGAGATCGGGCCAATACGACGCGGCCGCGCGGCTGGCCAAGGCGGCGGTGCGGCTACTGGCACCCGAGTACGCCCCCGCGGTGGAGAGCGTGGAGCGGCTGGCCCGTCACCTGGGCGTCAGGCTGACGCCCGAGGGGATCGACCTCACCGAGCTCAAGGCCGTGATCACCGGCGAGGGCGAGTCCACCCCACCAGTATCCGACCCCGACGCCCGGCCCTGGTGGAGCTTCCAGAGCAGGCTGCGGGGGCTCAGGTCCGGCGTGGTCTTGATCCTCGGTCCAAGGGGATCGGGCAAGAGCACGCTGGCCGTGCGGCTGGCGGAGGCGTGGCGCCGGGACCACGGCTACGACGTGATCGCGGTGAACATGTACCGCGACGACCTGCGGCCGTGGATCCAGTGGCGCTCCATCGAGGTCTTCGCCGATGCCGTCGGCATGCTCGCCGACGCACTCTCCCAGGGGCAGGACCCGCCCCGTGAGATCCGCCGAAAGGTCGTTCTGATCGACGAGGCGTCCCTGAGCCTGCATCCCCGGGGCACGCAGAAGGGCATCCTGGCCGTGGAGCGGGCCATCCGGCAGGCGCGACATCTGAACTGGCTGATCGTGGTGATCGCCCACCTGGGGGCGGACCTGCCGGTGCAGATGACCTGGTGCGACGCCGTGATGATCAAGGAGCCCAGCGGCGGCGAGGCGGAGGCGGACCGCCAGGACAACGCCCGCTACTGGCAGGCTGCGGCCGCGGCCTATCGGGAGCTCCGGCGCTCCGGGCTGCGAGGGCTACCGATCCAGGGCTGGGTGTACGTGCATGCCCCGGAGCTGGGGTACCGGGGCATGATGCCCTACGGCGTGGCGGGTCGGGAGGATCCCTACCAGGCCGGCAAAGTGCGAGCTGTGCCGGGCGACACTAGATGCGGGGATGAGGACGTGGAATGACGGCAGAGGTGATCGCGGCTATCACGACCATCACCGGCGGCATGGCTGCCCTGGCCGGAGCCCTGTGGCGCATGCGGCAGATACGGCAGCAGACCGAGCTGGCCTGGGCCGCCCGAGCCGACGCCATGTGGGACCGCCTGGAGAAGTTGCAGGCAGAGATGGACTCGCTGCGTGGTCGAGTGGAATCGCTGCGGGTGGTGGTGGCAGCCCTGCAGTCGGAGAGCAAGGCGCTCAGGATGGCCATCCGATCCGCCGAGGACCTGGGTGCGCTGAAGGCCCAGGAGCGACAGATACCCGAGACTGTAGTGGAGATGAACCAATGAGCGATCAGGAACAACCCGTATTTCGGCTCGGATTCGCGGAGCTGGCCCGGCTACTGGGCCCCGATATCGTCGGGACGCCCCTGGAGAACGAGCACCACGACAGCCCCAACGGAGACGGCCTGCAGGCCACCACCAACGGCCTGCTGGTGTGGCGGAAGGCCGACAACTGGACCGCCTTCACCGATGGGTACCGTACTTGGGTCACGGGGCCGGACGGGCAGGTGCACGAGCGGCTGAACACCGAGCGCTGGTCCTGGGAGGCCGATTACGTGCCCCCAGCCTCGGGATACGCGCCGCGGGTGCTACAGATGCCGCTGGCCGCCATCTCCAACCGATTCCCCTACCTGACCGTGCCTAGGGGCTTCCTGTTGCATGGCACGAGGTCTGGGGTCTCGCGGCCGGTGGCCGACGAGTTCCCCGGAGCGGCGCAGTACGAGATGACCCGGACCGACGGGCTGGGTGCCGTGTGCACTGTTGGCGACGATGTGGTTGCACAGCACCTCCCTTGGGACCATTGGTGCTGGCACGCGCGGGGCTGCAGCCGCTACTACGTGGGCTGCGAGTTCGCCCAGGGGACGGCCGATGACCCGATCACCGACGCCCAGGTGAGGGCATTCTGCTGGGTGGTCCAGCAGGTCCGCGCCGTGTTCCCGACCGTCCCGCTGGCGTTCCCTACCCACGCCGAGGTGGACGGCACCGCCCTCTACGGCGGCTGGTTCGACGGCAAGAGCGACGTGTTTCCGAAGGGGGACCAGCGGGCGGACGAGCTGCGATCCAGGATCATGGCCAAACTTGCCCAGCTGGGCGTCCGGTAGTCCAGACGAGGAGGAGCTACAGGACCGGCCATGGAGGCCATACTTCGCGAACTGGTGAACCAGGCGGCCCTCGCCGCCGATTTGGGGCTGAAGACCCTGATTTAGGAAGGGAGCCATGGAGTGGCTGACGGTGCGGCTCCTCGTGAACCACTGGAGGGGCAAGAGGGGTGAGCTGGTGGAGGTGCCGGCCGTCATCGCCGCCGCGATGATCGCCGGCGGCGAGGCCGAGCTCGCCGCCCGGGAGACCGAGGCATCGACAGCCGGCCCCATGCCCCTCGGGGACCTAATGATCTGGAGGCAATACGATGACTGATCTAGCACTGCGTGACCTGCTGGCAGCCACCCTGGCCAACGACCAGGTGCGGCTGATCCTGGCCCTGATCGGGGCCGACGTTCTGCTCGGCATCGCGGCATCGATCCGAGCCGGCCAATTCCAGCTCTCCCGGCTGGCCGCCTTCCTGGGGAGCAAGGTGGTGCCATACATCCTCGGCTATGGAGCCGTGCGGCTGGTGGCCGAGGTGATGCCCGAATGGCAGCCCTACTCCACGGCCGTCTGGCTGGTGGTCGTGGCGGCCCTGGTGGGCGACCTGACGGCGAACCTCCAGCAGCTCGGACTGCCGGTACCGCCGGCGCTCACCAAGACCCCGGCGAAGGAACAATGACATGGCCACGGTGCCGGCGCGCTGCGTGGAGAGGGCTCGACCGCTGACGGCCCAGAAGATCAACGTCCAGCGCGACGCCTCAGCCTACCTAGAGGCGGTGCGACACAGGCCTGAGCCCGCTAGTAGCTGATCTGGTCCCTGAGCCTTCGCCGGTCCGCGTCTGCCAACCGTAGATAGACCTTCGTCGTCTCCAGGCTGGCGTGGCCAAGCTGATCCTGCACGAAATCGAGCCTCAGCGTCTGCTCTAGCTGGTGCTTCGCCGCGCCGTGCCGAAAGGTATGGGGCCACGCCGGCATCACCCGCCCGCTCTCGGGGTGGACCTTGAGGACGCCCGCGGCCCGCGCGGCCGCCGAGATGATCCGGTAGGCCTGGAACCGCGTCATGGGCCGCCCGGGGTTCCGGCCCTGGAAGAGGTAGCCGTTCAGGGGCACCCGGAGATCCCGGGCCAGCGCCCGCAGCTGCGCCGCCAGGTCCAGGGAGACGTAGACGACCTTCTCCGCGCCCCGGCGCTGCTTCAGGTTCGCCAGCCGGATCGTGCCGTCGGCCGGGTCCACGTCGGCCGGCCGTAGCCGCAAAACTTCGCTGATGCGACCGCCCGTCTGCCAGATGGTCTCCAGGAGCAGCCGGTCCCGGAAACCCCGGGTGGCGTTGATGATGGCCCGGGCCTCCTCGGCCGTCACGTAGACCGGCAGCCGATCCAGCCCCCGCCGGGCGGGCAGCCCAGCACGTTTCGCGACTACTGTTGCATGCGATGCCGGGACGGGCAGCCCGGGCGCGCCATTTTCGGCCATGAGACATCCCTTTCGAAGCTGGTCTTTGCAACATTATAGGGGGATTGTTGCATGGGTTTCGATCCTCACCCTGCCTCGCGACAGGGCGCGACGCTGAACGACAAAACCGGCTCAACTGAGCCGGTCCATCAGTCCCGAGCGGATCAGCGCCTCCCTACCGGGAAACGCGATCTGTTCGAATGTTGTAAGGTCTGGTAGCGCATACCGGATTCGAACCGGTGATCTCCTCCTTGAGAGGGAGGTGTCCTAGGCCGCTAGACGAATGCGCCTTACGCTACGCTCAGGACACGATTATTCTAACCGATCTCCGCAGGGAGGTCAATAACTGTGGACCGACCCTAATCCGTGGATTCGGATAGGGGCAGGGCGTGGGGATGGTGAAATGAGGGGTCTGAAGACTGAGTCGCGGTGTGTGAGGGGGAGAGCAGGCGGAAAGCAACGGCGAAGGGGCAGG
>JBLNDL010000041.1:0-11023 GCA_050261575.1 Sphingomonadaceae bacterium | reverse complement strand
TGCCTGCCCCTTCGCCGTTGCTTTCCGCCTGCTCTCCCCCTCACACACCGCGACTCAGTCTTCAGACCCCTCATTTCACCATCCCCACGCCCTGCCCCTATCCGAATCCACGGATTAGGGGGGGGGAGACTTTTCTTGACTGGGCTCGGTGGCTCGGATATACTCCAGGCGCAAGGGGTATAATGGCTTTAGCGGGTGCCGGCCAGGCATCGACCGGGTTGGTGGTGTCCCATCGCGAGTGAACATTCGAGAGGCGGGTCCAGTCTGGCCCCGCCTTCTTTGCTTATACCCCTGGCCCTCCCATCTCTCTGCCAGCGCTCCGCCACGTCTGGGATGATGCTCTGCGGCGGACCCCGCAGCACCCGGACGGCGGCCCGACGCACCGTGGAGACCGCGGTTGGCGTGGCCGGGAGGTGGATGTGCGGGGAGAAGGGGCACCTCACCGGAAAGCCCATTCGTTGGATCGAAGCCCGTAAGGGAGATCCCTTACGCGGGGGAGGTGGAGTTGGTGACCAGAGAATCGAAGGAGGAGGGAGAGCGCGGGTCGGTGTCGGATGGAACCCGGCAGCCGGAGCCTACGGACGAGGTCTCGGAGTGGAGGTCGGAGCCATCCAGGATCGTGCCGGCGGGGATGGCGGCCGCACTCGTGTCCTTCGCGTGCAGTGTCGGTGCACTCGCCTATGCTCTCAACCATCCCGTTGCCATCGACAGCTTCGTGGCGGCCGTCGCCGGGCTGGCTGGCTTGATGCTGGCCGCGTTCTTCGCGCTCATCGCCTACGGGTACAGGTCCCTGCGCTACAGGATTGCGGACGAGGCGCTCACCATCAGTTGGCTCTGGGTGAGGGAGATCGTTCCGCTGGGCAGAATAGAGGGGCTGTACGGCGGCCATCGGCTGGGAAAGCGGGTGCAGGTGGATGGCCTGCCGTGGCCGGGGCACCTGGTCGGAAGAACCAGGGCCGAGGGGCTGGGGCGCCTGAAGTACTTCGGCAGCTCGGCTGACCCCGCGGCGGCGATCATAGTGGCGACCAGTTCGAGCGGCTACGTCATCACGCCGGCCGATCTGCCTGGTTTCAAAGGGCGGTTGATCGAACTGTTGGAGGCTATTCCCCCTGAGGAGTTCGATCGTGCGCCCGAGGCTCGGACCGAGATGCCTCGCCTGATGCGGCTCTCCTTCTTGCGGGACGGGGTAGCCATCGCCTGCGGGATGGTGGCGGCGACGGTGCTGCTGGCCTCCTTCGGATACGTCAGCGCCAGGTATCCGGAGTTGCCCGAGTTGATGCCGCTGCACTTCAACTTTGCGGGAGAGCCGAACCTGATCGGACCTCCCAGGGATGCTTTCCGGATGCCGGGCATTGGCCTGCTGATCCTCCTGGCCAACACGGTGCTGGCTGCCGCCGTCCACGGATGGCAACGAGTCGCGGGCAGGGTCCTGATGGCGGCGACGGTGTTCGTGGAGTTGGTTGTGCTGATAGCAGTCCTGCGGGTGGTACAGTAGCTGCATGAATATGATTCCTGCTGCGGAAGGCCCGAGTGCTGCGATCGGAGGTGCGGATCAGGTGAGCGAACTGCAACAGGGTGATGTCGCCCTCTACATCGATTGGGAAAACATCAAGTACAGTCTCCTCAACAAGGAGAACCGCCTCCCCAACGCCATCGCCATCAAGGATGCGGCAGCAAAGTATGGGAGGGTGGTGGCGGCCAAGGCATACGCCAACTGGCAGGAAGGGCAGCACCTGCGAGATCCCAACGATCTCTACTCTGCGGGGATCGAGCCCATCTATGTACCCACGGTGATCCTCGGTTTTGGGGACTCTTCGGATGGGGCGCCGCGCCGCAAGAACAGCATCGATGTCAAGCTTGCCGTCGATTGCGTCGATGCATCCCTCTCCAACCCCAACATCTCCACATTCGTGCTGGTTACTGGAGACGGGGATTTCGTCCACCTGATCAACACCCTCCGGCTACGAGGCAAGAGGGTGGTGGTCATCGGCACCTCCTGGAGCACGAGTTGGCAGTTGACCAGCAGCGCCGATCACTTCCTGGCCTACGACGTTACCGTCGATCCGGTGAGCCCATCTCCATCCGCCCGCAACGGGTCGACGGCTACTTTGGACGACGCCCTGAAGGCGCTGGTGGATGTGGTGAAGTTCGTACGAGAGAAGGGGCGTCCCAACGTTTTTGCGCAGGTTAAGCTGCTGTTGACCAGCCGGCTGGGGAACTTTGACGAGCAGGTCTACGGCTTTGCCAAGTTCAAGGACTTCATGAAGGAGGCGGAGCGGCGGGGGCTGATCAAGACCACGACCGTGGGGTTGATCGATCGGGCCTACCTCCCCTGGGAGAACGTGGAGGACGCCGTGGCCGGCGATGCGTCCGACGGCGCCGAGGCGAGGATGCACATGGAAAACGCCCAGGTGCCCAGCGCGGCCTTTCCGGCCTCCAACCACAGGGGCAGCAACGAGGACGCGATGATGAACCTGGCACGCTTCGTCAACAAGTTGGAGGAGAGCAGCCCTTTCATGTCCTTCAACTACATCGTCAGTCGGGCCTTCGAGAGCCGTACCCTGCAACTGAGCACCTCGGAGATCTCCTCTCTCCTGGATGAGGCGATCCAGAGCGGGGTCTTCCTGACCGACTCCCGGACGATCCTGGATCGAGCCACCGGGGAGTACCGGGACATCAACATCTTCCGTCTCAATCGTGAGCATCCCACGGTGGCCGCTGCCCTCGCACCCTCGCAGAGTGAGGGCAAGCGCCAGGGATGAGCGAGCGGTTCGGCAGCGAAGCACGGTTCACGGCGGGGGGCGGGGGGTCCGTCGCGCGCGGGGTGGTCGCCGTGGCATGCCCCTTCGGGAGGCCGTGGTGACACCGCTGATTCTGGCATCTCAGTCCCCCCGTCGGGAGGCCCTGCTGCGTCAGGTTGGGCTGGAGTTCGAGGTCTTCCCCAGTGGGGTGGAGGAGCGGTTGCGGGAGGGACTCCCACCCGCCGAAGGGGCGGAGAAGCTTGCCCTGCAGAAGGCGGAATGGGTTGCCGCGCGGTGCAGCGACGGGCTGGTGATCGGAGCCGACACGGTGGTGGTGGTGGATGGCCGCGTGCTGGGCAAGCCCACCGGGGTGGAGGATGCCCGCGACATGCTCAGGCTGCTGAGTGGACGCGAGCACGAGGTGATCACGGGGATCGCTGTGGTGGACGCCGCCAGTGGGCGCTCTCGCTCGGACCACGTGGTCACCGCCGTGGGCTTCGCGCCGCTGACCCAGGAGATCATCGATCGGTATGTGGCCACCGGAGAACCCCTCGACAAGGCGGGGGCGTACGCCATCCAGGGCTACGGCGCCCTGCTGATCGAGGGGATCCGGGGCTGCTACAACAACGTGGTCGGCCTGCCGCTGAGACGGCTGGCCGAGCTTCTGGGCGAGTTCGGCTACGACGCCTTCCGAATGGGCCTTCGGTCTGGCGGTGGGCCCGGCGCACGGTGCCGGGTGAAGTAGGGGCGGGCAGAGCGCCCAACGCAACCTGCGTAGGGCCAGACATGTGTGTCCACCTCGTGACCGAGGAACCGCTCAGACCTGGGGAGGACCGGGGCGCACGCACGAGTGCGCCCGTACCAGGGCAGCGCGCCCATGCACGAGGGTAACAGGGCGGGCGCGCAGGTCCGTCCCTACCGTCTCGTTCGGCGGTGTTAGCCGCTTTCGAAGCCGCGAGTCCTCTCCTCCAGGCTCTCTCTGACGAACTCGCCCTCCTCCTCGGAGGCCGTCTTCCCCGTGTCCGGATCCTCCTCGAAGGTGGCGCCTCGGGTGGAGGCAACCTCGCCCGTGTAGGGGATGTCCTTGCCCTGGTGCCCGAGGGTCTCTATGGCGCCCCCTGGTGCCGGCCTGAAGGCGATGTCGTGAACCGGACCGGTTCCGGTGGGCTGATCCGGCTGGGCGCCGCCTGGCGTCTCGTAGTCCGGGGCGTTGTCGTCGGGCTCGGGGATTCGCTCTGGCCACTCCTCGGGCTCTTCGGCGCCACCCACGGAGGTGTAGGAGGTGGCGGTTTCCCCGATCGTCCGCCCGTGCAAAGCCTCCTTCGGGATCCGGTGTTGCTTTCCCCTTCCCTGCCTCTCGGCTTCCTCGGCGAAGCCCCCGACCTCGCCGGCCTGTCGGAGCTGTTCTTCCATCTCTTCTGGATGCGGCGTGGGCCGACCCGTCTGCCGTCGCTTTGCCATTGCTGCCTCCCTGGGCCTGGTTCACCGCGATGTGACACACCCGTCGCTGGCCGATGCTTGGGCGATCGGTCCGGGGGTGCAAGGCTCGTGCCGCGGGGCCCTCGCTCCGCGGGCAGCTCGCCCGGAGGCTCGCTCTCCGGATGGTATAGGCCTTGCTTCGCCCTTGGGGCACGGGCGGTGGGGGAGGCGAATTGGCTCTGCTGGAGGATCTGAAGGGGCGGCTGCAGGATTGGGACGACAGGCTGAGCCGCCTCAGTTGGTACCGGATAACCCGCAACTCGATCCTCGGGCTGAACCAGCGGGATGGGCGGCGAAAGGCTGCCGCCATCACCTACTTCGCGGTGTTCTCCATCTTCCCCTTCATTCTGCTGCTGATCGCGCTGCTCGGCTTCGTCCTGGGCTCCGAGTCGGCCCGAGCCCAGGTGATCTCCCTCCTGTCCGGATTCCTCCCAGCGGGGGCAACCGGGGTTCACAGCATCATCGAGGATGTGATCGCCTCCAGGGCTGTGGCGGCCGGCTTCAGCACCCTGCTGCTGCTGTGGAGCGCCCTGGGCTGGTTCGAGAACATCGATCGTGGGGTGAACGAGATGTGGGGGGTGGACCGAACCCGCCCCTTCCTCAAGGGGAAGCTGTTCGCGCTGGCGATGATATCGGGAATAGCCCTTGTGATGCTGCTCTCCTGGACGATGAACATAGCTATCGAAGTGGTGAGGACGTATGCCGGCGTCTGGGGGATGAACGACCTGCCTGGGTCGGTGGTGCTGTGGGATCTGATGGCGGCCGGCGCCTCCCTGGCCTTGATTGCCGTGGTGTTCCTGGTGCTGTACCGCTTCTCTCCCCTGTGCGACGTGGGGTGGGGCCAGGTGTGGCGGGGTGCTCTGATCACCGCCATCGTATGGGAGGCGGTGCGGAGCGGGTTCGCCATCTACGTCACCGACTTCGCCGACTTCTCCTCGGCCTACGGTCCCATCGCGGCGGTCATCGCCTTCCTGCTGTGGCTCTATGTGGCGCACATAATCATCCTCTTCGGAGCCCAGCTTACGCACGTTCTCTGGCTGGAGGCACAGAGCATCCACGAGCTGCGGGACGTGCCTTGCGACAAACTACCGTCGCGAAGGCCGGGCAGGGAGGGGAGCGGGAGAGGCCGGGTGACTGAGTGATGGGCAACGGCTCGTGGCGGTGAAATGGAGACTGGAGGGGCAGGGGAGGGAGCCGGCGACCCCTCCCCTGAGTGCGTCTATGGAGCGCCGGTGGCTGCAGGCTAAGAGTTGGTCAGTAATGGATCTCGATCTGAACGAAGAGTAGTGGGTTGCCTGTGCGGGAGTCGGCTTAGGCTACCTTTCTCAGCCTTCGGGCGATCGCGGCTCCCCCGACCTCACGGACCAATTCCTTGGCCCGTTCGATGAAGACCTGCTTGCTGGCCAGGTTGGTCTCGAGAAGGGCCGAGACGGGGATGTCGCCCATGGATTCTGCCATGGCTATCAGCCCGACGTAGGCCGCTTCATGCAAGTGCACCAACTCACCGACCTTGTGGATAACGTAAAGGGACCTCAGCCCCGGGGCTTGGATCTCGTTGTACTCCCTGCGGAAGTCCTCGACGAAGGCGTCGTGAAGGCGGGTGGTGGTGGGCTGCAGCGGCTGTTTGCCCAGCAACTTGAAGCATTCGTCCAGGTTGGCGAGGCTTTGCTTGGTCAGGAAGGCCCTGGTGTTGAGGATTTCCTTCACCTCCTCGTTCTGGGCCATCTCGCTCATCTCCTGCCAAAACTGCATGGATCGCTCTTCGCGATCGCGCACGTTGCTCAGTATCGTTAGAAAGAGGTCTTCCGCGCTCTGAACAGGCATCGTGTCTCTCCTTTGTGTTCCGCCACCGGTAGCTCAACGGCGCACGGATGGGTGAGGCAAGTTCTATTCCTGCAAGTATGTCTACTTCTTGGGAAGCGGGGTTAACGCTCGTGCGCCGGGATGCTGCCGCCTTCGGGAGGGCACTCCCTGCTGGGGGCGGAGGCAGGGTTGTAAGGGGATGAGCCCCCTCCCAAGGCATCGGGAGGGGGCTCGAAGTGGTCGTGGCAATGGTTCCCGGCTAGCCGGCCGTCGGTCCGGTCACGGGGGGCACCCGGAAGGCCCCCACCAGAAGCACGATGCCTCGCACTATGGCGAAGATCCCAATCAACCAGACCAGCGCCACGGCGCCGGCGGCCGGGTTGCCGAACAGCACGAAGCCGAACAGCACGGTGATCACCCCGGCGATCACCGGTAGCAGTTGAGCCGAGCTGATGCCCGCCACTATCTCGACGACGCCGAGGGTGATGGCCCAGATGGCTATCACGTATAGCAGTATCACCGAGCTTATGGCTGGGTTGGCCACGACGTACAGGCCCGCCCCGATGCTGATTGCGCCGATCAGCAGATGCGTCCACCAGGTGGCGCCTGAGCCGATCGCTCGGAACATGGCGACCAGTGACACGATGCCGTAGATGATGGCGTACGCACCCCAGAGCCAGACCAGCACGAAAAGGGTCATGCCCGGCCAAGCCACCGCCGCTATTCCGAACAGGATAGATACGACGCCCGCGATGGCCAGAACCCACCATGGCTCCACCGCGGGTACTTGATTCTCCATTGTCAGTCCTCCTCTTTCTTTGGTCGTTCAATCGCCAGGTGCGAGCCGGGTCATTCGGTAGAGGCTCGCCTAGGTGGCCGTCGGGCCGGTCACGGAGGGCGCTCGGAAGGCCGCCACCAGTAGCACGATGCCCCGGATCACGGCGAAGACCCCGATGGCCCAGACGAGGCCCAGGGCACCGGCGGCCGGGTTGGCGAAGAGCACTAACCCGAAGAGGACCGAGATCACGCCGACGATCGCCGCGCCGAAGTTGGCCGCGGCGAGGCCGGCTACGATCTCGGTAGTGCCGACCGCGAGTGCCCAGATGGCGATAACGTACAGCAGCGTCACAGAGCTGATGAACACGTTGCTCAACACGAATATGCCGGCCCCGATGCTGATTGCGCCGACCAGCAGATGCGTCCACCAGGTGGTGCCCGAGCGCATCGCCCGGAACATGGCGACCAGCGCGACGATGCCGTAGATGATGGCGTACGCGCCCCACAGCCAGACCAGCACGAACAGGGTGATCGCTGGCCAGGCTATCGCCGCGATGCCGAACAGGATGCTGACGATGCCCGCCACCGCCAGGATCCACCACGGTTCAAAGCCTATCTCCCGTTGCTGCATCTCCGCACTCTCCCCAAATAGACTGTTCTGTCTCGCTCACTTGCTGCAGGGGGCGGGCAGCAGCACGATTCGGTCCCGCAGTTAGGTTGCAGGATGGGACACTGGCACGTGCCGAGGCCTCATCGCCTCGGCTACTCCCGAACGTTCCCAGGGGTCATGGTTGCTCTGTCCCTCACCGACACGATTTCTGATGCAACCATACCCATTTCGCCGACAAACACTACGATGCAGGCCGGGCTGTTGACGCTCCTCTAGAGCGGCCGGTACACTAGAGGTGTCGATGCGCAAATCCCCCAGGGGAGCTGCAATGGGCGAGCCTCTTCCCCAAGCCGACAGCGTTACCCCGGGCCGTTGGTCCGCCATCCTGAACCCCGCCAACTACTGGAGGAAGCGCCGGGAGGAGCGTATTCGCCGGGAGCGGGCGGAGCTGTCCGGCTATCTGGAGGCCGCCATTCCCCTCATCTTGCAGTCCGGCCGCCTCTACGAGGAGTGGCGGGAGTCGGTTTCGGAGCCGATCCGGAACGGCCAGATAGCGGCCAACCTCTCCGCAGGCTACTGGTGGCGGATCACCGACACGCTGAGGAAGTTCGAGGAGATCCCGGCCCCCAAGCCTGCCCAGCGGCACCACAAGCTGTTCGTGGATGCCCTCCGCAACGCGAGCGAGGGCGCAGAGGTGGTGAAGAACGGCTTTCGCTTCAACAAGTACGTGGAGATCAGCCGGGGTATGGGCTTCCTGGACAGGTACGTGGAGCTGGCGGCCGAGGCGGAGGTGGAGTTGGGGCGGCTGCGGGAGGTGTACGGACTGCCGGCTCGCTGAGATGCCGCCGTTGGCGTGACAGGGAAGGTAGGCAGGGATGCAGCTTATCGACCGGATACTGTTGCCGACAGACGGGTCAGAGGACGCCATGGAGGCAGTGGCGTACGCTATCCAGTTGGCACGCCAGCTTCGATCCGCCGTTACCCTGCTGCACGTGGTGGAAGTGGTACCGCTGCCTGTGTACCTGCCCGGCGTCTACTTTGAGGATCAAGCCAGACACAGGCTGGAGCTGCTGAAGGAAGGCAGGGTGATCCTGGACTTCGCGCTCGACCTTTTCCGCGAGTCTGGCATTGCGGTGAAGGCGGAGCTGCGAGAGGGGTCGCCGGGTGAGGCAATCGTCGATTTGGCCGGCCGGGGCGGCTATGACATCATCGTCATGGGGCGCCGTGGACTTGGATTAGCCCAGAGCTTGCTGATAGGGAGTGTGAGCGACTATGTGGCGCGCTATGCCCCCTGCCCGGTTCTGATCGTCAGAGGCGAGTGGTCTGGCAAGTCCGCCCGCGAAGCTGAAGTGGGGGCAGGCTGAGCCCATAGGAGAGACGGGCTAACGTCCTGATGTGACACCGAAAGCCTTGGCGATTTCCGGGCTTAGCGATCCTCGGTCGAGTCGAGATGATTTGCCTTGCTGGGGACTCCTTGCGGGTGTAGGCCTTCGTTTCTCAAGCGACTCATCGCCCTGATAGAGGGAAATGCCAGCAAGGGAAAGGTGTGTTCATGTATGTCATAGCGTCCAAACTGAAGGAGGCAGCATACGCCGTAGTACCGATCGCCGTATTGGTATTGATATTGAGCTTCACCATAACCCCGCTCGCTCCATCGGAAGTAATAAGGTTTACCGTTGGGGCCTTACTGATCAGTATCGGACTAGCCATCTTCCTGATTGGCGTGGATGTTGGAATTACCCCAATCGGGCAATCCGTGGGCTCGCTGATAACAAGAACGAATAAGCTCTGGCTGGTGGTTGTCGCCGGGCTGAGCCTTGGTTTCTTGATATCCATTGCCGAACCTGACCTGCACGTCCTTGCCGGACAAGTCGAGTCTGTGACATCGGGTGTCGTATCGAAAGCCAGTATCGTCGTCATCGTGTCTGTCGGGATTGCGGTGATGCTTTCCTTAGGCCTCGTAAGAATCATCTACAACGTTCCGCTCTACCTGGTGATTACTGTCCTGTACTTCGGTATATACGTACTTGCCATGTTCACGTCGCCCGAGTTCCTGGCCATATCCTTCGATGCGTCCGGAGCAACGACCGGTGCGCTCACGGTTCCATTCATTCTCTCCCTTGCGGTGGGCGCCGCGGAGTTGAAGAAGGATAGCAAGGCTTCCGAGAAAGACAGCTTCGGCCTGGTCGCTGTGACTTCGACCGGGGCGATAGTCTCGGTCATGCTGATGAGCATCGTCTCCGAAACCGACAGAATAACGGGGAGCCTTCCATACGATGAAGGGCACTCGACATCGATCCTCGGCCCGTTTGCTCAGGAACTCCCAACAGTGGCCAGGGACGTCTTTCTGGCTCTGCTTCCCATCTTGTTGGTCTTCCTCGTTATCCAGAAAGTCTCGCTAAAGGCATCGGGTAAGGCATTCCGACGGATACTGACGGGGCTCCTGTTCACCTTTGCAGGAATAGTCCTATTCCTAACTGGCGTAAATGCCGGTTTCATGGATGTGGGCAGTACTATCGGATATCGGATAGCGACCATGGACAACTGGGCCTACACTGCCATTACAGGATTCGCCCTGGGTCTTGTTGTCGTACTGGCCGAACCGGCAGTCCACGTACTGACACACCAGATCGAGGATGTTACGAGCGGCTACGTGAACAGGAGACTGGTGCTGGCTGCGCTATCAATCGGCGTGGGTCTCGCCGTTGCACTGTCTATGCTCAGGATACTTGTTCCGGAAATCCAATTGTGGCACTACCTGTTGCCAGGCTATCTGATCTCGATAGCTATGGCCCATTGGGTGCCAAAGCTGTTTGTGGGAATCGCATTCGACGCGGGAGGCGTCGCGTCTGGTCCGATGACGGCGACATTCATACTGGCATTTGCCCATGGTGTGGCTGAAGCGATAGAAGGGGCGAGCGTCCTGGTAGATGGATTCGGCGTAATCGCAATGGTAGCATTGACGCCGATAATCGCCTTGCAGATCCTGGGTGGCGTTTTCAAGCTGAACTCCAAGAAAGAGGGCATAGAAGGGGATGGTATTTGACGATAGAGCGTCCTCTGCAGTCCTGATTTCGGTAGTAGTGAGCCTCGGGCAGGGAAACAGGGTGGTGCGTCTCGCCAGGCAACATGGTGTTAAGGGTGGGACGGTCTTCCTGGGGATGGGCACAGTGAGTGACCGGGTGCTGAGCTTCTTGGGTATCTCTGATGTAAGGAAAGAAATCGTACTGCTGGGCGCAGACAGAGAAACGGCCGATCGTGTTCTGGACGTGCTGGACAGGGAATTCCGCTTCGAGAAGCCGAATCATGGCATAGCATTCACCACATCCATCTGCCATGTGGCAGGAACCAGACTTCTCAGGTGCGACGAGAGCGATGAAGGAGGAGGTGCAGTCGAGGCTGTGTACCAGACTGTTACGGTGATCGTGGACAAAGGGAAGGCTGGGCAGGTGATCGACGCGGCAACCAAGGCAGGATCCCGAGGCGGGACAGTCGTCAATGCGAGAGGCTCGGGAATCCACGAAACGAAGAGGGTGTTCTCGGTGGACATCGAGCCCGAAAAAGAAATAGTCATAATCCTGTGTCACAAGGAGAAGACCGAACGAATCGTGAC
>JBLNDL010000040.1:0-46275 GCA_050261575.1 Sphingomonadaceae bacterium | reverse complement strand
GAAGGGGGTTGACATGGCTCCAAAGACGTTGCCTTTCACGATGGCCCAGATCGAAGAGGTCCTTCGGACCCATCCCACGCCTTTCCACATCTACGACGAGGCGGGGATCCGCGCCAATGCGCGCCGCCTCAAGAGGGCGTTCGAGGATATCCACGGCTTCAAGGAGTTCTTCGCCGTCAAGGCGCTCCCCAACCCCTTCATCCTGAAGATCCTGAAGGAGGAGGGATTCGGCGCGGACTGTAGCTCGCTGCCCGAGCTGCTGCTGTCCGAGCAGGCGGGCATAGTGGGCGAGGACATCATGTTCACCTCCAACGACACGCCTGCGGAGGAGTTCGTCAAGGCCAGGGAGTTGGGCGCTATTGTCAACCTCGACGACATCAGCCATATCCCCTTCCTGGAGAGGGTCGCGGGTATCCCGGAGCTGATCTGCTTCCGGTACAATCCGGGCCCCCTTAAGGCGGGCAACGCCATCATCGGCAAGCCCGAGGAGGCGAAGTACGGCTTCACGCGGGAGCAGTTGTTCGAGGGCTACCGGATGGTGAGGGAGAAGGGTGCCAGGCGCTTCGGCCTCCACACCATGGTGGCCTCCAACGAGCTGAATTTCCAGTACTTCATCGAGACGGTGGCGATCCTCTACGACCTAGCGGTGGAGCTGGACCGGAGGCTGGGGATCAGGCTGGAGTTCATCAACATGGGTGGGGGTATCGGCATCCCCTACCGGCCCGAGCAGGAGGGCGTGCCCTACGAGAAGGTGGCGGAGGGTGTGGCCGAACTGTACGAGGAGAAGGTCGTGAAGAACGGCTTGGCGCCGCTCAAGCTGTTCATGGAGTGCGGGCGGGCCATCACCGGTCCCTACGGCTTCCTGGTGACCCGGGTTCGGCACCTGAAGCACATCTACAAGGACTACGTGGGGCTGGACGCCTGCATGGCCAACTTGATGCGGCCGGCCATGTACGGCGCTTACCACCACATCACTGTTCTCGGCAAGGAGAGCATGCCGCACGACCACAAGTACGACGTGACGGGCTCACTCTGCGAGAACAACGACAAGTTCGCCATCGACCGGATGCTGCCGGAGGTGGAGCCGGGGGACATCATGGTGATCCACGACACGGGCGCCCACGGCCACGCCATGGGCTTCAACTACAACGGCAAGCTGCGATCGGCTGAGCTGTTGCTGCGGGAGAGCGGCGAGGTGGTGCAGATCAGGAGGGCGGAGACGCCCGCCGACTACTTCGCCACCCTGGACTTCGAGGCGCTCCGCACATTCCGGTAGGGATATGCCGACGACCTTGCCTGCCGGGTCGCGGTGGAGGGGAGGCATTTATCCCCTGCCTCTCGGGCGGGCCGGCGGAGGGTGGCGCGAGCCGGCCCGCGCGACGAGCGCGCGCAGCCTGCAGGCACGCCTGCCCTGCCCTGGAGGGCGCACCGAGTGAGCATCTGATCACGAAGGCACGAAGGTTCACCAGGCATTCTGGCGGATCTCCGTGCCTTCGAGGTTCCGTCCCACCCGTTTGGGCTCAGGGCAGCAGCAGCACCTTTCCCGCGGTCTCGCGGGCGGCCAGCGCTCGGTGTGCCTCCGGCGCCTCCGCCAGGGAGAGGACCCTGTCCACCTTGACCCTCAGCTTTCCGGCCTGGAGCCATCTCAGGACGTCGCGGGCGCGGCTCAGCAGCTCCTCCCGAGTCGCGGTGTAGTCGACGAGGCTGGGGCGCGTGAGGTAGAGGGAGCCTTTGACGTTCAGGATCCGTGGGTCGATCGGCGGGACTGGGCCGCTCGCCTGGCCGACCAGGACCATGTAGCCACGCCGGGCCAGGGCGTCCAGGCCGCGCTCGAAGGTGTCCTTGCCCACGGTGTCGTAGACCACCCGGACTCCGGACCCAGCCGTGAACTGCCTTGCCGCTGCCACGAAGTCCTGTTCGCGGTAGAGCACCACCTCGTCGGCCCCCGCCTGGCGGGCGATCTCGGCTTTCTCCGGGCTGCCCGCCGTGCCGATGACGCGCGCCCCTTGCATCTTCGCCATCTGGCAGAGCAGTTGCCCCAGCCCCCCTGCTGCGGCGTGTATCAGGCAGCTATCGCCCTCCTTGAGGGGGTAGGTCGAGGTGGAGAGATAGTGGGCGGTCATGCCCTGCAGCATCACGGCGGCCGCCTGCTGGAAGCTGACCCCGTCGGGGATGGGCGCGAGCTTCGCCACTGGCACCAGATGGTACTCGGCGTAGGAGCCTGGCGCGGTGCCCCAGGCAACTCGATCCCCCACCTTCACCTCCGTTACCCCCGGGCCGACCGCCTCCACGGTGCCAGCGCCCTCGTTGCCGGGCGTGAGGGGCAGGTTCCCCTTGTAGGCACCGCTACGCACGTAGATGTCGATGAAGTTCACCCCTATAGCCTCGACCTTGACGAGAGCCTCGCCGGGATCGGGGGCGGGCACCGGCGCCTCCTCCAGTCGCATGACCTCGGGACCACCGTACTGATGGACGCGGATCAGCTTCATGTCTACCTCCCTGGCGCTGTTGGCCTGCATTGACTCCATCATACTACCCGTGCCCGCGCTTGGGTACACTCTGCGCCGCAGGCGAGGAGGCCGTGCCGGAATGGCGTCAGTTGCGGCGCTCACCGGAGGGCGAGGATCGACTGGACAAACCTCCAGGGGGAGAGGGACTACGACGGATATCAGGCATTCGCGCTCTCAAAGCTGGGGAATGCGCTCTTCACGCTGGAGCTAGCGGAGCGGCCGAGCCCGCCAGGATTTGGCGCAAGCCGCCCATAGCTGCTACCATCAAGCGCACCTGGACTCCTGCATAACAGAATAACGGAAGGGGGTTCCATCACCGATGGCTAGATGCGCCGAGTGCAAAGTGTTCGTCTGCCGGACGGGCCACCTGGAAGCGGCTCCAGAGAACTGCCCCATGCGGGACGGGGACGTAACCGACACCCGCCGATTCCTGGAGGATCCAACCCTGCGGCAGATGGCGCGGGAATCGGCCCTGGTGGAGGCAGAGGGCTACGTCCGCTGGACGAGGCTCGAGGAGACCATGCAGTTCGCCCGACGGATGGGCTACAAGAGGCTGGGGGTCGCATTCTGCGTGGGGCTGCGCGAGGAGGGCAAGATGCTCTCCCGCATCCTGGAGGCCAACGGTTTCGAGGTGGCCTCGGCGGCCTGCAAGTGTGGGTCCATTCCCAAAGAGGAAGTTGGCATTGCCGACTCCCAGAAGGTGCGCCCCGGGAGCTACGAGCCCCTCTGCAACCCCATCGGCCAGGCCGAGGTGCTGAAGAGGGACCGAACCGACTTCAACATCCTGTTCGGCCTCTGCGTGGGCCACGACACCCTCTTCATCCAGCACTCGGCCGCCCCGGTGACCTGCTTGGTGGCCAAGGACAGAGTCATGGCCCACAACCCTATCGGCGCCATATACACCAGCGGTGGCTACTACAAGAGGAGGCTTTACGAGGGCCAGAAACCCTAAGCAGCTTGCCTCGAATAGTGTGCGCCTCGATCCCGCCCCGCCATGCCGGACTCGATCCGGCATCCAGGCCCTCGGCTAGGCTGCCGTGGATTCCCGCTAGCGCGGGAATGGCGGGTCGAGGACCAACTGCTTAGAGTGTCCGACAGGTCGCTAGGGGCAGGCCTGTGCGTCCGCTCCCCCGCGCCGGGAGGGTGCGGGCGGGGCCTCCACCGTTTGCGTTACGATCGTGGTGACACCTGGGAGACTGGAGGCTCAACGTGAATCCTGTGAAGCTGGTGCTCTTCGTCTGCGTCCACAACTCCGGCCGCAGCCAGATGGCCGAGGCCCTCTTCAACAGTATGGCGGAGGGGCAGGCCATCGCGGGGTCGGCGGGCATCGAGCCCGGGGAGAGGGTCAGCCCCGCCGCCGTGGAGGCCATGAAGGAGTTGGGGATCGACATCTCCAGGGCGAGGCCGAAGCTGCTGACACAGGAGATGGTGGACCGAGCCGACCGCATCATCACCATGGGCTGCTCCGTGGAGGCGTCCTGCCCCGCCCTCTTCCTGCCGAAGGGCAAGATGGAGGACTGGGCGCTGGTGGACCCTGCCGGCCAGCCCATCGAGAGGGTGCGGGAGATCCGCGACCAGATAGTCGACCGAGTACGGAGCCTTCTCCAGCAGATGTAGCGGCGACTGCTGGTAGTCAGATCCTCCTCTGTGTAAGAGCAGCAGGAGCCGACCCTAGCTGGCGACCGGGTCGCTGCCAGGAGGCGGCTCCTACGGACGGGACCGGCGCCGCGCGGCAAAGGGCCGGGTGGCGCCGGTCCCCTGCCCTACTACGCCGGGTGGCCGGCCAACGCCAGCTTCACCTGCTCCAGCGCCAGGTGAGGGCTCGAGAGGATCGGCACCGGCCGCTCGGATTCCGGAATCGCCTCCAACACCCTGGCCATGGACGCCTGAGCCAGTACCACGGCGTCGACGCCTGGGGCTATCCTCTGGACGGCCTGCGAGACCAGCAGATCGTGGGTAGCGCCGTCGCCGCTCATGAGGGCGGCGAGGGCGTGGTCCACCAGCACCAACTCAACATCGACCTTCCGACCCATCTGCTCCGCTTGGGATTGGATCGCCCGCCGTGTGGGCTCCAACGTGGCATGGTTGGTGGCCACCACCCCCAGCCGGGACCCCAGGGAGACCGCCTTGGCGATCATGGCGTCGTCGATCTTGACGATCGGAACTCGGACCGCCTTGCGAGCGTGATCGACGCAGGGTGAGATGGTGGAGCAGGTGACCAGAATGAGGTTGGCCCCGATCTCCTCCGCCGCCCGGGCGTGCTGGGCCACCCTCTCCGAGTCCTCGGGCGCCAGATGGCCACGCTGCCGCACCCTCTCCAGGACGAACTCGTCCAGCAGGTGGATGCGCCTGACGTCGGGCAGGATCTCGGCGCCCAACCGGTTGAAGACCTCCAGGAGCGGGGGCACGGTGTGAATCAGGGCTAACGTATCGGCCATCGGTGGACCTCCCTGTCTAGTCGTGAGCCGGTGCGGCCACCGGCGGGGTCTTCAGGTGCCAGTCGGTGGCCTGCTGGTAGGCGTGGGCGATGCGCAGCACGGTCGTCTCGTCGAAGGGCGCCGCAGCGATCTGCATCGCTATGGGCAGACCGTTGGGGGCGAAACCGCAAGGGACGCTGGCCGCCGGCTGGCTGGTCAGGTTGAACAATCGGGTGTGGCGTGTGGCGGTGGCGCCCCTCGGCTCCGCGAAGCCCTCGTACTGCACGATCTCTTGGTCCAGACGTGGGGCGGTGGCCGGCTCCGTGGGGCAGACCACTGCGTCGTACTGCTTCATCAGCGCACGGAAGCGGTCGATCAGCAGGCGACGGACTCGCTGGCCGTTGACGTAATCGGTGGCGGCGATCAGCGATCCCTGCTCCAGGCGTGACCTGACGTCGGGTCCGATGTCTTGTTGCCGAGTGCGCAGGTCCTCCTGGTGGTAGGCGGCAACCTCCGCGAAGAGGATCGCCGTGGATGCACCGATGGCGGCATTCACCTCGGGGATCGACACCTCCTCCACCGCCATGCCGAGGCTCCGCAGCACCTCCAGCGCCGACCGGAACCCCGCCACCACCGCAGGTTCCAGGGGGTCGGTGACATACTCCCTGAGCACGGCTACCTTCAGCCCCGAGACCGGCTGCGACAGCGCCGCAGCGTAGTCCTGCACGGGCTTCCGGCTGCTGGCAGGATCCTTCGGATCCCATCCGGCGATGGCGGACAGCACCAGTGCCGAGTCCTCTGCGGTCCTGGTGAGCGGGCCGACGTTGTCCAGCGACCAGGCGCAGGGGGTGACGGCGTACCGGCTCACCCGCCCGTAGGTCGGCTTGATGCCGAACACCCCGCAGAAGGCCGCCGGAATCCGTATGGAGCCCCCGGTGTCGGTGCCCAGCGCGGCGCTGCACATCGAGGCGGCCACGGCGGCGGCGGAGCCACCGCTGGACCCGCCTGTCACCCTCTCCAGGTCCCAGGGGTTGTGGGCGTCTCCAAAGTGGGGGTTGGTGTTCAGCGGGCCGAAGGCGAACTCGTGCATGTTGTTCTTGCCCACGATGATCGCGCCGGCCTGCCGCAGGCGGGTCGTGACGGTGGCATCCTCGCTCGGTACGAAGTCCTTCAGGATGCTGGATCCTGCCGTGTTCCGCACCCCTCTGACGTAGATGATGTCCTTCAGGGCGATGGGGATGCCGTGGAGGGGGCCACGCCAGTTGCCGCGGGCGATCTCCCTCTCCGCCTCCCGCGCTGCTTCGAGTGCCGATTCTCCCATGACCGTGATGTAGGCGTTGACCCGGCCGTCGACCCGCTCGATCTGCCGCAGGGTGGACTCCACCACATCTACCGGAGATACCTCCTTGCTGCGGATCAGCCTCGACTGCTGCGCCGCCGTGAGGAAGCACAACTCCTGGCTGCTCATCGTCACTCCTCCTCCCAGACGAAGAGGGTTGCGGGCTCGATCTCCCCCAGCTTCAGTTCGTCCATCCGACGAAGGCTCGCTGCGGTCGCCTGCCACTCTCTGGCGATCTCCGCCAGCCGCTCGGGGCGTAGCGGAATCCCACCCATCGGGGCGGAGAGGGCCCCTTCCCTGTTGCCCTGTGGATCTGTCGACGTGCTCATGTGGCCACTCCTCCTGTCAGGCTATCCAGCCGAGGATGCTGGATCAAGGATCGGCCATCACCGCCGTCCCTGTCAATCAGTAGAAGAGTATGGTGAATCCAATGGACGCTCGCTATTGTGTGCTCGGCACCTGTCTCTAGTCGGTGGCATCATCGGCGGCGTCTTCACCGCTACGGAGTCGGGCGTCGTTGCAGTCGTCGTCTCCAGCGGGAAACGTGCGCTCCATCTGGAGGTTTCTGCTTAGTCGTCAGTGAAGGAGAACAGCGTTTCGACCGTGGTCCCGAACACCCTGGCTATTTCGACCGCCAGTTTGAGGGAGGGGTTGTAGTCTCCCTTTTCGAGGTGGACTATGGTTTCCCTTCTCACTCCCACCAGTCTCGCCAGGTCTTCCTGAGTGAGGTTGTCCCTGGCCCTGAACTCCCTGATCCTGGTCCTCAGTGCCATCTTCGTCTCCTGTCCTAGCGCTCGTAGTACGCAAGCGAAAGGCTGAAGACCAGTATCTGCAGGGTGAAGAGAAGCGCGAAGCCGATCGCGTAAGCCTGCAGCGCCATCCCCGGGACGAAGGCTCCGTAGACGACGATCGCAGGGTAGGCTACCAGCGCGGACACGAAGGCGTTTCTCGCCGCCCTGGCAGTGTTGATCTGGAGCCTCTCGTCGTCCACGAGGCTCCAATAGACGAAGAACCCGAAGAACCCGAAGAACCCCGCGAAGCCGGGGTTGGAAGTGACCAGACTGAGCAACCCCAGAAGTCCGAGAAACCCGAGGAACCGAAGCCAACTGCGCCTCACCTGCCAGCCCCCTCGTGTGTGATAGATTTCGCACAGAATGTGCGAATTACATCACGCCGCAGGGGGTGTGTCGAGGGATGGCGGTTCCCGAAGACGTTGATCTCTCTAACGGACCGTGCGGTCCGGTTCTCGAAAGACACCGTGATCCCGCCCGAGGAGCAGCGCATGCCAACCGGTGACTGCTGAGGAGATAGCAGACACTCCGCGTCCTCTCTGTCGCCTGCCCGGACAGGGGTGTCACCTCACAGCACATCGCTTGCTCGGGGGACTGCCCCTGCGGCCTGACCACACAGGGGTGTCAGACTTGAAAGAGGTCTCGCAGGGCGGCCTCCAGGTGCGGGAACCGGAAGGCGAAGCCGAGGGATTGCAGCCGTCGAGGAATCACCCGCTGCCCGTTCAGCACCGTCGTGGCCATCTCGCCCAGTAGGAGCCACAGGGCGAAGGCCGGGGTGCGGACCCGGGACGGGCGGCCCAGCGCCCGGCCAAGCAGCCGGCTGAAGAGGGCGTTGGTCACGGGGTTGGGGGCCGTGAGGTTGAAGGGGCCTCGGGCCGACTCGTTCTCCAGCAGGAAGCGTATGGCGGCCACCTCGTCGGCGATGTGGATCCAGGAGTACCACTGACGCCCGCTTCCCAGCGGCCCCCCCACGAACAGCCTGTAGGGCATCATCAGCCGGGGCAGCGCCCCGCCCCGGGTGCTCAAAACGATGCCGCTTCGGATCACCGCGCGGCGAACGCCCATCTCCTCCACCGGCGAGGTGGACGCCTCCCACTCGACGCAGACTCGGGCCAGGAAATCGCTGCCGGGAGGGGTCTCCTCCGTGACCTCCTCGTCCCCCTTCGGGCCGTAGTAGCCGATGGCGGAGGCCTGCACGACGACCCGAGGTTTCTGGGCCGCTGACTCCACGGCCTGGAGCACTGCCCGTCCGGCGTTCAGCCGGCTATGCAGGATCCTGCTCTTCCTCTCCTCGGTCCAGGGTCCTCCGGCGAGGCTCTCCCCAGCCAGGTTGACGATGGCGTCGGCCCCATCGGCCAGGTGACTCCAACCGGTGGCGGTTCGGGCGTCCCATTTCTCGGCTCGCACCCCCCTGGGAAGGTCGGGATGCCGCTCGGGGTCGCGGCTGAGGACGACGACCTCAACGCCGTCGAAGGCCAGGCCCGCTGCTAGCGGGGTGCCTATCAAGCCGGTGCCCCCGGTGATGATCACCCTCACCGCGACCTCTCCTCTCTCCCGCGCCGCTACGCGGAGGGCGGGTTGCTCCCGATGGATGCCTGGGGCCTCTCTCCTGGCCGCTGCAACAACCATGCCGTAGTTGGCCGCCGGCTAGACCTTCTCCCTGCAGGCCTCGATGATCTGCTCGGCGACCTCGGCCCCGAACCAGCCGGATACCTCGGTGACTGTACCCTCGAGGGTCTTGTAGGTGGCGAAGAAGTTCTCTATCTCCAGCAGCCAGTGGTGCGGGACGTCTCCCAAGTCCCTCATCTCGTCGAATCGGGGATCCCCGATGGGGACCGCGAGCACCTTGTGGTCGATCCCCTTCTCGTCCCGCATGTCCAGGATGCCCACAGGCCGGGCCGGAATGACGCAGCCGGGAAAGGTGGCCTCGTAGGTCAGCACGATGGCGTCCAAGGGGTCGCCATCCGGGGCCCGGGTTCCCACTACGAAGCCGTACTCCGTGGGGTAGTGGACGGAGGCGAAGAGTACCCTGTCGAGGCGGAAGCGCCCCGTGGCCTCATCGTACTCGTACTTGTTGCGGCTGCCTCGCGGGATCTCCACGAGTACGTCGACGGCGTCGATCACCGATCTGCCCCCTCCAAGGGTTGCTGCCCCTCCTGCCGGCGCCGTTCCTGTTGCTCCAGGTCGCAGCCGCGCCGGAGCAACAGGAGTCGCAGGTCTCAGCACGATCGGTGCCCCGTTGCGACACTGGAGGACGGAGGCGGTGTTCCTTGTCCGCCACGTCTCACCTGCCATTTGCATCATGGGCGATCACCAGCCGCACCGGCTTCTGCCTCTCGGTCTTCAGGAAGCGGCGAGAGGAGATCCGGATCGAGGGGGCGCGTGCCAGCGTCGTCGACCTCGAGTACTGCGTCCTGGGCACCGCCATGGTGGAGACCGCCGCCTACCGCCAGGAACGGCTGGGGGAGGTCACCGGCTGCCGCCGAAACCGAAGGTACAGGTACAGCCCTCACCTGGCGCTCTTCGAGGAGCCCGAGCGCGAAGTTCCGGAGCCAGCGCAGACCCAGTCCGCTGAGGGGGACTCGTGACCAGGACGGTTGCATTCCGCAGAGTGATCACATAACACAAAACAAAGGGTCTGGAAACACTCCAGACCCCTACGTATTGGGTACCCCTGGGCTGACTCGAACAGCCGACACGCGGTTTAGGAAACCGCTGCTCTATCCTCTGAGCTACAGGGGCATCGATTCAGGGCAATCTGCGAGGCTGTGCAGCGCCCGCAAGATTGCCATACATCGATTCTATCAACCGTGGGTGGCTTGGTCAAGGCGAGGAGGCGCTGGCCCCCCCCTCCCCGTAGCGCTTCTTGATCTCCGGCACCACCAGGTCCGTCCACAGCACGTTCAAGATGGCGGCCACCGGTATCGCCAGCAGCGCCCCGATCAGTCCCTTCACCGCTGCACCCAGCACCAATGCCACGATGGTGAGTAGCGGGGACAGCTCCACCTGCTTGCTCATGACCGTGGGCGCCAGCACGTTGTTCTCCAACTGCTGGAGGGCGACGAAGAAGACCACCACCGCGATCAGCCTCCAGGTGGGTTCGAAGAGAGCTATGATCACCGCCGGTGCCGCACCAAGATATGCCCCGACCATCGGCACCAGCTCGAACAGTCCGGCGACCAGTCCGAGCAACAGAGGGTAGGGCATGCCGAGCGCCCACATACCCAGCGCGGTCCCTGCCCCGATGAAAGCCGACAGCAGCAGCGTTCCCTTCAGCCACCCCTCGATCTTGTTGCCCATCCTGGCGGTCATTCTCCGCGCCTGCTCCCTCCGGTCGGGCGGGACCAGCGAGATCATGTGGCTGTGGAGGTCCTCGGCGTCCATGATCAGGAAGAAGGTCACCACCAGCACCAGTACCGAGGAGAGAAAGCTGGTGATCACGTTGACGGCGAACACCAGGAGGTTCAGGGCCTGGGAGAGGCCGCCGATCAACTGGCTGAGCAGCCGCTCCGGTATTCCGGACAGGTCGGGTACGAAGGGGTATTGCTGCAGGTCCTGGACCGCGCGGTCGACGTAACCCACGAGCATCGGGAAGCTGAACACCAGGCTCTGCAGTTCCGAGATCACGTTGGGTATCACCAGGATTCCGATCCCCACGGCGACAGAGGCGAGAAGCAGGTAGATCAGCAGGATCGCCATCGGCCGGGGGATCCCCCGGTTGACCACCGGGAGGCGGACGGCGTGGAGCCGCTCGACGGTCGGCCGGAGCGCGATGGCGAGAACGAGGGAGACCGACAGGAGTGTGAGCACCTGCGCGGTCTCGGCGGCGAAGCGATATAGCAGCCAGAGGCCTGCCACCAGGAACGCCAGGGACAGCGCGAGGTGGCGCACCTGGCCGTAGCTGATGGCCTGGGGCCTGCCCGCCTCGGCAGCGGGCGGGGGGACGGAGGGCCTCGCCAGCCGCACCGCCACGGCCAGAGAGACCACCCACACTAGCGCTGCCTGTAGCAGCAGTAGAACCAACCTCATCGTCGCTCACCTTTCGGGCACCTATGCCCGCCGGCATCGAGGCTATGGCCTAGGCTACCACTCCGCAAGTGTGGTGCCCTCCAGCGGTGCATTCGGCACCTAGCCAACCCCGCGGAGCCGGGGCACGGGCAGTGCGAAGGCAGCCCTCCCGGCCGCGCGGCCGGCGACGATAGCGTGGAGGTGAAGTCATGCTGCGGCCTGCCGAACGTCCCATCGGCGTTACCTTGATCGCCATCCTTCTGGCCGTGAACGGCGTCGTCGTGCTCGTCAGCTCCATCGGGGCCTTCGGTCCCGCGCCGGGAGGCACTGCCAGCGTCGTCATCGGTGTGATCTTCGGCCTGGCGCTGCTCTACCTGGCCTACGGCCTGTGGACTCTGCAGCTCTGGGCGTGGTGGGCTACGGTCGCCCTGGAGGGACTCAACGCCATCTTCTCCCTGCTTGCCATCTTCGTGGCGCCGGGCGCCGTTAGCGCGTGGGTCAGCCTGATCCTGGCTGCCGTCATCGTGGGCTACCTGCTTCAGCCCAGCGTCAGGGACGATTTCCAGCGCAGGGCGGGCGCCTAAGCAGGTGTCTCTAGATGGGGCACACGTATCACGCCGGACAAGTCGGCATGGGCTGGAGATACCTGCCTAGCGGTCCGTCGACCTGCTCGTGACGTGTAGGGCAGGGCATCTTGCCCTGCCGCCCCGATCCTAGAAGCGACGGGAGGCGGTGGATCGGCATCTGCCTTCCCAGAGTCCCAATCCGGTCGAGCACAGGGTGGCCGGTCCGGTGGCGTGCGGACAGTTGCGGGAACGCGTTGCCTCGCTGGGGGCGCACCTGCGTGCGGGCCCGGTCGTCCCTGCCGCAGAAGGCCCGCTGGGCACGAGGGCAGACGCACAGGTCTGCCCCTGCGGGAGTCCCGCAGCCCCACGTGCATCATCGTCCGTCCGCGCGGGCCGCCCCCCCTGGCATGTAAGTTGCTGGTGATGCTTCCGATCCCCGCCGTCTTACTGCTCGGACTCACCCTGACGAGGCGCCACATCCACCGAGGGAGATCGAGGCTCCGGTGAAGGCCAGCGGGTACTTGCGTTTCCTGACCGTCCTGTTCATCGTCACGTGGGGCCTCACCCTGCTGTTGGTGAGAGGCTCGCTGAGCTACGCCCTCTCCGGCACCACGCCCCTGTCCCTCGACCGGGGGGCCGACCTGGCGGCCAGCACCGACCGCTTCGTGCAGGTCATCGCCACCCCAGAGTACGACCTGGCAGTGGCCTATCGGCGCTACGGCGTTCCGTCGTACTGGTACCCACTGGCGGAGTACGACCGCCAAGTCATCGTCAAGAGCGACCAACCCCTGCCACGCCGATCGGGACCCCAAACGTTTCAGGGGAGGCTGCGGTCGGTGGCGGGGACTGCCTTTGCCGGCCGTGTCCTCGAGCGTTTCCTGCAAGAGAAGGGCGTGAGGATCCCGGCGGGCGGCTACGTGATCGCGGCCGACGAGCCGCCACAACTCTTCACACCCATGCTCGTCCTGGTCGTGCCGGCGACTCTAGTGTGGCTGGGGCTGCTGGTGCTGGTGGGCAGGTCGGCTTTCCGAGCGCTGCGCGGGCAGCGGGACCGCAGGCGCGGCCACGTGCGGGGTGCGGGTGTGGCGTGAGGGGGATTGCGGGCCGCAAACGGCGAAGGGCCGCTCGATCGAGCGGCCCTCGTGTTCTGGTGCCGAAGGGGGGATTTGAACCCCCACTGGGGTAAACCCAACTACGCCCTGAACGTAGCGCGTCTGCCTGTTCCGCCACTTCGGCTCGGCTGATTCCCTCAGCACAGTCCTCATTATACCAGGACACTTCCCATTATACAAGGGGAATGCAGAGGGAAATCGGGGCTTCCTCGAAGTCGCCCAGGCCGTCGTGCCAGGCATAGCGTGGCTCCTGCCGGAGTCCTGCTATACCTGTCATGCCGAGCCGTGGCGAAGCATCTCCTTGTGGGGGAGGCACTGCACTGCCACGTGGAGACCCTTCGCCTGCGGCTCGGGGTGGCGACGAGTAAGCTCTGAGAGGAGAGGACCGCGGTGGCCATACGTGTACGGTGCTGAGGTCCGCCCATGTCCGCGATCCCGTTGCCGCAAATGGTCGAAACGGTGGTGCAGAGGGTGGTGAGGCGTCCATTCCTCCACTGCGTCGCCTCCGATCTTGCGCTGCTAGAGGCGCACTTGAGGCGCGTGCGAGGTGGTGGCCTCGCCGGGCCTCTCGAATTGGGCGGGGAGCCCGAGTCGACGGGGAGGGGAGCCCAAGTAGACAGGGCGGCGAGCGACCAGAGAGCTTACTTGCCCTGGGAACCGTGATACACTGTGGAGTAACCAGGAGGCCAGGGGCGAGTCTATCGCTGGAGAGGACAGGTGGCTGGAAATCGAATGCGCCGGACCGGAATGGGGAGGGCGTGCTCGCCAGAAGCTGTGCGTGCGGATGGGTGGCATAGAAGTAAGGTAGGCGGCGCCCTGGCGGCGATCGTCGCTTTGGCCCTCGCCCTGCTGCTGCTGGCTTCCCCGACCTCGGCCGCGCCTCAGCCCCCGTACTGGCAGCGCTTCGACGTGTCCATCGACGTCCAGCAGAATGGCGACTTCCTGGTTACCGAGGACCAGACGGTGGTCTTCGGTCCCACGACCGCCCGGCGCGGCTTCCGCGAGATCCCCCTGGACAGGGTGGTGCAGATCACCGACGTGTCCGTGTCGGAGCCCGGCCGCAAGTACCGGCGCGGCACCGAGTCTCCCAACACCTTCCAGGTGACGCGCGAGGGAGACGTGCTCCGCATCGAGTGGTGGTTCCAGCCCACGTTCAACGCCCCTCGCACTTTCCTCGTGAGCTACCGAGTCGTGGGTGGGCTGCGCTACTACCCCGGTGGCGATCAGCTCTACTGGAAGGCGATCTACGCCGACCGGCCCTACCCCATCGAGACCGGTAGGGTGGTGGCTCGCTTCCCCGCGGATCTCGCGGCCGACCAGGTCAGGATCGCGGCCTACCCCGAGGAGTTGGGCGCGACGGGGAGCCTGGTGGATCCCAGAACCGTGCAGTTCACCGCGCACAACATCCCCGCCGGGACCGGGCTGGAGGTGCGAGTGCAGTTCCCCCACGGCCTCGTGGCCGGCGAGCCTCCCCCCTGGCAGGCCGCCGCGGACCGGGCGGATTGGTACAACCAGACCCTCCGCCCCGTGGTGAACTTCTTCCTCGGCGTGGCGTCGCTGCTCGTGCTCCTCGTCGGCTCGCTCTGGGTGTTCCTCTCCTGGTACGGCCGCGGCCGCGACCCGCGAGTGGGCGAGGTGCCTCGTCTCCTCTCGGAGCCGCCGGGAGATCTTCCCCCTGCCATCGCCGGCACGCTGGTGGACCAGCGGGCCGACGTCCACGATGCCGTGGCCACGCTGATCGACCTGGCTCGGCGGGGGGTGCTGCGGATCGTCGAGGAGAGCCGCCCCCGAGCCGGTCGGTCGAGGCGTGATTTCCGTATCGAGCGGCTGCAGGACCAGCCGGAGGGGCTGGAGGACTACGAGCAGACCATCGTAGACGCGATCTTCGCCAGCGGATCGTCGGTCCGCTTCTCGAAGATAGGCCAGCGCTTCCGTGCGGCCATTCCCGCCGTACAGTGGCAGCTCTACCACCGAGTCGTGCGGGAGGGCTTCTTCTCGGAGAGCCCGGAGTCCGTGCGCGGGCGCCACCTTGCGGTGGGCGGTATCCTACTGGTGGGGGGCGCTGCCCTGGCGATTCTGCTGGGAATGCTGCTGGGCAGCCTCGCCGAGTTGGTGTGGGCTCCCTTCGTAGCCCTGGCGGTGGTGGGGATCGTGAAGATGATGGTCGCACCCCACATGCCGGCTCGAACCCCTGAGGGGGCGCTAGCCGCGGCGCGCTGGGAGGCATTCGCCAGGTATCTGGCCGAGCAGCAGCCTCGTGAGGAGGTCGAGAGGCACCAGGATCTGTTCGAGCCCTACCTGCCCTATGCGGTGGCCTTCGAGGTCGACCGCCAGTGGGTCCGGAAGTTCGCCTCCGCGGGGGCGCCCGCGCCCCGCTGGTACGAGGTGGAGGGAGGGCCGGTATACTATCCCCGGTGGGGCTGGGGTTGGGGGGTACCAGGGAGGCCTGAGCGGGTCGAAGGGGCGCCTCGCGAGGCTCCTGCGGGTCCCACGGGTGAGGGGATGCCTACCCTCCAGGAGCTGAGCGACCGGGGGGCTTGGAACCTCCAGGATCTGAGCGACAACCTGGCTGGCATGCTCAACCAGGCATCGGAGGTAATGGCCCGAGGCGGAAAGGGTGGCTGGGGAGGCGGCGGTGGCGGCTGGAGCGGCGGTGGCTTCGGAGGCGGCGGTGGCGGCGGCGGTGGCCGCGGAGGGTTCGGATGAGATCTGATCGCTTGCTTGGCACGGGATTGATCGCGGTGGGGCTGGTCCTGGGTGCCCTGCTACTGCTCTGGTTGGCGGTCAACGCCGTGGCTGGCGTGCTAGCGCCTGGCGGCTTCGTGCTGGGGCTGTTCCTGCTCGCACTGTTCGTGGTTCCGCTGCTGCTCGTGGGGGCGTACGTTTTGCGACGGGGGGCGGAGGAAGCGGTATCGGCGAGCGCTTTCGAGAGACGCCGCACTTTGCTGGAGCGAGACCGCCTCTTCCGTCAGGTGCTCCAGCGGGAGGTGCGCCGAGCCCTCCAGTTGGTGTCCGCCAGAGCCGCGGAGGCGCAGGGGGAGGCCGCCGCGTCGCTGCGTCGGGCGCAGCAGACCCTGGAGGGGCTGGCCGACGAGGCGTCGCAGCCGGTGCGCGAGGCGGATTGGCTGCACGCCGCCTCCCTCGGCCCCCAAGACGTGCGGGACGTGGAGCGGTACGACGACCTGCTTCTTGCGGGGATTCGGCGGATCGAAGAGACGGCGGTGCAGGAGGCCGAGGCAACGCGGCCCGAGACCGCTCGCTTGCTCGAGGAGCTGTCTCACTCCGCCGCGCGGCAGTTCGACTTGCGGCAGGACCTGGTGCTGCGTGGACGCCGCCTGCCCTCCGTGGCGCCCCTCCACCTGCTTCGGGCCGAGATCCCTGGCCGCCGGCCCGTGGCTCCCGAGAACCTGGGGCCGGGCGGCGCAGTGAGCCACGGTGAGCAAGACTACCTGGTGACCGCCCACGTCACCTACTTCATGGCGGGTCGTGACCGCCATGCCCTCGTCCTGCGGGGACAGGAAGGCGAACGCCGTCTGTTGGTGGAGCCGGGGGCGGACAGGGCGCTCCTCCTGGACCCGGTGCCTTCTGAGCGGCTCCGCGGTGGGGCGGTGGAGAGCGGCACCGCTAGCGCCTCCATCGACAGCCTGTCGGGCAGGGCCGAGGGGGTGGTGGTGGACTACCGCCGCACCAGGGAGGAGGGCGGGCAGGTCGGCTGGTGGGAGCGGTGGCCGGAGGGTGAGCGTGGCTTCCTCGGAACCGAGGAGAGGCTGTCCGATTTCGAGTTCTGGCCCGCCGCGGTGGGGAGTGAGTAGAAAGCACGGGTGCACCGTGGAGACCGGCAACGGCGTGCGAGAGGGCACCGCCGTAGGGTATAATAAGTACAGTCTGAAGTCCAGCATTCAGCCATCAGCGGCTAGCTTTCAGCCCAGTTCTCTCAAGCTGATAGCTGGCCGCGGATGGCTGAACGGCTTCTTGGGAGGTGAGCGCCTTGATGGAACTGGAGCGAATCGATAGCGAGCTGGCGCGGCTGATCGTGGAGGAGGGCCGGCGCCAGGAAGACACGATCAAGCTGATAGCCTCGGAGAACTACGCCAGCCAGGGGGTGATGACGGCGATGGCCTGCCCCGTGGAGTTCGGCGGCACCGTCTCGGACAACCGTCTCAACGACAAGTACGCCGAGGGCTATCCCGGCCGGAGGCACTACGGCGGGTGCGAGGTGGTGGACCAGGTGGAGCAACTGGCCATCGACCGGGCGAAGGCGTTGTTCGGCGCCGAGCACGCCAACGTGCAACCCCATTCAGGAACCCAGGCCAACCTGGCGGTGTACGCGGCGCTCCTGGAGGTCGGCGACCGGGTTCTGGGGCTCGATCTGGCTCAAGGCGGACACCTCTCCCACGGATCTCGCATTAGCCTTTCCGGGAAGCTGTACTCGTTCGGCCACTACGGTGTCGATCCGAACACGGAGACGCTGGACTACGAGGCGCTGGGACGGCAGGCCCGGGAGTTCTGCCCGAAGATGATCGTGGCGGGCGCCAGCGCGTACAGCCGGATCATCGATTGGGCCGCGCTGCGGGCGATCGCCGACGAAGTAGGCGCACTGCTGATGGTGGACATGGCCCACATCGCGGGACTGGTGGCTGGAGGCGCTCACCCCTCCCCGATTCCCTACGCGGACGTCGTGACCACCACCACCCACAAGACCCTGCGAGGCCCCCGTGGCGGAATGATACTCTCGCGGTCGCAGTATGCCCGGGCCATCGATCGGGCCGTGTTCCCCGGGACGCAGGGAGGCCCCTTCATGCACGTGATAGCCTCCAAGGCGGTCTGCCTCAAGGAGGCGAGCACCCCCGAGTTTCGCATCTACGCCGCTCAGGTGGTGGCCAACGCGAGGGCGCTGGCCCGGGGCCTGGAAAAGCGGGGGCTGAGGATAGTCTCGGGCGGCACCGACAACCACCTGATGCTGGTGGACCTGCGGCCCGTGGACATCAGCGGGGCTGCGGCGGAGGCACTGCTCGCAACCGTGGGCATCACGGTCAACAAGAACCTGTTGCCCTTCGACCCGGCTCCACAGCAGACGACCAGCGGCATCCGGCTGGGCACGCCCGCGGTCACGACGCGTGGCATGGGCGAGGCGGAGATGGAGCAGATCGCCGACCTGATCGCCACCACCCTCAGCAAGAGAGAGGATCGGGAGTGGCTGAGCGAGGCTCGGGCCCGATCCCTGGAGCTGTGTAGAGCGTTCCCCATCCCGGAGGACCCTCTCGCCGTGTCCGCCAGGTTTGCGGCATCGACGAAGACCCAGTAGACCCGATCTTGGAGCGCGGCGCATATGCGCCGCGCTCCAGAGAGTCGCGTTAGCCATCCTCTCCGTTTCCCACTGGCATACCTCTTGCCCGCCTCCACCCGACCGTGCGCCTTCCGGGGGGGCTCTCGATCACCTGGAAGGCTTCCAATCTGACCGTCGGGAGCATCGAAGGTGATGAACTCGAGCAGACGATGGCTGGTGGTCGCGGGCGTGCTCCTGCTGGTGGTTGGCCTGACCGCCAGACTGAACGCCGGGTTGGGCGGCTTCGTCGGCCGCGATGACTCGGCGCCTGTCACGAGGCAGGAGGGCGGCGCGGACGACAGGCAAGCGGAATCCGCCCAGCCTACCCCAGAATCGAAGCCTGCGGCCGTCCTCACCCTGCCTTCCGGGACGACCACTCAATGGGAGCACTTCACCTTCTCTGCAGAGGGCTTCGAGCCCGGGGAGACGGTGAGCCTCCTGGTGGACCACGACGGCGAGCCCGAGGAGATAGGTCAGGCGACTGCCGACGGCGAGGGTAGGATCTCGGATGCCAGGGTGCAGCTCCCGAGCTGGCTGGAGTCGGGCAACCGCACTGTTCAGGCGGTGGGCGGCAGAAGCGGGACAAGCGCCGGGGGCACCCTCCACATTCGCGCCAAGGATCTCTGGGCGAACCTCAATAGCTACAACCACCTTCCGGCTGGACGATTGGGCTTCGTCGCCGGAGGGTTCGAGCCGGGGGACCGGGTCAGTGCGTTTATCACGCAGGGCGACGGCACCAGCGTGGCCGCCGAGCAGGCCCTAGCCACCGCAACCGCCGACGACGTCGGCAACACCAGTTGGACGGAGGTGGAGATCCCCGTGTTGCCGCCCGGCGAGTACAATCTGGTGCTGAAGGGGGAGGCGACGGAGAAGCCGCTGAGCACGGCGATCACCATCGAGCCTCTGCAGCCCCAGATGGAGTTGAGTCCCTGGTCGGGGCTTCCGGGCAGCAGCTTCGACGTGAACGCCAAGGGCTTCCTGCCCAACGAGGAGGTGGAGTTGCTGCTGGGCAGCGCCACGGCTGCCGTCTCCACCTACAGGGCAGATCAATACGGCGGCGTATGGGGCGCCGGGCCGATCGACGTCCCGCCCGACTCCAAGAGCGGTGCACTCGTGGTGGGGCTGCGGGGCAGGAGCAGCGGAGCGACGGCGGTGGCGGAGTACAACGTGGTGGGCGCCAACCCCTGGCTGGAGTTGAGCAGCTACTCGGGCTTCGCGGGCAGCCCCGTCACCGCCAGCGGCGGGGGCTTCGCGGCGGGGGAGAGGATCACCCTGCACCTGGGCGAAGCGGGTGGGCAGGTGGTTGCGGAAGGTGTCGCGGCCCTCGATGGCTCCTACCGCGGGCTGGGTCCGGTCACGACGCCCACCGATGCTGCGGGCCAGGTGACGCTAGTGGTGGTGGGCGAGAGCAGTGGGACTCAGGCAACGGCCACGTTCAAGATCGTGGAGCCCTTCCAGGAGGAGCTGCCGGCACCGTGACTGGGGGACGGGAGATTCCCTCTCCACGTGGGAGAGGGTTAGGGTGAGGGACCTCACCCCGCACCTCTCCCAGAGAGAGGGAAAAGATGTGCCTCTCCTAAAGGGAGAGAGGTGCTACTGCTTGGGTTTGGCGCAGGGGTTTTCGGTCTCCAGGTCGGTCAGAGACGGCCGGGCCACCTCCCCGTTCTCCACGACGAAGGTGTAGATGGAGTCGAACCACTTCCTGATCGTCCAGTTCTCGTCGAAGATGGCCATGCTCAGCTTGTAGATCTCACCCTGCGGCACATCCGGCAACGTCATGTGGACGGTCCCCTGAGCCCCGCTCTGCAGCGCCAGGGTCCGGTCCGCCACGGGGCTGTCGGGCTGGCCGTTCCTGGGGTAGAGGTATGCCTGGAGGTGGAAGGTTCCCCCCTCTCTCACCGACAGCCCCACGTCGGCGGTGAGCCCGGCGGTGTCCTTGGCGAGCCGCACGCTCTGGTAGGCGAAGGGCGGCGGCTGGAAGGCGATGGGGGCCGAAGGGGGAGCGATGCGACCTCCGGAGAGGTCCGCCACCTGCCAGTGGTCGGCCAACCACTGAGCGTAGCGATCGTGGACGTTTCTGAGGGAGCCGTACTTATCCGAGGCCCCGTAGCTCCAGGCGAAGGCCCCTGCGTAGCCCTGCCGCAGGGCGATGTCCATCACCTGGGAGAAGCTGTAGTGCTGTGAGCCCTCGATGGGATACTCGCCCAGCACGACCGGGCGATCGAGGCCGTAGCTGGCGGCGGGCACGTCTAGGGGATCGTAGGGCTCCATCCAGTCGTACCAACTGAAGGTGAAGTAGTCCAGCCCCAGGTCCTTCCAGTACTGCATGTGAGTCGGGCGGTTCGACTCCACCGTCACAAGCCGCCCACCGTGTCGGTGGATGGCTGTGGTGGCCTCCGCCACGAAGTCCCGCACGTCGGCCAGCGGCACGGTCTGGCGGCCATCGTCCTCGGTGTGCAGCTCCGTGATGCCCCACTCGGGCTCGGCGATCACCTCGTAGGCGATCACCCGTCCGCTCCACTTGGCCCGCTCCACCAACGGGACGATCGCCTTCTGGATCAGCGACCGGTGCTTGGCCGGGTCGCTCATCAGGTCGATGTGGCCGCCCATCTGGACGCCGTTGAGGCTGCACTGGGTGGCCCAGAAGCCGCTGTCTATGAGGCTGAGCACCAGGTAGAGGTCGTGACGCGCCGCGATCTCGAGCGCGGCGTCGAGATCGTGGAAGAACTGTTCGTCCAGTCCGCTGACGGACCCGTCCTCCATGAAGTCCGGACTGAACCTGCCGTCGTTGAAGACACGCCACTTCACTACCTGGATCCCGGTTGCTGCCACGTTGGCCATGTCCGTGTCTATCTCGTCGAACACCCCGGGGCTGCTGACGCCGGAATGGCCCCAGGCGCCGGAGCCGAAGTCCTGATAGGACTTCCAGGGGTAGTTGACCCCTGCGAGGAAACGGTATCCCGCGGCGGTGGGCAGCCGGTCAGGTGGCCTGGGGAGAAGCATGCGTGCCACCGGCACCGCGATCATCGCCAGGGCCAGGGCGCCGAGCAGGATTAGGCTCCGCCAGTTCACGATCTTCCACCCCCTCGTCTCGTGAGCGAATTGCCTGCCTGGCCGCAACTCGCTGCGGCCAGGCAGGGGCGATCACCCCCCATCGGAGGATCGAGTGGGATGGAGGCAGCGGACGTGCCACCTTTTCCTCCCCGTACCCCCGGCCACCGTTTCCGCGTCGCTGTGTCCCCGCGTCCGGACCCCGAGTGGCATAACCTTTGCTTCTCGCCGCCCAACCTATGGAGGAAGGACTCAGGCTGCTCAAACGGCTGAGGTGGGTGCTGATCCTCGCTCTCGTGGCCGGCGTCTGGTGGTGGTTGATGGTGGGCGCTCCCTCGCCCAGGAGGATCGTCGACCGGCGTCCGCCCGCCCCCACCCAATGCATCGCGGACCCCGCGCCGGTGCCTCCCGCCGTCGACGCCGAGGGACGTCCGCTGAACTATCTCCATAGCTGCGGCAGCAGACTCTACGACTCCAACGGCCGGGAGGTGCGCATCACCGGCCTCAACTGGTTCGGCATGGAGACCGGCACTTTCGTGCCCCACGGCCTCTGGAGCCGCAACTGGAAGGGCATCCTGGATCAGATCGCCAGGCTGGGCTACAACGCCATCCGGATACCCTTATCCAACGAGGCGCTGGTTCCGGGGCAGATGCCCCAGGGGATCAACTACCAGGTGAACCCGGACCTGGCCGGGCTCACCTCGCTGGAGGTGCTGGATCTGATCGTTCAGGGTGCCGGCGAGAGGGGGCTGAAGGTGGTGCTAGACCGACATCGGCCTACCAGCGCCGGCCAGTCCGATCTTTGGTACACAGACGAGGTGAGCGAGGATCGGTGGATCGCCGACTGGGTGATGCTGGCCCAGCGCTACAGGGCCAACGACACCGTGATAGGTGTCGATCTGCATAACGAGCCGAAGGGACCGGCCACCTGGGGTACGGGCGATCCCGCCACGGACTGGCGGATCGCCGCCGAGAAGGCTGGGAACGCCGTCCTGGAAGCCAATCCGTACCTGCTGATCTTGGTTCAGGGCGTGGAGCAGTACGGCGGCGACTGGTACTGGTGGGGGGGCAACCTGACGGGTGCACGGGACCACCCAGTCCAACTCGCGCAGCCGGGGCGCCTGGTGTACAGCGCGCACGACTACGGCCCTGGGGTCTACTGGCAGGGGTGGTTCAGCTCCCCCGACTTCCCGCGTAACCTCCCCTGGGTGTGGCGTTCCCACTGGGGCTACCTGCAAGAGGAGGGGATCGCCCCCGTGATCGTCGGGGAGTTCGGGGGCAGGTCGGTGGATCTGACCGACGCCGAGGGGGTGTGGCAGCGTTCTCTCCTGGACTATCTTCAGGGGACCGGGGTGAGCTACTTCGCCTGGTCCCTCAACCCGAACTCGGGCGATACCGGGGGGCTGCTGGGTGACGATTGGCTGACCGTGGTATCGGACAAGCAGCAGGTGTATCGGGAATACCTCGCCCCGCCGCTGGCGGAACCCAGGCAGGGCCAATCCGGACCCACCTCCGATGGGAGGTTGGAGTTGCTCTACAGAGCCAACGAGACCTCCCCGAAGACCAACTCGATATCGTTTGCCCTGCAGATCGTGGACCGCGATGGGCAGCCACTGGATCTCACTCGATTCGAGGTGCGCTACTGGTTCTCCCACGGCTCCCGGCCCAGCGAGCCTCAAGTAGAGGTGGACTTCGCCGCACTGGGAGAGGATCGCGTGAAGGCGGAGTTGGTGCGGACGGAGAAAGGCAGGCAGGACCACTACCTGAAGGTGACTTTCCCCGGGCAAGACAACGTGCTCCCGCCATACGGCTCCACGGGGGATATCCTACTCCGCATCCACGCCAGCGATTGGTCCCAGTTCGACCAGGCAAACGACCACAGCTTCTGGCCCGAGGCCACCGGCTACCGGGTCTCGGACAGGATCACCGTCTACGAGGACGGGAAGCTCGTGTGGGGGCGAGAGCCGCAATAGGGGTATGGCACCCCCCCTTCCCCGCGGAGCGGGTGGCCTATACCTTGCATCCCCTCCCTGCCTTTCCGAGGAGGCCCGCCGGCCGGTGGTGATGTGACACGGCTGTGCGCCCCCGATCCATCGCTGTAGCGCCAGGAAGCGCCGGACCGCACAGCGACAGGTGTGGGATGGAATGCGATGAAGCGAAGTCGGGATCTGATCTGGCCCCGGTTAGTTCGCTTCGGGATAGTCGGGGCCCTGGGCGTGGTGGTGAACAGTGTGGTGCTGTTCGTCACCCACGGGATTGCCGGTTTGCCCCTCCTGGTGGCATCCCCGCTGGCGGTAGAGGTTGCCATCCTCCACAACTTTGCCTGGAACGAGCGGTGGACTTTTGGTGCGTCCGGCTTCTCACTCGCGCGGCTAGGGAAGTTCAACCTCACCTCGCTGGGTGGGCTCCTGATCACCTCCGGCGTGCTGTATCTGCTGGTGTCCTTCGCGGGCTTCCACTACCTGCTGGCAAACCTGGTGGGGATAGCGCTGGCCATGGCCTGGAACTTCACCACCAGCCTGCTCTGGACCTGGGGGTGGGAGCCGTGACCCTGTTCCTCGTTGCGATCACGCTCCTGTCTATCCTGCTCACGCTGCAGGCCGCCCATACCGCCTACATCATGATCTACACCTGGGACCGGCCGGAGGCATACAGGAGATCTCGGGCTCCGGAGAGCTTCAGGGCGCCAGAGAAGTCCTTCACGGTGCTGCTGCCCGCGCGCCACGAGGAAGAGGTGATCCAGGACACCATCGATAGGGTGGTGAGGGCACGCTACCCCCGCTCCTTGATGGAGGTGTTGGTGATCTGCGAGCACACCGATCACGGCACCATCGCCAAGGTGGAGGAGAAGATCGCGCAACTGCGGGCGGAGGGGATCGCCGACGTGCGGCTGGTGCTGTTCGACGACCTTCCGATCAATAAGCCGCATGGTCTGAACAGGGGATTGGCCCACTCTTCAGCCGAGGTGGTGACCATCTTCGATGCCGAGGACGAGATCCATCCGGACATATTCAACATCGTCAACACGGTGATGCTGCAGGAAGGGGTTCGCGTGGTGCAGTGTGGCGTGCAACTGATGAACTACGACAGCTCCTGGTACTCGGCCCTGAACGTCCTGGAGTACTTCTTCTGGTTCAAGTCGCGGCTGCACTACCATGCTCAGTTGGGAGTCACGCCCCTGGGGGGCAATACCATCTTCTTCGCCAGGGAGGTGATCGAGCAGATCGGCGGGTGGGACGAGCACAACCTCACGGAGGACGCCGACATCGGCATTCGACTCTCGGCCATGGAGGAGCCGGTGCGGATCGTCTACGACGACGAGTACGTGACCAGGGAGGAGACTCCTCCCACCCTGGCCCACTTCGTCAAGCAGCGGACTCGTTGGAGCCAGGGGTTTCTCCAGACCCTCCGCAAGGGGGATTGGATGAGGCTACCAAGCTGGAAGCAGCGGTTGATGGCAGCTTACACCCTGGGCTTCCCCACGGCCCAGGCGTTGTTGGCGCTGTACGTTCCCGTGTCCCTCTGGATGATGTTCACCACCAAGGTTCCGGTGGCTCAGGCCATCGTACTGTTGCTTCCCGCCTATCTGCTTGTGAGCCACTTCTTCATGTCGGTCGTCGGTCTGTTCGAGTTCACCGACGCCCACAAGCTGAACCCCACCTGGAAGACGCCGCTGGCCATGGCCCTGGCCTACCTGCCCTACCAGTGGCTGCTGGCCTACGCGGCCTTCCGGGCCTTCGTGCGCGAGGTCCGGGGCATCTCCAACTGGGAGAAGACTCAGCATGTGGGTGCCCACCGGGCAGACCAGGGCGAGAAGGCGGCGTGATGAACAGAGATGTCGAGTTCCTGCTGCAGCGGGTGGGGGAGCGGGGGCTGCTGTGGGTTGTGGGCATCGCCGCCCTGATCTCCCACGCCTTCAACATGTTCGGATACCCCCTCTATCTGGGCGACGAGGGGATATACACCGCCCAGGCCTGGTCGGTGCTCAGGTTGGGCAGGCTGGCCCCCTACACCTACTTCTACGACCATGCCCCGGCGGGCTGGCTGCTGCAGGCAGCCTGGACCCTGCTGCTTCCCAAGGGCTTCTACACCTTTGGGATAGCCATAGGGAGTGGGCGGGTGCTGATGCTGGTCCTCCATCTGGTGTCGTTGGTTCTGCTGTTCAAGGTGACCATGACCCTGTCTGGGAGCCTGCTGGCCTCCGTCGTGGCCACCCTGACCTTCTCCCTGTCGCCGCTGTCGGTGTACTACCAGCGGATGGTCCTGCTGGACAACATCATGGTCTTCTGGCTGCTGCTATCGCTCTATCTCATCTTGCACCATCGATCGCGGCTGCTCAAGGTGCTGGCCAGCGGCGCCACCCTGGGGGTCGCCATCCTTACGAAGGAGAACGCCGTATTCTTCCTGCCAGTGATGGCCTACATGCTGTTCAAGTCGCTCCAGGAGGCCCACCTGAAGCGGTTTGCCGCCTGGGGGTGGGCGTTCGCCACGGTGATGGTGGTCTCTGTCTACCCGCTTTACGCCCTGCTGAAGAGCGAGCTGCTGCCCGCGGAGGTGAGCTTCCTGGTCAGCGGGGCCCCGGCGGAGCACGTGTCCTTGATCGGCACCATCGGGTGGCAGATGCAGAGGTCGGGGGGCAGCATCTTGGATCCCTACAGCCAGTTCTGGTCCTTCTTCTGGACCAAGTGGTGGACCAAGGACTCGATCATCATCGTGGCAGGAACGGCCGGGACGGCCGTTAACCTGGCGGTCGGCTACCTGCTGCGCAGGCGGTCCTACGTCGTCGCGGGCCTGCTGGCCGTCTCATTCGCCTTCTATCTGGCTCGGGGCAGCGTGGTGCTGGAGTTCTACATCGTGCCGCTTCTGCCCTTCCTGGCCATGAACTTTGGCCTGGCGGTTGGGCTGGTCGCGGGCAGGCTGCCGGCGGTGCTCGGGATGCCCGCCCTCGGCCTGGGAGCGATCGCGCTGATAGCGGTGTTCATCTACACCGCTCGAGACCACTACCTGATCGACTTCACGCAGCTTCAGGCGCAGCAGTTGACCTGGGTTCAGGAGAACATCCCCAACTCGTCGATCCTGGTGATGGACGACGACCTGTGGGTCGATCTCCACGAGCCGGACGGCGAGAGGCCGATCTTCCCTCGGGCCCACTCTCACTGGAAGGTGGCCCAGGATCCTGCCGTGCAGGTGCAGGCTCTGAACAACGACTGGCGGCGTGTGGACTACCTGATCATGTCCAACAAGCTTCTGACCAGGTTCAAAGAGGCAAACGAGACGTTGCCCCTGGAGATCTACGCCAACTCACGCCTGGTGGCCGCCTTCGCCGACGGAGACGTTCAGCTACAGATCCGCAAGGTGGTCAAGTAGAGGAGGAATCAAGATGTCCGCAAGGAGGATAATCCCGGTGCTGGCCCTGGTGGTCGTGGGGGCGGCGCTGCTGGTAGCCCGGCAGGGTCTCGGCGGGGGGGCCAGCGGCCTGCTGTCGCTGGACGGTTCGTCGAGGTCGCAGTCCCAGGGCGCTGCCACGAGGGACCAGAGTGCCGGGCGAGAAGGTGGCGCCGAGCAGGCTACGGCTACGCCTGATTCGATCTCCGTCGACTCCCTCGACGAGGAGAGCATCCGAAAGGACGCCTTCATACTTCTCAATCCGGCCAGCGCCACGGCCGGTTCCAACGTCGCCGTCAACGGCTCGGGCTTCGATCCGGCGTCGGTCATAGACTTCTACCTGACGTCGGACCCGAGGAACGACCCGAAACCCCAAAACCTGGGCTTTGCGCAGGCAGACTCTGGCGGCAGCTTCGGCGGCTTCGGATTCAGCCTCCCTCCCAACTACCGGGCTTCCACCTTCACGGTGATCGCTCGGCAGAGGGACAGCGACAAGGAGGCCCAGGCCACGGGCCGGCTGGAGACGATGAGGCCGAGCGTCAAGCTGGGGACCGGTGTGGGGGTTGTGGGCGACCAGGTCCAGGTCTCAGCTCAGGGGTTCCTGCCCGGTGAGGAGGTAAAGGTCTACTTCAACAGCCTGGGCGGCGACCCGTTCCAGACCTTCAACGCCAGCGACGGAGGGACCATCGAGAAGCAGAGCATCCGTATCCCCTACGGTCCGGTGGGGAACAACTCCCTCATCTTCGTGGGGGATCAGAGCATGGCGCCGGTCACGGTGCAGTTCCTGATGCTCAGCCTCTACCCCGACGTGGCCTTGAGCAGCTACGCGACCAAGGCCGATACCGCCGTCTCCTTCTCTGGGAAGGGGTTCGGGCCCGACGAGGAGGTTGCGGTGCACCTGAACAACCCGCAGGCCCCACCCATCCTGAAGGTGAGAACCGCGGACGACGGCAGCTTCGACAACGCGGGGGCCTTCGTCATCCCCTTCCAGTTGACAGGGAAGAACACCCTGATCTTCGTGGGGGAGAAGAGCCAGGCCACGGCAACGGCCGGGTTCGACGTCCTTCCGTACACTCCGAACGTGCAGCCCAGCACCTACGGAGGCCGGCCCGGTACGACCATCACCTTCTACGGGGAGGGCTTTGCCCGGGATGAGGTGGTGCGCTTCTACGTGGAGCGCACCCAGGACAGCCCCGGCAAGGAGGTAGCGTGCGCCAAGGCGGACGACGTGGGGCAGATCGGCGCGGGGGGATCCTACACAATCCCGCCGACCGCCGAGGCCGGACAGCTCGAGTTCCAGGCGGTGGGCAGCCGCAGCAAGGCTGTGGCCAACACCACCGTGGAGGTGATGGATGCCGGCGTGCCTCTCCAGGCCGCTGCCCAGCCTGAGCCGGAGTTCCGTTGTCCCTACGACGATCAGGAGAGCAGCCCTGACGAGTCTACCGCCAGGCCCGCTCCTCCGGCGCCGACGCCCTCTGGGAATCGGACTTCGCTGCAGGGTACCCCGCAGCCGAGGCCGACGCCCAGGGTCACCCCCACCCCCCAGAGCACGCCCGCCGCAGCCCGGCAGGGTGGCCGCTCAGGAGAGGTGGCGGGAGGGGCTGGTGAGGTGGGGCTTCTAAGCGACCCTGCCAACTCCAACTCCGTCAAGATCAGGTTGGAGCCTGGCACCACGGTGGAGATAACGGGGGATAGTCGAACCGTGGGCAACCAGCAGTGGCTGCGCGTCAAGGGGAACGGCCAGGAGGGCTGGGTGCCAGCGGAATCGATCCTGGTGGCCCCAGGGAGCGGGCAGCAATCTGGGCGCTAAGGAGGTGATCCACAGTGTCGTCGATAGTGGTGATGCCGACCTACAACGAGGCGGAGAACCTTCCTCTCCTCGCGGAGAGGATCATGGACCTGGAGGGCTTTCACCTGTTGGTGGTGGACGACAACTCTCCCGATGGCACCGGCGATCTGGCGGAGGGGCTGCGATACCGCTATCCGGGCAGACTCCTGGTCCTCCACCGCCCCGGCAAGCTGGGGCTGGGTACCGCCTACCTGGAGGGGTTCCGCGTGGCGCTCCGCCTGCGGCACAGCAACCTGTTCCAGATGGACGCGGACTTCTCCCACGACCCGGCGGATCTGCCCCGTCTCCTGGCGGAGCTGCGGCGGGGGGCGGACCTGGTGATTGGATCCCGCTATGCCCCTGGAGGTGGGACCAGAGACTGGCCCGGCTGGCGGCTGGCCCTGAGCCGTGGCGGGTCCCTATACGCGGGACTCGTGCTGGGGCTGCCGATCCGCGATCTCACGGGGGGCTTCCGGGGTTGGCGACGCTCCGCCCTACTGGATCTCGGTCTGGATGAGGTACGGTCGCGCGGTTACTCCTTCCAAATAGAGATGGCCTTCCGATGCGCCCGTAAGGGAAAACGGGTGGTGGAGGTTCCCATCCAGTTCCGCGAACGGCGCCGGGGGGCCTCGAAGATGTCGGCGGCGATACTCGTGGAGGCCGTGTTGACGGTGTGGCGGCTTCGACTGGAGGGTGTTGGGCTGCCCCGTCCTCTGCGGCAGGTACTGATGGGCAGATGATGGCGATGATGAGGAACCGAAAGCTGCTGATAGCCCTGGCCTTTGCGTTGCTGTTGGGCTGGAGGCTACTGCCCGAGTCGTTGGGCCCGCTGGGAGGGCAGTCGTCGGGGCCGGCACCTGCGGGAACGGCATCCAGGGGCGGCCAGGCCAGGGCAACCCCGCAGACCGTGACCATCGGCTCCCAGCAGTTGCAGGAGGAGCTACGCCCCTTCCTGGTGCTGAGAACCGGACAGGTGAGGCGCGGCGGGCCGCTGGTGGTCGGCGGACAGTTGTTCGAGCCCTACCAGGAGCTGGAGCTGGCCCTGCGGGGGGAGGGCGGTGACGACGACTCGACCCTGGTACTGGGTACGGCGGTGACCGACAAGAACGGGGTGATGGCCGATACTTCCTTCCCATTGCCCGAGAACCTTGCCTCCGGCGTCTACGCCGTGGTCGCCGTCCCCACCATGGGCGGCGGTCCGGTGGAGGCGTCGGTGCGGGTGGAGTCGGACCAGACGTGGGGTAGGCTCACCTCGGACACCACGAAGCCGTACTCTGCCGTCGGCTTCGAGGCTGGAGGCTTCAAGCCGGGGGAGAACGTCGCCGTCTACCTGGACAACCTGGGCACGCAGCCCTTGAGCGTCGCGGTGGCCTCCGACCAGGGGGATATCTCCGGCGTGCTGCGCGTTCCCTTTGCCCAGGAGGGGAGCCATTCCGTCCTCTTCTACGGTGACCAGAGCAGGATGCCGGCTGAGGTGGGGTTGACCATCCTCGGTTTCTATCCCTGGGTGGTGCTGGACAACTACTCGCCCGGCCCCGAGCAACAGGTGGGATTCGCCGGCAGCGACTTCGCTCCCGGTGAGACGGTGCACGTCTTCTTCAACAGTCTCGAGTCGGGTCCGGTGGCGGCAGTGCAGGTAGGCGACGACGGCACCTTCAAGGCGCCGGGGGCGGTGAGGCTGGCCCCCGGACTGAAGGGGGAGCAGACGCTGCTGTTCGTGGGCAACCAGAGCCAGACTACCTCCGAGGTCGAGTTCACCATCCAGCCCTATCCCAGCGTGCTGCAGTTGACGCTGTGGGCGGGCCCCCCGGGCTCGGAGGTGGCATTCGTGGGGAACGGCTTCGCCGCCGGCGAGGAGGTGAACGCCTACGTCGGCGAGCCCGGCCAGGGGGCGCCGGTGTCCACCTTCCGGGCGGACGAGAAGGGCAACTTCTCGGATGCCGGAGCCATACGGATCCCCCACGACGCCGAGCCTGGCGAGTTCACCCTGAGCGTGACGGGCCAGGTGAGTGGGACCCAGGCAAGCGTGGTCTTCAAGGTGCTGCCGCTCAGCCCGTGGGTCGAGGTGAGGCCGGACCTCTCGGGCGGAACGGTGGTGGTGGGACACGGCTTCGCAGTGGGCGAGCAGGTGGATCTGGCGTTCGGCCAATCGGGGGACAAGGTTAGCGCCACCGCGCAGGCGGACAGGCAGGGGAACGCGGAGTTCCCCTCGATGGAGGTCCCCCGCGAGGGCGAGAGGGGGACCTCGATCCAGTTGAAGGGTCGGGATAGCGGCGGAGAGGCCAGAACCAACTACTACGCCGGCCCTCCTGCAGAGAGTGGCGGGGAGCCGGAGAGCCCCGGTTCGCTGGAGTTCCGGCCAGAGGAGACCCCCGGCGCGGCGACGCCGACGGCGCGGCCCGCAAGGCGGTGAGCGGGACGAATGGCGAGGGGATGAAGGGATGAAGGAGCGGCATCTGCGCGCGGCGTGGTTCGCGCTGTTCGCCTCTGTCGGGCTGATCCTGGGAGGGTTCATCATCGGGTACGGGACGGCCCTGCTCGGGGGCCCCGAGGCGGAACCCACCCGTGCGGTGTCTGCCCTGCCAACCCTGGCGTCGACCCCCACTCCTGGCACAGCCTTTGCTACATCTGTCGATCATGCCGGAGGTGAGGGGGCGGATGGCCGGGCGGAGCCGTCCGCCGCGCCGGCGGAGGAGATGCCCGGCCCGACATCCACTCCGCCTCCGGCCTCGCGAGGATCCTTTCCACAGGAGCAGTCGGTCGGTGCCGGGCTGTCGCTGTCTCTGGATAACGTCGACGTCAATCGGGAACAGGGTGGAGTCGAGGTGGTCTTGCTGCTCAGCAACCGCTCGAGCCGCGGAGTCGTGTTCTCCTTCTCGCCCGCCACGGACCTCTCGGTCGTCGACGGCCAGGGCAGGCGGTTCGAGTTGCGATGGGTCGAGTTCGATGGCATCGTGAAGCTGGACCCGCAGCAGGGGACTCGTCTGGCCAGGGCCTACTTCGCGGGGCCGCTCGACCAGGACTCCCGCTACCTGACTGTGAAGGCGGGACACCCGCCGCAACTGCCGGAGGTTAGCTGGCAGATACCACTGTCGCAGTAGCAGGATGGAGTAGGGCAGGGCCTCGTCCCCCCCCGGGGCGCCTCCAGGACCGTCATACACGTAGCCGAAGAACCGGGCGGCAGGGCAAGAGGGCCTGCCCTACATTTCGTGTTCGAGCCGACAGAACACTAGACTTTGGGAGAGAAGATGACAACGGCCATCGCTGGCAACAGGTCGGTGGGTTTAACCTTGGGGTTCGCACTGCTGATGATGGGGATGCTCGTGGCGGTGATGAGGGCGCCCCTGGCGCGCACGGATTGGACCGGTGGGGCGCCCGCGGTTTCCACGGTCCCACAGTTGGACATAACAGCCACTGTGACCCCGAGTCCGGTGGAGCATCTGGACAGGGTCACGCTGGTGACGACCTTCCGTGCCTCTACGGAGGTGCAGGAGGCGCTGGCGGCTCGCGTGGAGGTGGTGGGGCAATCCCAGGGGAGCCCCGTGCTGGTGATGAGCCAGTCCGGCTTTAGGGCGCCGGTCGAGGAGGCGAGGGCCGTCTACTGGGAGTGGAGGGTGCCCGGAGATCTCCCCGAGGGGGAGTACACGCTGCGGGTGCGGGTGACGGGACAGGAGAGCGGGAAGAGCTACGGGGAGGATCTGCAAGCGGCGACGTTCAGGGTCGTCGCGCGGTAGGGTGCCAGGAAAAGGCGTGGGGCGGGTCTCAGGCCCGCCCCAGCAACGTCTGCCTACTTCGCCTTGGGAGCCGCGGTGAGATCCATCTGAGTGGGCCTCGCCACTCGCATCATCTTGTCCTGGTAGTTGGACAGCACCGACATCTTGCTGTCGTTGACCGATTTCCAGTCGTCGGCAAGGATGCCGCCCGTGTCGCCGGAGTTGGGGTTCAGCGACCAGTAGGTGTAGCTGATGCCGTTCGCCTTCAGGTAGTCCATCAGGCTTCGCTGCCAGACGCCCTCCGTGTCGGAGCCGACGGAGCGGCCGCCGAACTCGCCGAGCAGCACGGGCGCGATGCCCTGCTTGGCAAGGTAGCCCCAGTGGCTCTCCCAGACGGTGGGCATGTTGGCGGGGAAGCTCTCATCCTTGAACCACCCCTGCCAGTAGACCCCCGGGCCGTAGTCGTGGGCGCTGTAGACGAGTTTGTTTGGTACCTTCAGCCTCACGGGGGACTCGCCCGCCTTGCTCAGGTTGCCGCCCATCCAGTACCAGTCCTTGTCGCCCACCTTCTCGATGCCCTCGACGATGATCAGCCAGTCGGGGTTCACCTCGTGGATAGCGTTTCCAGCCTTCTCCGCAGCCATCCGCCAGTCCGTCCTGGGATCGCCGGAGCCCCAGGTGGCATCACCGGCGGGTTCGTTGTGGAGGTCGGCGCCGATCACGGTGTCGTTGCCCTTGTAGCGCTTGGCCAGCATCACCCAGTCGGCGATCCACCGATCCTCGGACAGGTGGTCGGTGTACCACAGCTTCGACTGGGAGTTGACGTCCGGCCGGTGCCGGTCCAGGATGACCTTGATGCCGCGCTTGCCCGCGCCCTCCACGATCTTGTCCATCACCTCGAGGCCGGTGAGGCCCTGCAGGTCCGGATTGATCTTGAAGTCCACCCCTTCGCCAACCTTGCTACTGGGGTCGAGTGCCTGGTTGGAGTAGGGGAGACGGATGGTGTTGAAGCCGAGCTCGGCGATCTGGTCCAGCATCTCCTCCCAGTTTCTGGACCACAGCCCGTGGGGGGCGAACGTGCCGGTCTCCAATCCGAACCAGTTGACGCCGGTGATCTTCACTTCCTTGCCATTGGCATCGACGATCTTGCTACCGCGAGTGCTGAGGAAGTTGGGCTTGTCAGCGCTGCCAGACCTGTCTCCCGCCTGCCAGCCAGCGGGGGTGTCTGCCTTACCGTTGCTGCTTTTCTCGTCGGTGGTTCCGCTAGCCAACCGGGAGACGATACTCCACGTCGTGGCCAGGGGGTTCGCTTCCAACCCCCGTTGTGCGGTGCCGCAGCCCGCCACTGCCAGGGCCAACACGGCCCCGAGGGCAAGGGTCAACGGTAACCGGCAACGTTTCATCAGCTCGTTCCTCCTGTCGTCCTAGGCGTGCGGTTCAACTCGGACTCACGATACGGCCACAGGCCCCCCGCGCAAGAGTAGATACTCGTGCAGAACAGCGACGAGTCCTCGACGGGCGAGCCCTTGCGAAGACTAAGCAGGTATCTCTGTTCGTGTCAGCTTCTCTGGCGGGAGACGTGTGCTCCATCCAGAGATACCTGCTTAGCGGCCACTCGATGCGAGCGGTATGAGGCGAGGGCGTGTCACACAGAACCAAAGAGAGTTAAACTGCGCTAACGATCGCAGGCAGTATATCAGCGGAATATAGTGAGGGCTATAGTACTATGGTACTACTCTCTGATCTCGAGAGTGGAGACGCGCAGGCTGGCCAGATCGACTACCCGAACGGCGTGGTTGTTGGTGTCGGCCACGTACAGCTTTCCCTGCGCCCAGGCAAGCCCACCCGGCTCCCAGAAGGTCGCGGTTTCACCCACCCCGTCGCGCAGACCGCCGGGCCCGCTGCCTGCCACCGAGCGTGTCTCTAGGCTGCCGGGGTCCAGCCGCTTGATCTTGTTGTTGTAGCTGTCGGCCACGCAGAGGACTCCCTCCGAGGGATCGAAGGCGACCCCCAGGGGGTGTTGGAGTCGAACTTGCTCGCCGACGCCATCCACGTCCCCGAACTCGAACAGCCCCAGCCCTGCCAGGGTGCGCACCATTCCCGCCCTTCCTGGGAGATCCACCGCTCGAATGGCGCTGGTCTCGCTGTCGGCGACGTACAAAACTTGTCCGTCGCTGCTGAGGCCGCTGGGCTGGGCGAACGCGGCTCGTTGAAGGGGACCGTCCGCCAGCGCCTCCCGTCCGGTTCCTGCATAGCGGGTGACCTCCTGGCTGCCGGGGTCGTAGGCCCAGAGGTGGTGGGATCCGGCCATGGCGATGTAGAGGATGCCCTGGTGCAGGACCAGGTCCCAGGGGGAGTTGAGGGGAGAGGAGAGGGCCGGTCCCTCCTTCACCCTTCTGGCCTGCTCTCCGGTCCCAGCGACTGTGATTGCCTCTCCGGTCGCCAGGTCGATGCGCCGGATAGCGTGATTCCACGTGTCCGCCACGTATAGCTGCTCGCCCGCCAGCGCCATTCCCTGCGGTGTGTCGAAGGCGGCGACCTCTGGCGTGCCGTCCATGAACCCACGTTCCCCTCCGAACACCCGATGCACGCGTCCGTCCATCCCCGCCTCGACCACCCTGTGGTGGCCAGAGTCGGCGATGAACAGACGGCTGGAGGTGTGGTCGGCAAGCAGCTTCCCGGGGAAGAGGAGGGTGGACTCCGGGGGCAGTTCGGGCTGGAAGGCGATGGCCCGTCGGTCCAGCATCCCTTTAGCGTCGAACTCCGCCAGGATGTCGGTGATGAGCGGCTGGAACTCCTGGAAACGGAACTCCCCCTCGTGTCCGCCGATCACCTTTCCTGCGGGATCGACCAGCACCAAGGTGGGCCAGGCTCCGACGCCGTATTCGGACCAGATTCTCATGCTGGCGTCGTTCACCACCGGGTGGTGGATCCCCAGCCGCAGCACCGCCTGCCTGAGGTTAGGTGTGGAGCGCTCGGCGGTGAACTTGGGGGAGTGGACCCCCACCACGACCAGCTCCGAAGGGAAGGTCTCCTCCAGCTTCCGCAACTGCGGAAGCACGTGCATGCAGTTGATTCAACAGTAGGTCCAGAAGTCCAGCAGCACCAGCTTGCCCTGCAGCTCTCGCAGGCTGAGCGGGTGGTCGACGTTCAGCCAGTCCAGCCCCGCCGGAAAGTCCGGGGCGCGAACCGTTCCCTCGTATCTCTGTGGAGGCATCTCTCTCCCTCCCGAGTCCTGTGTCCTGAGTCCTGTGTGGACACCACACAGGACTCAGGGCTCCTCTCAGCCCATCAACTCGACGTCGTGGGGGCCGCTCTCGCGACGTCCCGCTTCCGTGATGCGGACGAAGCTGGCGTTGAGCTGAAGCTCCCCCAGGTTTCGGGCGTTGCAGTAGCTCATCCCGGAGCGCAGACCTCCCACCAGTTGGAAGACCACCTCGCTCGCGTCCCCCCGGTAGGGTACCGCAGCCTCCACCCCCTCCGGGACCACCTGCTCCAGGGAATCCTCCCACTCCGCCCAGCCCCGCTCCGGATGCTCTCGCTCCATCCGGGCTATCGCCGCTTCGGCGGATGCCATGCCCCGGCTGATCTTGTACGGCCTCCCACCCCGACGGATCGTCAGCCCCGGGCTCTCGGTGGTGCCCGCCAGCAGGTTGCCGATCATCACCGAGGAGGCGCCCGCAGCCAGAGCCTTGGTGATGTCCCCAGAGTTGCGGATGCCACCGTCCGCAATGATCGGGACGCCGGTCTTGGCCGCCTCACGGGCGGAGTCCATTACGGCGGTAAGCTGGGGCACGCCGACTCCCGCCACCATTCGGGTGATGCAGATGGAGCCCGGGCCAACGCCCACCTTCACGGCGTCGACGCCGGCCGAGATCAGGTTGGCCGTGCCCGTTGCCGTGGCCACGTTCCCCACCACCAACTCGACCGACCCGAGCGTGCGCCGCACGGCCTCCACGGCCCGGATAACCAGATCCGTGTCGCCGTGGGCCACATCCACCACCAGGAGGTCCGCGTCCGCCTCGACCAGGGCGTGGGCGCGTTCCAGGTAATCGCCGACTACCCCGATGGCTGCTCCCACCCTCAGTCTCCCCTTCGAATCCTTGGTAGAGTAGGGGAATTGCAGACTCCGGACCAGATCCTTTGCGGTCACCAGCCCCCTGAGGATGTCGCCGGCATCCACCAGTGGCACCTTCTCCACCCGGTGCTGCTCGATCAACTGCCTGGCAACGGCGGTCCCGCTGCCGGCCGGCGCCGTGATCAGCCGGTCTCGGGGGGTCATCCGAGCCCTCACCGGCTCGGAGTCGGCGGCGAAGAGAATGTCCCTCCTGCTGAGCATTCCCACCAACCGCCCGCGCTCGTCCACCACTGGCAGGCCGCTGACGCCGTGCCTGGTCATGGCAACGCGGGCGTCTGCCACCTCGTCGTTTGGCCCGATGGTGTAGGGATCCTCGATGACCCATCCCTCGAACCGTTTGACCCGCCGGACCTCATCCGCCTGCCGTTGAATGGGCAGGAAGCGATGGATGATTCCGATCCCTCCCATCCGTGCCATCGCAATAGCCATGGCCGACTCCGTGACAGTGTCCATGTTCGCGCTGACGATGGGGATGGCCATAGAGATGTGGCGGGACAGACGGGTGGAGGTGTCCACGTCCCGTCGTGAGACTATGGCGGAGTGCTTCGGCTCCAGCAGTACGTCGTCGTAAGTGAGGGCCATGCGGAACTCTTCGTCGCTCACGTTCGTTCCCTCCGCGGTTTCGATAGGGGTGCGCCGGTCCGTCAACCACAGTACAACAGCATTATACGTGCATGGACTGGGCCTCGGGTTTGAACCCGTGCCCGCATAGATGGTAGGCTATGCACGAGCCCTCGGCCGTGGCAGTTGCGAGTGGGGAGACCAGAAGCTCGCGGCCGATCGTTGACAGCCGACATGTGGAGGATCAATGAACGATATCCGCGCCTTCCGTGGGTTGAGATTCGACGAGACGGTGGTAGGACCCATCGGCAAGGTGGTGTGCCCTCCTTACGATGTGATCTCCGCCGTCGATCAGATCAACCTGTATGGGAGGAGCCCCTTCAATGCTGTGCGGCTGGAGTTGGGGCTCGAGTTCCCGGAGGATGACGCCTCCAACAACCGATACACCAGGGCTGCGCGCACCCTGGAGGACTGGCTGGCCCGGCACGCGGTGCGGCCCGATGGGGAGCCCTGCATCTACCTCTACGAGCAGTGTTTCCAGTTCGACGGTCGGACGCTCACGCGGCGAGGGTTGCTCGCCAACCTTCGCCTGGCCCCCTGGGAGGAGGGGGTGGTTCTTCCCCACGAGGAGACCATGGCCAAGCCGAAGGCGGACCGGCTGGAACTGATGCGGACCACGGCCTGCCATCTCAGCCCCATCTTCCTGCTGTTCGACGACCCCTCCGGGGAGGTCTCTCGACTGATGGCCAGCGTGGCGACCGAGCCTCCCACCGTGGTGGCCGACACCGAGGATGGGCAGACGCATCGCCTGTGGGTGTTGCCTGCCCGCGACCACGAGGATCTGCTATCGGCCCTGCGGACCCCCCAGTTGTACGTGGCCGATGGCCACCATCGTTACGAGACCGAGCTGGCCTATCGGGACGAGAGAAGGGCGCTTGCCCCGTCCGATCCCCCGGACGCCCCCTACAACTTCGGGATGATGCTCCTCGTGGATGCGCGGGACCCTGGCCTGGTGGTTCTCCCAACTCACCGCATGGTTCGGGGGGTGGATCCGGCGCTGCTGGGTATGCTGGAGGGGGCGCTATCTGGCTCCTTCGAGATCGAGAGGGTACCCGTCGATGGGGCGGACGCCGCCACCATCGCCAGGGAACTGCTGCGACGAGTGAGTGATCTTGGGCAGCAGGGGCCGGCCCTGGGCTTCTACCGTTCGGATCCTGGTGGAGCCGTGGTGCTGAGGCTTCGGGACCCGGAGAAGGCCATGGCCTCCCGGTCGGGTCCCCTGCTGGACGTGGATGTCCTGCAAGACCTCCTGCTGGCTCCCCTCCTGGGGATCGGCCCGGAGCAGTTGAGCGCGGGAACCCACGTGACCTACAGTCGAGACGCGGTGGAGGCGGTGGGCGCCGTGGAGAAAGGCTCGGCTCAGGCTGCCTTCCTGCTGAACCCCACGCCGGTGGAGCAGGTGCTCCAGACCGCCCGCGCGGGTGGCAAGATGCCTCAGAAGTCCACCTACTTCTACCCGAAGCCTGTGACTGGGCTGGTGATCAGCAGGGTGTGATAAGAGGGTGGGGTGGCCATCTACCCCACCCTTCTGCGCTCGGCCGCATTCGATGCAGAGCTTCGGCCGCCCTCTCCCAACCCATTATCCGTCGCCTTCGGAGCCCTCTCGCCGGGCTCGCTGACGTTGGTCGCGCATCCATCGATGGATCTCGTCCAGAGCTGGGGGCGCCACATAGAAGACCCGGATATCTGGGGGGAACTGGATGCGGTGGTCCTCGGAAATGAAGAGGAGTCCCGCCTCCTCTGGTTTGAGTGTCTCGTCGATTCGGCGGGCCATCACCTCGAAGCGGCGGCTATTTGCCTCCGAGTAGGATTTCCAGACCTGTTCCGCCACCTTCCGGCTTTCTAGACCCACCATGAGGCAGCGTTGCCAGTCGAAGGTCTCGGCCACCAACTCCTCGTCCTCCAGCGCTTCGAAGCTTGCACCGGCCTCGACCTTGCTCCGTGCGACCGCGCCGCTCTTCGGGTTCAGCTTTTCCGCTTCAGCCAGCCCTTCGTCGCTCTCACGAGACACCGACTCGTGGTACACTCTTGCGATAGCGCCGATGCTGTTCTCGAGCTTCAGCAAGTGCTCGCGCACGCCGGTCCAGTACCGCTCGTAGAGGTCGGCATAGTCGGCCGCGGGCTTGGCGGGTGCGAACACCAGGGGAACGAGGTAGATCTTGCGCTGCCCCGTGAACTGCGCCGCCTCGGGTCTCTCTATTCTGCCGAGTTCACTGGACATCGTGTCTCCTCCTGCGCGTTGGTTGGGACCCCACAATCGTCCTCAATTGGCGAGCCCCACAGCCACAGGATACCGAGCGCCTGGCGGTCTGTCCATGACCTGTTGGTCGGAATCCCAACGGCGGCCATAAAGATATGAACGAGAAGTGCCGATAGAATTAAATGGGGGAGTGTCTCATGCTCGTCTACTGTAAAGAGTGAGGAGTTCCTAATGGGGCTATTGGACCAACCGACCCACGACCCGACGCCCGCGGAGGCTTCCTCCGACGGCCAGGTTTCGGTGCTGATCTCGCCCGACCGAATGTCCGCGGAGGTGCTCGTCACCGCTCCGGTCGGGAGCGGCAAGCCGGCAACGGTGGAGGACGTGCTGGCGAAGCTGCAGGAGGCGGGCGTCGTCTACGGGATCGATGTGACTGCGGTGGAGTGGGCTGTCGCACAGTCTCAACTCCCACCGGACCCCTACAGGCCACTGGAGAAGGTCAATGTGGCGCAGGGGCGCGAGCCGGGCGTGGGCGCGGATGCGAGGGTGGAGTACCATCCCTGCCTGACGGATGCCGGAGGCCGCCCGAAGGTAAACCCAGACGGCACGGTCAACCTGTTCGATCTTAACCTGGTTCGCAACATCAGCAAGGGCACGGTGCTGGCCGTGCTTACCCCTGCTACCAGGGGTGAGCCCGGCAGAAAGGTGACTGGGGCCGAAATCCCGGGCAGGATGGGTCGGGAGATAAAGCTCAGGGCCGGCAAAGGCGCCGTGCTGAGCGAGGATGGGTGCACGGCGATCGCGGCGGTCGACGGCCACGCCACGCTGGTGCATGGCGAGGTCACGGTTACCGACGTCTTCGAGGTGCGCGGTGACGTTGGTGTCGGCACGGGGAACATCGGATTCGTGGGGACAGTGATCGTTCGGGGTAGCATTCGAAACGGTTTCGCGGTGAAGGCCGAGGGCGACGTCGAGGTGCTGGGTGGTGTGGACGGTGGGTCTATCGAGGCCACTGGCAACGTCACCATCCGATACGGCGTAGCCGGAGGCGGCCACAGCCGAGTGGTTGCCGGGGGGGCGGTGAAGGCGCGATTCATCGAGAATGCCGAGGTGCGGGCGGGGACCTACGTGTGGGCCTCCGATGGCATCCTCCACAGCAAGGTGGAGGCCGGCGCGGGGGTCGAGGTCCTCGGCCGGCGAGGCGCCATCATCGGCGGGAGCGTGATCGCGAGGAACAGCGTTGCCGCTCGAAACCTCGGCTCGGACATAGGTGAGCTCACGGAGATCACCGTCGGCGTAGTCCCGGAGGTGCGCGAGGAGTTGAAGGAGGTGAACCGGAAGCTGGAGTCCATGGATGTGGACTTGCAGCGTCTGGAGCAGACCATTCAGTTCCTGACCGTGCAGCATCGCTACGCCCCATTGTCGCAGGAGCGGCGGGCGCTCCTAGCCAAGGCCGTGAAGTGGCAGGAGCAGTTGCATGCCCTGCAGGAGGAGTTGAAGGCTCGCAAGCAGGAATTGGAGCGGAGGACCCAGGAAGCCAGAAGCGCATGGGTCCTGGCGAAGGGTAGCTGCCACCACGGCGTGCGGCTGGCCATCGGGGCTGCTCGACTACAGGTGACCGACTCCCTGGAGCGAGTCCGCTTCCGCCTCAACGAGGACCAGGAGATCGAGGCCTTGCCCGCGTAGTGCCCGCTTCCCTCCCGCGCGGCTCTCCGCTCCGCCTGCCGGCAGGCGGAGCGGAGGGATCCCTCTCGCAACCGGCCCGGTGTATTGTGTGTCACGGTGTCGATGTAGTAGGCTGCCCACATTCGGATTCCACCCCCTATCAGATGGCAGGAGATAGCCTTTGGAACGGTTCATTATCGAGGGCGGGGAAGAGCTGCGTGGATCGGTCACCCCCAGTGGTAACAAGAACGCCGCGCTTCCCATCCTGGCCGCGAGCCTGTTGACCGACGAACCCCTTGTCGTGCGTAACGTCCCCCGCATTCGCGACGTCGAGGACATGCTTGCCTTGCTGGCCGGTCTGGGCGTCGAGATCACGGAACTCACTCATCACGATTTGGTCCTTCGGGCCAGAGACCTCCGCACGACCGAGCTGAGTCGCGAGGTGTGCGAGCGCATCCGGGCTTCGATCCTCTTTGCCGGCCCTATGCTGGCCCGAGCGGGAGAGATCAAGCTTCCCCCGCCGGGCGGAGACGTGATCGGGCGAAGGCGGGTGGACACCCACCTGGCGGCACTGCGGACCCTGGGTGCGGAGGTGGACATCGAGGATGGTTTCAACATGCGCACCTCTGCCCTTCACGGCGCGGAGATATTCTTGGACGAGGCCAGTGTGACCGCGACGGAGAACGCGCTGATGGCCGCGGCGCTGGCCAAGGGTGAAACGCGTCTACTCAATGCGGCCAGCGAGCCACACGTGCAGGAACTGGCTCACTGCCTGAACAGAATGGGCGCTCGGATCTCCGGCATCGGCTCCAACGCCATGACTATCGAGGGGGTCGATCGGCTTCACGGCGCGGAGGTGGTGATTGGCCCCGATCACATCGAAGTGGGGAGCTTCATAGGGCTGGCGGCCATGACCCGCGGTGAGTTGTTGATCAGGGACGCCGCGCCCGAGAACCTGAAGATGGTGTTCATCGCCTTCGAGCGGTTGGGGGTTCGGTGTCGAGTGCTCAACTCCGCCGATCTGGGTGAGTCGACGGTGGAGGGCGAAGCAGAGGACCAGACTTCCTCGGTGGGCCGCCACATCCTCGTTCCCGGCGACCAGTCCCTCAAGATCGAGAGCGACGTCCACAATGCCGTTCCGAAGATCGACGACGGTCCGTGGCCGGCTTTTCCCTCCGACTTGATGAGCATCGCCCTGACGGTGGCGACGCAGTGCGAGGGGACGATCCTGATGCACGAGAAGATGTTCGAGGGGCGGATGTTCTTCGTGGACAAGCTGCTGAACATGGGGGCGCGGGTGATCCTGTGCGATCCCCACCGCGCGGTCGTGGTCGGTCCCAGCCAGCTCCATGGGGAGCGGCTGGAGTCGCCGGACATCCGGGCGGGGATGGCGCTGTTGCTGGCCGCGTTGACGGCTCGGGGTCGCAGCACGATCAACAACGTCGGGCAGATTGACCGGGGCTACGAGCGGATCGAGGTGAAGCTGCGGCAGTTGGGAGCCCGCATCGAAAGGGTCAAGGTCTAGGGGCCAGGCGGCAGGTGTCGCGGTCTGCGAGGGCCCGGGCCGGTCTCTAGGATCCGGGGGATGGCCGCTTGCGCCAGGCCCACAGGAGGCAACCGACCAGGGCAGCAGCAAGCACCAGGTAGCTGCTGTGCCGGAGGTAGTCGGCCAGCAGGACGAGGCGCTGGCCCAGCAGGTAGCCCAGCATCAGCCAGAAGCTGCACCAGGTGATCGCCGAGAGGGTGGTGTACAGCAGGAACTGAGAGAAGGGTAGGGCGAATGTCCCCGCGATGATCGAGGTGGGCGTGCGGAGCCCCGGTATCAATCTGCCCGCGAAGACCGCCGTCGCGCCCTTCTGGCGGACCCATCTCTCGACTCGGAGCAGCTTCGCCTCGTCTAATCTAAGATAGCGACCGAAGCGGAAGAGGAGGGTTCGCCCGAGCCTGCGTGAGAGCAGGTAGAGGAGGGTGGATCCCAACTGAACGGCGAGGATCGCCGTGATGGCCGACTCCACCACGTTGGCCTCCCCCAGGGATCCGCGGTATCCCTGGAAGGCGATCAGGAGGTCTCCAGGCAGAGGCAACGGCACACCTGCCTCCTCGATCAGCAGCATGAGGAGGAGGACCATGTGGTCGTTTTTCTGGAGCAGCTCCAGCAGCGCCCTCAGGGCTCCGAGGATGTCGTGGGGCATGGCAAACATGGCAGGCTTTGGTTACCCGAGACCCTTTCGAGAGTGTTCCCGATGGCACCGAGCGGTGCCGCACGGGTGGTGTAAGTATACCGGAGTTGGTCTGGGGAGCCAAACGTGGGGTGAGTAGCGGCCGTGGGCGGCCGCCACGCCCGCCCTGCGTGTCCTCAGCAGGTACCTCTGAGCAGGCACCTCTAGATAGAGTGCTCGTTTCCCGCTAGAGAGAGTCGACGCGAACCTGAGATATCTGCTTGGACGTCCTGGCGGAGGAACTCCAGCATCTCCCTCACGCTGCCTCTAGCCAGTGCCACGCAGCTATCGGCGCCGCCGTAGTAGAGGTTCAGGGTGTCGCCGTCTGAGGGATCGAGGGTGTAGCCACATGGGAAGACGACGTTGTGGATATCACCGTTTACCTCGTAGGGCGTCTCCGCAGTCATCACCCACGACTTGCCCCGGGCGATGCACCTCTGAGGGTCTTCCAGGTCCAGCAAGGCCAGCCCCACCCGATAGATCGCCCCGGCGACGGTCTTCTTGACTCCGTGGTAGATCACCAGCCAGCCCTCCTCCGTCTCGATGGGCGGACAGGCCAGCCCCACCCTGTCGCTGTCCCACCAGGGCCCAGGCCGAGCGGGCAGCACGATCTTGTGCCGGCCCCAGTACTCGAGGTCGGGCGAATAGGAGACCCAGATGTGCGCTCGGGTGCTGGCGATCACCGGACGGTGGATGATGGCCCATTGGCCACCGATCCTCCGCGGGAAGAGGGCGGCGTCCTTGTTCTCAGGTGGCAAGATCTGTCCCAACCGGTCGTAGCTGCTGAAGTCGCTCGTGAGGGCCAGGGACACCCCCGGGCCGATGGGGGAGTAGGATGTGAAGGTGACGGCGTACCGGCCCAACTCCTGCAGGTAGGTTATCCGTGCGTCCTCGATGCCCCACTCCTCCTCGGGATACCTCTCACCATCGGGTGCCAGGGTGGGCGATGGATCGATCTGCCACCCGTCGTAACCGTTCTGAGAGCGAGCAGCGCACAGGTGCGAGGAGCCGTCCCGTCCCTCTATTCGGCACAGGAGCAGGGTGGTGCCATCGGCCAGCAGGGTCGCCGCGGGGTTGAAGGTCACATTGATGGGGTAGGGCCAGTCGCTGGCGGCCAGGATCGGGTTCCCGGTGTAACGGGCGAACAACTCCTTAGGACGCGGTCGATCCAGTATGGCCAGGCCCGCAGTCTCGATCAAGGGTTCTCCCATCTGCTGTGCTGCGAATCGCTCCGATTCTGGTGTGAACGGCGCAAGGGGACGGCTCATCGGTCCTCCACTACGGGAATGCAGTGCGGGAGGTCGCCCATCACCAGGGTCGACGGACTCCAAAGACAAATGATACTGTAGCGGTTCAGTGAGATGAATAGCCCATTTAGGCTACCTTCTCCGGCGCGAATCCGGTACGCGGTGGGGCGGGGACGGGCTGCTCGCCTGCTATCCGGCGTCGGGCGACTCGTTGCCACCCCGAGCGCAGAGAAGGGGCTCCGGGGGCGGATCGGCGGGCGGGCTCAGGACGGGGAGATGCTGAGCGAAGCGAAGCACGAGGCCGAACCGAACCTGCCGGATCGAACGCTCAGCCGTAGTGTGAGGCACAAGAAAAGGGCTGGGAGTTCTAACTCCCAGCCCGTATGGACGCCTTGAAGGTGGTCTATCGTGCGCGACCGGTGGGTCGACCGCCGCGCTGCCTGCTGGCGGCCTTGCGCTGACGTCGCTTGAGCTTCCGCGCCGCCTCCTGGGCCCTCAACCGCCGCTCCTCGCCAGGGCTAACGAAGAAGCGGTGCTTCTTCAGATCCTTCAGGATGCCAGAACGGACCACCCCTCGCTTGAAGCGAGCCATCAACTCCTCGAAGGACTCACCGTCCCGTGCGGTAACCTGCATTAGCGCCCCCGTCCGTAGCCGCTGCCACGCTCCTGGGCGTAGCAGTCGGAGCAGTAAACGGGGCGGTCACCCCGGGGTTGGAAGGGAACCTCGGTATCCTTGCCGCAGCGAGCGCAAACAGCGGGATACATCTGCCGGGGTGCGTGGTCGTAGCTACCACCCCGCGAGTAACCACCGCCCATGGCCCCATTCCGCTCGGCCCGGCGGGCCGCTCGGCACTCAGGGCAGCGGGATGGATCGTTGTTGTACCCCTTCTGAGCAAAGAACTCCTGCTCCTCCACGGTGAAGGGGAAGGACCGGCCGCAGTCTCGGCACGTAAGGGTCCTCTCGGTGTGGGCCATTTTCTCTCCTTCGATACGACTTCAACTCGAACGGACTTAGGTGGCCCCACGGGCCACCATGGGTTGGGATCGTCGTCTCGAAGTGAGGGCCTCATTGAGGGGACTCGTGAAGCGCCCACGGCGGTCCCGACGATTCCTCTACCAGTCCATAGTCTACCACATCTGGCGCTGTTCGCGTAATGGGGGTCCGTCCGGCTCTTCTCCTCACCCTCCAGCAGGGCGTTCGACGGCTCTTGTATACTATCTGAGCATGAGACTGCTTGACAGGCGCCAGTTGCGGCCGTATTATCCCCTGGCAGAACCCCGAACAGCCAATCGTTGTATACAAAGAGCGCACGATGTCGCGTAAGTCCTCCGTCCCTGTGAGGGAAAAGGCGTACCAGCACCTCAGGTCCTCGGTCCTCTCCGGTCGCTATGCTCCTGGGGAGCGGCTGACGGAGGAGCGGCTGGCCAAGGAACTCGGCATCAGCCGCACTCCGGTCCGGGAGGCCCTATACCGGCTGGAGTCGGAAGGGCTGATCCAGCAGTTGGAGACCAGGGGCTTCGTCGTCGCTCAGGACACGAAGGAGGACGTGGAGGAGCTGTTCGAGATCCGGGCTGTCCTGGAGGGCTACGCTCTCAGGACTATCGCCGATCGGATCACGGACGAGGTCCTCCAGCAGTTGGAGCGGGTCGTTCGAGAGGCCGAGAGGGCGCTGGAGAGCCGGCAGTTGGAGGCGCTGTTCGAGTCCAACACTCGCTTCCACGACATGCTGCACGAGCTGATTCGGGACAAGCGTCGCCTCTACGGACAGATGGTCAACATGCGGAAGTACGTGCTGCGCTACCGGAGGGACACGCTTCAGTCGCCCGAGGGGGCGAGCCGTACCCTGGATGGCCATCGCAGGATACTCCTCGCCCTCCGCCTGAGGGATCCGGATCTGTGCGAGCGCCTCATGCGGGAGCACATCAAGAAGGCCGAGAGGGACGCCGTTCAATCGTTGTTCGACCAACAGCTTGAGGACAAGTAGGGCAGGGCACTATCCGATCAACACTATGGGGTGTGACAGTGGAGAGACACATCGAGGTCAAGACGGAACAGTGCACGGGCTGCAAGCTGTGCGAGCTGGCCTGCTCCGCAGTCAAGACGGGACAGTTCAATCCCAAGGAGGCGAGGATCAGGGT
>JBLNDL010000039.1:0-60272 GCA_050261575.1 Sphingomonadaceae bacterium | reverse complement strand
TGGCGCAAGAGCCACGAGAACCCAGACGTCCAGCAGATCTACAGGGAGTTCCTCGGCAGACCCCTTAGCGATAAGTCCCACCACCTCCTACATACACACTACACCCCAAGACATAGGTAGGAGGAAACGTAACCCCGGCGACCGCTGGTCGCTACAAGACATACTACCGAAGATGTAGGGGCGACTGACAGTCGCCCCTACAATCCTCACCGGCCATGCTAAACTAAGCAGGTATCTCTTGATCTGGCACACGTCTCCAGCCAGGAGAGTCGACACGATTGGAGACACCTGCTTGGCACAGCGAGTCGGCCACCGACGGCGAGGATCCATACGCCGTGCCGCCCTCACCTACCTCCTCTGAAACGGTGTGGCGGACCACTGGCACCGGCCGGAGGTGCTCGAGGATGAGTATGGAGGTACCCGACAATGCCAAAGCTGATTTCCGCCATCGCCATCGTGCTGACCTTGCTGCTGGCCTCTGCCTGCGGCCAGCAGGCTGCCACTCAGCCTCGGGCCATGGTGTACGGGACAACCAACCAACCAAACACCCTGAACCCAATCACCGCGCCGGACATCGTGTCGCGATCGATGATCGAGATGATCTTCGATGGTCTGGTCGCCGCGGACGACAGCTTTAAGATCCGCGGCGAGTTGGCCACGGAGTGGCAGACTTCGGCCGACGGGACGGAGTGGACCTTTCATCTCCGGAAAGGGGTGAAGTGGCACGATGGGAAGGACTTCACTGCCGATGACGTGAAGTTCACCTACGACACCGTCATCAACCCCAACACGAAGCCCACGGTGTCCAAGGCGGACTATGCCGCCATTCAGCGCGTCGAGGTGGTGGACCCCCACACGGTTCGCTTCCGCCTGTCGCGGCCGGATGCCGCCTTCCTGTCTCGCCTGGTGCTGGGCATCGCCCCGAAGCACCTGCTGGAGGGGCAGGACCTGGCCACGGCCGCATTCAACAGCCAGCCCGTCGGCACCGGACCGTTCATCTTCGAGAGCTGGTCCAAGGGGGAGAGCGTCACGCTGAAGCGAAACCCCAACTACTTCGGCACCGTCCCGAAGATGGAGAAGATCGTCTGGAAGATTGTCCCAGACAGCAGTATGCTCGCGGTCCAGGCGATGAACGGCGAGGTGGATGCGGCCCCCGTGTTCGGCCCGTCCGATGCGGCTACGTTCAAGTCCTCCAGCAAGATGACGCTGCACGAAGCGCTGGAGGGCAACACCCAGGTGAGCCTGCGGCTGACGAATCCCCTGTTCCAGGATGTCAGGGTGCGCCGCGCGCTCGCCCACGCCATCGACACTCAGAGCCTGATCGACAAGGTGATGCTGGGCGCGGCAGTCCCCGCCACCTCCGACATCCCGCCGACCTCCTGGGCCTACAACCCCAACGTCCCGCGCTACGACTACGATCCCGCCAAGGCGAAGGCACTGCTAGCCGAGGCGGGTTGGACACCCGGTCCGGACGGCATCCTGACGAAGGACGGCCGCAGGTTCCAGTTCTCCATCATGACGTACGCCGGAAACAAGACGCAGGAGCAGGTCATGATGGCTATCCGGCAGAACTGGGCAGACCTGGGCATGGAGGTGAAGGCCGGGGTCCAGGAGAGAAACAGCTTCGTTGCGCAGACGGTGCTGAAGGGCAACTTCGACGCCGCACTCCTCCAGAGCGCCGTGCAGCTCGATCCCGACATCTCGCGCCGCTTCCACACCAACTCCATACAGAATGGCCAGAACTTCCTGAACTACAGCAACAAGGCGGTCGACGAACTGCTCGCGCAGGGGCTGGCGACCAACGACCGGGAGAAGCGCCGCCAAGCATACGCGGAGGTGCAGCGGATCCTCGCCGAGGATCTGCCGCAGATCTCGCTATTCCATCCGAAGACCGTCTACGCCTTCAAGCCGCAGATCCAGGGGGTGAAACCCTCATCCACGAACCTCTTCTGGAACGCCGAGGAGTGGGAATGGAAGTGAGCCGGCCACCAGAGCGGGGGAAGGAGCCGCGGGAAAGCTCCCGCCCCGCCTGTGGAGTGCTAGCCGACGGTCTCGTGCAGCCATGCTCAGGATAATCGCGGCCCGTATGGCGCAGTCCGCCGTCCTCCTGCTGCTGGTCAGCGCGGTAACGTTCGCCCTGCTGAGGCTGACCCCTGGCGACCCGGGGGTGACGCTGTACGGCCCCAGCGTAACCCAGGAGGATCTCGCTCGGGTCCGAGAGTGGTGGGGTCTGGACGCCCCGCTGGCAGTGCAATACCTCCGATGGCTGGGAAAGGCCGTAACGGGGGACCTGGGCCGCTCCTACGCCGATGGCAGGCCGGTGCTGGCCGTCGTGGCGGAGCGCATTCCGGCCACACTCCTGCTGGCCGGCACCAGCCTCCTGCTGGCTACTGTGTTGGGAGTCGGCGCGGGCGTGCTCGCCGCCACCCATCGCCACTCCTGGGTGGACCGGGGCGTCACGATCGTCGCCACGGCACTCTACTCCACACCAGCCTTCTGGCTGGGCCTCCTGCTGATACTCCTGTTCTCGTTGCGCCTGGGCTGGCTCCCCTCTGGAGGGATGAGGGCCGCGCTGGGAGGAACGGATCTGGCCGATCTCCTTCGACACCTGGCCCTGCCGGCTCTCGCGCTGGCCATGCGCGACGCCGGCCGCTTCGCCCGGGTGACGCGGGCCTCCATGCTGGAAGTGCTCGGCCAGGACTACGTTCGCACCGCGACCGCGAAGGGGTTGGCCGGAGTCACCGTTGCCACCAGGCACGTCCTGAGAAACGCGCTCCTTCCAGTCATCACCCTCCTGGGGCTGTCTGCGCCGGGCCTCCTGGGGGGCGCCGTGGTGATCGAGACGGTCTTCAGTTGGCCCGGGATGGGTCGCCTGGCGATCGAGTCGGCGCTGCAGCGCAACTACCCCGTGATCATGGGCGAGGTCCTGGTCGTCGCTACCATCGCCCTGGCCGGCAGCCTGCTGGCCGACTTGGCCTACACCTTGGCCGATCCTCGCGTCGGCCGGTCGAGCAGGGGGTGACAGGCTTGGAGATGGACGACCTCCGCCCCTCCGCACACTGGACGCTTCGATCCGGAGTGCGCACTACGCCAGAGCCCGGGATCGGCCGAGCGGACGCCGGACTCAGGTGCTGGAGACACTTCACGCGAGACCCGCTCGCGGTCTCCGCCCTGTGCGTCCTCGTGATGCTGGCTCTTGCCTCCCTCCTCGCGCCGGTCCTGGCGCCCTACGACCCTGCGCGCGTCGACCTTGGGAGCGGCTCCGTGCCACCGAGCCCGGCGCACCCCCTGGGCACCGATCCCCTTGGCCGCGACGTCCTCAGCCGCGCCCTCTACGGCGCCAGGGTGTCCCTCGCCGTGGGATTGTGCTCCGCGGGGCTGGCCGCTCTCCTCGGGGTTACCCTTGGGCTGCTGGCCGCCTATTGCGGGGGACTGCTGGACGCGGCGATCACTCGTCTGGTGGACGCCGCCCTTGCCATGCCCGCCTTCTTCCTCCTGGTGGCTCTGCAGACCCTGTTGGGTGCCGGGGTGGCCAACGTCATCATCATGGTGTCGCTGGTGGGATGGATGGTAGTGGCCCGAGTCGTGCGAGCTGCGACCCTCAGCCTGAAGGAGCGGGAGTTCGTGCTCGCGGCCCGGGCGATCGGATGCTCATCGTGGCGCATAGTGATCCGCCACCTCCTGCCCAACCTGACCAGCCATGTGGGGGTACTCTTTGCGCTCGGCGTGGCCGATGCCCTGCTCCTGGAATCGGCTCTCAGCTTCCTGGGCATGGGTGTTCCGCCCTCCGAGGCTAGCTGGGGCAACATGCTCCACGATGCCCAGGCTGCTATACTGTCCGGCGCCTGGTGGGTTGCGGCCTTCCCAGGCGGATCGATTCTGCTAACGACGCTCGCCATCAACCTGCTGGGCGACGGCCTCCAAGAGATGCTTAGCCCGGACGGCAGATGAAGCGCGTCGAACCGATAGAAGGCGGCGCATGAGAAGAGTCTTTGGAGCCTTCGCCCTCACGGTAATAGTCATCCTCGCCGCCGTCGTCACCGGGTGCGCGACCCCGCCCCCGCCTCGATCGGGCGGCGAGATGCTGCTCGCTGTGCTGGACGTCGGGCAGGGCGATTGCATCCTGGTCCGCTCCCCGTCCGGTCGTACCATGATGGTCGACGGGTCCCACGATCGCGGCGACGTGGAACGCGCCGTCCTCCCCTACCTCGAATCCCAGGGGATCTCATCTCTGGACTATCTGGTGCTCACACACCCCGACCAGGACCACGTCGGCGGGATGCCTGCTCTGTTGGAAGCGGTGAGGGTGGATGCCTTCGTCGACGCTGCGCCGCCAGGGCAGACCAACCAGAGCTACCTCCGCACCCTGCAACTGGTGCGGAGCAAGGGCATCGAGGCAATCAAGGCCCGAAGGGATCAGACGTCCATCGACCTGGGGGCAGAGACGAGGGTTGAGGTGCTTGGCCCCGAGGACCCGCTGCTGAGGGGCGAGTCCGCCGATAACGACAACTCCGTGGTGCTGCGGATCACCTACGGCTCCGTTTCCGCGCTGCTGACGGGAGACCTGGAACGGGACGGGGAGAGGAGGATCCTGAGCCACGCTACCGACATCCGTAGCCAGATCCTGAAGGTCTCCCATCACGGGAGCCAGGGCGCCACCTCGGCGGATTTCCTCGCGGCCGTCGATCCGGAGGTAGCCATCATCTCCGTCGGCGCTGGCAACCAGTACGGCCATCCCCACCGACAGATGCTGCAACGACTTGAGCTCCGCAAAGTCGACATCTACAGGACAGATCTCCAGGGCACGATCCAGGTGACCATCGACGGCCGCGGATACAGGGTCGAGCCCCAGAGGCAGGGAGGCTAGCCAAATGTCGCCTCAGTCCCCACTCAGGGCAACCGTGGACCGCTTCGAGCATGACGAGCAGGGGAAGCATTGGGCGGTCCTCGTCTTCGACGATGGACAGGAGCTGGTGGTGGATAGGGAGAAGCTCCCATCCGGCGTCCAACCCCACCAGATGCTCGTCCTGCGCTTCCAGATCGATCGAGAGGAAACCGCCCGACGTGCGGAGCAGATCCAGAAGTTGCAGCGCGAGCTCTTCGGCGAGTAGCACCTCGTAGCCCCCTGCGAGGCAGGGGTTCGGAAGAGAGGGGTCCCAATGAGCAAGCCAACGCGCATCGAGCGCGACTCCATGGGGGAGATGGTCGTTCCGGCAGACGCCTACTACGGCGCCTCGACGGCCAGAGCGGTGGAGAACTTCCCCATCAGCGGATTGCGCTTCCCGAGACGCTTCATCTGGGCACTGGGTTTGATCAAGCTGGCCGCCGCCCAGACGAACGTGGAGCTGGGTCTCCTCGACCCTCGCTTGGGCGACGCCATCGTCCAGGCCGCTCGAGAGGTAGTCGATGGGAAGCTGGACGATCAATTCGTGCTGGACATCTTTCAGACGGGGTCAGGCACCTCGACCAACATGAACGCCAACGAGGTGATCGCGAACAGGGCGAACGAGCTCCTGGGGGGAACCCGCGGCTCGAAGGCTCCAGTCCACCCCAACGACCACGTGAACCTGGGCCAGTCCTCCAACGACGTCATCCCGACCGCCATCCATCTGTCCGCCCTCGTGGCGATCGACCAAGAGCTGATCCCTGCCCTCTCCTACCTGAAAGATGAGTTGGAGAGGAAAGCCATCGAGTTCTGGCCGGTGATCAAGACGGGGCGCACACACCTCCAGGACGCCACCCCCATTCGCCTGGGGCAGGAGTTCAGGGGATACGCCGGCCAGGCGGAGCGAGGCATCCGCCGGCTTCGGTTCGCCACAGAGGAGCTGTCGGAGGTGGCCATCGGGGGCACGGCGGTGGGTACCGGCATCAACACTCACCCGGAGTTCGCGAGACGCGTCTGCGAGAAGCTGAGCGCGCTAGCCGGGGTGAAGGTGCAAGAAACCGCCAACCACTTCCAGGCCCAGAGCACCCTGGATGCCGTGGTGCAGGCCCACGGCTGCCTGAACACCGTGGCCGTCAGCCTGATGAAGATAGCGAACGACATCCGCTGGTTGGGGTCCGGCCCCCGGGCTGGGCTCGGGGAGATATCGCTGCCGGAGGTGCAGCCTGGCAGTTCCATCATGCCCGGCAAGGTCAATCCGGTCATCGCCGAGGCCCTCACTATGGTGTGTGCCCAGGTGATGGGCCACAACACCACCATCACGGTGGCTGGGCAGGCCGGCAACTTCGAGCTAAACGTGATGCTGCCTGTGGCGGGGTACGACCTGCTCCAATCGATCAGCCTGCTCGCCGCGGCCACGCGCAACTTCGTCGACCGCCTCGTCAAGGGCATCGCGGCGACCGAGAAGGGGCCCGAGATGGTGGAGAAGGGATTGGCCATTGCCACGGCCCTCGTCCCGGCCATCGGCTACGACGCCGCTGCCGCCATCTCGAAGGAGGCGTTCCGAACGGGTCGCACCATTCGCGAGGTCGCTCGGGAGAGGACTCAGTTGTCGGAAGAGGAGCTCGACAGGCTCCTGAACCCCGAGGCGATGACAGAGCCGGGCCTGCACAGCGGGCCCGCAGCCGGGTAGCAGCCCTGGTATAATGTCACCGCTAGGAGGTGCGATGGTGAGACTCCCCAGAATCCGAAGCAGGGCAGGCCAGCTTACGTGGCTCCAGGTGCTCTCCCTGGCAATCTCGGGAGTTTTCTTCGTTAACGGCGACCAACTGCCAGCCATGGTGATGCTGGTGCTGGCGACCCTGTTCGGCGTCACTGCCGCAATCCGGCGGGTCCGTGATGCGCAACGAACCCACCCGGAGTTGTTCCAGAAGAAGCGACGACGGTAGGGCCGCGGCCCACCGGCAGATCGCGAACCGCATAGAGAGAGGTGCTTATGCGTCACCGCCCCAGTTGGGACGAGTACTTCATGGGAATCGCCCAGCACGTGTCCAGCCGATCCAACTGCTCGCGGCGGCACGTGGGCGCCATCATCGTGGTGGGCCACAGCATCGTCAGCACCGGATACAACGGCACCCCCATGGGCGTACGCAACTGCTACGACGGGGGATGCCTCCGTTGCGCCTCCGATGCACCTCCAGGCCAGGGATACGACACCTGCACCTGCGTCCACGCCGAGGCGAACGCCATGCTTCTCGCGGCGCGGCACGGGACGGCCATCGAGGGAGGCATCCTCTACAGCACCCTCAGACCTTGCTTCGGTTGCCTGAAGGAGGCGATCCAGGCCGGAATTCGCGAGATAGTCTACGACTCGGGGGCACCGTACGACGCCGAGCTGGAGGAGGCATACCAGAGCCTTCGCAAAGAGGCGAGGATCGTCCTTCGACAGGTGGAGCATTCCGGATAAGAGACTAGCGTGCAGTCCGGGATGAAACGATCACAGCCGGACCGTACGCGGAACCGGGGACTGATTAGATTTCACGCCGTCCTCAGTCCCCAGTCCTGTTCGAGGCGCCTCAAGCCGCTGCCTTCGACGCGGCTACGTCGGAGTGACTGTGGCGTCCGATCGCGTGGAGGTGTGCACGTCAGTAGCCGCCCCTGCCGCCACGGAATCCGCCGGCGCCACGCTGCTCTCGCTCCATCGCTGGATTCACTCGAAGCTGTCGTCCGTCAATGGTATAGCCGTCGAACATGCGGACCGCATTCTCCGCGTCGGCATCCGTACCCATCTCCACAAAGCCAAATCCGCGGGATCTCCCCGTTTCGCGCTCGGTCATCACAGTGGCTTCCTCCACTGTGCCGGCCTGAGCGAACAGTCTTCGGAGATCCTCATCCGTCGTCGAATACGGGAGGTTCCCGACGTACAGCCGCTTCGCCATTCTGCTTACCTCTCACTTCCCAGACAACCGTCCTGTGTCGTCGAAGAGCCCTTCTGCTCCCCGAACGGGTATCACGGCGGCAAGTCCCATGCCACGTCCGACACGTCACTCTGGAGTGGAGCGCGCGCCGCACCCCACCCACGGACACCACGATGCAGACAGAGGGAGGCAAGATGGGTCAGATTAGCTACGAGGACTTCGACAAGGTGGAGATGCGCGTCGGAAGGGTGATTCGGGTCGAGGAGTTCCCGAAAGCCCGGAAACCAGCCTACAAGCTGTGGATCGACTTCGGGGAGTTCGGCGTCAAGAGGTCCAGCGCACAGCTCACCCGACTCTACAGCAGGGAGGAATTGGAGGGCAAGCTGGTGGTAGCCGTGACCAACTTCCCTCCTCGCCAGGTGGCCGATTTCTTCTCGGAGGTCCTGGTGCTGGGGGCCGAGCAGGCCCCGGGGGATGTAGTGATCCTCCAGCCCGAGCGGGACCTTCCGCTCGGGAGCCGGATCTTCTGACAGCGGCCGTCGCGCCGCCACACTGGCCGACGCCGTCGAGGGGCATTGCCGCCTCCCCCAGAGGGGGGACGGAGCGGCGCTGCCCGGCCCTAGGCCCCGTTCTCCCCGTTGTCCGACACCATATCTCCCAGGTAGGCGGCACGGACCTTGGGGTCCTCCCGCAGTTTCGCGGCCTCGCCCTTGAGCACCACCCGCCCGGTCTCGAGAACGTAGGCCCTCGAGGCCACTCCCAGCGCCATGAAGGCGTTCTGCTCCACCAGCAGGATGCTGGTACCTGCCTGGTTGATCTCCACGATTATGTCGAATATCTGGCGCACCAGAATGGGCGAAAGCCCCATGGAGGGCTCGTCCAGCAGCAGAAGCTTGGGTTGGGACATCAGCGCCCTGCCCATGGCAAGCATCTGCTGCTCGCCGCCAGACAAGGTGCCGGCAGGCTGGCTCAGCCGCTCCTTAAGCCTGGGGAAGCGCGCGAACACCCGCTCCATGTTCTGGGAGATCTTCGCTCGGTCTTTGACCGTGAAGGCACCCATCAACAGGTTCTCCCGCACCGACAGGTTGGCGAACACTCGCCGACCCTCGGGCACGTGGGAAATGCCATCGGCGACGATTGCATGGGGTTCCCGCGTGGTGATCTCCGCACCGTTGTACTTGATGCTGCCGGACCTGGCCCGCGTGATCCCGGAGATCGTCTTCAGGGTGGTGCTCTTGCCGGCGCCGTTGGCACCGATCAGGGTCACTATCTCGCCCTCGGCAACGTCGAAGGAAAGCCCATTGATGGCCTGAATGGCCCCGTAATACACGTTTAGGTCTCGAACTTCGAGCAGCACTTAAGCTACTTCCTTCCCTAGATAGGCTTCGATAACCTTCGGGTTGCTCTGTATCTCCGCCGGTGTGCCCTCGGCAAGGATCTCCCCGAAGTCCATCACCACGATCCGCTCGCAGATCCCCATCACAACCTTCATCTGGTGCTCGATGAGCAGTATGGTAAGGTCGAACCGCTTGCGGATGAACTGGATCATCTCCATGAGGGTGTGCACCTCAGCCGGATTCATGCCGGCCGCGGGCTCGTCCAGCAAGAGCAGGCGAGGCTTCGTCGCCAGCGCCCGTGCGATCTCCAGCCGCCGCTGCTCGCCATATGGAAGGCTGCCGGCAACCTCATCCTGCTTGTCGGCGAGTCTGAAGAGCTGCAGCAGTTCCTGCGCCTGCTCCGTCAGCTTCCGCTCCTCGGCACGGAAGGAAGGCAGCCGAAGGATGGCATCGACCATGCTGTGCTGCACCCGACAGTGAAAGGCGATCCGCACGTTGTCCAGCACCGAGAGCTTGCCGAAGAGCCTGATGTTCTGGAAAGTGCGTGCGATGCCACTCTGGGTGATCTGGTAGGGACTGAGCCTAGCTATGCTGCGCGAGCCGAACAGGATGTCGCCGGAAGTGGGCTCGTAGTGGCCGGTAATCAGGTTGAAGACGGTTGTCTTTCCGGCGCCATTCGGCCCGATCAGCGCCATGAGCTGGCCTTCCTCGATAGAGAAGGACACGTTGTTCACGGCCTTCAGGCCGCCGAAATGCCTGCTTAGTTGATCAACTCTCAGTAACGACACGTTGGACCCTCTTCTCGACCTTGGGCGCTCGCAGGAAGGGGAACTCCATCCCTCCGAAGAGCCCCTGTGGCCGCAGTAGCATGGCAGCGATAAGCAGCAGCGGGTAGATGACGAACCTGAAGTCCAGCACCTCCTGGGGGAGAAGCACCCGCAGTCCCTCGAGCAGGAAGGTCCACCCGAGGGCTGCGATGATGGTCCCCGACATGCTTCCCAGGCCGCCCAACACGACGATCAGCAGCAGGTCGACCGACTTCAGGAAGTCGAAGTTGCTGGGGTGGAGGAAGGTGTAGAGGTGGGCGTAGAGGGCCCCCGCAATCCCCGCGTAGAAGCAGCCCATCACGAAGGCGATGGTCTTGTAGCGGGCAATGTTGATGCCCATGGAGTTTGCCGCGATCTCGTCCTCTCGGACGGAGAGCGTTGCCCTACCGTGGCTGGAGTAGACGAAGTTGCGCATGACCACCACCGCGACGATGGCGGCGACTGCGACCCACGGCCAACTGGTGAGCTTCACGATGCCGGTCATTCCGCGCGCGCCACCCATAGCCGGTATCAGGGCGTCGGCATTGTCGAACGCCACCTTGACGATGAACCCGAAACCTAGGGTAGCGATGCCGAGGTAGTCGGAGCCCAACCGGAGGATAGGCAAGCCGATCAGGAAAGCGACCAGCGCGGCGACGAGACCGCCGATCAGGATCGCACCGAGAAACCCAAAGGGGTTATCCCCGGTCCACATCTTCGTGACCAGCCCCGCGGAGTAGGCGCCAAGCCCGTAGAAGGCCACGTGACCGAGGGAGAACTGGCCGTTGAATCCGTAGATGATGTTCAGACCCAGGGCCGCGATGGTGACGATGCAAGCATACTGGATGATCAACTCCCAATAGGGGTTGATCGCTCCCAACATTATCAGCACCTGGATCACGCCCGCCACGACCACGGCGGCGGCGACCGCCGCTAGCTCCTTCTGCTTCATCCGTTGCCTCCTAGACCTTGTCCGTGCCGCGCTTGCCCAACAGACCCGTTGGCTTCAACATCAGCACCACGATCAGGATGGCGAACGCAACGGCATCCTTCCAGGTGGTGGAGACGAAGGCGGCCGTCAGCACCTCGGCCTGGCCCATGATCAGCGCTCCCAGCATCGCGCCCGGGATGATCCCGATGCCGCCTAGCACAGCGGCCACGAAGGCCTTGAGGCCGGGCATGATCCCCATGAACGGCTGGACCTGCGGGTAGGCGATCGCGAACAGGACGCCGCCTGCGCCCGCCAGCGCGGAACCGAGGGCGAAGGTGAAGGAAACCACCACGTCGACGTTGATCCCCATCAGCTTCGCCGTATCGAAGTCAAACGAGACGCCCCGCATCGCCATCCCCATCTTCGTCCGGTACACGACGAACTGCAGCAGGGCCAGCATCAGAAGGGTCACCGCCAGAACCATGATCTGAATACTGGTGATATTCAGACCCCCAATGTTCCATGTGACTACTTCGAAGGGCCGCGGGAAGGTGCGGATGTTGGGCCCGAAGACGAACTTGAGGCTGGTGAAGTATTCCAAGAAGATCGAGACACCGATCGCAGTGATGAGGGAGGCGATCCGAGGCGCCCTCCGCAGCGGCCTGTAGGCGAAGCGCTCGATCGTCACGGCGAGAACCATGCACACCACCATGGCCGCGAGAATGGCGACCAGGAAGGACTGGTGGAAGGTGCCGATCACGAAGAAGCCCACGAACGCACCGACCATGAACACGTCGCCGTGGGCGAAGTTGATGAGCCTGATAATGCCGTAAACCATGGTGTAACCCAGTGCGATCAGCGCGTATACCAGACCGAGCTGCAGTCCGTTGATCACCTGCTGGGCTAGGTAGCCGACATCCCCCATGTGGTAACTCCTGAAACGGGAGAAGCGAGGAGCCGTACGGCTCCTCGCCCCGATTCCCGTGCGGTTACGGGTTGACACTCTCCACGAACTTCTGCTTCCCGTCCTTGATCTGCAGTACGGCAGCCGCCTTCACGGGGTTGCCATCCTTGTCGAAGGTGATGGTGCCGGAGACCGTCTGGAAGTCCTTGGTGGCAGCCATCGCATCCTTGATCTTGGTCGTGTCGTCGCTGCCGGCGACCACGATCGCGTTGATCAGCAGGCTGGTCGCGTCGTAGGCCAGGGTCGCCAGGGCATCGGGCACAGACTTGTACTTCTCCTGGTACTTCTTAACCCAAGTCTGCACCTCGGGGCGCTGATCCTCGGCGCTGTAGTGGTTGCTGAAGTATCCGCCCTCCATGGCCTTGACATCCAGGTCGGAAGAGTCCCAACCGTCGCCGCCCAGGAAGACGCCCTTCACGCCCTTCTCCCGAGCCTGCTTCCCGATGAGGCTGACCTTGTTGTAGTAGTCGGGCAGGAACACGACGTCCGGGTTGTTGGAGGCCACCTTGGTCAGGATCGCCGAGAAGTCGACGTCGTCCTTCCCGTAGGAGTCGTAGCTGGTGACCTTGCCGCCACCCTTCTCGAATGCCTCCTTGAAGAACTCGGCCAGGCCCTTGGTGTAGTCGTTGCCAACGTCGAAGATCACTGCAGCCGTCTTCGCCTTCAGGGTGTTGAGGGCGAACTTGGCCATCACCGTGCCCTGGAACGGGTCGATGAAGCAGGAGCGGAAGACGAAGTCCTTCCGCTTGCCGCCGTCCACGGTTACCTTCGGGTTGGTGGAGGTGCCCGAGATCATGACCACCTTGTTGGCCTGCGCCACTTCGGATACGGGGATGGACACCTTTGAGGATACCGATCCCACGATCGCCTTGACCTTGTCCTGGTTGATCAGCTTGGTAGCCGCGTTCACGCCCTCGGTGGGGTCGTTCTTGTCGTCGGCCACCACCGCCGTGATGTTGACTTTGCCGGACTTGTTGGCCTCCTCGACCGCCAGGTCGAAGCCATTCTTGGTGGACTCACCGAACGTCTTCACGTCGCCGGACATCGGGGCGATGACCCCGATCTTGATCGCCACGCCCTTGCCCGCGGACTGAGCCGCCGGGGCAGAAGTCGGTGCCGCTGCAGCAGGTGCCGAAGCCTTCGTGGGCTCCGCCGCCTTTGCAGGTGCCTGAGTCGCGGCGGGAGCGGGCGCCGAGGAAGAGCATCCGACCAATCCTACCAGCGCGGCTACAGCCAGTGCTATCAGTCCAGGCTTGAGATGCCTCACCTGAAACCTCCTTGGTATGCGCGCCAGCCATTCTTAGTCAGCAGCGCGAGAAATCGTCGAGACGTCGCCATGCCAAGATTGCCGGGTGCCTACCCCAAATGCCACCTCTTGCCCGACAGCGTCGAGCCGAAGAGGCGCCACTTCCCGAGGCTTCGCCACCCCTTTCCCCTTGACGGACCATGCCGCGCTGCATGGCTAAGACTTGTCAGTCCGAATATAAGGACGCAGCGACACACACGCCATCAACTTCGATGGCGAGAACGGCTGGGCAAACAAGAGGGCCGAGTCCACGAACCCCGTGCTATCGCGAAAACCGAAGGCGATGCACCTAGCTACCGGCCGGGCAGACCCGCAGGAGCGGGTTCTCGGTAGCTGTGGCCAAGGCCAGTCTTCGTAATAGTCGGGTCAGTTTACTTGCTGCCTTACAGAGTTGTCAAGCGAATTGCGCGGCCTTGCCCGCTCTGCGGCCGCCTTATCCTATTCCAAGACGAGCTACGCCAAAGGCATTCTGCAGCAACAGCAGCTTACTGATAGGCATACGACTCAGAAGTGGCGCCAATAGCGGGCGGGCATGCCCCTCCACTGCTCTGTTAGCACTCCAACCCGGGGCGGCTCCGGCGCATCCCCACCGTCCCTAGGATCGCTCCTCCGGTGGCAGACGCTTCTGGGACGGTGTTAGAATAGCTGAAAAGGGGCGACGGAAGCCCTTTCACGTCTAGCGTCCTAGTAGGATGGTGGCCCGATGAGGTTTGGTGGCATTGCCGCTATGGGAGACTTCTGGCGAGTGGTTCGAGAGTTCAACCCCGAGGGGATCGAGCGCGAAGCCTCGGCCCACTCCGAGCTGTGGCTGGTGGGTGAGCCGGGATCCGGGAAACGGACCCTCGCGGAGGCTCTCATGGGGGCGGAGCCCGGAAGCTGGGTCCACGGCCCTTTCAGGCTCGTCGACGTCGACTACCGACAGGGCCAACTCCTCGGCGTCGAAAGCGCCGACCTGATCCTCCTGGTGGTCAGACTGGATCGCGACCTCACCGAGCAGGCTGCATGGGCGGCCACCGTCTTCGGTCGGCGATTTCGGGTTCCTGTGCTGGTGGTTTTCACACACGCCGACGCCACCCGGTGCAGCCGGGACGAGCGGAATACCGCCTACAGGGCATTCTCCTTCGTGTCCCACCTGAGGATGGCCTTCGTCGACGCACGAGAGCGTCTGCAGGTCCAGGAGAAGGTCGGTCCGATGATCCTGGAGAGCATCCCTGAGCTGCGGACTGCCCTTGCGCGGCAGATCCCTCCGCTGCGGCGCGCGGTTGCCGATCAGATCATCGCGGAGACCTGCCGGGTAAACACCCAGTTCGCCCTTGCCGCCAACCTGCCGGCGAACCTGCCCTTCCTTGGCGGGGTCGCAGGGAACGTCGCAGACTTCTTCGTGCTCACGAAGAACCAGGCGATGCTGGCCCTGCGGCTCGGCGCCATCTATGGTCGCGACTTGGAGCTCTCGATGCGGATAGCGAGCGAGATCGCCCCCGTGATCGGTGGTGGACTCCTGTGGCGTGCCGCCGCACGAATGGCGGTGGGCATGCTCCCGACCTTGCTGGCAGCAGCGCCCAAGATGGCGATCGCCTACGTGGGCACCTACGTCGCCGGGCACGCCGCGAGGTACTACTTCGACGAGGGGCGCAGGCCGCCGAAGGAGCTGCTGGAGCAGTTCGGCGCTGAGGGCGCCCGCCTCTTCCGCCAGCGCTTCAGCGGGAATGGCAGCAGGTGATCCGCCGGTAGCGCTCCCCAGCGGAGTAACCACGGGTCCCCAACGCGATCCTAACCGTAGCCAGGCTGACCTCCTCATCGATAAGGAGAGGAGACCGGGGGGTGCAGTAATGGCCGACATCGCCATCACCGAACAGGTCATCGGGAAGGAGAAGCTTCTCGACATCTACCAACGCATGCTGCTGATCCGCTCCTTCGAGGAGCGAGCCCACGAGATGTTCCAGGCGGGACAACTGCCTCGGCGAGGGCACCTCTACTCCGGCCAGGAGGCGGTCGCCGCAGCGACCCTCGCTGCCCTGAGGGACGACGACTACGTCACGAGCACCCACCGCGGCCACGGCCACGCCATAGGTCGCGGCCGCGATCTGCTGGGCGCCATGGCAGAGTTGGGCGGGAAGAGCGCGGGCTTCTGTCGGGGCAAGGGAGGATCGATGCACGTGGCCGACTTTGACCACGGGATGCTCGGTGCATTCCCCATCGTCGGCGAGTCCATCACGATGGCCGTCGGTGGGGCGCTCGCCGCCAAGGTAGAGGGTAAGGGACGGCTGGCCGTGGCCTTCTTCGGAGATGGCGCCTCCAACCAGGGCACCTTCCACGAAGGGCTGAACCTGGCCGCCATTTGGGATCTCCCGGTCATCTTCGTCTGCGAGAACAACCAGTACGCCATTTTCACCAAGCAGGAGAACGTGATGCGGGTGAAGCAGGTGGCGGACAGGGCTCCGGCCTACGGCATCCCGGGGGTGGTGATCGACGGGATGGACCCCCTGGCCGTCTACCGGGCGGTCGCCGAGGCAGCCGAGCGCGCGCGGGCGGGGAAGGGTCCCACCCTCATCGAGGCGATGACCTACCGGTGGGGCGGCCACAGCACCGGCGACCCTGGTACAGGGTACCGAGACCGGGACGAGGTGGCCGAGTGGAAGAAGCGAGACCCGCTGCCCCGTTTCCGCCGCTTCCTCCTGGAATCGAACGCCTGCACTGAGGAGGAGATCTCGGCCCTGGAGAGAGAGAGCCGCAGGCAGTTGGAGGAGGCCGTAGCCTTCACGCTCTCCGCGCCCGACCCCTCGCCAGATGAGGCGTATTCCCACCTCTACGCACCCGCCTACGTACCGGAGATCACGGAGCCTTCCGGGGAGGTTCGGCAGCTCAGCGTCCTTCAGGCCCTCAACGAGGCGATACGCGAGGAGATGGAACGAGATCCCCGCCTGATCATGCTGGGGGAGGACATCGGCGCTCGCGGCGGCCCCTTTGGCGTCAGCAAGGGGCTGCTGGATCGGTTCGGACCCGGCAGGATATTGGACACCCCCATCTCAGAGAACGGCTTCACCGCCGCGGCCGTCGCCGCCGCCCTGGCGGGCGTGCCGACCATAGCCGAGATCAGCTACGTGGACTTCATCACCCTCGCCATGGATCCCATAGTCAACGTCGCTGCCAAAGCCCACTACATGAGCGGAGGGAAGCAGACGGTCCCAATAGTGATCCGCACGGAGGGGGGCGGGGGGAGCGCTGCCGACGGCCCCACCCACTCCCAGAGCCTCGAGGGGTGGTTCGCGCACGTGCCGGGGCTGAAAGTGGTGATGCCCTCCACCCCGTACGACTACAAGGGGCTGCTGAAGACGGCCATCCGCGACCCCAATCCCGTAGTCTTCGTCGAGCACAAGATGCTCTATCGAACGAAGGGGCCGGTGCCGGCGGGAGAATACGCCATCCCTTTCGGAAAAGCCGACATCAAGAGAGCCGGCCGAGACGTGACAGTGGTAGCGCTCGCCGCGATGGTGCCCAAGGCACTGGCCGCGGCCGAGACACTCGCGAAAGAGGGGATCGAGATCGAGGTGATCGACCCCCGCACCCTGATACCATTCGACGTGGAGACGGTCGCCACCTCGGTGCAGCGGACGGGCAGGCTGATAGTCTTCCAAGAGGCGCCGGTAGCCTCCGGCTTCGGCGCCGAGATCGCCCGGGTAGTGGGCGAAGCTGCTTTCGACTACCTCGAAGCGCCCATCAAAGTGATCGGAACCACCGTGCCTCTGCCAGCGTCGCCGGCCCTCGAGGCAGTGGTGCTTCCCGGCGAGACGCGCCTTATCGACGCCGTCCGCGGCCTGCTTGGCAGGTGAGCGGGACCTCACATCTTCCAGCCGATAGGAGGCGATCATGCTCCGAAAGATGATCATGCCCACCCTCGGTCTCGACATGGAGGGAGCCGTAATCCAGAAGTGGCTCAGGGCCGAAGGAGATAGGGTCGCCAAGGACGAGCCTGTCGTCGTCGTCGAGACCGACAAGGCAACGACCGAACTCACCTCTCCGGCCAAGGGGTTGCTCAAGCAGATCCTGCATGGCGAGGGTACAGCGGTACCGGTCACCCAGACCATTGCCCTCATCGAGGCCGACGAGCCCGAGGAAGTCTACGAAGTGGCCCCAATCCAACCCGACGGCCGATCGGAGGTTCCGGTCCAGCCAGACGGCCAGGAGGCGGGGGCAGATCAGCCGAAGATGGAGCAGTCCGCACCCACCACCACCATGCCTGCGGTCGAGCGCCGCGCGATTCGGGCCTCACCCGCAGCACGGCGGGTGGCAAGGGAACTGGGAGTGGACCTCGCAGAGGTGCGAGGCACGGGCCCCGGTGGGCGCATCCAGAGCGACGACGTTCGCGCGTTCGCCGCGCAGCGGGGTACACCTACCGCTGATGCCCCCGCGGGTGGGGCTGCGGGGGCGCCCGGCCCCACCATCGTCGAGGCGGGGCTGCCGGGTCGACTGGTGCCGTTGGGCCGCAAGCGGCGTATCACCGCCCAGCGGATGTCGCTCTCGGCCCGGACCGTGGCAAGGCTCACCATGAACATGGAGGTGGACGCAGGCGAGATGGTTCGGCTGCGGAGTCGTCTCCTGCCCGCGTACGAACCACAGGGGATCCGCCTCAGCTACAACGACATCCTGGTCAAGGTGGTGGCTACCGCGCTGGTGGAGCACCCCTACTTGAACGCCCGCTGGACGGAGCAGGGCATCTTCCTCGTGGAGCCGATCAACGTGGGCGTGGCTGTCGCGGTGGAGGACGGGCTGGTGGTGCCCGTGCTCCACGACGCCGATCGAAAGACCCTCCCGGAGATCTCCTCCGAGCTGGCGCGCCTGGTCGGTCGGGCACGGGAGGACCGCCTCTCCCTGGAGGAGATCACCGGCGGCACCTTCACCATCACCAACCTGGGGATGTTCGGGGTCGATTCCTTCACCCCCATCGTCAACCCGCCGGAGGCGGCGATCCTGGGAGTGGGGCGGATGGTGGAGAAGCCGGTGGGCATCGACGGCCAGATGGTGCTGCGGACGGTGATGACCCTCTCGCTCTCCTTCGACCACCGGATCGTGGACGGCGCCCCCGCCGCCCGGTTCCTCCAGCGGGTGAAGCAGCTCCTGGAGGAGCCCTACCTGCTGCTATAGAGGCGCAGGCCGCGCGGAGGGGAAGGAGCGTTCTGCCCTGCCGTGCGGCCCCCGAGTGAGCCCCAGCGCACTACTCGCCATCCTGAGCATCTGCGAAGGATTCACTATCTGCAGGCAAGCCGAGCAGGCTCAGGACGAGGAGACGCTGCGCCTCGCGCTGCGTGACAGTTGTACTGCTATCCCCGAGGGACCACTTGGTGCGCCGTTGCGTGGATTCGATGGTGTAGGGCGGGGGACGAGCCCCCGCCGCCCGATCGGGCCGGCAGTGGCGCCGGCCCCTACGAAGTCGCGGCTCCCCATCGGCAGGCCAGCCCCACCACGGCTTTTAGGCTAGCACTCCGAGTATCCGCAACTGTAGCACTTCTGGCAGCCCTCTTCGTACACCAGGGTCGCGTGGCCGCACTCCGGGCAGAGGTCCCCCACGCGGCCGATGGCCTCCAGCTCCTCCACGGTGTGGATCGGGGGTTCGAGCGGCGACGAGACCTCCTCCCCGCCGGTGTTCCCCAGGTGCTCCGCCAACACCTGGGCCACGGCGTCGGGCAGCGAACGTACCCGGCTGCGGCCAAACCCCAACTGCCGGCCGCCACCGATGCCCGAGAGCTGACCCACTATGGCCTTCAGCCGCTCCGTGGGCGAGAGAGCCGAGGGCAGGCGCAGGATCATCGAAATCAGCCGCCCAAGGGCCTCCGACACGGCCGCGGTGTCGCTTCCCGCCTTGCCGACGTTCAAGAAGACCTCGAAAGGCTCGTCGTTGCCGTTCTGATTCACCGTCACGAAGGCGGTGCCCAGCGGGGTCTCGGCGCGATAGGTCACCCCATGTACGACGTGCGGCCGCGGCTTCACCTTCTCCCTTGTCTGGGGCTGCGGGGCCTTCTCGGCCTCCCCCTCGGGTTTCTCGGCCGCCAGGCCGGTCGCCCCGACGTGGAGCACCTGGCTGCCCTTGCAGCCGTCCCGAAATACGGTGATTCCCAGACAGCCCAGCCGGTGCGCCATCCGGTACACGTCCGCCACGTCCTCCACCGTGGCAGAATTGGGGAGGTTCACCGTCTTGGAGACCCCGTTATCCACGTGCTTCTGGAAGGCAGCCTGCGTCCGTACGTGCCACTCCGGCGCCACCTCGTGGGCCGTCACGAAGACGCGCCGCACATCCTCCGGTATCTCCTCCAGGCCGTGCAGCGTCCCCTGCCGGACGACCTTCTCCATGAGCTCCTCGCTGTAGAAGCCCCGCTCCTTGGCCACGCGCTCGAAGTGGGGGTTCACGAAGGTGAGGTGCCGGTCCCCGACGATATGGCGGAAGGCGATGGCGAAGAGAGGCTCGATGCCGGAGGTGCTGCCGGCGATGATGCTGATGGTCCCAGTGGGCGCGATCGTCGTCACCGTGGCGTTCCGCAGCGGCGGGCCGTCGCGGTAGATGCTGCGGGGCCAGTTGGGAAAAGCGCCCCGCTCCGCCGCCAGCTTCGCGGACTCATCGTGGCCCACCCTCTTGATAAAGCCCATGACCTCGTCGGCCAGACGAAGCGCCTCTTCGCTGTCGTACGGGATGCCGAGCTGAATGAGCATGTCGGCCCAGCCCATTACACCGAGGCCAATCCGGCGGTTGCCCTTCACCATCTGGTCGATGTCCGGCAGGGGATAGGGGTTCACCTCGATGACGTCGTCCAGGAAGCGGACGGCCAGCCGGACTACCCGCTCCATCTCCTTCCAGTCGATGGGCGATCGCCCGTTGCCGGCCCTGCCCTTGCCGGCCTTCACGAATCTGGCCAGGTTCAGCGATCCAAGATTGCATGCCTCGTTCGGCAGCAGCGGCTGCTCGCCGCAGGGATTGGTTGCCTCGATCTGGCCGAGCTGAGGGGTTGGGTTGGCCGTGCTGGCGTTCACCCGATCCACGAACACCAGCCCCGGATCACCAGTCCGCCACGCCGCCCGCACGATACGCTCGAACACTTCGCGGGCGCGGAGGGTCCTCACCACCTTTCCAGTGCTCGGATCCACCAACCCGTAATCCCCGTCCTCCTCGACCGCCCGCATGAAGCTGTCGCTGACTGCCACGGAGATGTTGAAGTTGGTGATCCCGCCATCCAGCTTGCAGTCGATGAACTCCAGGATGTCCGGGTGATCCACCCGCAGTATGCCCATGTTGGCGCCACGTCGTGTGCCTCCCTGCTTCACCGCCTCAGTTGCGGCGTTGAACACCCGCATGAAGCTCACCGGACCGCTCGCCTTGCCGCCTGTGCTCTGCACGGTGCTGTCCTTGGAGCGAAGCCGTGAGAAGGCGAAGCCAGTGCCGCCGCCGCTCTTGTGGATCAAGGCGGCCCGCTTGATCGACTCGAAGATCCCCTCCAGAGAGTCCTCCACCGGAAGGACGTAGCACGCCGAGTACTGGAGCCCGTTGTCCTTGCCGGCGTTCATCAAGGTCGGGGAGTTGGGGAAGAAGAGCATCCCCTGCATCAGGTCGCGGAACTCGGCCGCGATGGCACGGATCTCCTCCTCGCTCTTGCCCCAGTTCGCCTCCGCCTTGGCGATAGCCAGCGCCACGCGCCAGCACATCTGCTCGGGGGTCTCGACAACCCGATCCCCATCCCTGGCGAGGTACCTCTCACGCAGAACCCTGATGGCGGACTCGCTCCAACGACTCACCTTGCTCACATCAGCGACCTCAGTCATCTCATCCCTTCCCGCGCGGATTCCGCCCTGGGGCACCCGCTTGCGAACTCGTTGCTTCAGCCCTGGGCCGGTACCCCTGGTTCGCGTCAGATTCTGTGGTGGGACACGCGAATCGCATCCAGAGACACCCACTTAGCGGCATTCACCGTCGATGCCTTTCCTGGGCTCCCGGCAAGTAGACAGATTGCTCAAGATATTGTGTGCTTGGTGAACCTAGGACACAACATCTTGTGGTATCCAGCAGGTATGATGCCACAACATCTTGGCCTGTCAAGGGGATTTGGACGGGTTATGGAGAAAGCTGTGGAATAGGTGGGCGTCGGCCTTCTTGCGGAGCCCGCCCAGGCCCGCCAAGAGGCTCCAGCTACATCCAGGGCTCCGAGGTGGACTCTCGCGCCATGAGGCGCGCCAACCCTTCCAGAGGGTCGACCTCCTCGAAGAGCACCGCGTGAACCTGTCGGGTGATGGGCATCTCCACCCCCTTCAGCCGCGCAAGCTTCAGCACGGCCCGGGTGGCCGGTATCCCCTCCACCACCATCGGAGAACTGGCTTCGATCTCCGCCACGGTCTTGCCCCTGGCGATGGCCTCCCCCGCCGCGCGATTCCTGCTGTGCCGGCTGGTGCAGGTGGCGATGAGGTCCCCGATGCCCGCGAGTCCGGCCACGGTGGATGGTTCGCCCCCCATCTGCACCACCAGCCGGCCGATCTCCGCCAGGCTGCGAGTGATGAGGGCGGCTTTCGCGTTGTCACCGTAGCCGAGTCCGTCGGACATGCCCGCCGCCAGCGCGACGACGTTCTTGACGGCGCCGCACAACTCCACCCCCAGCACGTCCGGATTGGTGTAGACGCGGAAGCTGGGAGTAGAGAGGATCGACTGAATGCGACGGGCGATCTCCTGGTCGCGGCAGGCGGCTACGGTGGCGGTGGGTATGCCCCTACTCACCTCCTCGGCATGGTTCGGTCCAGAGATGGCTGCCACGCGCCCCCGATGGGCGGGGCCCAGGGCGTCCTCCAGCAGTTGCGTGCCGGTCCGCAGGGTCGCCTCGTCCAACCCTTTGCTGCCGCTCACCACTAACTGGTCAGGGGTCACCAAGGATGCCAGGCGCGCCGCCAGCTCGGGCATCGCGCGGGAGATGGGGAGAACGAGCACGACGGAGCAGCCATCCACTGCCTCCTCCAGCACCGAGGTGACCGACACGCATTCCGGAATGCGCACACCTGGCAGGTAATCGCTGTTCTCTCTGGTCGAGGCGATACGAAGTGCCAGCTCCGGGCGTCGCGCCCACAGCCGCACCTTGCAGCCCGTGCCGGCCAGCAGCACCGATAGGGCCGTTCCCCATCCTCCAGCGTTGACCACACATACCGTTTCGGACATCTTCTGCCTACCCGTCGCGGTATGCTATCATGCCGTGCGAGCGAACGCCACCGCGGAGAGGCCGCCTGGGGCCGGGCATCGGTGGCAGACTCGGAGAACAGCAAGGAGAAGATGCCGATCTCAACCTATCTCTTCGTGGCCGCTGCGGCCTACCTGCTTGGATCGATCCCCTCCGGCTACATCCTGGCGCGGCTGCGCGGCAATGTGGACCTTCTCAACAAGGGCAGCAGGCGCACCGGCGCCACCAACGTCCTCCGCACCATGGGCTGGCGCGCGGCCGCGCCAGTCTTTGCCGCCGACTTCGTCAAGGGTATTGCCGCCGTCCTGATCGCCCGCCTGCTGGTGCCTGGAGACCCAACGGCAGACGTGGTGACGGGGATGGCAGCCCTCTTCGGACACAACTACTCCCTTTACATCGGCTTCAAGGGAGGCAGGGGTGTTACCACCGGGCTTGGCGCACTGGCGGTGATCGCACCCGCGGCTATGGCCATAGCCGCCGCCATCGGGATAGCCATCATCGCGTGGAGCCGATACGTCTCCCTCGGATCCGTCCTCGGATCCTGCACCGTGCCTTTCGCCATGCTGCTCCTGGTCCTTCTGCTGGGGCAGCCGTTGCCCCACCTGCTCTTCGGGCTGCTCGGCGCCGCATTCGTGATCTTGAGCCATCGGGATAACATCCAGCGGCTGCTGAACGGCACCGAGCGGAAGCTGGGCCAGCGAGTCTGAGGGGCATGGCGCCCAGGATGGCGCCAAACCGATTACGGGGCGATCTGGCGAGCCGAGCAGGCTCCGGACAAAGAGACCCTTCGCTTCGCTCGGCCTACCAGTCGGGCATCGCTTGTCACCAAAGGGCAGCCAAGGGTCTCCAGCCAGCGGTGAGATGCTTCGCCTCGCTGGGCACGACCGCCCAGCCCGCCTCTAACCCGGCTACCGCTCCGTCCTCAGCGCCGCCACCAGGTTGGCCATCTCGATGGCCGCCACAGCCGCGTCGAAGCCCTTGTTGCCCGACTTGGTCCCAGCCCGCTCGATAGCCTGCTCCAAGTTGTCGGCGGTGATCACGCCGAAGATCACCGGCACCCCGGTGTCCAGGCTGACTGCCGCTATCCCCTTGGAGACCTCCGCAGCCACGTAGTCGAAGTGGGGGGTGGCGCCCCGAATCACGGCCCCGAGGCAGATCACCGCGGCGTACTCTCCCGTCTGGGCCAGCTTCTTGGCCACCAGAGGGATCTCGAAAGCCCCAGGCACCCACGCCACGTCCAGGTTCTCCTCCGCTACCCCGTGGCGCACCAGGGCATCCTTCGCCCCGCCCAGCAGCCGGCCACTGATGAACTCGTTGAACCGAGATACGACGGCGGCGAAGCGCAACCCTCGCCCGACTAGCTCTCCCTCAAACACCCTTCCCATCGAGAGTCTCCTCCTTGAGTTCCTCGGGGTCCAGCCCAAGCAGGTGCCCCATCTTCTCCTGTTTCGTCAGCAGGTACTGCAGGTTGGTGGGGACGGGCTCGCACACCAGGGGAACCCGCTCGACGATCTCCAGGCCGAATCCCTGCAGCCCCACCAGCTTCCGCGGGTTGTTGGTCATCAGCCTAATCCTGGAGAGACCTAGATCCACGAGGATCTGCGCCCCGATCCCGTAGTCACGCTTGTCTGCCGGGAAGCCGAGCTGTCGGTTAGCCTCTACGGTGTCCAGCCCGTTGTCCTGGAGATGGTAGGCCTTCACCTTGTTGTGCAGGCCGATCCCACGGCCCTCCTGCCTCATGTAGAGGACCACGCCGCGCCCCTCCTGGCCGATCTTCTCCATCGCCACTCGAAGCTGGTCCCCACAGTCACACCGGAGGGACCCCAGCACGTCGCCCGTGAGGCACTCGGAGTGGACCCGCACCAGCGGCGGCGGGCCCTCCCGCGGGTCGCCCATCACCAGGGCTACGTGCTCGTCGCGATCCACCGCTGAGGCGTAGGCGTAGATCACGAAGTCGCCGTAGCGGGTGGGAAGCAGCGCCTCGGCCACCCGGCGCACTAGCTTCTCTCTGTGGCGCCGGTAGTCGATTAGCTGGGCAACGCTGATGATCTTGATCCCGTGCTGCTGGCTGAACCGCTCCAACTCCGGCAGCCGGGCCATCGTGCCGTCCTCGCTCATGATCTCGCAGATGACCCCAGCGGGGTAGAGCCCGGCCAGCCGAGCCAGATCCACCGCGGCCTCCGTCTGCCCCGCCCGCTTGAGGACGCCGCCCTCGGCAGCCCTAAGGGGGAACATGTGGCCTGGCCTGGCCAGATCATCCGGACGCGTAGCCGGATCCAGGATCGCCCTCACCGTGGCCGCGCGGTCGTGGGCAGAGATGCCGGTGGTGACCCTATGCTTGGCCTCCACCGAGACGGTGAAGGCGGTGCCGAAGCCCGAGGTGTTGTGCTCCACCATCATCGGGATCTGGAGTTCGTCCAGGCGCTTGCCGATGATCGGCATGCAGATCAGCCCACGACCGTAACGGGCCATGAAGTTGATCGCCTCGGGGGTGACGTGCTCGGCGGCGATCACCAGATCGCCCTCGTTTTCGCGGTCTTCGTCGTCCACGACGATTACGAACTTCCCGCTCCTGATATCCTCTATGGCCTCCGCCACCGTAGCCAGTGGCACCCTTACCACCTCCCAGCCGTAACCTGTCAGCCATCAGCGGTTAGTGCGTCAGTCCTGAGTGATAGGTCCCGTGTAGCCCTGGGTGCTGAGTGATGCGAGCATGGCAATGCGAGCATGGCAGTCCGCCCCTCGGTCCTCAACCCTCGGCCCTCAGTCCCCAGTTCTCAGATGAAGCCTTGCTCCGCCAGGAACTCGGCGGTGACTCCCCTGCCACGCTCCCGATGGGCCAGCAGGCTCTCCACGTACTTGGCCATTATGTCAACCTCCAGGTTGACCTTCTCCCCCACGGCCTTGTCGCCCAGGGTTACCACGCGCTGCGTGAAGGGTATCAGCGAGACGGCGAACCATCCATCCCCGCGGCCGGTCACCGTGAGGCTCACGCCGTCCACGGCGATGAAGCCCTTCTCGACGACGTAGCGCGACAGTTCCTGCGGGCAGCCGATCCGGACCACCAGGGAGTCACCTTCTCTCCGCCGCTCGGCGATGGCGCCGACTGCGTCCACGTGCCCCTGGACGTAGTGCCCGCCCATCCTATCGGTGGGCCGCAGCGCACGCTCCAGGTTTACCCTGTCGCCGGGCCGCGCCTCGCCCAGGTTGGTGCGTCGCAGGGTCTCTGGAGAGAGATCCACGGTGAAGCCGGAGGCGTCGAACCGGGTGACCGTGAGACAGGCGCCGTTTACCGCCACGCTGTCCCCCAGCTTCAGGTCCTCCAACACCTTGCGGGCACGGACTCGCAACTGATGGCCCCCGCCAACATTGGCCATCAGATCCACCAGGCCAATCTCCTCGACTATTCCGGTGAACATCTTCCTCTATCCACGTATCCGACGATCATGAGGTCGTCGTCGATCCGTTCCCAGGCAAAGTCTCGCAACCGCACCGCCGCGCCGATCGATTCGACTCCCTTCCCGCCCACCGGCCCCGGGGCTTGGGCACCACCCACAAGCTTAGGGGCGATGAAGGCCACCAGCTTGTCCACGAGCCCCCGGTCGAAAAGGGAGCCGAGCAGCTCTCCACCCCCCTCCACCAGCACCGACGTGACACCCCATTCGGTGGCGAGTATCTGGAAGGCGGCCTCCAGGTCCACCCGCCCCTGTCGTCGTGGCACGGTGATAACCGCATTCCCCAGCGCCTCGATCCGCTCCAATCTCGTCGGGTCGGCACCCGTCCCCACTATCACCGCGGTAGTGCCGGGCAGCCCTCCCGATATCACCCGGCTGTCCAGGGGGATGCGGGCTGTAGAGTCCACGATCAGCCTCAGCGGCTGCCGTGGCAGGGGGCTGCCAGTCTCGTCGCGCGCGGTCAACATTGGATCGTCGGCGATCACGGTGTTGACGCCCACCATCACGGCATCCACCCCGGCCCGAAGCTCCTGCACCTTCTGGCGGGCCCGGGGGCCGGTGATCCACTTCGAGTGGCCGGTGGATGTGGCGATCCTCCCATCCAGCGTCATCGCGTACTTGGCGACCACCTGCGGCCGACCGCAGGTGATGTAAGTCAGCCACGGCTCCAGCAGCGATCGGCTCTCCGCTTCCCCCTCACCGACCTTGGTCGCGATGCCGGCTCGCTCCAGCGCCGCCTTTCCTCCCCCTGAGACCAGAGGATTGGGGTCCAGCATCGACATGTGGACCTCCGCGACGCCGGCCCGGATCAGGGCGTCGGTGCACGGAGGCGTACGGCCGTGGTGGCAGCAGGGCTCCAGGGTGACGTATAGAGTGGCCCCGCGTGCCGATTCGCCCGCCTGACGCAGGGCAACGATCTCCGCATGGGCCTGGCCCGGCGGCTGGGTGTACCCCTCGCCGACTATGCCTCCCTCGCGGACGAGCACCGCACCCACGGCGGGGTTGTTCCCCGTCGAGCCCCTGGCCAAACGAGCCAGTTCTAGCGCCCTCGCCATGTAGTCGACTTCTGACACGGCATTCTGCTTTCGGTACTGAGTTCTGAGTTCTAGGGGGAGGGCAGTGCGTCAACGCTCAGTACTCAGAACCCACTACTCAGAACTGAGAACTGAGAGTTGGTAGCGGGGGTTACTGCACAACAAAGGACGGCCCGAAGGCACTGCGACCTCGGGCCGCACCAATGCAGCCGCGTTCGTGCCTTCTTCCATCCGGACTGTACCGTCGGCCCTGGCCTCGCACCAGGTCTGCCTAACCGGCTCGCGGGCTCCGCAGCCACGGCTGCGATACCGCCGATCGGGAATTGGCGTTGCCGCCTCACCCTGCCCCGAAGGACTTTATTCAGTTTGAACCATCTCTAGTATAGGAATGCCGCCCAGTCGTGTCAAGGAATCGATGATCCCCCGGGCGGACAACGGAAGACAAGGGGTTCCGATCCAATGGCATATTGATTGCGGCTGCCCATCCTGGAATCTGGAGGCCAGAGGAGCCAGGATTGAGCCAGCGCGCGAGGTCGGGCCTGGTCGGACGTGAAGACTCCCTGCTTCGATGGATCGTCGGCGTTGCGATAGGCCTGGCAGCCGCCCACGTCGCCCTCGCGTTCATCTGGGGCCCCGCACCTGTCATCGCAGTCCTCCCCTGGTACGTGCCGATGGTGTTCAGTTGGGCCGCGCTGGCTGCTTTCGGCATCGCGTTCCTCGCCCTGGGACGGTACCGCGTGCTTCGGGAACCCCCGCCCTTCTGGATAGGCGTAGGCTTCGCCGCTTTCGGCGTTCTGTCCGTTTTCTACGTGCTCTCGTGGCCCGGCCTCCTGCCTGGAGAGCGAGGGGTGATAGCTCAACTCCCCAACACCGCGGCGGGGCTCTTCAACATCGAGTTCAGCGCCCTCGCGGCCTCCTTGCTGGCAGCAACCTTGATCCCCTGGCCGCGTACTGGGGCGCGCGGAGAGCGGTTCTGGCCATGGCTGGCTGCCGCCGCCATGGCGGCCAGCGTCACCATAGCCGGACTCTCCCTGCTCCTCGAGCAGTCCGCTCCTATCCTCGTGGTGGATGGGGCATGGACTCCCCTTCAATTCGCCTGGCTCTACACCCTTCTAGCCGCCTTCTCCGCAGGCGCCCTGCTCTCGGCTCACCGGTACCGGCAGACGGGCGATTCCCTGCTCGGCTACGTAGCCATCACCCAAACGGTGCTGGCCTTCTTCATGGTGTCCGGCATCGTGGGCGGCGAGCGCTACGACCTCTGGTGGTACTGGGAGCAGATCCTGCTGGCAGGCGGCTTCTCGGTGATGCTATTCGGCTTGCTGTCCGATTACGTGGATCTGTACCAGATGGAACGCGTGAGGGCCCGGGAGCTGGAGACACTCCAACGGGTAACCGATCCGGGTCTCGCCCGCCAGGGCTTGGAGCAGTTGCTCGAGAGTCTCCTGGAGCAGATCGTGGCCGCGATGGGGGCAAGCTCGGGAGCCATCCTGCTCCTCGATCCGGCGCGGCGCGAACTGGTGCTGCGGAAAGGGCTCGGCATCCCCGAAGAGCAGGCTGTAGGCCTGAGCGTCAGGATGGGGGAGGACTTCGACGGGCGGGTGGCCGCTCAAGGCGAGACCCTCTCGGTGCCGGACGCGCAGGAGGACCCCAGCATCTGGAGTCCCTATATCGCTGCAGGCCACATTCGAGGGCTAATCGGGGCGCCCATGTGCGTAGGTGGGCAGACCATAGGGGTGCTGCACCTGGGCTTCCTGGAACCCAGAGGGTTCACGGCCCACGAAGAGCGGCTGCTGCAGGTGGTGGCCGAGCGGGCTGCGCTGGCGATCCATCAGGCCAGCCTGCTTGAGGAGACGCAGGAGGAGCGCAACCGCCTTCAGGTACTCATCGACACCACCCCGGCCGGCATCGTCTTCTTCTCCGCGCCCGATGGCAAGCTGACTCTATACAACAAGGCTGCCGAGGCGATCCTGGGCAAGCCTCTCATACTGGGTCGGGCGGACACCGAGCAGCCGGCCTTCAGGAGGCTGAGGCGCCCCACCGGCGAGCCGATCCCTCCCGCGGAGTTGCCTTCAAGCCGCTCGCTGCGAGGCGAGAGTTGCGTTGGAGTGGAGCTGCTGGTCCTCCACCCCTCCGGCCGAAGGCTGAGCGTCCTGGCAAACTGCTCCCCACTCCGTGATGCCAGAGGCCGAGTGGCGGGAGCCGTGGTTGCTCTGCAGGACATCACTCCCCTCAGAGAGCAGGAGAGGCTGCGCGACGAGTTCATTGCCACCGTCGCCCACGAGTTGAAGACCCCGGTGACCACCATCAAGGGCTATGCCCAACTGATGAACGAGTGGGCACCGGGAGGGCACGACCCGCGCGAGGGAAAGGCCGTCCAGGTGATCAGCGCACAAGCCGACAGGATCAACCGACGTGTGCAGGAGATGCTGGAGGTAGTCCGTTTCCGTACGGTCCCCCCGGAACTGCATCGGGTGCGATTCGACCTGGGAAAGCTCGCCGCCCAGGTTGTGCAGCAGATGCAGAGCAAGACTTCCATCCATCCCCTGGTCATGCAGCAGGCGGAGCCGGCGCCGGTGGAGGCGGATCTCGAGCACGTGGAGGAGGTGCTGGTGACCCTGCTGGACAACGCCATCAAGTACTCGCCCAAAGGCGGGCGGATCGATGTGCGTGTCTGGACCCAGAATGGCTGCGCGGTGGTCTCGGTGAGGGACTACGGCGTTGGCATCCCCAAGGAGCGGCAGGCCCACATATTCGAACCCTTCTACGAGGCGGTGCCCGCGGGGCTCCCCGGTTACCGCAGCGTCGTGGCCCTCAGTCTCTACCTCGCCAAGCTCATAGTAGAGCGACACAAGGGCCGCATCTGGTTCGAGAGCGAACCTGGGAAGGGGTCAACCTTCTACTTCACCCTGCCGTTGGCCAAAGAGGGTGGCGATGGCCGGCAGGGATAAGCTGGTGCTGGTAGTCGACGACGACGTCGAGCTGCAGGGCATGGTGCAGACGCTGCTGAACGGGGCCGGCTATCGGGTGGCCACGGCCACGGATGGAGGCCAAGCGCTCGAGAAGGTGGAGCAAGAGATGCCCAACTTGATACTCCTCGACATGAAGATGCCAGGCATGGACGGTTGGAAGTTCGCCCGGGAGTTCCGTGCCAGACACAATCGGAGCGTGCCCATCGTGGTGGTGACCGCGGCCGAGGACGCCCGCAAGAGGGCAGAGGAGGTTGGCGCCGAGGGCCACCTGGGGAAGCCCTTCGAGATCGACGAGCTTCTCCATCTGGTGGAGCAATCCCTCGGCGCCCGGACCTGACTTGTGCGGCAGGCGGCCCCTGTCGCTACTGGGTGATCCGCCCGGCCGGACCACGATGCCTCGTCCGGCTGCGTAGTATCACTACCACTTTCGGGCGAACTTTTGGAACATGTGGGTGTCTGGCGGCACCAGCCCTTTGCTTCCCCAGTCGGTCCAGGTCACCTCTCCCACGTAGATGTCCCCCCTCGAGTCCACGCAGATGCAGTGGGGGGCGCAGAACTGCCCCGGCGCCGTCCGATCCAGTGTCCCCCACCTATGCAGCACCTTCCCCTCGGGGTCCAGGATGCAGACCCGGCCGGCCTGATCCTCCGGTGCAGGACCGTGCACGTATGAGAGCATCCCTTTGCGCCTGCTGAGCTCCGAGACGTAGATGAGGCCGTCCCTATCCTGGTAGATGCCGGTGGGCCGCTGCACGTGCGTCCACTGGTCCAGGAACTCGCCCTCCAGGCTGAATATCTGGATCCGGTCGTTCTCGCGATCGGCCACTAGCACCCTGCCGTCGTGGGTCACCCACACGTCGTGCACCAGGTGGAACTGCCCCGGGCCCGTCCCCGGCTCACCCCACGACTGGATCAGCCGGCCGTCCGCGCTGAACCGGTGGACCCGGGCGTTGGCATAGCCGTCGGAGACGTACAGGTCGCCGTTCGGAGCGATGGCCACGTTGGTCGGTCGATTGAAGGGCGGTCCCCCGTGGGTGATGGTGTTCAGCCGCGTCCAGAGGTCGGCGTTGTTTAGGCTAGCGTCGTAGCCGGTATCGGAGGCCACGCCGACCGTGCCGATGGTCATCAGCAGTTCGCCAGTGGGCGAGAACTTCCTCACCGTGTGGTCCCGGTCGTCCACGCAGTACACGACGTCGTCGGGTCCGATTCTGATGCCGTGGGTGCGTCCGGTGAAGGTGCCCTCGGCCCAGGAGGTCACGAAGGTGCCATCGGGCTCGTACACCATCACACGAGCATCGTTCCGGGTCAGCAGGTAGACCCGATCCCGCGAGTCCACCGCCACCCCTACCACGTCCCTGTGGACGTAACCGGGCGGGATCTTCTCCCAGCCTTCCACGACCTCGTATCGCATCTCTTTCATCTCAGACACACCAATACACTTCCTCTCTGATCACGTTTTCGGAGTTCAAGACCTGGTAGCACCTGTGACGTGCTCCATTGTAGGGCAAAGAGCCGCAACTTTCAGGTGTGACGAACAGGTGGCACAGAACGTGTAAGCCTTCCCTCCCGAAAGGATCGATGGATGGCAGTCAACACGCCGCCCCTGCTCATCGTCGCCATGGATCCCCTATTGCGGGGACTGATCACTCGACTGCTCGAAGAGTGGGGCTTTACGAGCATCGAGGCCGGCACCGTCTACCAGCTTCTGGATCGACTCGCCGCCTCGGACTACTCTCTGGCCATAGTCGAGTACCTGGAGCCCGCCCATCCCCAGCGAGATCTCTGGCCGGTGTTCCCAATACTGCGGACGCTAGCCCCACAGATCCCGCAGGTGGCCCTCTACTCCGACACCATCCCGCCCGATGGACCACAGCCGATGGATCGCATCCACCTGTCCGAGACCGCCGCACGGCTTCGCGTGACGGTGGAGAAGCTCGCCCGCCACTCTGTTGGACCGCCCCACAACCCGCGGCTGGCCCTCTACCTGAAGAGCCTCTGGCTGGCAGACGCCGGCGCCGCCGTAACCCTGGCGGACGATGCGCTCACGGAGGGGGCCACACTGGAGCAGGTCTTCGACGGACTGCTGGCCCCCGCACTGAACAGCATCGGCGAATGGTGGGGAGAAGGGGCTTGCCGTGTCGCCGACGAACACGGGGCACGGACCATCACCGAAGAGGTTATGATCCGTGCGTACGCCAAGCACGTTCCCGCCCATCTGACCGGACGCGAAGCAGTCCTGTCCTGCCTCCCCGGCGAGCATCACGAGATCGGGCTGAAGATGTTCTACCTTCTGCTTCGGCTTCGCGGCTGGGTCGTCCACTGCCTCGGCGCCGACACCCCGATTCTCGACTTTCTGAGGCTCTCGGAGCGCAGGCAACCCGACCTGGTGGGCATCTCCGCCACCATCTCCCCCGATCCGCCCACGCTCAGGGACCTCATCGCCGCCCTCCGGCAGTTGCCCAAGACCCGGGTGATTCTGGGAGGCTCGGGCTTCTCTGGGAAGGAGCAAGCCATCCGGCTCGGCGGCAACGGCTACGCAGCCACCGTATCCGAAGGCATGGCCCTGGTGGAGCAACTGGTCGGCGGAGCGTGACCGCGCCTCGCTCAGTAGGCGGGCGTTCCAGACGGATTCTGGTTGACCGAGCAGACCATCGGGGCACCCTTGCCGATAGAAGCGAAGCAGGCCCGACACTCCCTGCACGGCACCACCTCGCTCCCCCTCCCGGAGAGGATCTTGCCCGCGGTGAGTGGATCGGCGATCATCTGGCGCCCGATCGCCACCAGGTCCACCAGCCCCTCCTCGACTGCCCTTGCCGCCGCCGCGGGCTCGCCCAGCTTCCCAACGGCGATGACGGGGACCGACACCGATCTTTTCACCTCGGCGGCGTAGGGGAGAGCAGCAGCGTAGGGGTGGTCCTTCAGCGGCGCCGAGGTGGACTGGAGGAAGCACTGCTCCCCATCCTTCTTCCAGACGGCCTGCGCAGCCAGGGAGGAGTGCAGGAGGTTCACTCCCGCCTTCTCCAGCAACCGCGCCACGTCCACCCCATCCTCGATCCTCTGGCCACCGTCGATCAACTCCACGGCGTTGAAGCGGAAAAGAATGGGATAGCCGCTCCCCAGCCGGTCGCGAACCGCTCGCACGACCTCCACGGCGAGGGTGGCGCGTGCCTCGGCGTCCCCGCCGTACCTATCCTGACGGTGGTTTGTGAGGGGCGACAGAAACTGGCTGATCAGGTAGAGGTGAGCCCCATGGATCTCGACGGCGTCGAACCCAGCTTCGGCGGCCCGGGCGGCCGCGGAAGCGAAGTCCGAGACGACCTCCGAGATCTGCCCCTCGCTCAGCACGGTCGGGGCGGGACCAGGCCTCGTCGCCACACCCGAGGGGGACGGTCGCCGGAGGCCGTCCTCCACCACCACGGCACTGGCGCCCGCGTGGCCGATCTGCAGCGCCGCCACCGCCCCTTCGCCCTTGATGGCGCTGGCCAGCCGCTTCAGCCCGGGGATCAGCGCGTCGCTCCATATCCCCATGCTATGGGGCGTTATCCGGCCGTCGGGTCGCACGGCTGCCGCCTCCGCGACCACCAGGCCGACGTCGCGGGACCTCTGCCGGTAGAAGCCGACGACACCGTCGGTGACCTCGCCCGAGGATGTGCAGTAGTTGGTGGTTATTGGAGGCAAGACCAGCCGGTTGCGAAGCCGCAACCCGTAGAAGACCAGGGGTTCGTTCAGTCTCGACATCGAGCATGCTCCAGTTCGGTCGGTGCGCGGCGCACCACGGATTCGTGCGCCACTCTACCAACTCCTCCGCTGGAGTCAAGTACCCCCAGCCGACCCTTGGACAGCAATGGGGGTCAGGCGGCCTCCTCCACGTCCCTGACCCACCGCCCCTCCTTGTCCTTGTGGTACTCCCGCTCCACGGCACCCCAGGCCACCCGATGCGCGCGAGCTTCGTCGTGGCCGTACTCCTCCCAGGCATTGTTGAAGGCCGCCCGATAGATCTCCTGGGCGTGCTTCGGCAGGTGAGCTCGAACACTCCCCGGCAAATCCTCGATGGTCCTGTACGGCATCTCGTCCAGGCTCCTTTCCTTACGGTCTCACCGCTACACCTTGCCCGGCCGGCTAGCTGATGGCGTGGCCAGCCGCCTCCAGATGGTCCATCACCTCCTGCTGAGAACCGAACCTCCCAACAGGGAGATCCCTCAGCGCCTGGACCAGCCCATCGGGCACGCGATTCAGCTCGGCCATGTGTATCAACTCATCCCTGTCGATGGGGTACTTGAGCCCTCTCAGGAAGGAGTTCACTACCGCATGATCCAGACTCGTGGCCACTGGACGATCACCTCCTTTCGTGCCGTGGAGTTGAGCAGAACGCGTACCCTCGTCTGACGAATCCTTTATCTTGGCAAGCAAGTTGCATCTCACCATTGCTGAGATGTAACCACTTACAGGAGGGCGCCGATGGAACCAGTCGTCGTGACGATGGGAAACGTGCTGCTAGCCCTCTGGATCGTGGGCGGATTCGTCGCCCTGCTTCTGCTCAATCCGGAGGAGCGGGAGGTGGAGGCATCCGAAGCCGAGGAGCTGCTCGGACTGGACCGGCCTAACGCCCCGACGGCCGCCCCAGCCGAACCGGCCCGGCCCCGGCATCCTGCGGCCGTCCCCGATGCCTACTGGATGCGTCCCCGCACTCCAGATCCAGTCACGCGGGACAAAGCAGCCTAGCACCCGCCACGGCGCCCCAGCGGAGGCAGCGGCTGCAGGATACCGGAAGGCAACGAGGTAGTGGCGTACAGATCCGCATCCGGCCTCGTGCGCGCATCTCACTCGGATGCGAGCCGGCAAGCGCCGGGCTACCCGGGATCACGACCGGTGCGTCAGCACCAGGCTGCCCAGAATGACGATGCCGCCGATCAGCGTGTGCACCGTGATCGTCTCGCCCAGCATGGTCGCGCCGAGAATGACAGCAGCCACCGGCTCGAGGTAGATCCACACCGAGGCCTTCGTCGCCTCGATCTGAGTGAGCGCCCAATTGTAGAGGAAGTACGCCAGCACCGAGCACACCACCGCCAGGTAGGCGATGGACATCCACTGGCCGGCGGAGAGGAGCGCCACACTGCTCCAGTCCTCCGTGAAGACGGAAAGCAGCAGAAGGCCAAGCGTGCCCCCGATCATGAAGGCAGCGGTCGTGGTGAGGGCAGGATACCGCGCACGGATCCCACGAATCAGCACGGAGTAGAGGGCGAACGCGAAGGCATTGGCGATCAGACAGAGGCTGCCGAAGAGAAAGCCGCTCTCCAGCGCCACCTGCAGCCCCCTCTGGCTCACGACCACGGCGACCCCCAACGCGCCCAGCGCGAGGGCCAGAGCCCGCTTCCCTCGCAGGGGCTCCCTCCGCGTGAACCCGGAGATCACCATCGTCGCCAGCGGAATCAGACCCACCACCAGCACTGCGGAGATGCCGGCGTTGGTAAGCTGAACACCCGTGTACTGCAGCCAGAAGTAGATGGAGATCCCCAGTTGTCCCAGCAGCAGGAAGGTGGGGATGTCCGCCAGCTTCAGAGGCTGCACCCGAAGATGCTGCCGCGCCAGGATCGGCAGGAAGATGGCAGAGGCAATCGAGAAGCGCACCGTCGCGAGCATCGTGGGGCTAAGTATGGCGCCGCCGGGGCTGCCGGCGTACAGGATCATCCTGGCCGCAACGAAGGACCCTCCCCACACGGACACCACGAACAGCAGTAGAGCGTAGACCCGGTACCGCTTCCAGGCGCTCCAGGGCGACGTGGAGATGGACGACACGCCATCGGCGGCCGTGTTACCCATTGCACCACCCTTTCCTGCATTCGACATCGGCGGCTAGCCGCCGAGGTCGCAGAAACCCGGGCTAGCCGCGCGGCTTCCCCACAGGCGATACCAGCCAGGAAACCACAAACACGGAGAAGGCCAAGAGCGATCCAAGCAACACGACGAACAGATCCCTCCCTTCGTTTCATCGACGATCCTCGTCGCGATGATACGGCAGGGAGGAGCACGGGGCCACGTGCTGAAATCCCAGAGAATATCGCTGGCGCCTTATGCAGGATGCACGAACCGAGAGGACTTGGACGGCTCTACAGCTCGCCGTACACGACCCGACCGCCGACCACCGTTGCATCGACCCTGGTCCGGAGAAACAGCTCCGGCGGTCCCGTGATGGGGTCGTGTGAGAGGACGACGAAGTCGGCCAGCTTGCCCGGGGCCAGGGAGCCCTTGAGCGATTCCTCGCCGCTGGCGAACGCCGCCCCCAGGGTGAAGGCCCGAAGGGCCTCCAGAGGGGTGAGCCGCTGCTCTGGGTACCAGCCTCCCGCCGGCAGTCCTTCAACCGTCTGTCGCGCAACAGCCGCGTGCAGGCCGAGCATCGGGTCGATGGGCTCCACCGGACAGTCGGACCCGTAGGCCAGCACGCCGCCGGAGTCCAGCACCGTCCGCCAAGCGTAGGCCAGGTGACTCCTGTCGCCCCAGTACCTCTCAGCCACCATCCAGTCCGAGGGCTGGTGAGACGGCTGCATCGAGGCCACTACCCCCAGCGGTCCCAGCCTGCCCGCATCCGCCGGATGCAGGAGTTGCACGTGCTCCACCCTCGGTCGCAATCCGACCGGCCTCCACAGGGAGGCCGTCTCCTCCAGTACGTCCAGGGCGACCCGGTTGGCGGCATCGCCGATGGCGTGAATCGCCGGTGCGATGCCAGCGGAGGCAGCCTCGGCCACCACCGCCCGCAAGTCCTTCCGCGACATGGTCTCGATCCCGCGGCTGTCGGTTCCCGAGTAGGGCTCGAGCATATGGGCGGTCTGGGAGCCCAACGCCCCATCCAGGAAGAGCTTTACATGGCCGAGCCGGAGCCACTCGTCGCCGAAACCAGTGCGGACACCGAGCCGAATGCAGTCCTGAAGATACTCCTTCTGCACAAAGCAGTACACGCGCAGGGGGAGGGCACCAGTCGCTCTCAAGCGTTGGAGGGAGCTGAAGGTATGCGGCCCCTCGGGAACCTGGAGGCCGGTCAACCCCTTGGAGGCGGCGAGCCGCAGCGCATCCGACACAACCTCGTCGCAACGTTCGGGCGACGGCGCCGGGATCGCCTCACGCAGCAGACTCACGGCCCCCTCCCGAAGCAGCCCCGTAGGCTCGCCTGTAGCGGCGTCCCGCACGATCTCGCCGCCTTCGGGGTCGGGTGTGCTGGCCGCGATTCCGGCCAGTCGCAGGGCCAGGGTATTCGCCCAACAGGTGTGCAGGTCCTTACTCTCCAGCATCACAGGGTTGGCCGGCGCCACGGCATCCAGGTCGTGGCGATCGGGCAAGCGGCGCCACAGGTTCTGGTCCCAGCCACCTCCCTGCACCCATTCACCCGGGGCCACCCTGGAGACGCCAACCCGGACCACGGCCAGCGCCTCCTCCAGGGACTCCACCCCCGCAAGGTCCATACGGCGGAGCCTCAAGCCGAGGCTCAGCAGGTGGACGTGGGCATCGATCAGCCCGGGGAAGACGGTACGCCCCGCCAGCCTCACAACGCGTGTGGCAGGGCCGGCGAGTGCGGCCACGTCGGATTCCCTCCCGACGGCCATCACTCGGCCGTCGCGAACGGCCATAGCCTCCGCCGTTGGGTTGTCGTCTTCGATCGTGTAGATCCGGCCCTGCGTCAGCAGCGTATCGGCGTGCGCGGTGACACCCACAGCTACAGCTCCCGCCTGCTGTGGGCCCTCAGCCTTATTGGGGTGGTGCTGACCAGCGCCAACACTGCCACGGCCAGCGCACCGAGCAGCAGCCAGCCAGCCAACAGCAGGTATGGATAGGCGCTCTGGAGATACACCTCTAGCCAAATCAACGCCTGGTGCCGCCATTCCCACAGCGCGGGGTTTTCCGGCCCGCTCCCCAGGAGCGCCGCTACGGCCAGTATCCCGACGGCCAGGAAGGAGAAGCCGACGCCGAGGGAGAGTTGCAGCCATTCGGCGGCAACCCGCGTGGCCGCCAGGCTGGGCCGCTCCACCCGCTGCATCACCGCCTGCTTGAAGCCGGCAGGCTCGGCAACCACCGGGAAGGAGCGGAGGGCCTCCTCCAGCCGCCGCCAGCTATCCAGCTCCCGTCGGCACGCTGCGCAACTGGTAAGGTGCACCTCCAGGTGGCGAGCCTCCTCGCCCGTCAGGGCTCCCTCCGCATACTCCATCAGCAACAACGGGTTCTGGTGGCACTTCATCTTCCATGCCCCTCCGCAGCATCTCCTTGGCTCTAAAGAGGTGGGTCTTCACCGTGCCGATGGGAAGCCCCGTGACCTCCGCGATCTCCTGGTAGGAGAGCTCCTGTAGATAGAACAGGGTGATAACCATCCGGTAGCGGTCAGGCAGCCGGTCGATCTGCCGATGGATCCACCCTCTCAATTCCTTCTTCTCGTAGGCTTCCGCAGGGTCTTCCTCTCTGGAGGGTATTCTTGCCAGCTCCTCGGCGGCATCCTCCTCGCCCACCAACTGTCTGGCGTCCCGCTCCAGGCCGCCAATCCGGTTCATGCAGAGGTTGTGGGCGATGGTGTAGAGCCAGGTCGTGAACCTGGCCTGTCCTCGGAAGCTACCGATAGATCGCCAGGCCCGAAGAAACACGTCCTGCGCGACCTCCGAGGCAAGCTCGTAATCCCTCAACGCCCTCAGGCAGAGGTTGAATACGAAGCGCTGGTGTCGCTCCACCAGCTCCCCAAAGGCAGCCGCATCTCCCAGGGCAGCCCGTTCCGCCAACTGCTCGTCGGCAAGCGCCTTAAGCACGTCACCAACACTCATCGGGGAAGCTTCCCCATAAGCGGTCCCTTTCGCCTTCTTAGACAGAGCGAGGCCAGCTCTGGTTTCGGCCCCTCGGCGAAACATTCCTGCCCATTCATTGTCACATTATACAGCGGTCGGTCCTCGCTACGTCGCCCGCTCCGCCGAGCGAGGCGGGCCCCGGGGTGGCGTGGCTGCCGGGGAGACGTTCACCGGAAGGACCTCATGGCACCGACTCGGGGCACGGACGCCCCGCAGCAACGCGCATTGGAAAGGCGAACTGGAGTGAACGGCAGGCAGTTGATCATCGGGATCCTCGCCGCCCTAATGGTACTCGTCGCGGTGGCAATAGCCGCCTCCATAGTGGCAATCTTCCTTCTGGCTCCCGTCCGCTCGGAGGCGCCACTGCAGTCCATCCTCCCGAAGGAAGTCCAGATGCCGGACGTGCTCATCTCCCTCGGCACACGCCCATACACTGACGAGGAGACGGAGGTGCGCACGGTCCCGGCGTCGACCCCGTCGAGACTACGGCTGGAGAACCGGGTGGGCAACGCGGTGATCAAGGGTGCCTCAGTTCAGGAAGTGCAGGTGAGAGCCACACGGCGAGGGCGAGGTTCCACCCTTGAGGAGGCCGCCTCCAACCTGAGACAATTGGAGGTGGCGGTCACCAGGCAGCAGGACGGCATCGTGATAACGGCCGGCAGCGCAAACGAGACGTCGGAGCGCTCCTACCTCGGCTCCGTCGATCTGGAGGTCACGGTCCCCACAGACACGCACCTCACCCTGCAGGCTGGTGTGGGAAACCTGCAGCTCTCCGACCTGCGCGGCTCGCTGACCATCGTCAGCGGTATCGGAAACGTCGAGGCCTCAGGGGTCGAGGGCGACCTGGACATCGCGGCGGACATGGGAAACGTGGAGATACGGAACAGCAGGATCGCCAGTTCGCTTCGCCTGAATGGCCGAATGGGTCAGATCCACCTCCAGGGGCAGCTCCCGGACCAGGGCATCGGCGAGATAGTGGCGAAGATGGGTAACGTGGTAGTGCAACTGCCGGCCAGCAGCACCGCCGGCATCGAAGCCTCTACCAAGATGGGAAAGATCAGGAGCGATTTCCCCGGCGAGTCCTCGTCGGAGGGTGCCACGAATCTGGCAGGTAGCCAGTTCAAGGTGCCCGCACGCGGTGGAGGCTTCCGGCTGTTCATCCAGAACGAGATGGGAAACGTCGAGCTCAGGGCTGAGGACTGAAGACTCGGCACCCGAGGCTGGCAGGCCGCCCGGCCGAATACTCGAAACGAGACTCTTACATGAAGGAGCGCAGAGAATGGACTGGGCCGTCCCCGCCCTCCTGATACCGTTGGCGGCCATCTGCTTCCCCACGCTCGGCCTCGTAGCCATCCTGGTCTTCGTAATCTCGATGCGCTATCTTCGGCTGAAAGAGACGCGGATGCTGCTGGACCGAGGGATGGCACCCGATGCCATCGTGCAGCAAAGGGCGAGCCGCCCATCCAGGATGGCGCTGTTCACGGGCATCATCGTAACGATGATCGGCCTGGCGATCAGCGTCGCCCTCTACCCCATCGGCCTGATCGCCAACTCCCCGTACTTCCTCGGTCTGGGGCCATGGATGATCCCGGGGCTGCTGCCGCTCTTCGTCGGCTTGGCCCTCCTTCTCTGGCACTTCCTGTCGGTAAACCAGCAAGCCGAGGGTGGAACGGAGGCCGGAGGAACTGGCAACGAGGGGCGGAGAGGCCACGAGAGACCAGGCAGGGATCACTAGTACATGTCAACTCTTCTGGCGGGAGACGGGTACTCTATTGGAGATGCCTGCTTAGCCGCCGCGACGGGTTTCTCCAATCCCCTGTCCGACCCACCCAATCGGCTTGCCGTGACAGCGGCCCCGCGGATTCGTCGAGTCTGCTAGAATCGGCGCATCCCCACCACGGTTCGGAGTAGAGTGTGGACGAGGCTGCCTGGATAGAGGCTGCCAAGGCCGGTGACGTGCAGGCCTTCAACCTGCTGGTAGTTGCCCACCAGCAGGTTGCATACGAACTCGCCTTCCGCATGCTCCGGGACGAGCACGCCGCGGCCGATGCCACGCAGGACTCCTTCCTGGCGGCCTTCACCCACCTCCGCCAGTTCCGCGGCGGCTCGTTCAGGGCCTGGCTCCTCCGCATCGTCCTCAACCACGTCTACGACCAAATCCGGGCGCTTCGCCGCCACCCCACGGAGTCGCTGGACCCCCTCACGGACGACGAAGATGCCCCAGTGCTCCAGATTGCCGACCGCGGACCCACGCCGGAGCAGGTGCTGCTCAGTCGGGAGATCGTTGCCTGTATCGAGTCTGGCCTCCAGACCCTATCCCCGGAGCAGCGGGCGACGGTGATCCTGTGCGACGTCCAGGGAATGAGCTACGAGGAGGCGGCTGCCGCCACCGGCGCCAATCTGGGCACCGTAAAGTCGCGACTCAACAGGGGCAGGCTGGCCCTCAGAGCCTACCTGTCCAGGCACGCGGAACTATTGCCGGCTTCGCTACGTCATCACTTCGAGGGGCATGAGGACGCGAGCCGGAGCGCCTCGCCCCTTGCCACCGATGGCTGATTGGGTGCAACCATGGGGCTGAGCTTCCTGAGTCGAAAGAAGAAGACAGGACACGACGCGGTGCAAGAGCTGCTGTCCGAGTACCTGGATCGGCGGCTCACACAAGATGCGGCGGCGGAGGTGGAGCGCCACCTGCGGGAGTGCGAGAGATGCAGCGACGAGTTGCGCGCCCTCCAGCTCACCCAGCAGATGCTCCAGAGCCTTCCAGCGGTGAGGCTGCCCCGCAGCTTCACGTTGGAGGCTGCCCCCCGTCCGGCGCCCGTGCCCCGCTCCTTCTTCTGGCTGCGGGCGGCGACGGCGGCAGCGGCGGCGGCGTTCGTAGTGCTGCTGGCTCTCCCCGCTCTGCTCCCGACGGCGGGCAGCCCTATGTCGGTGCCGGCGGCCTCGCGGCCCCCCCAGGGGCCGGCCGCCGCTGCGCCCGCCAGCGACCGGGCGGGCGCAACCATGGCCAAGCCTGGAGAGCCGCGATTGTTTGGCAGCGCGCCCTCGACGGCGTCGGCCGAGAGCGCACCCGTGCAAGCACCCCAGCCCGCCCCCGAGGCAGCCCCACCGCCCGTGTCCACACCGGCCCCCGCTAGTGCGGCGGCGACCACAGCACCGGCGGCAGCCGCTCCGATGGCCGCTCGAGCCGCGGCGAGCACACCCGAGCGAACGGGTGCACCGGCTAGGGACTCGGGGCAGGCGGACGTTCCCGGCCAGCCCGAAGGAGCCATGGCGCCCGGCACGGCGACCGCAGTGACGGCCGTGCCGAGCGCCTCGGAGCCGACGAAACGGGACGGCAGCGCCAGCTCTCTCGGTTTCCAGCCGATCGAGCCCGCTCCGCCACCGACGACTCTCGTTGGGGAAGGGACCCCAAAACCGGAGCCCGAACCGGGTCCGTCGGGTCTGGCTCTCGCGAGAGCTGCGGCAGGGCTGGCTGCGCTGCTCTTGGGAACGGCCACCGCCGTCGTGTGGTGGCGCCACGGAAGGCTTGGTCGGTGAGCGAGGGGAGAGGAGCATCCGGCACGGTGTGGAGCCCCACCGACGGGCGGGCCGGTTCGCCGGCCGCGGGAGAGTCGTGAGAGCCCTCCCGGGAAAGGAATCGAGGAATGCGAAAGTCGACAATCGTCTTGACCACCATCCTGTTGACCCTGGTGGCGGCCGGGATCGTGGCGCTAGCCAACTGGACGACTCCGGCAGCAGGAAGCGCGGCAGCGGCCCCCGCGCAGGCATTCTCGCCTCAGGCTGCGGCCGGCGGCCAGGCTGCCGCAGTCAACCCGAGCGGCATCACCGTGACCGGCGAGGGCACCATCAGCGTGAAGCCAGACATGGCGAAGATCACACTGGGGGTAGAGGTTACCAACCAATCCGCCCAGGGGGCTCAGCAGGACGCAGCCTCCAGCATGGCCGCGGTGATGGCCGAACTCAAGAAGCAGGGGATACAGGACAAGGACATCCAGACGGTGCGGTTCGATCTCTCCCCCGACTACGACTACTCCAACCGCACCCCCGTCCTGAAGGGGTACAGGGTCACCAACCTGGTGCAGGTAACCATCCGCGACATCTCCAAGGTCGGCGGACTTCTGGACGCCGTCGTGGGTTCGGGTGCGACCAGGCTTCATGGGATCAGATTCAGCGTGACCGACCCCGCCGCCGCCGGCGCTCAGGGCCGCGAGGAAGCGATGAAGGACGCTCGGGCCAAGGCCGATCACCTCGCCAAACTGGCCGGCGTTTCCCTGGGTCAGCCGATTGCGATCGAGGAGAGCGTCTCGGCACCGCCCGCTCCAGTGGAGATGGCAACTCGCGCCATGGCAGCGCCTGCAGCCGACACTCCCATCTCTCCTGGCACGCAGGAAGTGCGCACGGTGGTCCGGGTTACCTACTCCATCAAGTAGCGCTCACCAATCGGTGATCCGCAGAGACGCTCGGGGGCGAGGCATTCCGACCGGAAAACCTCGCCCCCGATTCTGCTACGCCAGACGATCGGCTGTGCTACTTGGCCGTCGAGAGAAGCTCAGGCAGGAGAGGCTTCACCATCGCGTCCATCTGATCCCAATGCTTGATGTAGTCTGCCTGGTTCATGTACTTGGTCACCAGGCCCGCCTCCTCCGCCTTCTTCTGGAAGTCAGCATTGGCGGAAACCTTCTCCATGGCTACCTTGAGGGTATCGACGATCTCCTGCGGTGTGCCCTTGGGAACCACGATCCCCCGGGACACCGGAATGTCCACGTCGTAGCCCTGGAGAGGCCAGCCCTTGACGTCCGGGTAGAACTTCAGCGGGTCTTTGCTGCAGTAGCCGATGACGCGGATCGTGCCGCTCTTGACCTGGGACAGCATGCCGGCGGGGCTGACGGACGCGACGTCCACGTGGCCTCCCAGCAGGGCCGTCACGGCCTGGCTATCACCGTCGAACTGGACTCGCGCGAACTTCACCCCGGCCGCCTTCTGGAGCCCGAGCACCTGCATGTGGGTCGTGGCTGATATACCGGTGCTGGCGAACTTGATCTTCTCGGGGTTCGCCTTGGCCGCCTCGATCAAGTCCTTGCCCGTCTTAAAGGGGCTGTCGGACTTGACCCCAACGATCATCGGCTCCAGAGCGAAAACCGAGATCGGGATGAAGCTGTCCCGGTTGAACTGCGGCTTCACGTCGGGATTCATGTAGACGTTGATCGCTGGAGGCAACACCATCAGCCCGAGGGTATAGCCGTCCGGCTTGGACTGCGCGATCTCGGTGAAGCCGACTTGGCCGCCCGCACCAGCCTTGTTGACGATCTGGACCGAGGTCCCCAACTCCTTCTCGAGGAAAGGTCCCAGGACACGCGCGGCAACGTCATTAGTGCCGCCAGCCGCCCACGCCACGATTATGCTGACGGGTCTGTTGGGCTTCCAGCTCGCCTTCGTCGCCGGAGCCGCTGTGGGCTGTGCAGCCGGAGCCGCCGTCGGCTGTGCGGCCGGAGCCGCCGTCGGCTGCGCCGCAGACGCTGCGGGTTTGGTCGGCTCGGCGGCCTTTGCAGGCTCTGGCGCCTTGGTGGGAGATGCCGCTGGGGCCGCCTGCGAACAGGCCACCAGCAGGCTCGCGACAGCAACGATGGCCACCACGATAACCAGGATGCGCTTCATGTCTCCTCCTTGAGCAGTGTGGATTGTTTGGTCAGCCGCGACCGTGTCTAGACTGGGGGAGCCGGTGCTCCCTCGCATCCGGTTCAGTGCTGCGCGAATTGCCCCCCCATAGGGGGGCGGGACTGCGGAACCACGGCCATCCAGGGTCAAGTAACGCCCCTATCATACAACAGTCCACTCTCGAGCGGTACTACCAGGCAGTTGATAGCCGAGGCTGTCTCAGAGCCGTCCAAACCGTCGCGCCAGGCCCGGCGCGACCCTCGGCGCGCGCAGCCTACACCTGTCTCGCCGGGCAAGGCGAAGCCCCTCCACGTGGGCGACGCACCCGCACTGCCACGTGGAGGCCCTACGCCTGCGGCTTGGGGTGACTGGGGGCAAGCACCGGGCTGATGGCGCCGGTGCTCCGTGATATAATGTAGGAGGCGAATAGCGAGCCAACTGCTTGAGTGTCCTGCGGCACTCAAGCCATTTTGTGATGTGAGGGATCCCAGTGTACCAGGCGCCGCGCGGCACCCAGGACGTGCTGCCTGAGGACGAAAAGTACTGGCGATATGTGGAGAGCACCGCGACCCGCACGGCCGGCCTGTTCGGCTTCGGGTTGATCCGCACGCCCACCTTCGAGGATACGTCTCTCTTCGTTCGTGGCGTCGGCGAAAGCACCGACATCGTCACCAAGGAGATGTACACCTTCGAGGACAAGGGCGAGGACAGCCTTACCCTCCGCCCGGAGGGCACTGCCCCGGTGCTGCGAGCCTACCTGGAGCACGGCATGGCCAGCCGGCCCCAGCCTGTCAAGATGTACTACCTCATGAGCATGTATCGGTACGACCGGCCACAGGCGGGGCGCTTCCGGGAGTTCCACCAGTTTGGCGCCGAGGCCATCGGCGACGGCGCCCCCACGGTGGATGCGGAGGTCATTCTGCTGGTGTGGCGCTTCTTCGAGGCACTGGGGTTGCGGGACCTCTCCCTTCAACTCAACAGCATAGGCTGCCCAGAGTGCCGGCCGGCCTACCTGGAGGCGTTGGTCCGCTTCTTCACCGCGCACAAGATGGGGCTCTGCCACGACTGCCAGCGACGGCTGGAACTCAACCCGCTCCGGCTGCTCGACTGCAAGAACGAGCAGTGCCAACCGGCCATCCTGACGGCGCCCGCCAGCGTCGACCACCTCTGCGAAGAGTGCCGCGAGCACTTCGATGAGTTGCGACGACTGCTGGATGGCTTCAGTCTGCCGGTGATACTCAACCCGCGGCTGGTGCGAGGATTGGACTACTACACCAAGACGGTCTTCGAGGTGTGGCCGGCCACCGTCGGAGCCCAGTCGGCGCTGGGCGGTGGGGGGCGGTACGACGGCCTGATGGAGAAGCTCGGCGGCAAGCCGACGCCGGGCATCGGCTTCGCCACCGGGATCGAGCGGATCATCATGAACCTGAAGGAGCAGGGGGTCCCCGTGCCAGAGGTGGGCAGACCCTTCCTCTACGTCGCCTACCTGGGCGACGACGCGAAGCTTCCAGCCCTCCAGTTGGCCGATCAGGCCCGCCGCATGGGAATGGCGACGGTCACCACGCTCGGGCCACGCAGTCTCAAGGCGCAGCTCAAGCAGGCAAACAACTCTGGCGCTCGCTTCGCCCTCATTCTGGGAGAGCAGGAAGTCCTGGACGGCACCGTCACCGTCCGCGACATGGTGGAAAGCAGGCAGTGGCAGGAGTCCAGGTCGACAGTGTTGGAGAAGCTCCTGCAGGCAAAGGAGTGATGATCGTTGTTTGAGCGATTTGCCGAGATGGAGAAGCGTTACGACGAGATAGCAGAGATGCTATCTCAGCCGGAAATCGCCTCCGATCCGGCGCAGTTGCAGAAGCTCGGCCGCGAGCAGGCGAAGCTGGAGGAGCCTGTCGGCATCTATAGGGAGTATTGTCTGCTCCAACGACAGATCCAGGAGAACAACGAGCTGCTGAAGGAAGCCAGGCAGGACCACGAAATGGAGCAGCTCATCAGGGAGGAATTGGACGGGCTGGAGCAACGCCGCGAGCGGCTGCAAGAGAAGATGCTGGAGATGCTCCGGCCGAAGGACCCCAACGACGAGCGGGACGTGATCGTGGAGATCCGCGCCGGCACCGGTGGCGAGGAGGCCGCCCTGTTCGCCGGAGACCTCTTCCGTATGTACGCTCGCTACGCGGAGTCGAAGGGCTGGAAGGTGGAGGTCCTCAACACCAACGAGACCGGCATCGGTGGCTTCAAGGAAGTGATCTTCGAGGTAATCGGCAAGGGAGCCTACAGTCGGCTGAAGTTCGAGAGCGGGGTACACCGGGTGCAGCGAGTGCCGGCGACCGAGTCGGGCGGCAGGATCCACACCTCCACAGCCACCGTGGCCGTGCTGCCCGAGGCCGACGAGGTCGAGGTGGACATCAACGAGGCCGACCTCCGGATCGACGTCTACCGTTCGACCGGCCACGGGGGACAGAGCGTCAACACCACCGACTCCGCCGTCCGCATCACCCACCTGCCCACCGGATTGGTGGTGACCTGCCAGGACGAGAAGTCGCAGCTCAAGAACAAGATCAAGGCGATGTCCGTGCTTCGCGCCAGACTGTACAAGCTGGAAATGGAGAGGCACGCCGCTGCGATCGGCGAGGCCCGGCGATCCCAGGTCGGGATGGGCGAGCGCTCCGAGAAGATCAGGACCTACAACTTTCCTCAGGACAGGGTGACCGATCACAGGATCGGCCTGACGGTACACAACATGCCTGCCATCCTGGCCGGGGAGATCGACAACATCATCGACGCACTGGTGGCTGCCGGTGTCGGCCAGCTCGCAGCCGGGGAGGTCTCGTAACCACCTCGAGGCTCCTGCACCTGGAGCGCGCGATGGACGATCGGAGGCCAGACCTTGGAGGGCGAAGAGAAGACCCTCGCTGATCGCGACACGGTGGGCGAGTTGCTGGCTCGAGCCAGCGCACGATTGGCTCGGGCCGGCATTCCTTCCCCCCAGGACGAGGCTCGCATCCTCATGGCCGAGACCCTCTGCGTGTCGCGCACCTGGGTGATCGCCCACCCCGAGGCCACGGTTCCCCCCGATCGACGACTCACTTTCGACTCCTACGTCGCCCGCCGGGCCGCTCACGAGCCCGAGGCTTACATCGTCGGCCGAAGGGAGTTCTACGGGCTGGAGTTCGAGGTTGACTGCTCCGTGCTCATCCCCCGACCCGAGACCGAGTTGCTGGTAGACCATGCCCTCGCCTCCTCGGATCGGCTGCAGGCGGTGAAGGGCCGGCAGATCCTGGCCGTGGAGTTGGGCACCGGCTCCGGTGCCGTCGCCATCGTCATGGCGATGCGTCGCCCGGGGCTCCGACTGGTGGCTGTGGAGAAGTCTCCAGCCGCCCTCGCGGTCGCGCGGAGGAACGCCGTACTCCACATGGTCGCGGATCGGATAGAGTTCCGGCTCGGGGATCTGCTGGACGGAGTGACGGAGGAGGTGGACCTGCTGGTCGCAAACCTGCCGTACGTCCCGACGGAGGAGATCGGCACTCTGATGCCCGACGTGCGGGACTACGAGCCTGTGGAAGCTCTCGACGGCGGACCCGACGGCACTGCGGTGATCCAGCGCGCCCTGGAGCAGGCGACTGTGGTGATGGGGCATCCAGCCGCGTTAGTGTTCGAGACCGGCGACGGCCAGGGGGCGAGATTGACCGAGGTGAGCCGGACCCTCTACCCCGGGGCCACGATACGGATTCTGAGGGACTACGCCGGATTCGAGAGGATCCTATCTATAGAGACACTATGACACACAACACACGCGCCGAGATCGTCCCATGGCCGGCTGACCCCGAGGCCCAGCGGCAAGTGATCGCGCGCGCCGCCTCGCTGATCCGATCCGGGGAGGTAGTAGCCTTCCCCACCGACACGGTCTATGGCATCGGGGCGTACACCTGGGACCCCGCGGCAGTGCAGAAGCTCTTCGCCATCAAGGAGCGACCAGGCCACAAGGCCATCGCCCTGCTCCTATCGGGTCCCGAGCAGATCCCCGACGTTACCGACTACCGGTCGCCAGACCTGTGCGTGTTGGCCCGCCGGTTCTGGCCGGGCGGCCTTACCGTCGTGGTGCCCTGGCGGCCGGACATTGTCGCCTCGGGCAAGGCTCCCTTCCCCACGGTGGGGATCCGGGTTCCCGATCACCCCATCCCCAGGGTACTGATAGCCGAGATCGGCACCCCGCTGGCCACCACCAGCGCAAACCTGTCCGGCGCCCCCAGCCCCACCACGGCGCAGGAGGTGGACAGGCAGATCGGCAGCAGGATCGCCCTCATCATCGACGGCGGAACGTGCCCGGGGGGCACGGATTCCACGGTGGTAGACCTGACCACTCGTCCTCCCACCATCCGCCGCATCGGGGCCGTGTCCGTGGAAGAGCTGGCCTCCGTCCTCGGCCCCTTGATGGTCGATGGTAAGATATGGGTGCGAGCAGAGGCAGCAGCCTCAGAGAAGGGGGGATCCACCACGTGAGAATCGCCATCGGAAGCGACCACGCCGGGCTGAGCTTGAAGAAGGAGATCATCGCCCTCCTGAAGGAGATGTCTGTGAAGGTACAGGACTTCGGGGGATCGGACACTTGGCCCGTCGACTACCCCGACGTCGCTCGTCCGGTGGCGGAGGCTGTGGCCTCCGGAGAGTTCGATCGGGGCATCCTCATCTGTGGCACCGGCATCGGCATGAACATCACCGCCAACAAGGTGAGGGGGGTCCGGGCCGCCCTTTGCCACGATACCTTCAGCGCGCACGCCAGCCGCGAGCACAACGATGCCAACGTCCTCTGTCTGGGGCAAAGGGTGATAGGCGTCGGCCCGGCGCTTGACATCGTAAAGACCTGGCTGGCTGCCGAGTTCACCGGCGAGGAGCGACACTGCCGCAGGATCGAGAAGATCTCGGCCATCGAGTGCGGAGATCCAGAGAGCGACGAAGAGTCCGAGTAGAGCGCGCGGCACGCGTATTGCCGCCCGGCACCGCCATCACGACCGCGAGGAGGTGCCGCAGGTGGCTGTCAAGATGTTCCGGTACGCCGGACTTCCAGACGAGGTCCGCAATAACCTCTCGGAAGAGCAGTTCGAGTTTGCGCGGGTGGATGTCGTGGAGGAGGGGGAGCCAATCCCGGAGACGACCGAGTACATCGACCTCGGCAGCGGGGTGCGGAGAGTCTACAAGCGGGGGGAGACAGCGCCGGGCAACCTACTTCCGACCCACGATCTCTCCGGCGCCCACGGCAAGGACAACACACAGTGGGAGACCTGAGGAGACGCACAGGACTGCGGACCGGGGACTGAGAACCGAGTGAAGTCCCTGCAGTCCTCGGCCCTCAGTCCCTGGTCCTCCTACAGGGCCGACTCCAGGATGTCCATCGCTTCGTCGATCTCGGCCTCGGTGATGGTAAGCGCCGGCATCAGACGCAGGATGGTCGGCGACACGGAGTTGATCAGCAGCCCGCGTTCGAGGCACCGACCCAGCACCGTCGCAGCCTTCTCCTCGCTGAACTCTATCGCCGCCAGCAGGCCCCGACCCCGAACGTCGGTGATCTCGGAATGCCGGGCCTTCAGCGCCAGCAGCCGATCCATCAGGTGGGCGCCAACTCGCCGCACGTGTGCAGGCAGGTCGTTCTCCACCACGTACCGCATCACCGCCGCTCCCGCCGCACAGGACAGCGGGTTGCCACCGAAGGTGGAGCCGTGGTCGCCGGGCTCCAGCACGGCTACCTCCTCTTTGCAGAGGAAGGCACCGATGGTTACGCCGCCAGCCACGCCCTTCGCCACCGTCATCACGTCCGGCTCAATGCCGAACTGCTGGTAGCCCCACAAGGTGCCGGTACGCGCGACCCCAGTCTGGATCTCATCCATCATCAGCAACAGCTTCCGCTCGCTGCACCATGCCCGTAGATCCGCCAGGTAGCTCTCGTCGGGGATGTTCACCCCACCTTCCCCCTGAATCGGCTCCAGCAGCACGGCGCAGGTCTTCTCGCTGGTCGCTTTCACGATGGCATCGATGTCGTTGTAGGGGACATTCACGAAGCCGGCGGGCAAGGGGACGAAGTCCTTCTGGTAGGCCGGCTTGCCGGTGGCTGCCACCATGGCCAGGGTTCGACCGTGGAAGGACTTCAAGGTGGTGATCACCTCGTACGCCCCGCCCAGCCGCGTCTTCCCGTACTTCCTGGCCAGCTTCACCGCCCCCTCGTTGGCTTCGGCCCCACTGTTGGAGAAGAAGACACGATCCATGGCGGAGTTGTCGACGAGCAACTGCGCCAACTCCAACTGCGGCAGGGTGTAGTACTGGTTAGAGGTTTGGATCAGGGTCCCCACCTGCTCGCGCACCGCGTTCACCACCACCGGGTGGCAGTGTCCCAGGCTATTGACCGCCCATCCTGCGACCAGATCCAGATAGGCCCTGCCGTTCTCGTCCCATACCCGGCTGCCCTCGCCCTTCACGATCACCAGGGGCGTTCGCCGAAAGACACCCATGTACAGTCTCTTCTCCAATTGCTGCCAGTCGGCCATCACAACCCTCCCAATCCCCTACTTGCCTTTCTTCCCTCGCTCCCGCTCCTCGGCTCTCCTGACTTCGTCCATGAAAACGGTGAGCGCGGCGATGAGGCCCGCCAGCGCGGCCCTTTTCAGAGCGTTCATGACAACGGGGGATACTGCCACGTCACACCTCCCTGCTTCCCTACGTTCAAGCGGACACCACGATCATAGTGCCGATGCCAGAGTCGGTAAACAACTCCCTCAGCAACGCGTGGGGGACTCGCCCGTCGATCACGTGAGTCCGGCCGGTGGTGGTCAAAGCCTTCAAGCAGGCGCGAACCTTGGGAATCATGCCTCCTGTGACCGCGCCAGACGCCATTAGCGCTTCGGCCTCGGCCACGGTCAGTTGAGTCAGGAGCCTCCCTTCCTTGTCCTGTATACCCGGTACGTCGGTGAAGAAGATCAGCTTTTCCGCGCAGAGGGCCGCCGACAGCTCTCCAGCGGCAGTGTCGCCGTTGATGTTCAGTAGCTGCCCGCCCTCGCCGAGGCCTATCGGCGCAACCACTGGCAGGTAGCCCTGAGCGGCGAGGCCAGAGAGCAGGCGCAGGTCCACTCGGCTGATGTCCCCCACGGCCCCCAGCCGCTTGTCCCGCTGCACGGCCTGGAACAGGCCGCCATCGGCACCGCAGAGCCCGACTGCTGGGATGCCCATGCCGTTGAGCCGCGCCACCAGCTCGGCGTTCACCTTGCCACGCAGGACCATCGTGGCGATATCCAGGGTCTCCTGGTCGGTGACCCTAAGCCCGTCCACAAACTGGGGCTTCTTGTCGACGCGCCGCATCCAGTCGGAGATCTCGGGTCCGCCGCCGTGGACCAGCACCACGTTGATCCCCAACCGCTTCAGGGATGCCACATCCTCCAGCACCGTCTCTCCAGAGCCCATGGTGCTTCCGCCCATCTTGACGACGATAGTCTTCCCGACGAAGCGGTTGATGTAGGGTATGGCTTCAATGAGGATCTCCGCGATCCCCTCTGGCTTCTCCATGTGCCGTCCTTCACTCTCCCTGCTGTGATTCGCCACAACTCAGGTGGTGTACTTGCTGTTGATGACCACGTACTCCTCGGTGAGATCACAGCCCCAGGCCGTCGCCCTATGCTCTCCGAGATTCAGGTTCACCACTATGGAGACCTCGGGCTGGCGGATGGCCTGGCTGGCGGCTTTGGCGTCGAAGGCCAACACCTTGCCCTGCCGCAGCACCGGGAAGCCCGCGATCGTTATGTCGAGCTTCGCCTCCTCCAGGTTCGCCCCCGAGTAGCCCGCGGCGCAGGCGATCCGACCCCAGTTGGGATCGCCCCCGTAGACCGCGGCCTTGAACAGGTTGGAGGCGGCGACCGCTCGCGCGGCGAGCCGCGCGTCCCTCTCGCTCTCTGCGCCCTCCACCGTCACCTCGATCAGCCGGGTCGCTCCCTCACCGTCGGCCGCTATGGCCTTCGCCATCCGGACGCACACCTCGGTCAGCGCCATCTCGAACGCCTCGGCCTCAGGCGTCCCCGCTGCGATGCTCGGCTTGCCCGCCAGTCCGTTCGCCAGCACCAGGACGGTGTCGTTGGTGCTCATGTCCCCATCGATGGAGATCATGTTGAAGGAGACGTCCACACTGCGCCGCAAAGCCGCATCCAGGAACGCGGGATCCACGGCGGCGTCGGTGGTCACGAAGCAGAACATGGTCGCCATGTTGGGATGGATCATTCCGGCGCCCTTGGCGATGGCCCCCAGCCGGAAGCGAACCCCATCCACCGATACGTCCACCGCCGTCTCCTTGGGCCGGGTGTCGGTGGTGATAATGCACCGGGCGGCATCGTGCCCCCCCTCCGCGCTCAGCACGAGCCGCTCTATCCCCGCCTGCACCTTCTCTATCGGGAGGGGCACCCCGATGACGCCGGTCGATGCCACCAGCAGCTCCTCCGCTGGGACGCCGAACTTCGCGGCCGCCAGATCCGCCATCTGCCGTGCCCGCTGCAGCCCCAACTCCCCGGTGGCGGCATTGGCGTTGCCGGCATTGAACACTATCCCCCTGGCTCGCCCCGTCCGGACCCTCTCGCGCGAGACCACGACCGGCGCGGCCGCCACCTTGTTGGTGGTGAACACCCCCGCCACGGTGCACGGCACCTCGGAGAGGATCACCCCGACATCCTTCTTGTCAGGGCCGGGCGTCTTCAGCCCGGCGTAGACCGCGCCTGCCACGAAGCCCTTGGGGGAGGTGACGGTCCCTCCATCTATCCAGTCGAACATCGCCTTGCCGCCGCCCATGCGACCTCCATCACTCAGCACTGGTTACTCATTGCTCGGTTACGGATAGACCGGCAGCCCCTCGAGCCCCGTGTCGGGCCGCAGCCCCAGCATCAGGTTCATGTTGTGGACGGCCTGCCCCGCGGCGCCCTTCACCAGGTTGTCGATGCAGGATATGACGGTCACCCTGCCGTTCTCTCGAATCCGAGGGTGGATCACACAGAGGTTGCTGCCCCAAGTGTGCTTGCTCTGCGGTGGAACGTCCACCACTTGAACGAAGGGCTGCCCTCTGTAGAACTCCCGATACAGCTCGATCAACTCCGCCTGGGTCAACTGCTCCTTGATCCTGGCGTAGCAGGTACTCAGGATCCCCCGTGTCATGGGCACGATGTGAGGCGTGAAAGTAACCTCGACACCCCGCTCCGAGCATGCGCGGAAGAGCACCTCGTCCAGCTCCTGGGCGATCTCCGGCTGATGGCGGTGGCCTTCCAGGCCGTAGGCCATGACGCTCTCGTTCACCTCACAGTAGTGATTGACGTTCAGCTTCATGGTGCGGCCGGCTCCTGAGATGCCCGACTTGGAATCCACGATGAACTCCCTGTCGGATCGCGACACGAGGGGGGCAAGTCCAAGGATGGCACTGGTGGGATAGCAGCCGGGATTGGCGACCAGCCGTGCCGATGGGATCTCCGGCCCGTGCAGCTCCGGCAGGCCGAACACCGCCTCGCGGAGCAGCTCCGGGGCCGGATGCACTATTCCGTACCAGCGGCAGTACGCCCCGGGGTCCTTCAAGCGGAAGTCCCCGGAGATGTCCACCACGCGAAGGCCATCCTTCAGCAGCCCGGGAATGACCTCCGCCGAGGTATGGTGAGGCAGCGCCGAGAAGGCGAAGTCGACGTTCTCCAACTCCGCCTTGATCGTCAGACCCAAAGGGGCCAGATGGGGAAAGACCGAGGCCAGGGGCTGCCCTGCCGCACTACGCCCCGTCACCTCCGCCAACTCAACCTCCGGGTGGCGGGCCAGGATTCGCGCCAGCTCCGCACCCGCATACCCCGTCACGTTGACGATGCCAACCCTCATCTCCAAACCCCCGAGCGTGAAACACCCCCGGCGGGACACCCAGACCGGAGTTGACCTGCCCTCAGAGCAGTGGAGGTACGGTTGCCGGTGCCAACTCACCAATCACCTGGCGGGTCGAGACAACGTGGTCGGACTCCCGATGCACAGGGGGCGGTTGAGCGGATTATATCGGAGGGGTCTTCCCGCCTGCAACTCGACGGGAAGCTGGGCTCTGCGTCAGGGTGCCAGTCTGGGACGTCCGAAGAGCCTGCAGCCGCACCCCGTTACCCCGATGCACATCGTCGCGTGGCGCACTAGGAGTCCGCGGGCGGTTGTTGGGGTGGACTTGCGTGTCCGCCCGACCTGGTGGCGGGCGGCGAGAGCGCACACGCGGGGTGAGGCGAGCAAGCACGCGATACGAACGAGTTCAGCCTCGGGCACGGCCCCTACCGTCGAGCCGGTGATGTCAATGCGCACCGCCCGTTCGATGGGTACGCGTAGCCTCGAACGGGATGGCGCCGCCTTTCCCCGAGGCGCGCAGGCTGACGCATGCGGCTACGAGGCGGGCGGCCCGAACGGTGACGAACAGCCGGAAGGGGCGTCATGCACGAGGCGGTGCACGAGGTCGCTGCGGGGGTGCCGGATCGGCAGGAGACCCCGGGGGAGACAAAGAAGCTGCCGGCCACGCGGCCGGCAGCTCGAGACGCGCGATTAGTGGGCAAGATAGGAGTCGAACCTACGACCTCCACGATGTCAACGTGGCGCTCTAACCATCTGAGCTACTTGCCCGGGGACGACACTGTAAGCAAATGCTACCAGAGTCGCCCCCTCGCGTCAACTGCTACGCGCCGGCCTTCTCCAGCCGCCGGGCCACCGGCTCCCAATCGATGTTCTTGAGGAACGCGTCGACGTACGGGGGCCGCTTCACGCCATAGTCGATCACGTAGGCGTGCTCGTAGGTGTCCAGAACCAAGAGAGGGATCGCCTTCCAGATTCCGTAGCTGTTGTGGGCGTCGGCGACGTAGTTGTAGATTCTGCCGTCCTCATCCAGGGCTGCCACGACCCAGCCGCGGGCCGAAATCGCGGAGGCCTTCAGGTCCTCGACCCACCTGTCGAAGGAGCCGTAGCTGCTCTCAAGAGCGGCGAGGACCTTCCCCTCGGGCCTACCGCCTTTCCCGCCCAGGTTCTCGAAGTAAAGCTCGTGAAGCTTGACGCCGTTCCACGCGAAGCTCAGCTCCACCTTCAATTCCCGGACGTCGCTGAAGGTCTGGTTCGCCTTCGAGAGGTCGACCGTCTCCAACTTCGACCGGATCTCGTTGGTCTTGTTCACGTAGCCCTGGTATAGGGTGTAGTGCTCCTCGATCTGCCGTCTGGAGATGCCATCCATTTCGAAGAGGTTCGGGGTCAGGGGCTTGGCACTGATTTCCTGCATCGGTTCACTCCTTTTCGCATCCTTGTCGACATCGGGAGGTTCGTACTTAGGGCGCACGATGCTAGCCATTGGAGGTCGTGGAGAACCGGCAACAACAAGCACGTGGCTCTAACGGAGGAACTGCATGGATCGTGCCATCGCGCTTCACCGTGCGGCGGGGGCGATGCGGCCCCGCAGCTTGCCTGCGGCGGGCACTACTTCGGAGACCAACTCAGGCGCTACAGGCTGGCCCTGCCTCGCCCCGGTGAGCGGTGCCCAGAGCGGCTACCTCTCTTCTGTGGCCCGCCCGGGCATTCGTCCAGCCTCTAGAGCCTTCTCCAACAGTTCGTTGCGGTGTCGCTGCAACTGGAGAAAGTCGTCGAGCTCCTCTTTGGTCAGCAGGCCCAGGTGGTAGCGCTCCAGCATGCGCTCCACAGACTGGTCTTCCATGATCCTGGACCCCCCCTGCTCCTCGGGGGATGCCACTTCCTTTGGCTCTTCCTGATGCTCAGTCACGGCAGCCAAGGACCTCGCTAGCTTCTGTGCATTAGGAATGTGTTGGGTGCGTGAGGGCGGCATCCGGTTCCGCTCTCGCTCGCGGCCGCCCCACGCCAAGGAACAGCGCCCTGTCCACGCCAGTTGCGTAGCCTCCGGGAGCGGCGCAAGTTGCATGCCCCACGGACTGGAATGGGTTGTGCACCCCGGACGCGGAGAGGCCCAGGGAGGTATCATGGCACACGGCGATCACGGCGGACACGCCCACCAGGCGCTGTCCGAGACCAGCGCCAGGTTGCGGCTGGCGTTCGCGATTACGGCTGCAATCCTGGTCACCGAGGTGGCTGGAGGGCTGCTTTCCAACAGCCTCGCCCTACTCAGCGACGCAGGGCACGTATTCACAGACGTTCTGGCGCTCGGGCTCGCGTGGTTCGCATCCGCCCAGGCAATGCGCCCGCCAACCCCTCGGCGCACCTTTGGCTATCACAGGGTTGGCATCCTGACAGCCCTGGCCAATGCCGTCTCGCTGCTGGCGGTTTCCCTCTTCATCACCTGGGAGGCCGTTCAGAGGCTCCAGTCCCCCGAGCCGGTGGATACCGGCATCATGCTTCTGGCGGCGCTCGTCGGCATGGCTGCGAACCTCTACGTGGCGCTCTCGCTGCACCGAGAGCCGGGTGAGAACCTGAACGTCCGCAGCGCCATGCTCCACGTGTTGGGCGACGTCCTGGCCTCCGCCGCGGTCATCGTGGGCGGCGTGATCATCCTCTACACGGGCTGGTACTTCGTGGACCCCCTGCTCAGCGTGTTGATCGCCCTGATCATCGTCGGCGGCGCCTGGTCCATAGTCCTCGAGGCCATCAACATCCTGTTGGAGGGGACTCCTACCGGCATCAGCCTCGACAAGGTTCTCCACGACATACGCATCACGCCCGGCGTGATGGACGCCCACGATCTCCACGTGTGGAGTCTCGCCCCCGGGATCCATGCCATGAGCGTCCACGTGGTGATCGAAGACCGTGCCATCAGCGAAGCCGCCACCATTCTGGAGACGATCTCCCAGATCCTGAGCCAGAAGTACGGGGTCAACCACACCACCGTCCAACTGGAGCACGAGAAGTGCGGTCTGGCCTGCGCGCTCTTCGAGGGTGGAGTGGAGTGCGGCTGACGGGTGGGCTCCCTCTTGGCGCTTCCTGGCACAACCCGTGCTGAGCGTGGGTCCTCACCGTTGGGGGTCGCGTCTCGAGGTCAACACCGGAGTGGAGCGAGAGATGGGAATCAGAAGATCGACTCTACTGGCCTGGCTTGGTGCAACGGTTGCCCTGGCAGTCGCCGCTTTGGCGCTCACCTCTCCACGAGCACGCCAACAGCTCTCCAAGGGCACGGGGCAACTGCTAGATGCCACCAGTCGGGGCATCAGGAGCCTGCGGTCCAGGATGCAGGGCCAGTTCGGCCGGCAAATGGCGGCTCTCCAAGAGGTCAGCGAGACCTTTGACGCGGCCACTGCCCAGTACGAGGCTTCCATGGTGGTCTCGAAGGTCAGCTCGGCGATCGCGAGCGAGCCGAACCTAAGGGGGAGGAAGGTGGGTGTTCGCATGATCGGCGGCATTCTCCACCTGGAGGGAGAAGTGCGGACACCTGAGGAGAAGGCTCTGGCGAGCGAGATAGCCAGGCGAGCAAGCGGCGCGGAGCTCGTGGCCAACGACTTGAAGGTGGCCGCTACCACCGTGTAGAAGACTCGCCCGCCAGGCTGGAGGGCCGGCTGGGGGAGATGGGAAGGCTGCTGGCAGAGTCCCACCGCAGCGGGCGCGAGGACCACCAGGTGAGCGTCTTCAAGTTGGACCTCCTGGTCGGTCTTGCGCACGAGGTGTCGGGCGTCTTCGGCGCCCGGCTCACCGGAGCCAGCTTTGGAGACTGTTCGGTGGCTTGCTTGTCCCGTTTCCAGGAGTATGGTATATTCGCCCTGATGGGCCGAGGCCGAGCGCCGCTGGGCCCAACAGTCTAACCAGGGCGATGACTGGGACGAGTAGTCGGTCCCTCCGCACTCAGAGAGCGAGGGCCACGGGCTGAAAGCCTTCGCAGCGTGGATCGGCGAAAACCCCCCACGAGCCTGACCCTGAAGGTCCTGCACCCTAGGGGTTCACGGCGGCCCCGTTATCGGCCAAAGGAGCGGCCGGCACCGGCTGGCCGGAATCTGGGTGGAACCACGAGGGCCCCTCGTCCCATGGCGAGGGGCTCCTTTCTTTGTCTGCGACGGTTGACCAAGGAGGTAGTGACAATGGCAGATCTGGAGACGATGCGTCACAGCGCGTCCCACGTGATGGCCGAGGCGGTGCAGCATCTGTTCCCCGAAGCCAAGTTCGGCATCGGCCCCGCCATCGAGAACGGCTTCTACTACGACATAGATCTACCTCGACCACTCACTCCGGAGGATCTGGAGAAGATAGAGGCGGAGATGCAGCGGATCGCCGCGGAGAATCAGCCTTTCGTTCGCTCGGAAATGAGCAAGGCAGAGGCACGGGACTTCTTCGCCAAGCGGGGCCAGGTCTACAAGGTGGAGATCATCGACGAGCTGGAGGACGGCAGCATCTCCATCTATCAGCAGGGGGACTTCATCGACCTTTGCCGGGGACCGCACGTGAGCAGCAGCGGGGAAATCGGCGCCTTCAAGCTGCTGAGCGTGGCCGGTGCCTACTGGCGTGGCGACGAGAAGCGGCCCATGCTTCAGCGCATCTACGGCACCGCCTTCCCCACGAAGGAGGAGCTTGACGAGTTCCTCTGGAGGCAGGAGGAGGCGAAGCGGCGCGACCACCGGCGGCTTGGCACGGAGTTGGATCTGTTCAGCGTCTCCGAGGATGTGGGACCGGGGCTCATCCTGTGGCACCCGAAGGGGGCGCGAATCAGGGTGGCCATCGAGGAGTTCTGGCGCCAGGCCCACTTCGACGCCGGGTACGAGCTGGTGTTCACCCCCCACGTCGGTCGAGGGGAGCTATGGGAGACCAGTGGCCACCTGGGCTTCTACGCGGAAAACATGTACCCCGCCATGGAGTTGGAGGGACAGCGCTACTTCACCAAGCCGATGAACTGCCCCTTCCACATCGAGATCTACCGAACGAGGCTGCGCAGCTACCGGGATCTCCCGCTCCGGTGGGCGGAACTGGGGACCGTGTACCGCTTCGAGCGAAGCGGCGTCCTCCACGGTCTCCTGCGGGTGAGGGGCTTCACCCAGGACGACGCCCACATCTTCTGCCGTCCGGATCAGATGGAGGACGAGGTCATAGGGGCACTGGACCTTGCCCTCTACCTTCTGCGCTCCTTCGGCTTCCACGAGTACGAGGTGTACCTGTCCACTAGGCCGGAGAAGTACGTGGGCGACCCGGCCGACTGGGAGAAGGCCACCGAGGCGCTGCGGCGCGCCGTACAGAAGCAGGGACTCGAGTACCACGTCGACGAGGGTGGAGGAGCATTCTACGGTCCCAAGATCGACATCAAGATCAAGGATGCCCTGGGCCGGTCGTGGCAGTGCACTACGGTGCAGTTCGACTTCAACGAGCCGGAGAGGTTCAACATCACCTACGTGGGAGAGGACGGGAAGGAGCACCGCCCCTTCATGGTCCATCGGGCCCTGCTCGGCTCCCTGGAGCGCTTCTTCGCCATCCTCGTGGAGCAGTACGCCGGGGCCTTCCCCCTGTGGCTGGCTCCGGTCCAGGCCGTGGTGATCCCCATCGCCGACCGGCACCTGGACTACGCTCGCCATGCGGCCCAGCAGCTCAAGGCCGCCGGGCTCAGGGTAGAGGTGGACGGACGGCGAGAGAAGGTCAACTTCAAGATCCGCGAGGCCCAGGTCCAGAAGGTCCCCTACATGCTGGTGGTGGGCGATCGGGAGGTGGAGTCCGGCAGCCTCGCGGTGAGGTCTCGCTCCCGGGGCGACCTGGGGCCGAAGCCCCTGTCCGAGATCCAGCAGATGCTGCTCGCCCAGGTGGCCGCCAAAGAGTAGCCCGACAGAGTCCCGGGGGGGGGGGGGGCGCCGCGGGCCGGCCGCGCGGGGGGGGGGGGGGGGGCGGGGGCGGGGGGGGGGGCGCTGGGCGCCGCACTCCGGGCAGCCCTTAGGGCGAAGCTTCCCGGCACGGCCGGGAAGCTTCGCCCTTGCTGTTAGGTGGGGGGCTAGGGGAGGTAGCCGCTCTGGCGGGCCTGCTTTAGCTGGGTGTAGGCTGGCCGATCGGAGCCGTCGGCGTTGGCGATGGACCACC
>JBLNDL010000038.1:0-24106 GCA_050261575.1 Sphingomonadaceae bacterium | reverse complement strand
GTAGTCGGCCGGGGTGAGGGATGGGCATCCGCGGAGGGGGGAGCGAACAGGGGATATCGGTCACGAGCGGTAGTAACGAGTGATGAGTCCGCTCATCACTCGTTACTGATCACTCATCACTGGGATTCGAGGTGGCTCACGTCTCCGAGGCGACGGAGGGTCGGGCGGCCCTCGCCGTTCACGTCCACCACCGTGATGGAGGCCGGGGGAACGTCCAGCTCCCAGCCGGTTCTGCGGGCGATGGCCTTCACCCAGGCATCCCGCGGGTTCTCGAAGCCCCAGAAGAGGGCCAGGTAGGCGCTCAGCACCCGGCGGTGGGTCACGGCGATCACGACGCCATCGTGGTCGTTGACTATCTGGCGGAAGGCCCCGATGCAGCGGGGGTAGACCTCCCTCAGGTACTCCTCCCGGTCGACCCCCGGCTGCGGCACCACCTCGTCGATGGGCTCGAACTCCTCTGGCACCAGGCCGAGCCGTCCGCCGATCAGGGTCGCCGTCTGCACCGCCCGTATGGAAGGGCTGGTGAGCAGATGGGACGCGTTGGGGAACTGCTCGGCCAGCGCGTTGGCCACCGCCTGCGCCTGGCGGAACCCCTCCGGGCTCAACAGACGGCGGCTCGTGTCGTCCAGCGACAGGGCGCGACGCACCGCGACCAGTTGCATTGGGCAGTCTCCTTCCATAGTTGGACCTTGGGTCGGCGAGATCCATTCTAGCGAATGCCGGTGCCAATCCGCAAACCACAGCAAAAGGCCGGTCGGCGCGCGCCGACCGGCCTCCAGGTGGGGTATTCCTCCCCTGAAGCTACCGCAAGGAGTCGCGGCAAGACTTACAGTAGGCTGCCATACCCTTGCCCATGACCCGAACGGGGAACAAGTCGCCGACGGTCTCGATCCTCTTGGCGCACCGGACGCAGGTGCGAGGCGAAGAGAGCCGCTGATTCGGATCGATGTCCTGCTTCAACCCCATTGCGCGCGCGATGGTCTTGCTGCTAGCGCCTGCCAAGCTAATCCCTCCGTAGAATAGCGTCTCTTCATGGACGCAAAGAGTGTGTTGGGCTTCCCCGTGTGCGCCCAGAAAAAGCGCGCAGTTCACCCTGCGCGCCGTTCGCCGCCGAAGCGGAAACAAGGGGATCTGGTAGGACCTGAGGCCACGGAAAGGGGCAACCGTCCTTAACCTGGGGGATTATAGCAGAAAAGGACGTAAAGTCGATACAACTCCGCCCAAGAGCGATCATGATTGTTCCGTATGGAAACCATGCGCCGGGCTATCCCGCTCGCTTCCGGGCCTTGCCGCGTTCCTCCGCCGATAGCAGCTTCTTCCGCAGCCGGATCGACTGGGGCGTGATCTCCAACAGCTCGTCGGGCCCGACGAACTCCATCGACTCCTCTAGGCTCAGATCCACCTTCGGCGTCAGCTTGATGGCGATGTCGGACGTCGACGAGCGGATGTTCGTCAGCTTCTTCTCTTTGCAGACGTTCACCAGGACGTCGTGGGGGTAGCGCGACTCGCCCACGATCATCCCCTCGTATACCTGCGTGCCGGGATCGATGAAGGTGAAGCCCCGCTCCTGGGCGTTGTTCAGGCCGTAGGTGGTAGCCGTGCCGCCGTCCGTCGCCACCAGCGCCCCGTTTCGGGAGGATGTGATGGGCCCCCTCCACGGCTCGAAGCCCGCAAGCTGGCTACCCATGATCCCGTCGCCCCGCGTCGTCGTGAGGAACGCGCTGCGGAATCCGATCAGCCCTCGGGTTGGGATACGGTACTCCAGCCGCACGTTGCCAGACCCGTCGTTGTGCAGGTTGGTCATCGTCCCCAGCCGCTGGGCAAGCTGCTCGGTGAGCGGCCCGACGTACTGCTCGGTGGTCTCGATCACCAAGTCCTCCACCGGCTCCACCGTCACGCCCCCCTCCTCGTGGGTGATCACCTCCGGCCGCGACACCTGGAACTCGTACCCCTCGCGCCGCATCGTCTCCAGCAGGATCGCCAGGTGCAGCTCCCCGCGGCCAGAGACGAGGAATTCGTCGGCGGAAGCGGTGTCCTCCACCCGCAGCGCGATGTTGGTCTCCAACTCGCGGTAGAGCCGAGCCCGAAGCTGCCTGGAGGTGGAGTACTTCCCCTCCTTGCCCGAGAAGGGGGAGGTGTTGACCCCCAGGGTGATCTTCACAGTCGGCGCCTCTATCTCGATCCGAGGGAGCGCCTCGGGAGCCTCGGCGCAGGCGACGGTGTCCCCGATGTTCACCTCGTCCAGTCCGGTGACGATGACGATGTCGCCGGCCCGAGCCACCTCCACAGGCACCCTCTTCAGTCCGTCGAAGGTGAAGATCTGGCTCGCTCGCTGGGGCCACACCTTGCCCTCGACGTCGATCCGCACCAGCGGCTCGCCGGCCGCGATGCTCCCTCGTGCCACCCGGCCGATAGCCGCCCGGCCGCGATACTCGTCGTAGCTGATGTTCGCCACCAGCATCTGGAAGCCGCCGGTCAGGTCGACCTCGGGGGCAGGCATGGTCTCCAGGATCGTGTCGAAGAGGGGCGCGAGGGTCGGCGCCAGCCGATCGGGGTCGCGGCTCGCCCGGCCGTCCCGAGCGTTGGCGTAGACCACCTCGAACTCCAGTTGATCGGCATCGGTGGCCAGCTCCAGGAAAAGGTCTTGAACTGCGTCGAGCACGAAGCCGGGACGGGCGTTCGGGCGGTCCATCTTGTTGATCACCACCACCGGCCTCAGCCCCAACTGCAGCGCCTTGCGCAGGACGAACTTGGTCTGGGGCATGGGGCCATCGACAGCATCCACCAGCAGAAGGCAGCCGTCGGCCATGTTGAGCACCCGCTCCACCTCGCCCGAGAAGTCGGCGTGGCCGGGGGTGTCGATGATGTTGATCTTGACTCCCCGGTAGTGGATGGCGGTGTTCTTCGCCAGGATGGTGATCCCCTTCTCCCTCTCCAGGGCGTTCGAATCCAGGATCAGCTCCCCCACCTCCTGGTTCGGCCGAAAGGTGTTGCTCTGCTTGAGGAGTCCATCCACCAGGGTGGTCTTGCCGTGGTCCACGTGGGCGATGATGGCGACGTTTCGCAGCTCGGCGCGCACCGTCTTTTCGGGCCGGCCCGCACAGGAGGATGGCGATCGTGGGGCCGTCCCCGCTCGGTTCTCGACGTTCGGTTCCAAGGTCTCGTTCCCGTTTCTCGACATAGATAAGGGCGACCCGGGCGGGTCGCCCCTTTAGAAGCTCTCGCTTACCGTCTACGTTAATAATACCCTGTCGGACCCCCAATCACAACCGCCGCCGGCGACAGGGGTGCGGCACACGTTTCCGGGGCGAGGGCCCGTATTGCAGCGTAGGGCGGAGCATTGGTGCCTCGACGTGGCCCTGCGGCACCGGCCTCTGCCGCCGATGCTTCGTCCCCACCACTCGAAACGGGGTCTCCCAGAAAGCCGCGCCGCGCCCCACGGAGAACAACACGTGTGCTCGTTGACAGCAGGTGGATTAGCGAGTACGCTGCACGCGATGAGAGGGACTTGGTTTGGCCAGACTGCCGGGCAGGCTGGGCGCAGCGACCGCATCCCCATGGAGTTCCACGCTCGGCCCGGAGCATTGCCTGTGGTGGGGGCCGTACTACCGCAACGTTCCTCTCCCCACCGATTCCTCCAGGTCCGGGCCCTAAGCAGGTATCTAGATAGAGAGCGCGTATCCCGCGAGAGAAGTGGACATGGACTGGAGATGCCTGCTTAGCAGACCGAAGGAGCCGATCGGGGCAGGAAGCGGCGCACCCGCATCCACAACTCGAACGCAAGGAGGTGGCACACAAAGAAGGCTCGTCGGAGACACCCTTGCGCGCGCCGTGCACTCGATTTAGCGCCGGCCGCCGACGTAACTGGAGGGTGCCATTGCGAGCCGAAACCCGTTCCATCTCTCGTCAACCCTCCATCGGTCGATCCATTGAGAGTCAGCCCAGTCTTGGATGCAAGCTGAAGAAGGAGATGGATCCCATGACACGGAAACAGGTGTTAGGCCTATGCATTTCCGCCCTCGCAGCAGTCGCCGTGACCGCCACCGCTTGCGGTGCGCCCGCGGCTCCCGCCCCCACCGCCGCCCCTAAGGATGCCACGAAGGCCCCAGCCGCGGCCACACAGGCCCCCGCCGCGGCAACGCAGGCCCCAGCCGCGCAGCCCACCCAGGCCCCGAAGGTTGCCTTCCCCGAGAAGGGCAAGACCATCACGATGATCGTCCCCTTCGGCGCCGGCGGCAGCACCGACGTCGGCGCCCGATTGCTGGTCCCCGGTATGGAGAAGGCGTTGGGCGTCTCCATCCAGGTAGTGAACAAGTCCGGAGCTGGCTCGCAGACCGGTCTCACCGAGATAGCCAAGTCCAAGCCCGACGGCTACACCATCGGCTTCGCCAACCTGCCCAACACCAACCTGATCTACTCCGATCCCGAGCGCAAGGCCGTCTTCAACAAGGACAGCTTCGTGCCGATCGGCGTGCAGGTGGTCGACCCCTCTGCCGTCGGCGTCAAGGCCAGCGGAAAGTACAAGACCATCAAGGACCTGGTCGAAGCCGGCAAGGCTGAGCCCGAGAAGGTGAAGTTCGGGTCCGACGGACCGATGACCGACGACCACCTGGGCATCTACCAACTGGAGAAGGCCTCCGGCGCCAAGTTCGCCAACGTCGGCTTCGACGGTGCCGCAGCCAACCTGAGCGCCCTGCTGGGCGATCACATCGACGCCTCCTTCGGCCACGTGGGCGACTTCCTCGCCCAGGTCAAGAGCGGCCAGGTCCGGGTGCTGGCCGTGGCCGACACCGAGCGCAGCAAGTACTACCCGGATGCCCCCACCTTCATCGAAGCCGGCTACAAGATCACCAACGCCTCCAGCCGAACCCTGGTCGCCCCCGCGGGGACCCCTCAGGAGATCGTGGACATCCTGAGCGCGGCCATGAAGAAGGCGATGGACGAGCCCGAGCACATGAAGAAGATGGACGAGGCCGGCCTCACCGTCCGCTACATGGACTCCAAGAAGGCCGCGGAGTTCTGGGCCAGCCTGGACCCCGGCGCCAAGGCGCTGGTGGAAGAGGCGAGAGCCGCAGAGAAGAAGAAGTAGACCACTGCATCTCGTCGAGGTAAGCTTCGAGGGGTTCAGCGGAGGCTGGACCCCTCGAAGCTCCACAATCCACTTCTCTTGGAGGTCCGTTCCCATGGAAGACACTGGACGCCGCTTCGACAGCGCGAAGCTCGAGTCCTTCAGCATAGAGGTCTTGAAGAAGGTCGGGGTGCCACAGGAGAACGCGGAGATAGTCGCCCGCTCCCTGCTGGCGGCCAACCTGCGAGGGGTAGACACTCACGGCATCACCCGGTTGCCCATCTACGTGGAGCGGGTGCAGGCCGGCCTCACCAACGGCGGTGCCCGGGGCGTGGTGGTCAACGAGAGCGACACCACGGCCGTGGTGGACGGCCAGGACGGCCTCGGCCAGGTGGTGGGCACCACGGGGATGCGTCTGGCCATCGCCAAGGCCGCGAAGTCGGGCGTGGGGATGGTCTCCGTCCGCAACTCCACCCACTTCGGCACCGCGGCCTACTACGCGATGATGGCCCTGGACCACGACATGATCGGCTTCGCCGTCACCAACTCGCCATCGCTGATGGCGCCTTGGGGCGGGAAGCGGCCCTTCTTCGGCACCAACCCGCTCGCCATCGCCGTGCCAGCGGGCGAGGAGAAGCCCTTCGTCCTGGATATGGCCACCAGCGTCGTCGCTCGGGGCGCCATCATCCTCGCCGCCAAGAAGGGCGAGCCGATCCCGCCCACGTGGGCGATGAACGCAGACGGCGAGCCCACCACCAGCGCCAAGGAGGCCAACGAGGGCGGGGCACTGCTCCCACTGGGCGGACACAAGGGCTTCGGCCTGGCCATGGCGATCGAGATCCTGGTGGCAACCCTGTCCGGCGGCGTCTTCGGCCCCCACCTTGGCGAGCTGTACAACAACCCGGACAAGCCTCAGGGCGTGGGACACTTCTTCACCGCCATGCGGATCGACCGCTTCCAGCCCGTCCGAGAGTTCAAGGCGAACATGGACGCGATGATCCGCGAGGTGAAGGCCCAGCCGCTGGGCAAGGGCTTCGACAAGATCATGGTGGCCGGCGAGCCCGAGTTCCTCACCGAGCAGGACCGCCGGAAGAACGGCGTGCCGCTGAGCGACGCCGTCCTGAAGGATCTCTCCAAGATGGCGGCGACCGTCGGCGTCCCCTTCGATCTGTAGCAGGGACCTTGCTCTCGAGAGGTAGGGCGGGGGCTGGGTCGCCCGCGGCCGCGGGCGACCGATGTGCGGCAGGGTATGAGCTCCTGCCCTGCTTCTTGTTTCCACATAGCTTGAGGCGCTGCCTCGCATCTAGTAAGCTGGGAGCGCCGTGAGTCCAGCATCGAGACCTTACCCAGCAACCCATGAGGAGTGTAGAGAGATGGACCTGAGCCGCAACTACATCTGGGAGATCCCAACACGGTTGATCTTTGGTCCAGGGTGCAGCCGGCAGGCCGGCGAGCAACTGAGGAGGCTGGGAGGCAGCAAAGCGCTGATCGTCACCGATCGAGGGGTCGAGGAGGCCGGGATCCTCGGTGGCATACTGGAGGGGCTCACCGCCGCCGGCATGCCCCACGCCCTGTACACGGGGGTGGAGCCCAACCCGAGCATCCGCTGCGTGGAGGAGGCGGTGGCCCTCTACAGGGCGGGGGGATGCGACTGTCTGCTGGGGGTGGGCGGTGGAAGCTCCATGGACACCGCCAAGGCCGCGGGGGCCGTGATGGCGAATCCGCAACTGGACATCCGCGATATGGAGGGAATGGGCAAGCTCTCCAACCCCATTCCCCCGATGGTGGCGGTCCCCACCACCTGCGGCACCGGCTCGGAGGTCACCGTCGCCGCGGTGATCACCGACACGACGCGCCACTACAAGATACCGATCCTCTCCCCCTACCTGACCCCTAAGGTCGCGCTGATCGACGGAAGCCTGCTGACCAGGCTGCCGGGCCCGGTGGTGGCGGCCACAGGCATGGACGCCCTGTGCCACGCCATCGAGTCCTACACCAACCTGAACACCAATCCCATCAGCGACGCCCTGGACATCAAGGCGATCGAACTCATCGCTGAGTGGATCAGGCCCGCCGTGGCCAACGCCAACCTGGAGGCGATGAGCCACATGGTGCTGGCCAGCACCATGGCCGGCATGGGCTTCTCCAACACCCGCCTCACCATCGTCCACTCCATGAGCCAGCCGGTGGGGGGCCACTTCGGCGTGCCCCACGGGGTGGCCAACGCCATCCTGCTGCCCTACGTGATGGAGTTCAACCTGATCGGCAATCCCCAGCGATTCGCCGACGTGGCCAGGGCGCTGGGCGTGGACACCTTCGGGATGACGACCGTGGAGGCGGCCCGAGCCTCGGTGCAGGCGGTGAGGGAGCTATCCCGAGACATCGGAATCCCCGAGAGCTTCAAGCCGTTCGGGGTGACGGAGGAGTCGATCCCTGCCCTAGTGGAGGACTCCATGAAGAGCGGCAACATACCGGTGAACCCGGTGAGGGTGACCCGGGAGGCCCTGGCGGAGATACTGCGGAAATCGATGCAGTGATCAGATGGGGCACACCGCACGGCGAACCCGCGTCCGTATGCAGACGGCGAAGGGGGTTCAGATCCGGCTGGACCCGTCCGTTCGAGTCTCCACACAAGGCCTGGCAACCCGGACAACCACGACTCGTCACGCCGGCACGGCGGAATCCATTGTAACCCCCTACCACTGAGGGGTCCCGCAACGTGGCACGGGGGGTGGTGAGGCATGCTTCAGCTTTGCTGTTGCTGCACATGTCCCGAGGCGATCCCCTTCATGGAGAGCTGGATCCGGCCGCGGGACAGGTCCACCCCCTTCACCCGCACCGTCACCACGTCGCCCACGCCCACCACCTCCAGCGGGTTCCGCACGAAGCGATCGGCCATCTCCGACACGTGCACCAGCCCGTCCTGCTTCACCCCGATGTCCACGAAGGCGCCGAAGTCCACCACGTTGCGCACCGTCCCCTGGAGCAGCATCCCCTCCTTCAGGTCCTCCATCCTCAGCACGTCCGTCCGCAGGATCGGCTTCGGCAGCGAGTCCCGGGGGTCCAGCCCCGGCTTCTCCAGGTTCTCCAGAATGTCCCTCAGTGTGGGGACCCCGGTCCCCAGCTCCGCGGCCAGGGCTTCCAGGTCCACCCTCCGGGCCTCCACCTCCCTCCGGAAGCGGGCCACACGCTGAGGCAGCCTCTCTCCCTCCCTAGCAGGCGGCAGCCGGTCCATCAGCTTCTCGCACACGCCGTAGCTCTCTGGGTGGATGAAGGTGTCGTCCAGCGGGTTCTCGCCGCCGCGGATCTTCAGGAAGCCCGCCGCCTGGACGAAGGTGGCGGGCCCCAGCCCGGGCACCTTCGTCAGTTGGTCGCGGGAGGTGAAGGGGCCGTGCTCGTTGCGATAGGCCACCAGCTTCTCCGCCACCCTCCGGTTGATGCCGGACACGTACTGCAGCAGCGAGACGGAGGCGGTGTTCACGTCCACACCGGCGAAGTTGACGCAGGAGATCACCACCCGATCCAGCTCCCGGGCCAGCTCACGCTGATCGACGTCGTGCTGGTAGAGCCCCACCCCCACCGACTTGGGGTCGATCTTCACCAGCTCCGCGAGCGGATCCTGCAGCCGTCGAGCGATCGAGATGTTCCCACGCTGGGAGGCCTCCAGATCGGGGAACTCCTGGCGCGCCACCTCCGAGGCCGAGTAGACCGACGCGCCCGCCTCGTCGACGATGGTGTAGGCCAGGTTCAGCTCGCTCTCGCCGATCGCCTCGGCCACCAGCGCCTCCGTCTCGCGCGAGGCGGTGCCGTTGCCGATGGCGATCGCGCTCACCCCGTGCCTGCGGGCCATGGTGAGGATCGCCTCCTTCGCCTCCTTCCATCGCTTCTGCGGCTCGTGGGGGTAGATGGTGCTCCCCTCCAGGTACTTGCCGGTGGCGTCCACCACCGCCACCTTGCAGCCGGTGCGGTAGCCGGGGTCGATCCCCATCACCTTCGTGCCCCGCAACGGGGGTTGGAGCAGCAGCTTCCGGAGGTTGGCGGCGAAGAGGGAGATGGCGTGCGCCTCGGCCCTCTTCGTGAGGGTAGAGCGCACCTCGCGCTCCAGCGACAGGGATAGCAGTCGCTTGTAGCCGTCCTCCACGGCCAGGGCGAGCTGCTTGGCAAAGACAGAGTTCGCCTTGGCCGGATAGAAGGAGGTGAGCAGCGGACGAGCCTTCTCGAAGGGCAGGTCCACCGCCACCCGCACCACCTCCTCCCGCTCCGCCCGATTGATGGCGAGCACCCGGTGGGGGGGCACGCGCCCGGCCGGCTCCGAGAAATCGTAGTAGAGGGTGTACTTCTGGCCTGGGTCCTTGCTGGCGTCCGCCAGGGTGGAGGTGAGGAGTGCCTCCCGGAAGAAGAGGTCGCGCATCGCTCCTCGCACCGCCGCATCCTCCGCCACCACCTCGGCCACGATGTCGCGCGCGCCGGCATACACCTGCTCCAGGGTGGCGAGCCCCAGCTCCTCGTCGAGGAAGGGCCGGCCGTGATCCTCCAGAGGCCCATCCAGCACGGGCTGGGCGAGGATCAGCTCCGCCAGGGGCCCGAGCCCCTTCTCCCGGGCCACGCTGGCCCTCGTCTTCCGTTTTGGCCGGTAGGGGAGGTAGAGATCCTCCAACTCGTGGAGCGCCTCGGCCCGGCGGATCCTATCGGCCAGCTCGGGGGTGAGCTTCCCCTGCTCGTCGATCAGCCGGAGCACCTCCTCCCGGCGCTTCTCGAGGTTGCGCAGGTACTCCAGGCGGTCCTGGATCGCCTGGAGCTGGACCTCGTCCAGGCTGCCCGTGGCCTCCTTGCGGTATCGGGCGATGAAGGGGATGGTGTTGCCGGCATCGAGCAGGTCGGCGGCGCTGGCCACCTGCTGGGCGGGGATAGAGAGCTCGCGGGCGGTGCGAGCGACGATTTCGTCCATGGACTACCCTCACGAAAACGGTGTGAGGGGGATTGTACACCGAGGGGGGAGCGGCTGGAGCAGAACGCCGCGGCCACCTTGGGCGGGCCTTGACGGCCGCGACAGGGGCGCGTATATTTACTTGCGCACGTAACTAACCTGTCGGGAGAAGTCGCTTGCGGGGAGAGAGGCCGCCGCTCGCCATTCAAGTCGTCCTGCTGGGCAAGCATCTCGACCACCTGCTGGAGCATCGACTCGCCAATCGGGGGCTCAACCGCACCCAGGCCGTCGTCCTCACCGTCCTGAGCCACCATCCGGGTCTGCAGGCCATCGATCTGTGCCCCCAGGCCGGCTCGACGCCGGCCAACGTCACTCGAACCGTCCAGTCCCTGGAGCGATTGGGGCTCCTGCAACGCAGGCCCCACCCCAGCGACGGTCGCGCCAACCTCTTCTTCCTCACGGACGCCGGCCACATGCTGGCCCGAGAATTGTCGGAGGAGATTCAGCGGCTCTCCGCCAGCCTGCTCCAGGAGGTGGATCCAGAGGATCTGCCCCACGTGGAGGGGATTCTCGCCGGTTTGTGGAAGGCCGTCCACCGTCGACTGATAGCCATCAGCCGTCAGCCGTCGGCCATCGGCTACGAGCCGATGGATGGAGAACGTGCCGACAAGGCGCAGGCGCACGCGACCGAGGCTCCGGATGGGGCAAACGTTATGTCGCGGGCCAGCGCCCCGAAGACCGATGCCGATTGCTGATTGCCGACAGACGATCGTTGGCTGCTGGCCGTCGATCGCTCGTTGCTGGCTGCTGATTGCCGAGGGCTGAAAGCTATGAAAGCACTGCGCCGCTCGCTGCGCTTCCTCGTCCCATACTGGACGACGGCCTCCGCCGCCTTCCTCAGCCTGCTGCTGGTCTCCGCGGCCAACCTGGCCTCCCCCCAGTTCCTCAGGCTGGCCATCGACGGCGGCATCGTCGTCGGCCAGTGGTCCGGCATCCTATGGGCGGCCATGGGGCTGCTGGGGGTGGCCATCATTCGGGGCGTCTTCACCTTCCTCCAGGGCTACCTCTCCGAGAAGGCATCCCAGGGGGTCGCCTACGACCTGCGGAACGAGATCTACGCCAAGCTGCAGGCACTCAGCTTCAGCTTTCACGACCAGGCCCAGACCGGGCAGCTCATGACCCGGGTCACCAGCGACGTGGAGATGGTCCGCCACTTCATCGGCCAGGGCTTCCTCCAGCTCATTGGCGCCCTGGTGATGCTGGCCGGCAGCTCGGTGGTGCTGTTCGCCATCAACTGGCGGCTCGCGCTGGTGTCCCTATCCATCATCCCCTTCGTCTTCCTGGTGTTCGGCCACTTCGTCCGCAACGTCCAGCCGCTCTTCATGAAGGTCCAGGCGAAGCTGGCGGGACTGAGCACCATCATGCAGGAGAACATCGCCGGTGTGCGGGTGGTGAAGGCATTCGCCAGGGAGAGCCACGAGATCGAGAGGTTCGGCGCGGCCAACGCGGACCTGTTGGCCGAGAACATCCGGGTCACCCGGGCGGCAGTCACCACCTTTCCGGTGATCTTCTTCTTCGGGAACGTCGGGACGCTCCTGGTCGTCTGGTACGGCGGCCTCGAGGTGATCGGGGGTGCCCTCACCCTGGGAGAGTTGGTGGCGTTCAACAGCTACCTGGGCTTCCTGATGTTCCCCATCTTCATGCTGGGAATGATCATGGCCACGGTGACCCGAGCGGCCGCCTCTGCCCAGCGGGTCTTCGAGGTGCTGGACGCCGAGAACGGGGTGCAGGACCGGCCCGATGCTCGCCCGCTGCCCCCCATACAGGGCAGGGTGACTTTCGAGGACGTCAGCTTCCGCTACGTCGGGGCAGAGCACGACGCCCTGAGCCACGTGAGCTTCGTGGCAGAGCCGGGTCAGACGGTGGCCGTCGTCGGGACGACCGGCGCCGGCAAGAGCACCATCATCAACCTGATCCCCCGCTTCTACGACGTCCGGAGCGGTAGGGTGACCATCGACGGCCACGACGTGCGGGAGGTGACCCTGGAGAGTCTGCGATCCCAGATCGGGATAGTGCTGCAGGAGACGGTGCTGTTCAGCGGCACCATCCGGGAGAACATCGCCTACGGGCGGCCCGAGGCGACGCAGGAGGAGATCGAGAGGGTGGCCAGGATCGCCCAGGCCCACGACTTCATCCTGGAGCAGCCGCAGGGCTACGACACCCGCATCGGTGAGGGGGGCGTGGGGCTGAGCGGCGGCCAGATGCAGCGCATCGCCATTGCCAGAGCCCTGCTGCTGGACCCGAAGGTGCTGATCCTGGACGACAGCACCTCCTCCGTGGACGCCGAGACCGAGTATCAGATCCAGCGGGCGATGGACGGCCTGATGGTGGGGCGCACCAGCTTCGTCGTCGCCCAGCGGATCAGCACCGTCCGCAACGCTGATCAGATCCTGCTGCTGGACGGGTCACGCCTGGTGGGACGGGGGACCCACGAGGAGCTGCTGGCCACCAGCGCCCTCTACGGCGAGATCGTCGCGTCGCAGCTCAGAGACGATTCGTTGGTGCCGAGTGCCGAATCCTGAGGGCTGAGTCCTCAGCACTTGGCAAAGTGAGGTGACGATGTACCGAGGCCATTTCCACCAACAAGCCTCGCTGACCGAGGAGCAGGCCGCGAACAGCGGAGCGGTCGCCAGGCGGCTGCTAGGCTATCTTGCGCCCCACCGAGTGCGGCTGGCTCTGGTGCTCGGCCTCACCCTGGTGGTGGCGGCCTCGGCGGCCGGCGGCCCCTTCCTGGTAGGTCGCGCCATCGACCAGTTCATCGCCGCGGGCGACCCGGCGGGGCTGGCCGGCAACATGCTGCTGCTGCTGGCCGTCTACCTCGCGGGGGTGGGGGCGCGGATGCTCCAGGGCTACCTGATGGGGTGGGTGGGACAGCATACCCTCGCCCGGCTGCGCAGCGAGATCTTCGCCAAGCTGCAGCGACTCTCGCTGCGCTACTTCGACAAGCACGACGCCGGCGACCTGATGTCCCGCCTGGTCAACGATGTAGACACCATCAACAACCTCCTCAGCATGGGGCTGGTGCAGGCCCTCGCAGGGCTGCTCTCCTTGGTGGGGATCCTGATCGCCATGTTCGCCCTCTACTGGCCGCTGGCGCTGGCGGCATCGGCGGTGATACCCGTGATGCTCCTCACCACCAACGCCTTCGCTCGGATGGCCCGGCGGGCCTTCCGGAAGACCCGGGAGACCATCGGCGACGTCTCGGCGGACCTCCAGGAAGATATCGCCGGTATCAAGGTGGCCCAGGCGTTCAACCGCACGGGGCTGAACCAGGCGCGCTTCGCGCGGCGCAACGCCGCGAACCGGGATGCCAACGTGGGGGCCACGGCGATCACGTCCGCCTTCTCCCCCGCCATCGACCTGCTGAGCACCGTGGCCACCATCATCGTCGTGGCCTTCGGCGGATACCTCGCCATCGAGGGTGCGGTCACCGTCGGCCTCGTGGTCGCCTTCCTCGGCTACGTCCAGCAGTTCTTCTGGCCGATCCAGCAGGTCAGCCAGATCTACACCCAGGCTCAGTCGGCCATGGCCGGGGCCGAGCGGATCTTCGACCTGCTGGACACTCAGGAAGAGATGGTGGACGGCGACCACGCCAGGCCCCTGCCGCCCATCCGGGGGCGGGTGGTGTTCGAGCAGGTGGATTTCGCCTACGATCCCATCCACCCGGTCCTCCATCGGGTGGATCTGGTGGCGGAGCCGGGGCAGACCATCGCCCTGGTGGGTCCGACGGGGGCAGGCAAGACCACGGTGGCCAACCTGATCGCCCGCTTCTACGACGTGACCGGGGGCAGGGTCACCATCGACGGCCACGACGTGCGAGAGGTCCGGCTCGACTCCCTGCGGAGCCAGTTGGGTATCGTGCCCCAGAACAGCTTCCTCTTCTCGGGCACCGTGGCCGACAACATCCGCTACGGCAGACTGGAGGCGACCGACCAGGAGGTGGAGCAGGCGGCCCGTCTGGCCAACGCCCACGACTTCATCTCGCGGCTGCCGGAGGGCTACCAGACCGCGCTCGGCGAGCGGGGCAGCTCCCTCAGCCAGGGGCAGCGGCAGTTGATAGCCCTGGCTCGAGCCATCCTCGCGGATCCCCGCATCCTGATCCTGGACGAGGCCACCAGCAGCGTGGACACCCGCACCGAGCAGTTGATCCAGCAGGCGCTGGAGAGGTTGCTGGAGAAGCGCACCAGCTTCGTCATCGCCCACCGGCTCAGCACCATCCGCAACGCCGACCAGGTGCTGGTGATCGACGACGGGCGGGTGGTGGAGCGGGGCACCCACGACGAGCTGCTGCAGCGGGGCGGCCTCTACGCCGACCTCTACCGCCGGCAGTTCCGAGAGGTGGAAGAGCCAGTCGCGCCCACCCCGTCCGACGGGCACGCGGCTCCCACTGTGGAGGGTGCGCGGGGCAAGGCCGCGCCGCAGCGTCCTGCCGGAGCGATCCAATAGCCTCGCGCCACGTGGCTGGCGGGCTTGACTGAAACCCGTGGTCTCCAACTGTTGTTAGGGTCTTTCACTCTGGATTCGTGGACGAGAAACGGCTATAATGGCCCCACGGGGAAATTGGTGTGTATTCAAGTCGTGGTGGCCGACGACGCCCTCCACGAGTAGTGCCCAGACTTCGACATCGTAGTCTACTTGAGCCTCCAACACCCCACGTCGCTCGATCGTGACGTGGGGTTCTAGGCTTTGGGACGGCCCGCAACGGCCGATCCGGCCTCCCCGCCAGGTTTCCCGTCGAGGGGCAATCCTGCCCGATGGGCGCCGATTCGCCCAACCCACCCACGAGAGCTTCAGGCCAGGGGGTGCTGTACCCCTCGCTGGCCCAGGCTATCCATAACCAAATCAGGCGGAGACACAGCAGGCCTCGAGCGAGGAAGAGGAGCCCTCGCCGTCTTTGGCAACGCTCGAAGGTGCCGCTGCAGTCTCAGGACGGAGCGCACGGATGGAGACAGCTCATACAGGAAGTCCCGCCGGATTCCCGCCGAAGCAGGGCCTCTACGATCCCCAATGGGAGCGAGACGCCTGCGGTATCGGCTTCGTCGTCAACATCAAGGGCAAGAAGTCCAACGAGATCGTCCGGCAGGCCATCACCGTCCTCACCAACCTGACCCATCGGGGTGCGTGCGGCTGCGAGCCCAACACGGGGGACGGCGCTGGGATCCTGCTTCAGATCCCGCACGCCTTCTTCCAGAAGGTGTGCGCCCAGGAGTTCATCCGGCTGCCCGCCCCAGGCCAGTATGGGGTCGGCATGGTGTTCCTATCACCGAATGAAGCCGACCGCCGGGCCTGCGAGCGGAAGCTGGAGGCCATCGTCGCCGAGGAGGGGCAGGTCCCACTCGGCTGGCGCACTGTGCCCACCAACGACTGGTCCCTGGGCGACACCGCCAGGGCGGCCGAGCCGGTGGTGCGGCAGATCTTCGTCGGTCGCAACCCCGACCTCGCCGACGACATGGCCTTCGAGCGGAAACTGTACGTCATCCGGCGTCGTGCGGAGAAGGAGATCCGCTACGCCGATCCCCCCGTCCGCGGGGGCGAGCACTTCTACTTCAGCAGCCTCTCCTGCAGGACCATCGTCTACAAGGGGATGCTGATGTCGGAGCAGTTGGATCCCTACTACCCCGACCTCTCCGATCCCTCCGTGGAGTCAGCATTGGCGCTGGTCCATTCCCGCTTCAGCACCAACACCTTCCCCAGTTGGAATCGGGCTCATCCCTACCGCTACCTGATCCACAACGGCGAGATCAACACCCTGCGCGGCAACGTCAATTGGATGCGCGCCAGGGAGGCGCTGTTCAAGTCGTCCCTCTTCGGCGACGACCTGCCGAAAGTGCTTCCGGTGATAGCCCCCGATGGCAGCGACTCGGCGATGTTCGACAACTGCCTGGAGCTGTTGGTGCTCTCCGGTCGCACCCTGCCCCACGCAGTCATGATGATGATTCCGGAGCCCTGGTCCAACCACGAGAGCATGAGCGACGAGAAGAGGGCCTTCTACCAGTTCCACAGCGCCCTGATGGAGCCGTGGGATGGCCCCGCCTCCATCGCCTTCACCGACGGGGTCAGGGTCGGCGCGGTGCTGGACCGGAACGGGCTTCGCCCCTCCCGCTACTACGTCACCAAGGACGACCTGGTGATCATGGCCTCCGAGGTGGGGGTGCTGGATATCCCGCCCGAGCGGATCGCCTACAAGGGCCGCCTGGAGCCCGGCCGAATGTTCCTGGTGGACACCGAGGTGGGTCGGATAGTCAGGGACGAGGAGCAGAAGCACTGGATCGCCACAGCCCACCCCTACGAGGAGTGGCTCAGCGAGCACATGGTGGCCCTGGAGGACCTCCCGGCGCCCGCGGGAGGCGCGGAGACGGGGAGATTCGGGGACGCGGAGAGCCTCCTCCAACTGCAGCAGGCGTTCGGCTACACCTACGAGGAGTTGCGGATACTGATGGCCCCGATGGCCAAGAACGGGGTCGAGCCCGTGGGCTCCATGGGGAACGACGCGCCCCCCGCGGTGCTCTCGGACCGGCCGCAACTGCTGTACAACTACTTCAAGCAACTGTTCGCCCAGGTGACCAATCCGCCCATCGACGCCATCCGCGAGGAGCTGATCACCTCCACCGAGGTGCTGCTGGGCTCCGAGGGGAACCTCCTGGAGCCGGTGCCCGAGAGCTGCCGAAGGATACGGCTGAAGAACCCGATCCTCACCGACGAGCAGCTCGCCAGGATCCGCCACATCGACCGGCCGGGCTTCAAGGTAGCAACCCTGCCCATCCTCTATCCAGTCGCGGAAGGCGGCTCGGGGATGGAGCGGGCCCTGGAGGAGCTGTTCCGGGCGGCAGGCCGGGCCATCGCGGATGGTGCCAACCTGCTGATCCTCTCGGACCGCGGAGTCGATAGGGAGAAGGCGCCCATCCCCGCGCTCCTGGCAACGTCCGGGCTGCACCACCACCTCATTCGCGAGGGGCTGCGGACCCGGGTGAGCCTCATCCTGGAGTCGGGCGAGCCGCGCGAGGTGCACCACTTCGCCGCCCTGATCGGCTACGGCGCCTCCGCCATCAACCCCTACCTGGCCTACCAGAGCCTGAAGGGGATGATCGACGAGGGCCTTCTCACCGACGTGGACTACGAGCACGCGGTCGAGAAGTTCGCCAAGGCCGTCGTGAAGGGCGTGGTGAAGACGATGTCCAAGATGGGCATCTCCACCGTCCAGAGCTACTGCGGCGCGCAGATCTTCGAGGCCCTCGGCCTCAACCAGGCATTCGTCGACCGCTACTTCACGGGGACCCCCTCTCGCATCGGCGGGATCGGCATGGACGTGATCGCGGAGGAGACCCGGCAGCGCCACGAGCGAGGCTTCCCGCGGCGCTCGACCCACGACCGCACGCTGGACGTGGGTGGCCACTACCAGTGGCGCCACGACGGCGAGCACCACCTCTTCAACCCGCTGACGGTGCACAAGCTGCAGAAGGCCTGCCGCACGGGCGACTATCGGGTGTTCAAGGAGTACAGCGAGCTGGTCAACGACCAGTCCGAGCGGCTGGCCACCCTCCGAGGGCTGCTGGAGTTCAAGTACGCCCGCAACCCGATCCCGCTGGAGGAGGTGGAGCCGGTGGAGTCCATCTGCCGCCGGTTCAAGACGGGGGGGATGTCCTACGGCTCCATCAGCCAGGAGGCCCACGAGTGCCTGGCCATAGCCATGAACCGCATCGGGGGCAAGAGCAACACCGGCGAAGGGGGCGAGGACCCCGCCCGGTTCGTCCCGCTGCCCAACGGCGATTCCCTCAATAGCGCCATCAAGCAGGTGGCTTCTGGCCGCTTCGGCGTCACCATCGAGTACCTGGTGAACGCCAAGGAGATCCAGATCAAGATGGCCCAGGGCGCGAAGCCCGGCGAGGGCGGCCAGTTGCCGGGCAGGAAGGTGTATCCGTGGATCGCCAGGGTACGCCGCTCGACCCCCGGCGTGGGGCTGATCTCTCCGCCCCCTCACCACGACATCTACTCCATCGAGGACCTGGCCCAGTTGATCCACGACCTGAAGAACGCCAATCCCCAGGCGAGGATCAGCGTGAAGCTGGTCTCCGAGGTGGGTGTGGGCACCATCGCCGCCGGGGTGGCCAAGGGCCACGCCGACGTGGTGCTGATCAGCGGCTACGACGGCGGGACCGGGGCGTCGCCCTGGTCCAGCATCAAGCACGCCGGCCTCCCCTGGGAGCTGGGTGTCGCCGAGACCCACCAGACACTGGTGCTGAACGACCTGCGCAGCCGCATCGTGGTGGAGACCGACGGCCAGTTGAAGACCGGCCGGGACGTGGCCATCGCGGCGCTGTTGGGCGCCGAGGAGTTCGGCTTCGCCACGGCCCCCCTGGTGACCCTGGGCTGCACCAAGATGCGGGTCTGCCACATGGACACCTGCCCGGTGGGTATCGCCACCCAGAACCCGGAGCTTCGCAGAAGGTTCAGCGGAGACCCCGCCTACGTCGTCAACTTTATGCACTTCGTCGCGCAGGAGTTGCGTGAGTACATGGCCCGGTTGGGCTTCCGCACGGTGAACGAGATGGTCGGGCGGAGCGACCGGCTGGAGATGCGGCGGGACATCCGGCACAACAAGGCTAGGGCGGTGGACCTCTCCGCCATCCTCTACCAGCCCGTCGTGCCGCCCGAGGTGGGCCGCTACTGCCAGATTCCCCAGGACCACGGCATCGAGCGGTCGTTGGACAGCCGGGTGCTGCTGGAGCTCTGCAAGCCGGCCCTGGAGGAGCGGCAGCCGGTTTCGGCCACATTGCCGATCCACAACACGGATCGGGTCGTGGGGACGCTGCTGGGCAGCGAGCTGACCCGCCGGTACGGCGGCGAGGGGTTGCCCGATGACACCATCCGGCTCCGCTTCCGGGGGTCTGCCGGACAGAGCTTCGGCGCCTTCCTGCCCAGGGGCATCAGCCTGACCCTCGAAGGCGACGCGAACGACTACATCGGCAAGGGGCTCTCGGGGGGTAAGATCGTCGTCTATCCGCCCGAGGGGTCCACCTTCGTGCCGGAGAAGAACGTGATCGTCGGCAACGTGGCCTTCTACGGGGCCACGGGTGGAGAGGCGTACGTCTCCGGCGCTGCGGGCGAGCGCTTCTGCGTGCGCAACAGCGGGGTGAACGCCGTGGTTGAAGCCGTGGGCGACCACGGCTGCGAGTACATGACCGGCGGCCACGTGGTGGTGCTGGGGCCGACTGGGCGCAACTTCGCCGCGGGCATGTCCGGCGGCATCGCCTACGTCCTGGACGAGGCGGGGGAGTTCGAGCGCCGCTGCAACCAGGAGATGGTGTGCCTGGAGAGGCTGCAAGATAAAGAGGAGATCAAGTTCGTGGCCGGCATGATCCGCCGCCACGCCGAGTACACCAGCAGCCAACTGGCCACGCGCGTCCTCTCCCACTGGCGGTCCATGGTGCCCAAGTTCGTCAAGGTGCTGCCGAAGGACTACAAGCGGGCGCTGGAGGCGTTCGAGCAGGTGAAGGCCTCCGGCCTGAGCGGCGAGGAGGCGGTAATGGCCGCCTTCGAGCGGAACAAGAACGATCTGGTGCGCGTGAGCGGGAACTGACGAGAGCTAACGAGGGAGACACCGATGGGTAAGCCTACCGGTTTCATGGAATACCAGCGCGAGCTTCCCGCCGAGCGAGAGCCGGAGGAGCGGATCGGGGACTGGGAGGAGTTCCACCTGCCCTTCCCCGACGAGAAGCTGCGCATCCAGGGGGCGCGCTGCATGGACTGCGGCATCCCCTTCTGCCACACCGGCACCCTGCTCAGCGGGATGGCGGCGGGCTGCCCGATCCACAACCTGATCCCCGAGTGGAACGACTTGGTCTACCGGGGGCTGTGGCGGCAGGCGCTCCACAGGCTGCTGAAGACGAACAACTTCCCGGAGTTCACTGGCCGGGTCTGCCCCGCCCCCTGCGAGGGGTCCTGCACCCTGGGCGCCAAGGAGCCGCCCGTAACCATCAAGAGCATCGAGCGGGCGATCATCGACAGGGCCTTCGAGGAGGGCTGGATCGCCCCGCAGCCGCCCGCGACGCGCACAGGCAAGAGGGTGGCCGTGGTTGGGTCCGGCCCCGCCGGGCTCGCCTGCGCCGACCAACTGAACAAGGCCGGCCACTGGGTGACAGTGTTCGAGCGGGCCGACCGGATCGGCGGCCTGCTGATGTACGGCATCCCCAACATGAAGCTGGACAAGCGGGTCGTCCAGCGGCGGGTGGACCTGATGGCCGCCGAGGGGATCGAGTTCGTCACCAACACCGAGGTGGGCAAGGACTACCCGGCGGACCGGCTGCTGTCGGAGTTCGACGCGGTGGTGCTGTGCGGTGGCGCCACCAAACCCCGCGACCTGCCGGTGGAGGGCCGCGAGCTGAAGGGGATCCACTTTGCCGTGGAGTTCCTGCGTGGCAACACCCGCCGGCTCCTGGACGCGGGGACGGGAGACGCGGAGATCGGTGGAGTCCCTCTCCCAGAGGGAGAGGGTGAGGGCTCGTCGCTCACCACTCATCGCTCGTCACCCGACTTCATCTCCGCCGCGGGGAAGGACGTGGTGGTGATCGGCGGCGGCGACACGGGCACGGACTGCGTCGGCACGTCCCTGCGCCACGGATGCAGGAGCGTGGTGCAGTTGGAGATCCTGGAGAGGCCGCCCGATGGGCGGCAGCCGAGCAACCCCTGGCCGGAGTGGCCGCGGGTGCACCGCACCGACTACGGCCAGGAGGAGGCCATCTCAACCTTCGGCCGCGACCCGCGTGTCTACTGCACCACCACCAAGCGGTTCGTGGGCGATGCCGAGGGGCACGTGCGAGAGGTTCACACCGTCCAGGTGGAGTGGGTGAAGGGGGATAACGGGCGGCCCTTCCCCAGGGAGATTCCGGGGACCGAGAAGGTGCTTTCCGCCCAGCTCGTGTTGCTCTGCATGGGCTTCCTGGGCCCCGAGGACACCCTGCCGAACTCGTTGGGCCTGGAGCGAGACGAGCGGTCCAATGTGAAGGCCGACCACCGGCGGCACACCACGAACATCCCGGGGGTGTTCGTCGCCGGTGATATGCGCCGTGGCCAGAGCCTGGTGGTGTGGGCGATCGGCGAGGGGCGAGCCGCGGCGCGCGAGTGCGACCGCTACCTGATGGGGGAGACCATCCTCCCGTAGGGACGTGGTGGCACGAGCCGGAGTCGCGCCACCCGATCGGCACACAGATGGCGCACGAGAGTGATGAGTGGCGAGCCTCGTATCATGGGCGATCTGTAGGAGTGGGCCACTCATCACTCATCACTCGCCACTCTCATTCCGGCAAGCTGTCGATGGCCCGCCTCATCCGGGCGCGGTACGCACTGAAGGCGGCCCGCCCCTCCTCTGTCAGGCTGTAGGTGGTCTGGGGGATTCTCCCCCGGAACCCCTTCTCCACGGCCACGTATCCCGCCTCCTCCAGCTTGGCCAGGTGGGCGGAGAGGTTGCCCTTGGTGAGCCCAGTCTCCCGCAGCAGGAAGAGGAAGTCGGCACTATCCACGGGATAGAGCAGGGCCAGCAGGATCAGGCGGGCAGGCTCGTGGACGATCCGATCGACGCCCGCCAGTTCGCGGAAGTCGTCCTTCATGGCTGCTCCCCCTCCGTCGGCGAGCTTCGTCGCAGGTAGAGGTAGAGGGTCACCCCGCCGGAGCAGAGCAGGGCGATCCCCATCGCCACGAAGTAGGCTGCGCTGCCCAGGGTATCCCCCAGGCCGGCCAAGGATGCGGCCGTGCCGGCCAGCGCCGAGAGGCCAGCGAGCAGGCAGAAGCGAATGAGTCCGAGGTGGCTGCCCATGAACAGCAGGAAGCCGCCGATCAGCAACCCGTGGAAAGTGGGGATCCAGGCCAGGTAGGCTGGCCCCACGACGCTAAGCAGCAGCACGACTGCTATGGAGACGGACGCGCCGAGAATCAGCGTCCCGATCCGCCGCTGGCGGGTGCGAGCGGGTCGCCGAACCCGGACGTAGCCGGTGCGGGGGTAGGTGATCCTCGCCTTGGCCCAGCGAACGGCCAGGCCGGCGAGCCAGATGCCACCGCCTACGAGGATCACGATCCCGACGGCGGAGAAGTTGCGTGGAAGGCTGCCCGGCGACGCCAGGGCCTCCACGAGGAAGAGCAGGCCGATGGCGAGGAAGATGGCGCCGGAGGCCAACTCGGCCAACCCGTCGTCGTAGAAGTACTGCATGGACCTCCGAACAGTGCGATCGATGTCCCGTCTCACTCCACGCCACCCCCAAATGCAAACTAGTCTGTCCCACAAACTGGTCTGGGACATTGTAGCAGCCTCCGGGCCGCCGTCAAGACCCCGGGCCACGTGTACCCGTAACGCCCCTTTTGGGCAGGAGTGAGCAGGGCCAGGGCCACGCCGCCGCACACCTACTTCAATTTCACTATTGCATACCCACGCTAACTCCCGTATAGTGTCCGTGCTGGTCGTTTCCGCAGCTTCGCAGGCGCGGCTCGGTTGGTGGTTGGCCCCATCCAGCCCCACACCCCGATCCCACTGGCGCTGACGGATACTCCAAGTACCCAGTTCTGTTTAGGAGTCAGCGTGATCAACATGCAAGACAAATCCATCACCTGCCGCGACTGTGGCCGCGAGTTCGTCTTCACGGCGGGCGAGCAGCAGTTCTTCGCGCAGAAGGGCTTCGCCAACGAGCCCAGTCGCTGCCCGGAGTGCCGCGCCGCTCGGAAGGCCAGCCGAGGCGACGGCTTCGGCTCCGCCCCGCGAAGCCGCGAGATGTACCCTGCGGTATGCGCCCAGTGCGGGAAGGAGACCCAGGTCCCGTTCCAGCCGCGCTTCGACAGGCCCGTCTACTGCTCCGACTGCTTCTCCAGCCAGAGGTCGGGCGGCGGGTACGACCGCCGCTCCGGCGGCCGGGGTCGCTGGTAGCCGCAAGCAAGCGGGGAGGCGGCGCTCCATCGCCGCCTCCCCGGTGTTCCGCGCGGCACTCGCCCGGCGCAAGGCTTCACCGCCGATGGTTCCGTCAAACGGAAGGGCGCACGCAGATGCCTATCAGTCTGCGTGCGCCCGCGACGACTGTGGACGTATCGGGCTCTTAGAAGAACAGCTTGGCGAGGTTGTACAGCCCGAGATCTGCCGGTCGACTGTGGGAGACCGCCTCGCGGATGGGCACAGGGGTGATGGAGCCGCAGTTGAGGCCGGGCATGAAGCCGAAGCGCCCCTCCACCACGTAGTCCACCGCCGCCACCCCCAGCCTGGTCGCCAGCAGCCGATCCTCGGCCACCGGGGACCCACCCCGCTGCAGGTAGCCCAGCACGATGAAGCGTGTCTCGAGGCCGGTGCGGCGCTCGATCTCCGCGGCCAGCCGCTCACCCATGTTGCGGCGATCCAGCTTCACCCTGCCGAAGGGGTCGGGCTTGCCCAGGTCTATCCCCTCATCCGGCATGTCGGTTATCTGGGCCGCCTCCGAAACCACCACTATGCTGAACTCCCGACCCTGGGCCCGACGGGCAAGGACGTGATCGCAGATCGAGTCCAGGTCGGTGGGCTCCTCGGGGATGATGATGCGGTCCGCGCCGCCGGCGAGACCGCCCGCGATCGCCACCCAACCCGCGTCACGCCCCATTACCTCCGCCACAAGCACTCGATGATGGGAGCTGGCGGTGGTGTGAAGCCGGTCCAGCGCCTCGGCCACCACCGACACCGCTGTGGCGTAGCCAATGCTCTGGTCGGTGCCCACCAGGGTGTTGTCGATGGTCTTCGGTATCCCAACCACCTTACCCCACACGTCCTGGAGTTCGGCGGCCACGTAGAGGGTGTCCGGCCCCCCGATGACTATCAGACCGTCGATGCCGTACGCCTTCAGGTTGGCCTGGATCTGCTGGAAGTCGTCGGCTCGCTTCAAGGGGTTGGTGCGGGAGGTGCCCAGGATCGTCCCGCCCTGGTGCAGGATGCCGGATACCGAACGCCAATCCAGCCGCTGGAAGTTGCCCCCGCCCAGCAGCCCGGCCCAACCGTTCCGCACACCCAACACGTCGAAGTCGAGGCTGATCGAACGCCTGACCACGGCGCG
>JBLNDL010000037.1:0-5675 GCA_050261575.1 Sphingomonadaceae bacterium | reverse complement strand
GGGCGTGGCCTATCTGTTGGGGGTGGCAAAATCTATAATTTATGTGGGTGTGCTGGGGCTAAGATTTGGCGGCGGAAAATGCTTCGCCCGTGCCGGGCAATGATATGACGAACGGGACCCGGTGGTCGCCGGCCGGCGACCTGGCGATAGAGACCCGCCACCTGCGCAAAGAGTACGGGCGCAAGGTGGCGGTGGAGGATCTCTCCCTGGCCGTGCCTCGAGGGGAGATCTTCGGTTTTCTCGGCCCCAATGGGGCGGGCAAGACGACGGCGATCAAGGTGTTGATGGGGTTGGTGCGGGCCACCTCCGGGGAGGCCAGGCTGCTGGGTCGCGCGCCGGATGATGGGCGCGCGAAGGAGCGTGTGGGTTTCCTACCGGAGCTGTTCCGTTTCCACGAGTGGTTGACCGCCGAGCAGTTCCTGGACTTCCACGGCCAACTGTACGGCATGCCTGCGGAGAAGCGGAGACGGCGCATCCCCGAGGTGCTGGAGTTGGTGGGGCTGCGCAGCGAGGCGAAGTCTCTGCTGCGGACGTTCTCCAAGGGGATGCAGCAGCGGATCGGCTTGGGCATGGCGATCCTCAACTACCCGGATGTGGTGCTGCTGGACGAGCCCACCTCCGCCCTGGATCCGATCGGGCGGAGGGACGTGCGCGACCTGATGCGCCACCTCAAGGCGGAGGGCCGCACGGTGTTCCTCAACTCCCACCTGCTGTCGGAGGTGGAGATGGTGTGCGACCGCGTTGCCATCATCAATCACGGGCGGGTGATAGCGACCGGGAGACTCCAGGAGCTGCTTGCCGCTGCTTTGGAGGTGGAGGTGGAGGCGACCGGCGTCACGCCTGAGGCGTTGGAGGCGCTGCGCGGCATAGGCCAGTCGGTGGAGGCGACGGACGGGCGGATCGTGGTGCGCCTCGGCGACAGGGAGTCCGTGCCGCTGCTGGCGGAGACGCTGATGCGCCACGGTGCGAGGATCTACTCGGTCGGACAGCGACGTGGCTCCCTGGAGGACCTATTCATTCGGGCCGTGGAGCGGGAGGGGGGGCGATGAAGCTGCTGTTGATGGCCCGCTTCACCTTTCGCGAGGCACTGCACAAGCGGGTGGTCCACGGGGTGGGGATCCTTACCCTGGGTTTCGCGATCCTGTACGCCCTGCTCGTGTGGCTGGCATTTCGGGAGGTGGGCCAAGCCGGCCCCGCCCGAATGATGGCCCTGCAGTTGACCCTCCTGGGCATGAACGCCGTGAGCGGGATAGCCGCGCTGATGGCGGTGTTCCTCTCGGTGGGCACCATCTCCTCGGAGGTGGATGCCGGGACGCTCCACGCCCTCGTCCCGAAGCCCCTCACCCGTCGGGACGTGCTGATGGGCAAGTGGCTCGGCTTCGCGGCGATGCTCACCGCCTACGTGATCGCGCTGTCCCTGATGATGAGCCTCACCGTGGCCGTCTTCTGGGGGCAGTGGCCCGTCAACTTCCTTCCCGCGACGATGCTGCTCGCGCTGGAGTCGCTGGTGCTGCTCTCCCTTTCGATCCTGGGCACAACCTTTCTGCCCACGGTGGCCAACGGGGTGGTGGTGTTTGGCCTCTACTCCGTGGCGATGATGAGCGGTTTCATGGAGCAACTGGGCTCCATGATCCAGAACGAGGCGATGGTGAACGTGGGCATCGGCATCTCGCTGCTGGTCCCGTCCGACACACTGGCGAAGCTCTCGGCGTCGATGCTCCAGGAGGGCTACGGCTACTTCGAGCGGGTCGGACCATTCATCGTGCTCTCGCAGCCGTCGGGCTGGGTGGTGGTCTACGCCCTGGCCTACATCGCGGTCCTGCTGGCGGCTGCCCAGGCGATCTTCAACCGCAAGGATCTGTAGCTGCGGGCGGGCCGGCCCTCTCCCAGGGGGGGCCGCAACCCCCTCTCCCAGGGGGAGAGGGGGATTCCCAACCCACTACCGCGGGATCACCTGCTCCAGTTGCTTGCGGGCGGAGTCCAGCTTCGCCTCGTCTCCGCCGAGCGCCTCGCGGGCCTGGCCGATGGCCGCCCTGAGCGGCGCCGTCTCCGACGGCGGAAGCTGGCGGAGCGATTGCTCTGCCTGGTCCAGCTCCTTCTTGGCCCTGTCCACGGCCTCGGGATCGGCGCTACGCAGGGCGGAGGCCACGTTGTCCATAGTCTTGGACAGATCCCTCGCCGCCTGCTGCACCGCCCGGGCGGACTGCCTGCCGCTCTCGGATTGAGAGGCGGGCGGTTGCTGAGAGGGCTCCGAACTGCCGGCCACCAACCGCAGCGTGGCGTTGGCCGAGTTCAGCTTGCTGCCATCGCCCCCCAGCCCGTTCCTCAGGTCCGCCAAGGCCGATCGCATCTGCTCCGCCTGCGAGCCGGAGCCGCCGCGGACCGCTTGCTCGGTGCGGTTCACCTGCTCGGTCAGCTCCTGCTGCAGACGCAGGAGCGTGGCTCGATCGCCCGCTGCGAGGGCCTCCTGGTAGGCATCCACGCTTCTGCTGAGCTCGCTTGCGATGGCCGGAATGTCCGCCACCCTCGCGGGCTGTTCGGACTCGGTGGACCGCCCTGGTTGGGTCTGGCTCTGGCTTCCGGCCAGGTCTGCCAACTGCGATCGGGCTCCATCCAGCTTCGCCGGATCGCCCGATGCCCCCTCCCTGGCCGTAGCCAGGGCCGAGCGCAGCCGGTCGGCTTCCTGTGAGTCGTTCCCTTTGAGGGCGGCGTCTGTGCGGTCGATCTCGTCGAGCAGGTCGCGCTGGGAGCGGAGCAGATCGTCGTTGCTGCCGCCCGACAGGGCCTGGCGCAGCGCGGCGATCTTGCCGTCCAGGTTGGCGGCGGCGGACTGAACCTGCTGGGACGTGGCGGTGGTACGGGTGCCGGTTGCAGCCGAGGTCGATGCCACGGCCTGGAGGGCATCGGCCGCCGAGGCCAGCTTGTTCTCGTCGCCAGCCACGCCGTCCTTCAGCTCCTGGAGGGCGGAGCGCAGCTTGTCCGCCGCCTCGGTGTGCTGGCTCGCGATGGCCTTCTCGCCCTCGGCTATCTCGGTCTGCAGCTCCTGCTGGAGCCGGAGGAGGTCGCCCACGCTGTTCTGCTGCCGCGCGGACTCCAGCGACCTCAGCTTAGATTGAAGCGAGGTGGCGATGGCCTGTGGGCTCCGGGCTGCGCCGGGCGTCCCGCCGGTGGCGGAGGCGTTGGGGGAGGAAGACCCGGCGGCCAGGCGCAGCTTGTCCCTGGCGGAGTCCAGCTTGCCTGCGTCGCCCGCGGCCCCCGCCCTCAGCTCCCCGATAGCCTGGCGAACCAGGTCCGCCGCGGCGGACCGGTCGATCTGCAGTGTCTTCTCGACCTTTTCGGCCTCGGTGATGAGATCCCTCTGTAGCCTCAGTGCAGCGTCGGAGTCGTGGCTGGAGATGGCCTGGGCGAGCGCCGCTGCCTTCTCGTCGAGCGCGCGGGCCAGCTCCGGCAGTTGGCTGATGGGCGCCAGGGTGGGGGTTGCGGCCGGTCTGGTGGCCGTCGGGGTCACGGAGGGTGTGGCGGCCGTCGGCCTGGCGGGGGTGGCCCTGCCGGAGGTCGCGGAGGGGGTGGGCCATTCCTCCGGGGTGGCGACCGCGATGACCAGCGGTCGCGGTGTGGCGGTTGGGGTATCGGTGGACTCTGGGGCGGAGCTGGTGTCCAGCGTGCTGGTGCCCGGGCTGGGGAAGCAGCCCGCCGCGGCCACCCCCATCGCCAGGAGCGCGACCGTGGTGGCGATCGCGGCCCCGCGTGAGTGGAACGGGATCATCGTCACGAAGATGCCTCCCTTCGAGCTTAGGCGCCGTTCGGTGGCGCGGTTTCTTCTTTAGGGGCGGCACTTCCTCGCAAGGGGCGGACCCGCCTCGGGGTGGGGGGAGGGGCGGTTCGGCGACCGGGTCGAGGTGGAGCTGCCAGGGAAGAGACTGTCCGCAGGGCGAGCCGACCGGGAGGGCGAGCCTCCTGGCGAGCCGTCGGGGCCCCGCCCTCCACCGGCTCGGCAGAAGCCTCGCCCTCGCGAGCCTCACAACCTAAGCGCCCCGTGAGCCTCCAGCAGGTGGGACTGTTCGAGCGGCGGGAAGGTGCCGATGGCCGCAGGGTAGCCCACCTTCTTGCCGAACGGTCTGTTCGACATCGCGGCCTTTCCCTGTCTTAGATCCTGCGAGATTCGACGATGGTCGTATCGGCGGTGACGGCGGAAGGCTCCTGGGGGCGGAACCCTACGCCTCCCAAGGCAGGCCCGGCCTGCCGAAGTGGCCGTAGTTGGTCGACTGCCTGTAGATGGGACGCAGCAGGTCCAGCGTCTCCACGATGGCTGCCGGTCGGAAGTCGTACTGCCTCACGAAGGACTCCGCGGCTCGCTCGTCGCCCGTCCCGAAGGTGTGCACGGATATGGAAACCGGCTGCGCCACCCCGATCGCGTACGACACCTGGATCTCCGCCCTCTTGGCCAGACCCTGCCTCACGAGCTGCCGCGCGACGTACCGGCAGAAGTAGGCGGCGCTGCGGTCCACCTTCGACGGGTCCTTTCCGCTGAAGGCGCCTCCACCGTGGCGAGCGGCCCCTCCGTACGTGTCCACGATGATCTTCCTGCCGGTCAACCCGCAGTCGGCGGCGGGGCCGCCCTGCACGAAGCTGCCGGTGGGGTTGGTCTTCACTCGGATCTCCGGGTCGAACCAGCTTCCGAGGGCCCTAGGCAACAGGTCGGCTCTGACGTAGGCGTGGATCTCCTCCTGCGCGAAGTCGCGGGCGTGCTGGGTGGAGACGAGTACGTCGGTGACGGAGACCGGCCGGGCGCCCTCGTATCGCACGGAGACCTGGGTCTTCGCGTCCGGACGCAGCCACGGGTAGCGGCCGCTCTTGCGGTCCTCGGCCAACTGCCTCGCAATGCGGTGCGCGAGGAGGATCGGCAGCGGCATCAGCTCGGGGGTCTCGTCGGTCGCGTAGCCGAACATGATGCCCTGGTCCCCCGCGCCCTGGTCCTCTTGCCGGTCCACGCCTCTGGCGATGTCCAGTGACTGGCGCGTGATCAACTGCTGGACGAAGAGCGTGTCGGCGCAGAAGGGCTCGTTTGGGTCCGTGTAGCCCACATCGCGCACCGCCCGGCGGACGGTGGAGGCGTAGTCCAGGGATGCGGCGGAGGTGACCTCCCCGGCGAGGATCACGAGGTTGCTCTTCGCCATCACCTCGCACGCCACGCGGCTGCGTGGATCGGCGGCGAGGTGGGCGTCCAGGATGGAGTCTGCGATGAAGTCGCAGACCTTGTCGGGGTGCCCTTCGGAGACGGACTCGGCGGTGAGGATGTGGCGTGCGCTGGTGGCCATGCTGTGACTCCTTTCATCGAGCCATCCAGCGCGGCGCAACGAAAAACCCCCGCGCACGGGGGATGCGCGACCTTTGGTTCCCTTTCGGGCCTATCTCCCCAGGGTGAGGACTGGCACCTCGGCGGTCGCCGCCAGGTTGCCGGGCGCATCAGCGATGCGCCGCTCTTGATAGCTCGGTATGAGATTGTGCTCCTATTGTAGATGCGTGGACCCCGGCCGTCAAGGTTTTGGCAGTAGACCCCAATCCGTGGATTGACGCTTGGGGCATCACCTGATGGGTGAATGGGAAGGGATGGGCCTGGGTGGCGGGAGAGGACAAGTGGCCATCTTCCGGGTAGACTGTGGGCCTCGGGAGGT
>JBLNDL010000036.1:0-4798 GCA_050261575.1 Sphingomonadaceae bacterium | reverse complement strand
CCGCTCCAGCAGATGCTCGATGTAGGAGCGCATGACGCCCTCGACCTCCCGACGGGTGGCCGCGTCCAACCTCAGTCCCCTGAGGGGTGGGGCATCGAGTCTCTGCAGGTGGCGCAGCACCTTCAGGGCGTTGAGGGAGACCGGCATCGCCGCCACGTCCGCGCGCCCGCATGACGGGCAAAGCACCCCTCCGCGGTCCGCATCGAAGTAGTTGGCCTCTGGCCGGATCTCCACGCGACACCCGAGGCAGCGGGTCAGTTCCGGCCGGTATCCCACCAGGTCGAGAAGATGAAGCTCGAAGAATCGGACGACGGTAATCAGGTCGTCCCTCTCAGCCAGCATCCGAAGCGTGGACACCAGCAGGTCGAACAGCTCACGGTTCTCGATCCGCTCCTCGGTGAAGCTGTCCACCAGCTCCGTCACGTAGTAGCCGTGGCTCGTGCGCCACAGCTCCTCGCGCATTCGACGGAATGGCTCCAGTGTCTGGCTCTGGGTGACTATGTCGAGTTCTCGTCCCTTGGCCAGCAACATGTCGGAGTAGGCGAACTCGTCCACGTGGCCGGACAGGCGACTGGAGGGGCGCCGCACCCCCTTGGCCACAGCCCGCAGCTTGCCGGAGCCCGAGGTGTAGACTGTGAGGATCTTGTCGGCCTCGCCGAGGTCGATCCTCTTCAGCACCACGCCCTTCGTTCTATAGACTCTCGGACGCTCTGCCATGGCATGGCCTTCTAGGGGGAAGACGGGGGAGGGTTCTCCTCGAACTCCGGCATCAACTCCACTGTGATGGTGCCGGCGGCGGGGTCCACGGACTTGACGACCTGCTTGATGGCAGGTATGAGAAGCTCCCCACGGGGTCCGTCTACCACGTAGACGTCGTTGCTGCCGGTCTCCAGGATGTCCACGACCTTCCCCAGCCGCTCACCGCCGACGGTGAGCACGGTGAGGCCGATGATCTGGTGCCAGAAGTAGTGGTCCTTCGGAAGCTCGACGGCCTCCTCCTCCGGCACCTCCACCAGCTTCCCCCTCAGCTTCTCAGCGTCTTCGATGCTGTCGACCCCCTTCAGCTTCAGCACCAGGGCGTCCCTGAGAAAACGGTGGCTCTCCACCTCGAATCGCTGGTGGTCCGGCCCCAGGTACACGGCGGAGGTGGAGGCGAACCTCTCCGGAAAATCGGTGATCACCTCGGCCTTCACCTCGCCCCTGTTACCTTGGGGAGACACGATGCGAGCAACGACCAGGAACATCTCTGCCAATCTAGATGACCTCGACCGCCACCCGCTTGCCCTGCCTCGCCGCCGACGCTCTGACCACGGAGCGGATCGCCTTCACGATGCGACCCTGGCGGCCGATCAGCTTGCCCACCTCGTCGGGCGCCACCTCGATCTCGTAAGTGGTCAACTGATCAGTCTCGATCTCCGTGACTCGGACCGCGTCGGGATCATCCACGAGCGAGCGGGCGATGAACTCCACGAGTTCTCTCATCTCTGCGAGTCCGTCCTTCCCAGGCTGTTGATCTACTCTTGGGGTCGCCTGACCTGGTCAATGACCCCCGCCCGGGTGAACAGCTTCTCCACGGTCTCAGTCATCTGGGCGCCCTGGCCTACCCATTTCGCCGCCTTCTCCACGTCCACCTGGATGGTCGCAGGCTCGGTCAGTGGGTTGTAGTGCCCCACCAGATCGATGTACTTGCCGTCCCGCGGGGCTCTCGCATCAGCCACCACGATGCGGTAGCTGGGCTGCTTCTTGGCGCCGGTTCTCCGCAACCGGATCTTGATCATCCCCTCTCCTTTCGAGGCCTACACTATTAGCGAGGCTCCCGAGTCCCGCCGTCTGGGCAACTGCTCGGGTTGGCCTCGCCGCAGTCTCCTAACGATAGGCATATTATATGTGAGACTACCGCCGCGGGCAAACCATAGAGAGTTGGGCATCGCGGCCACCGCGGCAAGGAGGGGGGCCAGGGGACACGCCGCCAGAGAGTGAGGCGTCAGTGTGCGAGCGGCAGCCTGATGCGCCGGAGACCAGCTCCGACGTGGCGCCCCCCCGCAGGCGAGCTCCGGCGCTCACGGTTGCGATACCCAGGGCCGCACTGCGGGAGGCGCTGCCGGGCACGAGCCTTGCCCTGACACGGTTGCCCGACCAGGGTGACGGGAGGTGATGCGAAAATGCGAAGATTCTACCGTTCCCGAGATCAACGAATGATCGCGGGCGTCTGCGGCGGAATAGGCGAGTACTTCGGCGTCGATCCCACCGCGATTCGATTGATCTGGGCGTTGTTTACCCTGATCACGGGAGTGCTTCCGGGCGTGCTGCTGTACTTCATCTTCTGGGCAGTCATGCCGCTGGAGCCCGTGGGAATCCGACCTTGACCGATGGGTGGCGGCCGTAGATATGGCCGCCACCGATGTCCCCCGATGGGCATCACCGATCTGCCTGACAGCACCCACCACTGAGACACGAGGGCACAGGAACGACACCGAGAGAACCCGAGAATCCTCGGCGATTCCGCGTCTCCGTGGTCGTGTTGGAGTATCGCTACCCGGCCGTTCACGGCCGAGCCCGAATCGCGCTCCACCGTGGGTTGAAGCTTCACCGGAAGCCGGGTACGATATCCCCTGAGACGCACTCATCTGCACGTCACGAGCAGGTCTAGAGGGTCTGGTCTCAGGGAGACTGTGGCACGGCGTCACCAGGGAGAACCACCACGGAGGGCTCGGCGCGCGGGGCGGGGCGAGCCTGCACCGCAGGACGGCCGGCGCACCATCGCGCTGTCCGCCCGGGAGGCGGAGGCCCTGCTCTTGCAGGGAGAGATCCAGGCCCACGAGCTGATCCTCGCCGGCAGCAACTACACCTTCGCGCTCCTGATGGCGGCCGACGGCCCAGGCCAGTTCCTGGCCGTGTACAAGCCTCAACGCGGCGAGAGACCACTCTGGGACTTTCCGAGCGGCACCCTCCACCGTCGTGAGCGCGCCGCCTACGTCACAAGCCGCCACCTCGGCTGGCCCAACGTGCCCGTGACCGTCATCCGAGACGGGCCCTTCGGGATCGGCAGCGTGCAACTCTACGTTCCCCCGGCGCGGCAGCCAGATCTCGTCGACCTTCAGCGGCGACACCGGAAGGAGCTGGCGCAAATCGCCCTGTTCGACCTACTGGTGAACAACGCTGACCGCAAGGGGGGCCACTGTCTCCTCGGCGCCGACGGTCGGGTGTGGGCCATCGACCACGGCCTCACCTTCCACGTGGAACCCAAGCTTCGCACCGTGCTGTGGGAGTACTGCGGCGAGCCGTTTCCCCCGGAACTGGCGGCCGACTTGGAGTCGCTGCGCGACGACGCATCGCGACGGGAGAGGCTGCGCTCCGAGTTGGAGCCAGAGCTTGCCTCCACCGAGATCGATGCCCTCTTCCGAAGACTCGAGAGGCTGCTCCAAACGCGAAGGTTCCCTCATCTCGACCCCACTCGCAACATCCCGTGGCCGCTGGTGTAGCCCGGTCCTGGGTCCTGATGATCAGTCCTCAGTCCTGAGCACTCCTCGGTGTGGTATCCTTGAGGACGCAACAGAAGTCGACGTGAGGTTGGAATGGCCGGCATACCCAACGATTTCGGACCCGTATCGAGATTGGAGGCAGAAGCAGAAGGCCCCCCGGGCACGCGAACCTTCCGGCTCCTCGTCACCGGGCGGCATGGCACCGCCTTCCTTTGGCTGGAGAAGGAGGAACTGCGAGCCCTCGGCATGGCGATAGACCAGCTACTCGCCCGCGTCTCCGGTCGCCCTCAATGGAAGCTGTACGGAAAGGCGCCGGAACCGTACGAGCCCTCCCCTAGGGACGCCACCACGCCGCCGTCGGTCGAGTTCAAGGTAGGCCAGCTCTCGCTGGGATACGAGACCGAGAGTCGTCTGTTCGTCTTGCTCGTGCACGACTCCGACGACGATCCAGAGGGACCAGCCACCTTCACGTGCCTGGCTAGCGCCACCCAGCTACGGGCTCTCAGCCAGAGAATCGAATCCGTGATTTCGGCCGGAAGGCCCACGTGCCCGCTCTGTGGCGACCCGCTCGATGGTGGCGGCCACTTCTGCGTTCGGGAGAACTGAACGCCTCGTTACTGGCGTGCGGCTGGGGCAGGGGTTCATCCCCAGCCGCAAGGTGCCTCTCGGCTAGTTGGCGGCGGGAGGACAGGTCCTCGCCCCACTCCGGGAGCGGGACTCCATGCCTCGCCTGCTGCCCCGCGGGCTTACCAGTGCCTCCGCCAGGCTTCTCCACCGCCCCTGTGCCCCCGTCAGCAGTTGCGCGACCCCCCGCAGTGCAGCGGCGGCCGCCAAGGAGTCGATCACCACGTCCCGCACCGTGCCCTCCCTCAGAGGCACCAGCGATTGGTGGAACTCGTCACTGACGGCGTAGAGCAGCGTCAACAGGAAGGCCAGGAGGAAGGGGCGCTGGGTCCGGTGCACGGCGCGGAGGTAGGAGAGGGACACCGCGCCGTAGGCGAGGACGTGGCCTAGCTTCTTGAGCAGGAAGTCCAGACTCTTCTCCTCGGGCCCCGGCAGGGCGGACTGGGACGACAGAAAGAAGATGAGGGCCATCATCGCCGCTGCTGGGAGCCATTCCCACAACAGCACGCGCACCCTCTCTGCCGATAACACCCCTACTCCTCCCGTCTTCTGCCGCGATCCCCACCATCCCGTATTCTACCATGGCGCTCGACGTTCCTGAGCCGGGGGGGGCGGGGGGGCCCCGCCGCCCCCCCCCCAATGGCCCACGCCGGCCCCCCCCCCCCCCGCCCGCGGCCGCACCCCCAGGGGGG
>JBLNDL010000035.1:0-15374 GCA_050261575.1 Sphingomonadaceae bacterium | reverse complement strand
TAGTATCTTCCGCCTTGCCATCTCCACCTCCCGAGGCCCACAGTCTACCCGGAAGATGGCCACTTGTCCTCTCCCGCCACCCAGGCCCATCCCTTCCCATTCACCCATCAGGTGATGCCCCGAGCGTCAATCCACGGATTAGGGGAGGGAATCGGACAGTTGCAGGCCGTCGGCAAAGTGGTAAAATGCCCCTTATCGCCTCGACGCCAGGTGCCCTTCTCGCTGGGTGGTCCCAAGCGATGGAAGCTCTCGCCGGAGGCTCTCGTCAGCGAGCAAGGGCCGGGCGGCCATCTCCAGAGAGAACTCGCGATCCTCGCCGGAAGAGTCGACGTGATCTGAAGTTGGCTGCTTTGAGGCATCCACCATTGCTTTGAGGTACGTGGTGAAACGCGTCGATCTTCTGAGATCGACCGAAGTCTTCCGGCAGGTCTCGCAAGAGGATCTGCAGAGGATCGCCGGTCTCCTCGTGGAGAGACAGGTCAATAAGGGTGCTGTGATCTGTCGCCAGGGAGACGTGGGGGATGCCCTGTACTTCGTGGTGTCGGGCCGGATTCTGGCTGCGGCCGCCGATCCCACGGGTGGGGAGAGCGTGCTGGGCGTCTTCTCCGAGGGGCAGTACTTCGGAGAGATGGCCCTCCTCACGGGGGAGCGCAGCCCCGCTACGATGCGGGCGCTGACCGACGCCGGGTTGCTGGTGCTTCGGAAAGAGGATTTCGACCTCTTCCAGGCCGGCAACGTCCAGGTGATGCTCCAGATGATGAAGGTGATGGCACAGCTTCAGGCCGTCACCCTTCAGCGGCAGGCCGCTCAGTCCGAGGAGTCCGGCCAGAAGGTGGGCTCCCACGGCCGAATGGGCAAGCTGTTCACGGTGTTCAGCCCCAAGGGCGGGGTCGGGAAGTCCACCCTGGCCGTAAACCTGGCCGTCGCTTTGGCGCAGGAACACCCCGACTCGGTGGCGCTGCTGGACCTCTCGCTCACCTTCGGCCATGCCGCCCTTCTACTGAACCTTACCCCAAAGCTCAGCCTCTCCGGCACCAATGCGGACTCCCTCCAGAACATGGGCATGGAGGATGGCTTGCGCCATTACCTATCGGTGCACCCTAGCAGCAGCTTGAGGCTGCTGGTTGGCGCGACCCGACCAGAGGAAGGGGAGGCCGTGACCGGGGAGATGGCGCGAGCGGCCATCCAGCAGCTTCGACGCCACTTCGCCTTCGTGGTGGTGGATACCGAGTCCTGCTTCACGGATCCGGTGCTGGCGGCGTTGGAGTCCTCGGATAGGATACTGTTACTCTGCTCCCCGGAGGTCTCCTCGTTGCGGGATGCCCGGGAGTGTCAGAGGATACTGAACGACGTGATGCACATCCCTAGCGACAGGAGCTTCTACCTGTTGAACCGCCTCTTCCCCTATAAGACACTGACCAAAGAGCAGATCGAGAGCACGCTGCAGCGAGCGCTATCTGCCGAGCTGCCCTACGGTGGAGATGCCCCGACGAAGGCCGCCCTGCGAGGCGAAACCCTGGTCGAGACGCAACCGGGCTCGTCCCTGGCGAGGGCCATTCGTGGGCTGGCGAGAGATCTTGCCGGCGGGGCCCCCAGGGCCGATGCCGCTTCAGGACAGGCCAAGAAGCGGGGTTTCTTCCGATAGAGATGTCCCTACCTCATCCTCCATTTCTTCCTCGTGACGATCTCCGTGCCTTCCTTGCGCCCGGGCATGCGGGCAGAGCTTGATGACTGTTATCGGGTGTATGGTAGGAGGAGCACTTCTATGAAGGTGATAGTGATCGGTGCCGGCGTGGTCGGCTACAACGCGGCGCGTATGATTTCCCACGAGGGACACGACGTGGTGGTGGTGGAACAGTCGGACGAGCAGATCGACCGGATCCGACGGAAGATAGACGTGATGACCGTCCAGGGCAACGGGGCCAACCCAACGGTGTTGGAGGACGCGGGGGCGAAGCAGGCGGACCTGGTGGTGGCGGCCACGGACATCGACGAGGTGAACATGGTCGCCTGCTTTACCGCGAAGCAGATGGGGGCTCGCCGGACCATAGCGCGGCTTCGGCGAGAGGAGTACGTAACCAACGGCGGGGCGGTGGCCTTCTCGGCGCTGGGTATCGACCACGTGGTGACGCCCGAGTTGGTGGCTGCCGACGAGATCATCGACGTGCTTTCGTCGGGTTCGGCCATCGCTGCCGAGGACTTCGGGGCCGGCAAGATCCGGATGGCCGAGTACAAGGTGGGCGAGACCTCGATCGCGAACGTGCCGCTGTCGCAGGTGCAGTTCCCGAGGCCGTGCAAGATCGTGGCGATCGTCCGCCCGGAGGGGGCGATCATCCCACGAGGGTCCGACTCCATCCGGCCGGGCGATCACGTCTACGTGGTGGCTGACCGGGGACACATCCGGGATCTGGAGCCGCTGTTCGGCATCCCGAAGGGGGGAGGCGCGGCCCACAACATCACCATTTTCGGCTGCGGCCGTATCGGTTTCCAGTTGGCCCGAATGCTGGAGCGGCAGAACGTGCGGGTGAAGGTGATAGAGCAGAACAGGGAGCGATGCGAACTGCTGGCGGCAGAGTTGCGCAACGCCAGGGTGATCTGCGGGGACGAGCACGATCTGGATGTCTTCCGGGAGGAGGCGGTGCCGGGGGCGGATGCCTTCGTCGGCATCACCGCCCGCGGTGAGCTGAACATCCTGATGGCGCTCCTCTCCAAGCAGATGGGGGTCAAGCGCTCCATCGCAGTGTTCAACGAGCCGGAGTACGTGCCGCTGGCCGAGAAGTTCGGGATAGACGCGGCCATCAGCCCCCTTCTGCTGAGCGCCGGAGCGATCCTCAAGTTCATTCGCAGGGGCGAGGTGCTCTCGGTCACATTGCTGGAGCAGCAGCAGGCGGAGGCGATCGAGCTGGTGGCGGCGCCGGGCTCGAAGGTGGTGGGGCGGATGCTCAGGGAGGTCAAGTTCCCCAACGGCGCCATGGTGGGTGCGATCCTGAGGGGAGGAAAGGCGACGGTGCCGGACGGCGATACCCGGCTGCTCGCGGGCGATCGCGTCGTCGTCGTGGCTCTGCCGTCCACGATAGCTGAAGTGGAAAGGCTGTTCGCGGGCGCATGAGACCAACAGTAGTCGTTCACTACCTCGGATCGCTGCTCGTCCTCATGGGCGGATTGATGCTGGTGCCGTTCGGGGTCAGCGTCCTCTACGGAGAGAGTGACCGGCTGGCGCTGCTGACCTCGGCCCTGATAACGGCGGCGGTGGGCGGGACGGCGTGGGTGTTGACCCGGAAGCAGCCGGGTCCGATGATGCGCAAGGAGTCCTTCCTGGTGGTGGCCTTGGGCTGGGCGCTGGCTTCGGCCTTCGGGGCGCTGCCCTACATGCTCGCCGGAACATTCACCAGCTTCGTCGATGCCTACTTCGAGGCCATGTCCGGCTTCACCACCACCGGCTCCTCGGTGCTTGCCGACATCGAGGCCCAGCCCCACGGGATCCTCCTCTGGCGCGGCTTCACGCAGTGGTTGGGGGGCATGGGGATCATCGCCCTCTTCATCGCGTTGGTCCCCCTCACCCGGATCGGCGCCGCCGGGGCTTCTTCCCTCTTCGAGGACGAGGCCCCGGCCCCACAGGTGGATCGGGTCACCCCGAGGATCCGGGACACCGCCAAGGCCCTGTGGGTGATCTACTCGGTGATGACCCTGGCGCTGGTCATCCTGTTGGTGCTGGTCGGGATGCCCCTCTTCGACTCCATAGCGAACACCTTTGGTACCATGGCAACCGGCGGGTTCTCGCCCCGTAACGCGAGCATCGCCTACTACCGGAACCCGGCCGCGGAGTGGATCATCGTCGCCTTCATGGCTTTAGCAGGTACGAACTTCGGCCTCTACTACTTGATGTGGCGGGGCAAGATCCGTAAGGCGCTTGCGGACACGGAACTGAAGGTCTACTTCGCCATCCTGGCGGGCTGCAGCCTGCTGGTGGCGATCGACCTGATGGCCAACGCCGGTTACACCTCCTTCCTGGAGGCGATCCGCTTCAGCAGCTTCCAGGTGGTGTCCCAGCAGACGACCACCGGCTTCATGACGGCGGACTTCGACCAGTGGCCGTGGTTCAGCAAGACCATCCTGCTGCTGGTCATGTTCATCGGGGCCTCCTCGGGCTCGACGGGAGGGGCGCTGAAGGTGGTGCGGCTGGTGATCGTTAGCAAGTACGCCCACCGACAGTTGTACAACGTGTTTCACCCACGCGTGGTGCTGCCGATCAAGATGGGCGGGCGGGTGGTGCCGGAAGGCATCGTGAGGGAGAGCGTAGCATTCTTCATCGTCTACCAGTCGATCTTCCTCTTCTCCACTATCGCGCTCACGGCCCTGGGGATCGACTTCATATCGGCCTTGAGCGGGGTGGCGGCGACGCTGGGCAACGTGGGGCCTGGCCTCGCGATGGTGGGTCCCACCATGAACTTCTCGCCGATGCCCGACCTGGCGAAGGTGATCTTCACATTCGACATGTACGTGGGGCGCCTGGAGCTGTGGACGGTGCTGATTCTGCTGCGCCCCGCTTTCTGGAGGGAGCCGTAGCGAGGGCCGGCGCCTGAGGACTGCTCGAGTGGGTGGCACTCAGGACGTGTGTTTGTTGCCCAGCTTCTTTACCTTATGGTAGTATCGCCCCCGCATGCGGCGCCAATGGGACACTGGATCTACGACGGCAGGGAGGAGATGCAATGAGGCACTATTCCATCGCCTGCATCCCTGGAGACGGCATCGGTCGCGAGGTAATAGCTGCGGGTAGGCGGGTGCTGGAGACGGCACAGCAGCTCGACGGCGGTTTTCGCCTGCGCTTCGAGGAGTTCCCCTGGAGTTGCGAGTACTACCTTCGGCACGGGGCGATGATGCCCAACGATGGGCTGAAGATCCTGGCAGACTTCGATGCTGTCTACCTGGGTGCCGTAGGCTTCCCGACCGTCCCGGATCATATCTCCCTCTGGGGGCTGCTGCTCCCCATCCGCCAGGGCTTCGACCAGTACGCCAACTATCGCCCCGTGAAGCTGCTCCCCGGTATCCGGTGCCCGCTTAGGGACAAGGGGCCCGAGCAGGTGGACTTCGTCTGTATCAGGGAGAACACCGAGGGGGAGTACGCCGGTGTGGGTGGCCGGGTCCACGTGAGCACCGACCGGGAGGTGGCCATCCAGACCGGGGTGTTCACCCGCCACGGGGTCGAGCGGGTGCTGCGCTTCGCCTTCCAAGTGGCGCAAAGCAGGCCGAGAAAGCAGTTGGTGGCGGCCACCAAGTCCAACGCGCAGCAGTACAGTATGGTATTCTGGGATGAGATGCTGGCCAAGGTGTCTGCGGACTACCCCGACGTGAAGGCGACCAAGATGCACGTGGACGCCCTGGCGGCGCAATTCGTCCTTCGCCCCGAGTCCCTGGACGTGGTGGTCGCCTCCAACCTCTTCGGCGATATCCTGACGGACCTGGGTGGTGCGCTCCAGGGCGGATTGGGTATCCCGGCGAGCGCCAACCTGAACCCGGAGAAGCGGTATCCCTCCATGTTCGAGCCGGTCCACGGCTCCGCGCCCGACATCGCGGGGAAGGGGATAGCGAACCCAATCGCCGCCATCTGGGCAGGGGCCAGCATGCTGGAGTTCCTGGGCGAGAGGGAGTCCGCCGACCGGATCCTGCAGGCGATGATGGCGGTGACGGCCGAGGGTCGCGTGGTTACCCCGGACCTGGGAGGAAAGGCCACCACGGACCAGATGGCCGGCGAGATCGCCTCGAAGCTCGGCAAGTCGTCGTAGGGGTGCTGGTGGCGGCGCCGGTCGGGTTCGCTTCTTCCTAAGCAGGTATCTCTGGTTCGTGCAACTCTTGTGGCGGGAAGCGTGTACTCAATCTAGAGATATCTGCTTAGCCGGTCTTGTCGGTGCCGCTGGGATCTACCTCTGCGGTCGCCCTCCTGAAGCAGTACGAACGAGCCGAGCACGATACACCCCGAGTCTTGGAGCGGAAGTGAATAGGCAAAAAGAAACGTTGAATCCCATGTATGTTAGGATGCGCAACCTCACGTCGGTGGCATTGTTTGCCGCGCTGACGGTGGCATTGGGCGCAGTCTATATCCCCTTACCCTGGTCGCCCATTCCGATTACCGGACAGACACTTGGAGCGATGCTGGCCGGAGGCGTGCTCGGTGCTCGCAGGGGTCTGCAGAGCATGCTCGTAGTGATGGTTCTGGTTGCCGTTGGGCTGCCGGTGCTCGCGGGGGGACGAGGGGGACTTGGTGTCTTCGTCGGTCCAACCGCCGGTTATCTGGTTGCATGGCCGATAGTGGCTCTGTTCATCGGATGGGCGGTGGAGCGCATTCCCTTCGGGAAGGCGTCACTTCCTCTGCTGTTGGCAACGAACATAGCCGGGGCCTTCCTCATCTACGTGCCCGGTGTTCTCTGGATGGCCTACGTGACGAGCATCCCCGTCCACCAGGCTGTCGTCGTGGGAGTGCTGCCCTTCATACCCGGGGATATGGTGAAGGCATTTGCTGCCACCATGGCAACCTTCGCTCTGTGGCGGGCTAGTGATCCGAGGGCAACGGTGCGAACGGCCCTGGCGACGCAAAAGTAGACCATCGATGCTCACCTGTCGGTCGGTTGCCTTCAGGTTCGACCACCAGTCACCTTGGGTTCTGAACGACCTAAACCTCACCCTGCCCTCCGGTGAATTCTGCACGATACTGGGCCACAACGGCTGCGGAAAATCCACACTGTGCAGGCTACTGAGCGGCATCTATCTGCCAAGTGCCGGCAGGATCGAGTTGGACGGGGTCAGCGTTGCCACGCTCGTGGAGACCGGGACTCTGCCAACGCTCGTCCACCTCGTGCTGCACGATCCACACTGGCAGATCATCGGAGACACGGTGAGCCAGGATATCGAGCTGGGATTGCGGAACGTGGGGCTATCCGGGCAATCGCTGATGGATCGCGTCGATTGGTCACTGTCCCTGCTAGATATCGATGCTTACAGGCACCGCTCGGTCCACGGTCTCTCTGGAGGCGAGCTCCAGTTGGTGAGGTTGGCCGGTGCGATAGCAGTGCAACCGCGTTTCCTCATATTGGACGAGGCGCTGGCGATGGTAGATGTTGCCAGACGACGTCGCATTCTCGGCACGCTTCGCGATCTCACCAAGGAACTCCAGATGTCCGTCTTGCTGACCACTCACGACGTCGAAGACCTCGCCTTGGCTGACAGAGTGCTCTGGCTCCAATCGGGGAGGATCGCAATGGACGAATCACGCGACGGGGCCCTTCGATCGCTGGTGAACACCATCCCTCAGGCCTTCGATATCCCAGGTGTTGCATCACTGGCAGTCCGTCTGCGTGATGCCGGCAAGCCGGTGAGCCTTACTCTCGACGCCGAGCAGTTGGTCGATGACATATGCAGGTTGAACTGCAAAACGTAAGCTATAGCTATGCCGCCTCCGCGGACAGACTTGCCCTGGAGGACGTCTCTGTCAGGCTTCATACCGGTGAAGCTGTCCTGGTTCTCGGGCATAGCGGCGCGGGGAAATCCACGCTGTTGCATCTGATGGCTGGGTTGCTGAAGCCGTCGTCCGGCCAGATTGTGTTCGATGGTGGCGCTCGAGACGGTGTTCTCACCAGCCTGGCCCTTCAACAGCCAGAACGTCAACTCTTCTGCGGAAGCGTATTCGACGAGGTCGCCTTCGGATCACGCCAAACCAACAGATCGAGAAGGATGCCTCTCGGGCGCCGACCTCGACAAGACTCGATAAGGCAAGAGGTTGAGTCGGCGCTCCTGGCAGTCGGCCTCGATCCCCAGGCATATGCCCCCAGGCACCCACAGCAGCTCAGTGCCGGCGAAAAGCGACGACTTGCGATAGCATGCTGCCTGGTGATGAAACCGTGCTTCCTGTTGTTGGATGAGCCCCTTGCTGGCCTGGACGCCCCAGGACGTCGTGCGCTGCTCCAGATGCTGGGCAGCCTTCGCTCGAACGGAGCCGGCGTGGTCGTGACGAGCCATTCTATCGAACCGCTCTTGCCCATCGTAGATAGGATCCTCCTCTTTCGGGAAGGACGCATGGTCGGTGACGGCAACCCCTGTGACATTCTTGCCGACCTCTCGTTGCTGTCTGCGTGTGGCGTCGAGCCGCCCGGGATCGCATCGGTCGCAAGATGTCTCCAAGAGCGCGGCTGGCCGGCTCTGGAATGGTCGACCCCAGACAGGCTGGCTGACTCGATACTTGGCCACCTGAGCCATCCAGACGGACACGAAGTCTCACTGGAGATCGCATGTCGCTTGACCCGCGATCCAAACTGATCTCGACCCTCTTCCTGATGTTCCCGCTCCTGCTCACACCCTCGTGGGCAGGGCTAGGGGTCTACGTACTGATTCTGCTGCTGGGAACGTGGTTGACTGGACAGTGGAGGGCCGTTGCCCGGGGCATCTTCCCTGTCACCCTGCTCGGCTTCGGAATCGCCGCCTTTTCGGCCCTAGCCTCGCCAGGTGAGAGGATAGTGCTGGGAGGGTTGCTGCCAATCAGCGTCGGTGGTCTCGACGTTGGAGCGAAGTCCGGGATACGGATGGTTGAACTGGTTGCACTGGGGGCTCTGCTCGCGGCTACCACCCCACCTGCCAGACTGGCAGCCGCGCTCAGTTGGATCATCTCCCCCATGCGCCATCTAAGGGTAGACGTACCATCGCTGGTGTTCGTCGTAACGCTGGTTTTTCGATTCGTTCCGATCCTCAAGGCGGAGCTTGCGGCGACCGAGACGGCGATGTACCTCCGTGGTGCGAGGTATGGGAGAAACCCGATCGATCAGGTTCGGCGTCTGTCCGTCTTGCCCGTTCCTCTTCTCCGTCGCCTGCTCGTCGCCGCAGACGAGATGGCGATTGCCCTCTTGTCTCGCGGCTATCGACTGGATAGTCGTGCTGTGGGGGGTGATATGCAGATCCGGCGTGTGGACCTCCTGGCCATGGGAGGCAGTGCCCTCCTAGCGATCTGCGTAATCGCGATTCTTCGATAGCGTGGGCACCCTTTTCCACACTACACACCCCGAGCTTTCAGGATGTATCCTGAGAATTCGGCGCGTGTCATCTCAGCCCAGCAGCGCCCCGGCGTCGATCGGCAGGAACTCTCCTCGGGATGCGGGCGGCTCCGTTGCCCTCCCGATCCACAGAACCATCTCCGCGGGCCTGAAGAGCACGCTGACCGCTGTGCCCTCGTTGGCAATCCTGGCGAAGGGACTCCCGCTACCCGCCTTCTCTCTGACCTCCGCGTCGCCCAGCAAGTCGAGGGCTTCCCGCACCCCCAGTCCGCGCCGGTCGCATTGGGCCAGCAGCCGCTTCCAGCGAGCCACCGAGTGGGGCAGCAGGTAAGGGCGTTGCTTCTGGGCCAGGGCGGGACTCACGAAGTGGTTTGTGGCCACGACGAGGCCGTCGTTCGGGGCGATCTCCACCACCGTGTCGCGGGTGATCTCGAACAGGTTGGCCCTGTTCTCCCTGCCGGATCCGACGACCAGGTTGTTGCCGATGGTGCGTGGCGACCGGCGCAGGAGACGCCCGACGTCCGCCAGGGTCGCGGACTCCTCCATGGCGAGGCGGTAGAGGATCCCGGTTGGGATGCCGTTGGGGGTGGTGCCCTGCAGGTAGGAGGTGTGGTTTCCGAGTGAGATGCCTCGCTCGTTGATGGCGGTGGTGACGCCTACCAGGCCGGGCCAGCCCACCGCCACGAAGGCCGCCCGGCCGACGGGCCGGTAGACGAAGAGTAGGCTCTCCCGAAGCATTAACCTGGCTACCTGTCCACCATCGTCGAGTGGGGTGTTCCGAAAATGGTAGTCCAGGTTCCGGCCGTGCATCAGCAGGCCGCCGGCACAGCGGTCACCGAAGAGGGCGAAGCTGGAGCATGCTAGGCTGGGTACGCGCGGCGCGAGCCTCCTGAGGATGTTCAACACGTCGTCCAGGGCGTTGATCAGTAGGAGGTCCAGGTAGCCCACGCCGCTGCCCTTGGCTATCCCCATCATCTCGCAGCGGAGGTGGGGCGGGATGTGGCGGTTCATGGCCAGGGCCAGTGCGAGAGCGACCATCCGCAGGCCGAGGCCTCGCGCGGGGCCGACTCTACGAAAGACGTGCCTATGGGCGTGCTCGATCGTGCGCCGGATGTCGCCCGCCAGCGCCTTCCCGTGGGCCAGCCCGACTTGGGAGGGATCCCCTTCTAGCACGACGGTTCGGATGTTGGCCATCAAGCTGTCAGCAGTCAACCATCGGCGGTCGGCCATCCAGGTCAGCGGCCGGTTCGAGTATATGCACTATCTGTCCCAGCGCTCAAGCCTCCGGGACACGATGGCTCCGGAGGTCGAGCCTCCCGACGACGAAGGCGGGGCTACCGATTCGGTCTGGGAGGGCGAGCTTCGTGGTGAACCGGATCGAAGGCAGTGGCAGGCCCGCTCTTCTGAGGGACTTGCCCTCCGGGGAGACCGCCCAACGGCAGGCGGCGGCGTGCCCCACTCCAGGCAGGCCGAAAGCCTGTGTCTGGTGGCTGACCGCTGATAGCCGACGGCTGAACGAGCCGGTTGCCTTCAACGGGCGTTTCGGGCAGCCCATGCTGCTGTGAGCCCTATAGTGCTTGCGGGAACGAATAAGCAACGGCTAAGATATCCTCGAGGAGGCCTCGCCTTGCAGAAGCCCACGGTCGCGATCCTTCACTACACCTGTCCTCCAGTGGTTGGCGGCGTCGAACAGTTGATCGCCGTCCATGCCGGGCTGTTTGCCGACCGGGGATACCCGGTCCGGGTCGTCACGGGGAAGGGGGAGCCTTTCCGCGCAGACGTCCCGGTGGAGGTGCTTTCGCCTCTATACTCCAAGGATCCGGAGTTGTTGGCGCTCAACGAGGAACTCGACAGGGGCGTGGTGAGCCTCCGCTTCCACCGCGCGGTCGATCGGATCGAACAGCTTCTTATCTCCGCACTGGCAGGCGTGGAGGTCTGCGTGGTCCACAACGCCTTCACCCTGCACTTCAATCTGCCGCTGACGGCCGCTCTGCATCGCCTGGCCGCTCGGGATGGGGGACCCCGTTTCGTGGCCTGGTGCCACGACCTCTCCTGGACCAACGAGTTGTACATCCCCAAGATGCGCGACGAGTACCCGTGGCGGCTGTTGAAGCGGCCCCTGGCTCAGGTGCGCTATGTCGTGGTGTCTGCCGGGCGGCAGCGGGAGCTATCGGAGTTGTTCGACCTATCTCCGGAGCGGCTGCGGGTGATCCCCGCGGGGGTGGATCCGGCGGTCCAGTTGAAGCTGCAGCCCGAGACGACCGATCTCGTGCGCAGGATGGGGCTCCTCGATGCCGACCTCGTGATGCTCGCCCCGGTGCGGATCACCAAGCGCAAGAACCTGGAGATGAGCATCCGCATCGCGGGTGCGCTGTCACAGCAGGGGGTGCGAGCCAAGCTGGTGGTCACCGGCCCGCCAGGCCCTCACAACGTGCGGTCGGGCGACTACGTGGCGGAGTTGCGCGCCCTTCGGCGCGAGCTGGAGCTGGAGGAGGAGGTGATCTTCCTGTTCGAGCAGGCGGTCTCCTCCGGTGACGCCTACCCGGTGAGCGACCTGATGATGTACGATCTCTACTCCCTCAGCGATCTGCTGCTGTTCAGCAGCTCTCAGGAAGGATTCGGGATTCCTCTGCTGGAGGCGGGGCTGTTCAGACTCCCGGTGTTCTGCTCCGACATTCCCCCTTTCCGGGAGATCGGCCTCGACGCCGTTCACTACTTCGATCTGGAAGAGAAACCTGCTGCTGTGGCGGAGCGAATCCGCGCCTGGATGCAGGGTGACGGGGTCTACCGACTTCGAAAGAGGGTTCTCGCCCACTACTCGTGGGAGTCCGTCTTCGCGAGGCTGATCGAGCCGCTGGTGAGCTGAATCGGTGCCCCCGGTGATGCGGGGGGGCTCTACCCGCCCGCGTCGGTGCCACGTCGGAGTTCGCCTCCGATGCCACGTGGAATCGGAGGGAAGCCCCCTGCCTGTGCACGGCCGTGGCAGAATACTCGAAGCTAGGAGATGGAGATGGCAGGAAGCGCCGAGCGAGAGTTCACGATACTGGTGCCTCTTTCCGACATGCGGTCCGCGGGCGACCTGATCAAGATCGCGGGGACACTGATGCCGGTACAGAGTGGCGAACGGCGGGGCAGGGTGGTTGCCCTTGGGGTCGTGGAGGTGCCAGAGGATGTGGACTTCAGCCACGGTGCCCGGCCGGCCCAGGCTCATCGCCAGAGGCTAGGTCGCATCTTCAGGATGGCTGCCAAGTCTCCGGATCTGGAGATCGCAACCCTGGTAAGGGTCTCCCGGCAGGTGTGGCAGGGGATCTCGGACGCGGCAAGGGAGGAGTCTGCCAACCTGCTGCTGCTGAGCTGGAAGGGATCGACCTCCACCCCGAACGCCATCTTCGGGACGACCATCGACGAGATCGTCAGGAACCCTCCCTGCGACATCGCCATGGTGAAGCAGAACCCCGTGGGGAACTGCAAGCGGATCCTGCTGCCGGTTCGTGGCGGGCCGCACGCCGCGCTGGCCCTCCGGCTGGCGGTTGGGCTGGCCGAGCGATACGACGGAACCGTGACGGCGCTGCGGGTGGTGCCACCCGGGCTCACCGTGGAGGACGTGGAGAGGGAGAAGGATCACTTCAACAACTTCCTGGCGTCGGTGCCCAGCCACCGGGTGGAGAGGGCCTTCAAGGTGTCGGAATCGGTGGCCCAGGCCATTCTGGTGGAGGCTCCCAACCACCAGGTCGTGGTGATGGGCGCCTCAGCCGCCCCCTCGCCGTCGGAGCCCTACCTGTTCGGCTCGATCGCGGAGAGGGTCGTGCGTGAGGTCGATCGCCAGGTCATCGTGGTGAAGACCAAGGAGCCCGTGGAGGGGCTGAGGCCGGACTGGGGGAGGCTGTTCCAGGAGGAACGCTCCCGCGCGGCGATGCCGATCTCCACCCTGGTGGACAAGTGGTTCGCCGAGAACACCTTCGACGGCGACGAGTGGGCGAACTTGGACCTGCTGGTGCAGATGAAGAAGTCCCAGGGGGTGACCATCAGCCTGGGTCTGCCCGCCCTGAACGAGGAGGCGACCATCGGGCAGATCATCGGCTCCATCAAGGCGGAGTTGATGGAGCGCTATCCCCTGCTGGACGAGATGGTGTTGATAGATAGCGGGTCGACCGACCGGACCGTGGAGATCGCCCGCGAGCATGGGATCCCGGTCTACCGGCACCAGGAGATCCTGCCTCGCTTCGGTTGCATACCGGGCAAGGGCGAGGCCCTCTGGAAGAGCCTCCACGTGCTGAAGGGCGACATCGTCGCCTGGATAGACACCGACATCCGGAACATCCACCCCAGGTTCGTTTACGGCCTGCTGGGGCCGCTGCTGCAGCACCCCAGGGTCAAGTACGTCAAGGGGTTCTACCGGCGCCCGATTCGGGTCGGCCGCAAGACCCTCAGCACCGGCGGCGGCCGCGTGACGGAACTCACGGCCCGCCCGATGCTGAACCTCTTCTACCCCGAGCTGTCGGGCATCGTGCAGCCGCTGGCCGGCGAGTACGCCGGGCGGCGGGAGGCCCTGGAGAGGGTGCCCTTCTTCACCGGCTATGGGGTGGAGACGGGGCTGCTCATCGACTTCCTGGAATCGTTCGGCCTCCACTCGATCGGCCAGGTGGATCTGAGACGTCGGGTTCACCGGAACCAATCGCTGGCCTCCCTCAGCAAGATGGCCTTCACCTTGATCCAGGTTGTGCTGAAGCGGGTCGAGGATCAGCAGCGGCTTCGACTGATGACCGACCTCAACTGCAGCATGAAGCTGATCCAGCACACGAGGGATCAGTTCCACCTCGTGGTGAAGGAACTGCGAGACGCGGAGAGGCCGCCCATGGTCACCGTGCCCGAGTATCGACGGATGCGGGGGCTGTCGTGACGGGGGAGAGGTTGGCGCTCCTGCTGGTTCGGCACGGGGAGACCGACTGGAACCTGGAGGGGCGGTATCAGGGCAGCGCGGACGTGCCGCTCAACGCCACCGGTCGGCGGCAGGCGGAGCGGGTGGCGGAGCGGCTCACCCGGGAGAGGATCGATGCCGTCTACTCCAGTCCTCTCCAGCGTGCCCTGGACACGGCCCTCGCCATCGCCCGGGCACAGGGGCTGGAGGTGCGGACGGACCCTCGTCTGGCGGAGATTGCCCTGGGGGAGTGGGAGGGGATGCTGGCCTCCCGCATCGCCGAGCGCTGCCCCGAGCTTCATCACCGATGGACCGTGGACCCACGAGGGATGCGCCCCCCCGGTGGCGAGACGATACTGGAGGTTCACGACCGAGCGGTCGCCGCAGTGGAGGAGATGGCGGCGAGGCATCCCGGCGGGACGGTGTGCGTGGTCACCCACAAGACGGCGATGGTGGTGATTCGTAGCCACTACCTAGGGCTGGATCTGCCGCAGGAGATGGGCAAGATGCCGCCCAACGGGGGCTGGGAGCGGCTGGAGCTGACGGTGCGGCCGCGGGAGCGGCCCTGCTGCTCGGCAGCCGTCTAGGGCAGCGGCGTCGGCGTGGGGGCGGACTGCCCTGGCCGGGGGGCGGCCCGTCCCCGCGTCTGCAGCCGCAGGCTTTGCGCTCGCGCGTGCCACGGGGCGAGCCGCCATCCCGCCTGCGGCCCACACGGCTGGGGCGTGCGGGGGGAACCACAAGGACTTTCCTCTACACGGTGCGGGTGCGCACGACCAGGACCGAGCAGGGGGCCACCCGCAGCACCTTCTCCGCTATGCTTCCGTAGGCCCACAGCCGGGCGCCGGTGCGACCGTGGGTGGACATGACGATGATGTCGGCTCGAGTGGCGGCCGCATACTGCACTATCTCCTCCGCGACGTTGCCGACCCGCACCTGGTAGGTCGCCCTGATGCCATTGTCGCTCAGTCTCCGTTGCCACTCCTGCAGGTATGCCTCGGCTTCCTCTCGGTCTCCACCGTTCTGAACCACGTAGCCCTCTTTGCCCGGTTGCTGGACGAAGCGGAGCACGGCGACCCGTATCAGCTCCAGCTCAGCACCCGTCGCCGAGGCGAGCAGCTCGGCGTGGGTGATGGCCGTCTCGGCAAGGGGGGATCCGTCCAGCGGGACCAGGATTCGACTGTACATGTGGGCCTCCTCGTCGGGACTGAGTGCTGAGGACTAGGACAAAGTGCTGAGGACTGGGACTGGGTGCTGAGGACTGAGTGGGATCATCTCAGTCTCCGGCACTCGTCGCACAAGTGTGGCATGGAGGCGTCGTTCGGTCAACAGGGGCGTGGAATAGCTGGTGCCTCTTCGAACCCGCACTCACCACGCTACGTGAGCGGGGGGCGCCCCCCTTCCTCGTGAGCGTGCGTTCAGGC
>JBLNDL010000034.1:0-3767 GCA_050261575.1 Sphingomonadaceae bacterium | reverse complement strand
GGGTGGACAGATCGGTGTGGCTACCGGCTAGAATGGGCCAGGCAGGCACCGGGTGGACCTCCTGGCATACCAAACCAGGATGCCCTTCGGTAAGGTCCCTTTATGAGGCAACGAAGCCCCTTCGGTAAGATCTAATTGTGAGGCAACACGAGACCTTTCCCCGCCCTGCTCGCCCATCCGCAGGGGCGGGCGGCGAACCGGCCCCTGGGCCGCAACGATACTCCGAACGTCGCGAGTTCGTAGTGGTAGTAGAAGCAATTTCCGTGCCCGATGCGCCGCGCAAACTACCCTGCCGCCGAGGCCGGCGCAGGGCCTTCTCATCGCCACCTGAGCCGCAGGCGAAGGGTCTCCAGGTGGCAGTGCGGGTGCCTCCCATACCAGGAGACGCTTCGCAAACGCTCGGTGTGACAGGGGTAGCGCGGCGAGGGCCACGCGATGCTTGGCGCGACGGTTGGGCAACTTCGAGGAAGTCCTGGAGGTCGGCGCGACGGCCGTAGACGCGCCGGAACGACCGTGCTATCCTTTGCTTCAAGAACCAGCTTGTTCCTTCCCGCGCAAACCCGCATGAGGGATCCTTCCCGGTCGTTCCCTCGCGCCTACCAGGGCGTAGGCGCGCTTCGGCGTATCCTGCTGCTCGTCGGCCGGTGGTCCGGAGGGCCGCCGGCCCGGGAGGTGCTGGATGCCCAACCCCGAGGAGTACCGGCGCACCCGGCGGATCGTGGACATACTGCTGCGCGTCGCCAACCAGCCGCGGCGCTGGACCCGTCGCGCCCTCGCCCGCCACTACGAGGTGAGCGAGCAGCAGATCGACAAGGACCTCCAACTGATCCGCCACGGCCTCGTGATGCCCCTGCGCCACTGCCGCGAGGGCTACTACTTCGAGTCCCTCTCCGTGCTACCCACCCTCAGCCTCAGCCTCCCCGAGGCGCTGTCGCTCCTGCTCGCCGCGCGCGTGGGGCAGCAGATGCCCGGCGTGTCGCGCGCCGACCTGGCCGCCGCGATCGCCAGGCTGGAGGCGCTGCTGCCGGCGGAGCTGCTGCCGCTGGTGAGCGGCCTCGTCCGTGGGGCCGGGGAGCGGAGCGAGAGGGGCGCGACGCTTAGGACGCTCCAGCTCGCCATAGCCGAGCGCTCGCGGCTGCGGATTACCTACCGCACCGCCTCCGGGCCGCCATCCTGGGGGCGCGGGCGTCTGGCCCGCCCAGGCCCCGATGCGGAAGCCGGTGGCCCTTCCGCCCCGCGTGCCTCCAGCGGCTCTCCCGGTCCCGGTGTGGGATCCGCCGCCTCTGCCGCCCCGCCCGCAGCCGTGCGGCTTGTGGACCCCTACGCCCTCCTCCCCTACCTCCGAAGCTGGTATCTCGTCGGGTACTGCCACCTGCGCCAGGAGGTGCGCATCTTCAAGGTGGACCGGATAGATGCCCTGGAGCCCTCGGGCGAGCGCTTCTCCTATCCAGAGGAGTTCGACCTCTCCGCCTACCTCGGGCCCACCTGGGGCCTGCTGCGCGGGGAGGCGGGGGCGCCGGAGGACGTGGTGGTGGAGTTCTCGCCCCAGGCGAGCCGGTGGGCGCGGGACGAGGAGTGGCACCCCAGCCAGCGGGTGGAGGATCTGCCGGACGGCCGCGTGCGGCTGCACTTCCACGTGGGGGTCACGCCGGAGCTGCGACGGTGGGTGCTGGGGCTGGGCCGGGACGCGCGGGTGATCCGTCCGGCGAGCCTCGCCGAGTGGGTCCGGCAGGAGGCGCGGGGGGTGGCGGAGGAGAACGCGGAATGACGCCAGAGATCACGATGCTTTGGGGCAAGACTGATAGGAGCAGCGGCCGATACCACCCGCTGCTGTGCCACATGCTGGATGTGGCAGCCGTGGCGGAGTGCCTGTGGGACGATGTCCTTCCGCTGGACGTTCGCCTCCGAGTCGCCAGAGGGCTCGGGGTAAGCGAGGACGTAGCGCGAGCATGGATCGTCCTGTGGGCGGCTCTCCACGACTTGGGCAAGGCGTGCCCGGCGTTTCAGTCGAAGGACCCGAACTGCCTGAGGCGCCTCGCCGCCTGCGGGCTGGCCGTCCAGGCGGCCGTTCGCGAACCTGCTCACGGAGTGGTCACAGCCTTATCCCTGGGCGAGCTATCTCGAGACTTGGGTCTATCCAAACAGATAGCGGTCACGGCCGGCATGGTGGCGGGAGGACACCACGGGGTGTTCCCCAGGAGTGGTGAGATCGCGGATCAGCGCCACCACAACGACGCCATCGGTGGGATAACGTGGTCGAACACTCGTAAGGCGATCGTCGATGCCCTCGTGAAGATGCTGGACACCCCTGTCGCCCTAGCGCCGCAGCACGTGGATGGGCCGACGGCCATGATCGTCGCCGGATTGATCTCGGTAGCGGATTGGATCGGCTCCAGCGAGGAGCATTTCCTGCACCTCTCGACCGAGCCCGACCGTGCTCCGGACCTGGATCCAGTGGCCTATCTCACCCGGGCGCGCGACCGAGCGCGCGACGCGCTCGTCGCGCTCGGTTGGAACGCTTGGCCAAGCGCCGAAGGGAAACTCTCCTTCCAGCAGTTGTTCCAGCATATCGATGTCCCGAATAGCCTGCAGCGCGAAGCGATCAGGCTGGCCGACGAGATCGCGGGGCCGGCTCTCGTCGTGATCGAGGCTCCTATGGGCGAGGGCAAGACCGAGGCCGCCATGTACCTTGCCGACCGTTGGGCAGCTCGGTCCGGCAGGAAGGGATGCTACTTCGCCCTGCCCACCCAGGCCACCAGTGACCAGATGTTCGCTCGCGTTCGCGACTTCCTCTCTGCACGCTATCCGCGGGAGTTGGTGCAGCTTCAGTTGCTTCACGGGCACGCTGCTCTGTCGGCGGAGCTCGCGGCGCTGAAAGCACGGAGCCATCTGCTGCGGCCCGGCGGTGTCTTCGGCGAGCCAGGGTACGACGGCGCCGACGCGGGCGTGGTGGCAGGCGAGTGGTTCACCCACCGCAAGCGGGGTCTGCTGGCTCCGTTCGGCGTCGGCACCGTGGACCAGGCGCTGCTCGCGGTCCTCCAGACCAGACACGTCTTCGTTCGGTTGTTTGGTCTCGCCGGCAAGACCGTAGTGGTAGACGAGGTGCACTCGTACGACGCCTACATGACGGAGCTGCTGGACAGGCTACTGGAGTGGTTGGGTGCGCTCGGCTGCTCGGTCGTCCTTCTGTCTGCGACGCTGCCCCGTTCGCGGCGCACGAAGCTGGTGGCGGCCTACCAACGAGGGCTCGGCATGGATCAGGGGGAGGCGCAGAACACCCGCTCCAGCTATCCCCGACTCACGTGGACCTCCGCGAGTGGATCGGGGACTCGGCCGTTCGAGACCTCCCGACGGTCCACCAAGCGGCTCCGAATCGAGTGGGTGGATGGCCGCATCCCGGAGGGCGACGAACCGTTTCCGCTTGGGGAACGACTGAAAGAGGCGCTGGCAGAGGGTGGCTGCGCCGCCGTAGTGTGCAACACCGTGCGTCGGGCTCAGACAGTCTACACGGCGCTGAAGCGCTACTTCCCCGAGGTGGGACCCGACGGTCTGCCGAGGGAGCTGGACCTGCTCCACGCGCGCTACCCCTTCGAGGAGAGGGAACGTCGAGAGCAGCGGGCGCTGGTCCGGTTCGGCAAGCCTGGGGGGAAGGTGCACATGGCCGACGGGGCGACCGAGGAGGTGCGCCGTCCGCGCCGTGCCGTGCTGGTATCGACGCAGATCGTCGAGCAGAGCCTCGACCTGGACTTCGACCTGATGGTGAGCGA
>JBLNDL010000033.1:0-68550 GCA_050261575.1 Sphingomonadaceae bacterium | reverse complement strand
GGGTCGGCGTGGCTGGTGTCGGGGGTGCGGCCCCGCCCTGGGGCCCCCGCCCCCGCCCCCCCCCCCCGCGACCCTGTTACCGAGCGATCCCTTTGGCCGCCGCCACCCACTCCCGCACGCTGTGGTACATGGGGACGCCCCGATCCTGGATCGCCCGCGAGATCGACTCAGTGAAGGGGCCGCCCATCGAGCCGCACAGGATCGGCTTCTTGCGCTGCTCCGAGGCCCGCCCAAGCACCTCCACGATGCTCTCCTCTAGAGCGGTGTCCTGGAACACGAACCATGGCATGACGATGTCGACGTTGGGATCGTCCAGCAGCGCCTGGATCCCCACCTCGTAGTCGGCGGCGGTGGCCGATCCCGTCACGTCCACCGGGTTCTGGACCAGGTAGAAGGGAGGGTACACCTTCTTCAGGGCAGCCACCGTCTCGTCCGCCAGGGCCGGCATCGACAGCAGCGTGCCCTCCATCAGGTCCATCGCCTGGACCATGGTTCCCGCCCCGTTGCTGATCATCGCCAGCCGCGACCCGCGGGCCCGCGGCTGCATGGCCAGGGCCCGCGCCACCGCCGATAGCTCCTCGCAGCTATCGACGGCGATGATGCCCGCCTGCCGGAAGGCCCCCGCGGCGACCCCGTAGCTGCCTCCGAAGAAGCCGGTATGGGAAATCGATGCCCTGGCCGCGCGCTGCGAGCGGCCCGACTTGAAGAGGACTATGGGCTTCCTGGGGGTCACCCGCCGGGCCGCCGCCAGGAACTTCTGTCCCTCGGCCAGCCCCTCCACGTAGATGGCGATCACCCGAGTGTCCGGGTCCTCCACCAGGTAGGTGATCAGGTCCGCCTCGTCCACGTCGATCCGGTTGCCGTAGCTGACGAACCTGCTCACACCCACGTCGGCCAGCGACTCCACCACGGCGGCACCCACGGTACCCGACTGGGAGAGGACGGCGATAGGCCCCTTCTTTGGACGCACCATCCGCTCGTGCACCTGGAATAGGGTGTCCAGCTTCGTCTCGGCATCGTACACCCCGATGCAGTTGCATCCCACGATCCGGACGTCGTTCTCCCGGGCCAGCCGCTTGATGGTGGCCTCCAGCTCCTGGCTCTCGCCCCCTAGCTCCTTGCCGCCGCCCGAGTGGATCACCATGTTGTGGATGCCCCTGGCCCCGCACTCCCTCACCAGGTCTGGCACGGCCGAGAGCGCCACGGCCACGGTCACCAACTCCACCGGCTCGGGGATGGCCGAGATGCTCGGGTAGCACTTCAGCCCCATGATCTCCGCCTTAGTGGGATTGACCGGATAGACCTTGCCCACGTACTCGTGGTTGGCCAGGCTATCCAGAACCGAGTTGCCCACCTTCCCCCAGGTTGCAGAGGCTCCCACCACCGCCACCGACCTCGCGGAGAAGAAGCCATCCAGGTGGGAGAGGTTCGGCTGCGCGACGGGCTTGGCGGACTCCACGGGCTGGAGCAGCACCTTGGCATCCAGCACCCGGTGCTGGTCACCCCACACCACGACGGGGTTCAGGTCCACCGACTCCAGCCGATCGCCCAGGTCCAAGCCCATCCTGCTCAGCTTCATCAGCAGGTCTACCAGCAACTCCTCCGAGACGGGCTGCTGCCCCCGGTAGCCCTGCAGCAGGGGTCGCCCCTTGATCTCCCGCAGCATGGCGCGGGCATCGTCCGGAGTGATCGGCAGCACTCGGAAGCTAACGTCCTGGAGCACCTCGGTGAAGACGCCGCCCAGCCCAAACATGATGGAGGGGCCGAACTGGGGATCCCGGATCAGGCCGAGGATCACCTCGACCCCCTCCCGGACCATCTCCTCCACGCTGATTCCTTCGATTCGGGCCTCGGGGGCCCTCTGCCGAACGTTCGCGCCTATGCGGGAGAAGGCGGCCTTCACCTCCTCCTCCGTGGCGCACCCGAGCTCCACACCCCCCACGTCGGTCTTGTGGAGGATGTCGGGGGAGACGATCTTCATGGCGACGGGAAAGCCGATCTCGGCTGCCAGGGAGGCCGCCTCCTCGGCCGTCGTGGCGATCCCACCGCGGGGAGCGATGAAGCCGTACTGCCGGTACATCCCGATCTGTGCTCCTTCCTCGTAGCTCAAAGGCCGGACCCATCCGCAGACGAACGGAGATACCCGCAGATGCCGATGCAAAGGATGCCCTCTGCGCTGACCTGCGGCATCTGCGGATCGGCTACGGATTCTACGTCAGGCTCGCTGTTTGTGCTCCTGGCCCAAGGCGACGTAGTGCTCCACGGTGCGCGCCATGCGTGTCAGGTCCTCTTCCGTCAACTCGCGCACGACTTTCGCCGGCACCCCCAGCGCCAGGCTCCGGGGCGGGACCGTCTTATTCTCACCCACCACGGCTCCGGCCCCCACCATGCTCCCCGCCCCTACCTTCGCCCCAGTGAGGACCGAGGCGTGGATGGCTATCAGGGCGTCGTCCTCCACCGTGCAGCCGTGGATCACGGCGTTGTGGCCGACGGACACCCTGTCGCAGATCACCGCGGGGTAGCCGGGTGCCACGTGAATGGTGGTATTGTCCTGGATATTGCAGTCGCGGCCGATGGTAACCGGCTCGATGTCGCCCCGAATGACTGTGTTGTACCAGATGCTGCTGCCGGAGCCAACAGTCACGTCACCGATCAGAATCGCCCCCTCGGCGACGAAGACGTCTTCGGCCACCTTCGGCATCTTTCCCTTGTAGGGGATCAAAGTCACTGCGAAAAACCTCCTGTGCTTCCACTGATTCCGAGCCTACTCACCACAAAGGCACCAAGGCACAAAGTGCCACAAAGCGTTCCTTTGTGTCTACTCTGTGTCCTCGTGCCTTCGCGGTCTCGAATACCCGTTTACGATCTCAAGGACATGGCGGTGAGGCGGACGATGTCGTCCAGCGTGTCCGCTATCTTCACTCCCACCGCCTCCAGCGCCTTCACCTTGTCGACCGCGGCGCCGCTTCCCTCCGAGGAGATCGCCCCGGCATGGCCCATCCGCTTCTCGGGTGGGGCACTCTTGCCACTGATGAATGCGATCACCGGCTTCGTCATTTCGGCGATGAAACGAGCGGCGTCCTCCTCCTGGTTCCCGCCCAGCTCACCGATCATCACCACCACCCGGGTCTCGGGGTCGCGCTCGAACAGCTTCAGGTACTCGACGAAGTTCGTTCCGATGACCGGGTCCCCGCCGATGCCGACGCAACTGCTTTGGCCGATCCCAGCCTCGCACAGCAGCTTGGTCACCTCGAAGCAGAGGGTGCCGCTGCGGGAGGCTACGCCCACCGCGCCGGGCATCGCGCAGGAGGGAGGATACATCCCCAGGCTCGTCTGGCCGGGAGTGATTATGCCGGGGCAGTTGGGGCCGATCACCCACGTCCCGTGCTGCTTCCCCAGCGCCCTGATCTTCATCGCGTCGTGCACCGGCACCCCCTCAGTGATCACCACCACGAGGGGGATGCCGCCCTCGATCGCCTCCACCGCCGCATCCAAGGTGTAGGGGGCGGGGACGTAGATAACCGAGGCGTCGAAGGAGTGTTGCTCCCTGGCCTCCGCCACGGTGTCGTAGATGGGTACTCCCAGCACCTGCTGGCCGCCCTTCCCGGGGGTTACTCCGGCCACGATCTTGGTGCCGTAGTCCAACATCAGCTTGGTCTGTATCTGTCCAAAGCGCCCGGTAGCTCCCTGCACCAGCACCCGGGTGCTGCCGTTGACCAGAATGGACATTCTCTGCCTCCTCTAATAGCCCTGCGTCCTGCGTGGTTCTGGGAAGGCCGCAACTCAGCATTCAGCACCAAGGACCCAGGACTCAGCGCTCTCCACTCAGTCCTCGGTCCTCGCCCTGGCCGTCGCCGCCGCGCGGGTGGCCTCTTGGATCGAACGGAAGGTGGAGATCCCCACCGAGCGGAGCATCTCCTCGCCAACCTCGGCCCGGGTCCCATGCACCACGGCAAAGATGGGCACCCTCGGCTTCATCTCCGCCACGGCGTCGAGCACCCCACCCGCCGCATCCTCCGGCAGGGATATGGAGAGGCTGAAGGCCAGCAGGATCGACTTCACCTTCGGGTCCTGCTCAGCCTTCTTCATCACCAGCGTCAGGGCATCCTTCGCCTTGGTCCGGCTGGCCCCACCCCCCGTGTCCAGGAAGTTGGCCGGCGTGGCCCCGTAGTGGCGCACCAAGTCCAGGAGCGAGAGCACCAGCCCCGCGCCGTTGCCCATGATCGCGACGTCGCCGTCCAGATCGACGTAGCTAACCTTCTTCTGCCGGCCCTCTCGCTCCAGTTCGGTGAGTCCGGGCTCCTGCCTCCGCTCCCGAAGGAAGGGCTGGCGGAAGGCCGCATCGTCGTCCACGATCACCTTGGCGTCGGCGGCCAGCAGGTCACCGGCGGTGGTAAACACCAGGGGGTTCACTTCCAGCAGGTGGGCATCCATCTGACAGAAGGCCGTGTAGAGCTTCTGGAGGAAGCGGGCGAAAGCCGCGGCCTCGTCGCCCTCGAGCCCCGCCCGCTTGGCCACCTGAATGGCCTCGTAGCCCCTCAGCCCTCTCAACACGTCCACGTGGTGGCGGATGACCGCCTCGGGACGGGTCCTGGCGACTTCCTCGATCTCCACGCCCCCTTCGGCACATGCCAGGATGAGTGGACACCCGGCCAACCGGTCCACGGAGAGGCTGACGTACAACTCCCTCGATATCGACAACTGCTCCTCGACCAGGACGCTCTGGACCCTCTGGCCCCCCAGGCTCGACTCCAAGATCCTGGCCGCTGTGTCCGCAGCCTCCCTGCGGCCGGACACCAGCTTCACCAGCCCCGCCTTGCCGCGACCACCTACCAGGAGTTGGGCCTTGACCACCGCCCGGTCGCCGAGGGCGGCCGCGGCCACAGCCGCCTCCTCGGGACTCGTGGCTAGCTGGCCTCGCGGCACCGGAATACCGTTCTGCTGGAGAAGCTTCTTACCCTCAAACTCGTACAGTCTCACCTTTGAGCACCTCGTTAAGCGAATGGGGGACTAGCGAGGCTACAACTGCGGCATTGTAGGTCCTGGTAGTGGCAGCGGTCAACGCGAAACGGCACTTGTCTTGCTACTACTCTCATCGTGGACCTTCGGAAACCCCAGCGTCTTCGCCGATCAGGGAGCCGCTATCGACGGGATCGTCCGCCACCACCACCTTCTTAGGATCGCCGCTTGTGGATGTTTTTGTGGATAATTCGATAATTTCGTGGACAAGAGCCCGCGAGACAGCGCTTGCGACCGGCCTACTAAGCGGATATCTCTAGGCAGAGTACACGTTTCCCGCTAGAGCAGTTGACATGAACTGGAGATAACTGCTTGGCGCAAAAACAGCAAATGCTATACTGGCGACCTACTAAGCTCGCCGTTCCGCGAACTCGATGGTTGGGGCGGGGTTCATCCCCTGCCGCCCAGCCCATCGGACGCATCCGGCGGCGGGGCATACGTGACGCCGCGCCCGCTCGCATTACGTGTGTCGTGCCCTACAGGCGTCGCTTTCAAGGAACGCCGCGCTCAGGCTCGGCGATATCAGCGAAGGGAGGACCGTTGGAGAAAGAGTAGCCGGTTCCAAGTCTGATCGTGGTCTTAGCTGCTGTCCCGGCGATCCCCGGCATCGCCCCGGCCGAGAGAAGCCGAAGAGTGTGGCGATGGGATGAACATCCGCAGGCCCGGGGAAACCTGGACCAGATCGAGACGGAGAAGGAGCTCGTGATGGATGCCAAAGAGACCTGCTACTTTCGCGCCCTCTACGAGGTGGCTGTCACCGTCAATTCCAGCCTCCAGCCGAAGGACGTGCTGAAGGCCATAGTCCAGAGCACCGCCCAGGCATTGGGGACCAAGGCATGTTCGATCATGCTCCTCAGCCCGGACCGCCGCGAGTTGCGCCACGGCGTGGACTACGGCCTCAGCGACTGGTACATTCGGAAGGGACCGGTCAACGTGGACCGAAGCATGGCGGAGGCACTGGAGGGCCGTTCCGTGGCGGTGCTGGATGCCGGCAGCGATCCACGGGTCCAGTACGGCCCCCAGAACGTCCAGGAGGGCATCGCCTCCATCCTCTCGGTACCGATGCGGCTCAGGGGCCAGGTGATCGGGGTCATGCGAGTCTACACCGACTTGCCCCGGGAGTTCGGAACCGACGACATCGAGTTCGTGGAGGCCGTTGCCAACCTGGGCGCCATCGCCCTGGAGAACGCCCGTCGCCACGACGAGGTGCAGACCACCCTGGATATGGTGTCCCGCTACATCTACAACGACAGTTGGTCCCCGCAATCCTGGTCGAACAGGTAGAGCCGGCCCAAGCCCCGGAGCCTATCCGAGAACCTGGCCACGAAGACACGAAGGGCACGAAGTGAGACCGAGTAGTGGCCTCGGCGCACCTTCGTGTCTTTGTGCCGTTGTGGTTGCCGGACAGGTTCCTAGAGACGGACGGCACGCACCCCCCGGAGGGCCAGGGGAAGGATGAGGACGTTGATGGCGGCCGAGGTGATGCACCAGAAGCACCAGGCCCCGACCTTGGCGGCCTGCTCCCAGGTGAGGTAGACGCTGGCTACGAAGGCCGACAGCGAGGTGAAGGCCAGCCCCAGGGAGGGCCAGGGACGGCGCTCCAGCGGCCTGTCCCCCGCCCAGAGCGCCAACGCCGCCATGGCGGCGTAGCCCACCGCCCCCACGGCCGCGTTGGGGACCCCGAAGTGGCTGGCATGGGAAGACCGCCCCACTATCTCGCACCCCTCACCGAAGAAGGGGCAGGCCAGTCTCTTCAGCAATCCCCCTGTGTAGGAGAGCATGTAGAGCGCATCGGCCGCCCCCAGCAGCGACAGCCCAACTATCGCCCATCGGGCAGCCCGCTCCCCGCCAGAGATCTCCCCGCGCGCACCCATCCTTCACCCCTTCGGCAAGTCTCAGACGGGGATCGGGCAGGATCTGTACCGCTCTGTGGGTGGTTGCTCAGAACACCCTGGTGTTGTTGATGACCATCTCGAACTGGCATTTCAGGAACTCGGCGGACCTCCGCGCTATCAACATGCGGGGGAGGAAGATCTCGAAATAGTCTAGTACGCCCCCGGGGAGAAACTCGGTCTCGATCGCCAGCTCGTAGGCTATCACTCGCTTCTTGACGTCTACCCGCACGAAACTGCGGCGCGCGGCGTAGTTCACGCGGTCGTGGTTGTCGAAGGTTGCGGGATTGGGGTTCCGGACTCGGCTGCGATGGACGTCGGACTTGTCGGCCAGGATCAGCGCGGCGCTGACGTCGCTGACCGGTTCCCCGTGACGCTCGTCGTGGTTGGCGATGGCCGGCACCACCACGGCGATCTCCTCGGGCGCCATCCCCAGTTGCTGGAGCAGCCCCAAAGCGATGGTCCCCCCGCTGGAGCTGTGCCACTCGCGCCCCACGAGGTTCCCAACGTCGTGGATGTAACCCGCGATGGCGCCCAGCTCGATCCGGCGGGGCGGCGCCTGCAACTGCATCAGAATGCTTTGGGTGACCGTCGACACCAGGTTGGCGTGGCGCAGCCCGTGCTCGGTGTAGCCCTTCAAGATGGCCTGCTGGTCGGCGGCCTCCAGGTAGCAGCGGATCGCAGGATTCGACCTGACCATCTCCAGGGTCACCGCGACGTTCCCGTGACCCGCCTTGGGCAACTCCAATTCGGACACCATTCTTCAGACCCTCCAAGCTAACGCGAGGTAGCCGTCGGCGTGGCGGTTGTGGGCACCATCGTGGCGGTGGGAGTCGCTGCCCGATGGGTCGGCGTTGGGGTCGCCGCTCCGGGCTGCGACGTGGGGGGGATACCCGGGGTCACCAGAGGGACCCCTTGCCTCGTCGGCGTGGGAACGGAGCCGGTGGGCGCAGGAGTCCCTACACCGGGAGTCGCACTCTTCGTGGCCTGCGGGGACACCGTCTTCGAAGGTTGGGGTGTTGGAGTCCTGGTGGGTACGGTTCGAGCAGTGGGCTGCACGTAGGGTCTCGGGGTGGGCGGCGGCGGGACCGGATGGTAGATGGAGGAGGTGGGCTCGGGGGCTCCAGGGGTAGCCGGGGGCAGGGTGGCGCGGGCAGCCGGAGCCACTGCCGTGGGGCTGGCAACGGGCGGCGTCGCCAGCGGAGTGGACTCGGGCCGCGCCTGCGCCTGTCGAGCCGAGGCTGCCAGGCCCAAGAACCCCAGGGTGTACAGCCACGAGGCGAAGAGAAAGAGCGTCACGGCGGAGCCAGCGGCCACCTTCTTCACGTCACTCAGTTGATCGAACCAGTGCCAGAACTCGCGCAGTCTGTCCACGAGAACAACCTCAATAGAGCTATCAGATCCTCGCCACACGGATCGCGTAGATGTCGGGTACTGCCAGCAGCTTCTCCACGAGGGCAGGCCCCACCGGATCATCGACACCGATCACCATCAGCGATTCGCCCTTGGGCGCCAGCCGGCCCACCGACATGAAAGAGATGTTGACGTTCGCCTTGCCCAGCACCGTCCCCACGTGGCCGATCATGCCGGGCCGGTCTCGGTGGTAGCTGAACAGCATGGTGCCGCCGGCCAGCACCACGTCCACCCAATACTTGTCCACGCGCACCAGATGGGGCTCGCCCAGCATCGCCGTACCCGCCACGATGTGAGAGGAACGATCGGTGTCGAGCTGGATGGTGATGAGGTTGCTGTAGTTGTTCACCTGGCCCGTCTTCCGCTCCACCACGTTCAGGCCACGACTCTTGGCGATGACCGTCGCGTTGACCAGATTGATCTCCTCGGCCAGCACCGGCTGCAGCAACCCCTTGATCACCATCGCCTTGAGGGGCGCGGTCTCCAGCTCCGCTATCTCCCCAGCGTAGGTGACCTCGATGGAGCGAAGCTGCCCCTCGGAGAGCTGGGTGGCCATGCTGCCGAGCTTCCCCGCCAGCTCCATGTAGGGACCGAGCACCGACATCGCCTCCGGTAGGATCACCGGGGCGTTTACCGCGTATCGGGCAGACTGGCCCCGCAGGACCGCAACTATCTGCTCCGCCACATCCAGAGCCACCCCCACCTGCGCCTCCACCGTGGACCCCGCCAGGTGAGGGGTCACCACCACCTTGTCGTGGCACAGCAGGGGGCTATCCGCAGGGGGAGGCTCCTGGGCGAAGACGTCGAGGGCCGCCCCGGCGATGACCCCTTCGTCCAGGGCATTCAGCAATGCCGCCTCGTCGACCACGCCACCACGGGCGCAGTTGATCAGCCTGGCCGTAGGCTTCATCCTGCGCAACTGCTCCGCCCCGATCAGCCCCCGGGTCTGCTGAGTCAAAGGCACGTGCACAGTCACGAAGTCTGCCCGCCGTAGCAGATCGTCCAGGGTCACCGCCTCGATGCCCAGCTTCTTCGCGTGCTCGGCCGACAGGTAGGGGTCGAACGCGATGACCTGCATCTCCAACCCCTGGGCGCGCCGGGCCACCTCCGTCCCGATCTTCCCCAGTCCGACCACCCCCAGCAGCTTGTTTCTCAGCTCCACCCCCATGAACTTGGAACGCTGCCACTTCCCGGCTCGGAGAGAGAGGTGCGCCTGGGGGATGTTGCGGGCCACGGCCAGCATCATACCGATCGTGTGCTCGGCTGCCGCGATGTTGTTGCCGGTTGGCGCGTTCACCACCACGATGCCCCGCCGCGTCGCCGCGGCCACGTCTATGTTGTCGATGCCAACGCCGGCCCGCCCGATCACCTGGAGCCGCGCTCCGGCTTCGACCACCTCGGCCGTCACCTTCGTTTCGCTCCGCACCACCAGGGCGTCGTAGCCCGGAATGATCCGAATCAACTCCTCCGGACTCAGACCGGTCTTCAGGTCGACCTCGGCGTACTGCCGCAGGTAGTCGACTCCGTCGTTGGCCACCGGATCGCTTACCAGTACTCTCATGGCTCACCAATTACGAAGGATAGCTGCCCACACTGAAGTATATCGTCAACTGGCGACGGCCGGCGTGGGAGTGCGCCCTCGACTTGCATGGGGAATCAAACGAGGCCGTCCGCGGGACAGCCTGGAGAATATACCCGAAGGGGAGGAACAGGTCAAGCTGGACCTTATGTCAACGGTGGGCCTGCTGAGTCGGGGGCGCGGCCCTCACCCGCCTGCAGGCGGCCCCCAGGGGAGAGGCGGTCACCAATGCTCCCTCTCCCTCTGGGAGAGGGTCGGGATAGGGGCACGTTGCAGGGCCAGGGCTCGGGCGGCCCCCACCTCCCCCCGCTACGCCTTCTCGATGGTAGCCGTCAGGCCGTGCCCCTCGAGCCGCTCCCGATACAGCTCCGCCAGCTCCAGCGGGCACACGATCACCACCGCCCGCCCCTGAAAGTGCGCCGTCAGCATGATCTCCACCGCTCGCTCGGTGGTCAGGCCGGGCACGCTCTTCACCAGCACCATGGCGACGTAGCCCATCTCGTTCACGTCGTCGTTGTGCAGGATGACCGCGTAGGGAGGCAGCAACTGACGCCGCTGCCCCGTCTCGGGTGTGGTAGTGGTCTCGGTGGTCGACATCGCTCCCGCTCGGGCTCTCCCTCGGGTACTCTTCCTGCTCAGACCGTGCCAGCACGATACTATCGCAAGGAAGGGAAGCTGCCAAGGGATGAACGTCCAGGAGATCGCCAGCCGCGTCGAGGCGATTCGTGAAGAGGAGGAGATGGGGGCCACCGGCCTAGCACGGCGGGCCTTGGAGCTGCTGGGAGAGATGGCCACCGACCCCGCCCTGCCCAACGACAGCTTCGCCGACCTCTTCCTGGACACTGCCCGCGGACTGGGCATAGCCCGCCCCAGCGTTGCCTCGCTGTCCAACGGGGTCGCTGCGGTGCTCGCCGCTTGGTTGGAGGCGGGCGGGGCCCACAACGTGGGGGCAGCCAGGGCAGCCGCGGCGGATGAGGCCAGAAGGTGGATCGCGAGGCAGGACAGCTCTCTCTCCGTCATCGCCGATCACGCAGCCGAGGTGGTGACCGGAATCGTCATCACCCTCGGCTACTCCTCCACCGTCCTCCACGCCCTGAAGGAGTGCTGGGCTCGCGGAGTGATCAGCGGGGTTACGGTGGCCGAGTCCCGGCCACGATGCGAGGGGTGGAAGACGGCAGCCGCCTTGGCGGCGAGGGGGATCCCCACCACGCTGATCACAGACGCCGAGGTCGGGATCTTCGCCCCGGAGGCGGGTGCCGCCCTGGTCGGGGCCGGCACGATCCGGCCCAACGGCGCCCTGGTGAACGGGACCGGCACCCTGCTGCTGGCATTGGCGGCGCGCCGCTGCCGGGTGCCCTTCTATGCCCTCGCGGAAACCCACAAGATAGCCCCATGGGAGGAGCGCGGCAAACGCCTCCCTCCGGAGGAGAGGGACTCCCGGGCGATTCTACCGGAGCCGATCCCGGGCGTAGTGGCCCGCAACGTCGCCTTCGACGTCACCCCGACTCGATACCTCACAGGCTACATCACGGAGAGAGGCCTGCTCGACCGGAACGACGTGGTGGCTCTCTCGAAAGAGGTCCCCGGCGCGCTCATGCTCGGCCTCCAAAGCCCAGGGCCGGGAAGCTAGCCGGGCATGCTCACCACAGCTTGACCCGCTCGATGGTGGTCACCTCCGCCCCCTCCCGAACCATCTCGGTGATTGCCCTCTCGGAGTCGTGGGGACTCAGATTCACCCCGAGGCTGGCGTCCAGCAGAACCGTTATCTTGAAGCCCAGCTTCATCGCGGACAGCACCGACCAGCGCACGCAGTAGTCGGTGGCAAGCCCACCGATGTATAGCCTCTCGACTCCCCGACGCCGGAGTGATTCGGCCAACGGGGTGCCGTCGGCCTCGAAGGCGTCGAAGGCAGAGTAGCTGTCCTGTTCGGGATCCATCCCCTTGGAGACCACGATGACATCCGTGGGCAACCGCAGTTCCGAGTGGAACTCGGCCCCCCACGTGCCCTGCACGCAGTGGGGAGGCCAGATCCCGCCGTACTGTTTGAAGTGCTTGGTCGCCGGCGGGTGCCAATCCCGGGTGGCGTAGATCGGCACCCCCGCCACCTTGAACATCTCCAAGTAGCGGTTAGCCACCTGCACCACGTGGTCGCCCTCGTGCACCGCTAGGGTGCCCCCCGGCATGAAGTCGTTCTGCAGATCCACCACCGTCAGCGCGATCCTCTCCGCCATCGTCTTCACCTCCTAACCGCTCTGTGGAAACGGTACCGCAACGGCGTACTGCGGAACCCGTGCCCAGACACGACGCATCCGCACCGCTTCGAGGCGGAAACGATGGGGCGCACGACCGTGCGCCCCTGATGAGCACAACCCTGGCCCTGTGCCTGCGGCCCGCTGTCTACCGGGCCGCGCTCTGCAGCCAGGCGGGCAGGTCGGCCTCCTTCACCCCCGCGAAGCGGCAGGCGTAGCGGCAGGTCTCGCAGACGCCCTTGACGCCAACGGTCGGCTTCTCCCCCTTGATGCTCTCCACCAGGGCGATCGCCTTCTTCACGTTGGCCTCCTCGCCCTGAACGACGATCACCACGGATCCCTCGGACCCACCGATGCCGCCCGAGGCCACGTGCCTCGCCTCCACGCCGAACAGGATCCTCAGCGCCTCGATCTCCGTCACAGGGGTGGTGTTGGTGAGGCAGTAGATCCCGAAGTCGGCACCCAAGGAGTAGTCGAAGGACTTGGCGCCGACACAGGCAGCGGACTCCTTGACCGATCGCACCATCTTCTCGAGGCCGACGGGCACTATCAGCTTGAGCCCCTGGGAGGTGACGGTCCCCAGGATGGCGGGGACCGTGCCGCCGTCGAAGCCCGAGGTGATGATCCCCACGTTCCCTTCGGGGTCGATCGCGTTCGCGCCCTTCAGCACCACGGTGTTCTTGTGGAAGTCGTCCAGAGCCTCGCGGATCGTCTTCTGGACCACTTGGCCCTTGTGGAGGATGATCGGGAAGGGGATCCGCGCCGGCACCGGCGTGACACACAGCACCCCATTGGTGTTTGTGCCGGCGGTGAAGCGGGCCGGGTCGATCTCCCTCCCCAACAGTTCCTGGGCAACGTAGGCGTTCGTCGTCCCCCCCGTGACTATGACGTACGCCGTCTCCAGGGCGGCCTTCATCTCGGGCATCTGGACCACGCCTTTGGCGATCAATCGCCGGGACTCCGCCGACGTCAGGGTGAATACAGCTTTCACGGAACCTCTCCTTATCTCAGCTCTAAGGTCTAAGCAGGTATCTCTAGATGAGTGCACGTTTCCAGCTAGAGAAGCCAACATGAACTAGAGGTACCCGCTTAGTGACGGTGGATCGCAGGGTCGGGGAACTCGTGCTTGGGACTGCTCTCGGGATAGTAGGAGTGCTATCGAGGCATGTCAAGACTCTCGTGACGAGTCCCAAGAAGCGCCGGAACTGGGCCCCCACCTGCCGGCCCTAATCCGTTCGAGTCGGCAGATGCAGCCCACCATGCCGCACGTTTTCTCGAGGGCCAAACGGCACACGATGACTCGAGTATTCCCAGACGTGGCCGAGCCGACGTACCGCAGCGAACCCGTGAAAGCTGCCGCACACCCTCTTCTACTGGGCGAATCGCGTATAATTCACGTCTAGATAGTAAGCTCTGGGAGTTGGCATCGTGGCAAACGTGTTCGACGTCCTGGCAGCCCGCGGCTTCGTCAAGGATGTCTCCGACGAGCAAGGGTTGCGCCTAGCGCTGGAGAGGCCGATCACCCTCTACGTGGGGTACGATCCCACGGCCCCCAGCCTCCACATCGGCCACCTACTCACCATCATGGCGCTCACCTGGATGCAGCGCTTCGGCCATCGCCCCATCGCCCTCGTGGGTGGTGGAACCGGCCTGATCGGCGACCCCACAGGCCGAACAGTGAGCAGGCCCGTCCTCACCTACGAACAGATCGAGGAGAACCTGAAGGGGCTGAAGAGGCAGCTTCAGCGCTACCTGGACTTCTCCGACGGCCGCGCCCTGATGGTCAACAACGCCGAATGGCTGACGAAGCTGAAGTACATCGAGTTCCTGAGAGACGTCGGGGTCCACTTCAGCGTCAACCAGATGCTCGCCACGGAGACCTACCGCACCAAGCTGGAGTCGGATGCCGGACTCAACTTCGTGGAGTTCAACTACCAGCTTCTCCAGGCTTACGACTTCCTCCAGCTCTACAGGGACTACGGCTGCGTCCTCCAATGCGGGGGCAGCGACCAGTGGGCTAACAGCCTGGCCGGCGCGGAGCTGATTCGCCGGATCGAGGGCGGGCAGGCGTACGTCATGGTGTTCCCCCTCCTCACCACGGCCTCGGGCGCCAAGATGGGGAAAACCGAGGCGGGAACGGTTTGGCTGGATTCGGAGTTGACCTCGCCGTACCAGTTCTACCAGTTCTGGATCAACACCGAGGACCCAGACGTGGAGCGCTTCCTGGCCCTCTTCACCCACCTTCCCATGGAGGAGGTGCAGGCTCTGGGAAGGCTGAAGGGAGCGGACATCCGCAAGGCCAAGGAGGTGCTGGCCTTCGAGGCCACGAAGATCACCCACGGCGAGGAGGCGGCCAAGGAGGCGCAGGCGGCCTCGCGAGCCCTCTTTGGCGGGGGCGAGGGATCCCTGGAAGGAGCCCCCACGACGGAGATCGGGGCGGCGGAGTTGGCCGAGGGGATCCCCGTTCCTCAACTCTTCGCCATGGTCGGGCTGGTCGGCTCTCGTGGCGAGGCAAGGCGGTTGATTCAGCAGGGCGGCGCCTACGTCAACGGCGACCGCATCGCGAGCGCGGACCAGGTGATTACCCCCCACGACCTGGTGGAAGGGTCCCTCTTCCTCCGGGCGGGCAAGAAGAAGTACCACCGGGTGCTGGTGAAATAACACTCCACGAGGCTGGGGGCTGCGCCCCCAGCCTCGTGCCTCTCCACTCTCTCCTCTGTCCCGCGACCATCGAGTGTCCCCACGCCCACGCAGGCGCCGGGCTCGGAATGCTTCTTGCAGGCACCGGGTAGGGAGTCACGGCTCGGCTCCTCGGGGCGGGGATGCCTTCGCAACCGACAACACTCGCACAACAGAGGAGAACCGTGAGCAGAATCCCGCCTCCGCCCCTGATTCCGGCACTGATCGCGCTCTTCGTGGTGATGGCGGCAGCCCCTGCAGCCGGCGGGGCCGCACCACAGCAGCAGGTCCAGGACCCCCGCTTCTTCCAGGAAACGGGGTTCAGGATCGACAACGACGCCTTCTTCGACTACTTCACCCACCGGGGTGGTGTCAGAACCTTCGGCTTTCCCGTGTCCAGGAGCTTCGTCCTGGAGGGTTTCGCGGTCCAGGTCTTTCAGCGCGGGGTGATGCAGCAGGGCGGCGACGGGGGAGTCAGGCTGCTCAACCTCCTCGACCCGGGACTGTTAGCGGTGACGGCCATCAACGGCTCCCAGTTTCCTGCGCCCGACGCCGGACTGGTGCAGTCCACCCCCGTGGAGGGACAGCCGGACTACGATCGGGCGATTATCGAGTTCACTCGGGCGAACGCGCCCGATCAGTTCGAGGGGCTCGACGTCGGCTTCATGCGCACCTTCGAGTCGACAGTCGGGCTGGCCGACGCCTTTCCTCAAGGAGGCGGCAACCCCGATCTGCTCCCGCTGCTCAACCTGGAGATCTGGGGGGCACCGACGAGCCGCCCCGCCTTCGATCCCAACAACCGCAACTTCGTGTACCAGCGGTTCCAGCGGGGCATCATGCACTTCGACGCGACGACCGGTCTCACCCAGGGTCTGCTACTGGGCGACTGGTTCAAGGGCGTGCTGACGGGAACGGGATTGCCGGCCGATCTGGAGGCTCAGCTCGCCGGAAGCCCCTTCCTCCGGCAGTACAACAACACCCAGCCGCGGGGGCTCAACCGGCTGGATCAACTCCCCAGCAGCGACCTCCAGAACGCGTTCGAGCCTCAGCAGCCGGTGGCTCCACAGAGCTTCCAGCCGAGGGTGGAGGTGGTGGCCTCCGGGCTGAACACCCCCTGGGCGCTCGCCTTCGCTCCCGACGGCCGGCTGTTCTTCACCGAGCGGCCGGGGCGGATCCGGGTGATCGTGGATGGGCAGCTCCTTCCGGACCCCGTCGCCGTCCTACCGGCGGTGACCACCGCGGAATCGGGCTTGATGGGCCTGGCCCTGGACCCCAACTTCGCGCAGAACGGGCAGATCTACGTCATGTACACTCGCGAGGCTGGCCCGGGGCAGCTTGCGAACCGGCTCTCGCGGCTCACCGTACAGGGCAACCAGGCGGGCGGCGAGACAGTGCTGTTGGACGGGATACCGGCCGCCACGATACACGACGGCGGGCGGCTGAGGTTTGGGCCGGACGGCAAGCTGTACGTGACAACGGGGGATGCCGCCGCCTCCAGCCTGGCCCAGGACATCGGCTCCGTCGCCGGAAAGGTGCTGCGGATCAACCCGGACGGCACCATCCCCGAGGACAACCCGTTCCCGGGGTCACCCGTCTTCACCTTCGGACACCGGAACCCACAGGGGCTGGCATTCCAGCCTGGGACGGGGCAGCTCTTCAGCACGGAGCACGGACCCTCGGGCAACGACGAGGTGAACGTCCTCCAGGCTGGGGGCAACTACGGGTGGCCGGGGGTCCAGGGCGCCGCCGGAGACTCGCGCTTCATCGATCCCATCCTGGTCTTCAACCCCGCAGTGGCGCCCGCCGGAGCCACCTTCTACGACGCCGACCGCCTCTTCGAGTGGACGGGTAGCCTCTTCTTCGCCACCCTTCGGGGCGGGCACCTCCATCGAGTGGTGCTCGGCGGGCCGGACTCCCGGCAGGTAGTGGCCCAGGAGCGGCTGTTCGAGGGGGACTTCGGGCGGCTGCGAGAGGTTACGCAGGGACCCGATGGGCTGATCTACTTCACCACGAGCAACCGGGACGGAAGGGGGAACCCGGCCGCAGAGGACGATCGCATCCTGCGCATCACGCTGGACTGAGCGGCACGTCCCTCCCGTCCCGCCGCAGTGGCCGGCCCCCCCCTCACACGTGGGGCGGGCCGGCGGGGGACACGCGGCACTGCGCCCGCTCGCCTCACGTGTCCCCCGCCCTACTTCTTAGACGGCGCGCCCGGATTACAGAAACGAAACCCCGGCCCCACGCCCATCCCCTCGAATGTTCATGCTCCGCCTCCCCCTCCCTGCTAGCCTGTGGGCGACGGCGCAACTACCGACCTTCTCCGAGGAGGGGTAGCCTTGATGCAGGGTACAGACGTCGTCCCATCCAGAGCCTCCGACGTGGTCTGGCGAAAGATGGGCGAGGAGACGGTGCTGCTGAGCGCGAAGAGCGAGAACTACTACTCCCTGAACGAGGTGGGCACCCGTATCTGGGAACTGATCGACGGCCAGGCCACCGCCGGGGAGATCGCCTCCAGGATCGCCGAGGAGTACGACGCCCCTGCCGAACAGGTGGAGCAGGACGTCGTGGCGCTGCTCCACGAGCTGCGAGAGCAGGGACTGGTCGTCTAGTCGGTTGGCAATGATCGGAGAGGTGAGAGCGGTCGCTCGGGCAGACCTCGGGCTCACGCTGCGGATCGTCGGACTGCTCGTGGGGCTAAACGCCGCCCTTCACTTCGTGAAGGTGAGGAGAGTGGTGGGGTGGCTCACGCCCACCACCACACCGCCCACCGTGGAGATCTCGGAAGTCCGGAGGGTGGTGCGCCACGTGGACGGGGTGATGCGGCGCGCCCCCATCCTCTTCTTCGGCCACTGCCTGCTACGCTCTCTCACCCTCTACTACTTCTGCACCAGGTTGGGCTACCCCGTGCGGATCGCCTTCGGGATCCGGCGAAACCCCGACGGGTCGGTGGACGCCCACGGGTGGTTGGTGCTCGACGATCGACCCTTCATGGAACGTGGCGCGCCGGAGGTGGACTACCTCCAGGTCTGGCATCTGCCCGAGCCTCCCCCGGCATCGCCGAAGGCGCGTCGAGGCGGCTCGGAGCCCCTGTCTCGCCCGAGTTGGGACCACGGGAATGGGTAGTGCCACCGCGCCTAGCACGGACAGGCCGATCGAGGAGTTGCGAGCCCTCCTCGCCTCCAGGCCCGCGGAGGAGAGGCTGCTCGCCGCCGCTGCTCGCATCCACCTGGATGGGGCCGCTCGCGAACGGGTCGAGCTGCTGCTGGCGGAGCCGCTCGATTGGGAGCGGCTGGTATCCCGAGCGGAGGGGCATCGAGTCGCGCCACTGGTCTACCGCACCCTCTCGCTGCCACCCTTCGCCCCCCAGGTCCCAGCAGGCGCCCTGTCCCGACTCCACGCCGCCTACCTCCTGAACGGCATCTCCACCCTGCTCTGGCAGCGGGAGCTGCGACGCGTCGTCGACGGGCTCGCCACCGAAGGGATCGCCGCCGTCCTGCTGAAGGGCGCGGCCCTCCTGCACACCGTCTACCCGGACCCCGCCTTGAGGCAGCTACGCGACCTCGATCTGCTGGTTCAGAGAGAGGATCGCGCGGCCGCCGAGCGGGTCCTGCTGTCCCTGGGCTACCTTCCGGCGGAGGAGGAGTGGCCGGCCGGCAAGTGGCCACCTGAGTGGTACGAGAAGAAGTATCGCCTGCGCGATGGGGGTGGCCGAGCCGCCGTGGTCGAGATCCACTGGGGCCTGGCACGCAAGCGCGCACCCTTCCACGTCGACGTGGCGGAGATGCTGCAGCACTCCGAGGCCATCCCAGTGGACGGGGTCGAGGGGCGTGTCCTCAGCCCCATCCACCAGGTCATCCACCTCTGCACCCACATGGCCTACAACGACGGCTTCGGTGTGGGGCTGTCGCGACTGAGTGACCTCCACGAGCTGGTGGAGCGGCACCGCGACCGGCTGGACTGGGAAGCGCTCGCCCGCGAGGCCGGTCGCCTCCGGGCAGCCCTCTGCCTTCGATACTCACTGGCCGTCGCCGCTGCCCTCTTCGGGACGGAACTGCCCCCGGACCTGATCGAGAGCCCCGGCGGCAAACCCCTGCGGCCAGCACTTGCCGCAGCGGCCCTGGAGCGTGTTCTCGCCAACGACGAGGATCCCGCTCCGCTCCCCTCGACCCTGGCCAAGCTGGTTTCCACCGACCGAACCAGTCTCGGATCCCTCCTGCAGCTCCTGATGCCGAGGCCGCGCCATCTCAGACACAGCTACAGACTGCTGGAGCCGGTCCGGTTGATCAGGGCGCTCCGCTACGTGCGCTCCATACGGTAGCGCCACGCCCCCCACGACCGAGCGACGCGGCTTGTGACAAAAGTCGCGGACACCTCGCGTTCCCTACCCCATCCTCATGGCCAGCACGAGCGGATGGCCCAGACGGGGCCGTCTGGACATCGAAGTCGAAGGAGAGAATGCCATGAGCGAGCTGCTTGCCGATGCAATCGGCAGGAAGACCACGCTGAAGCGACTGATCAGGGCACTGCACGAGGGCACCGATCCGGAAAACGCCAAGAAGGAAGCCGCGGGGCTATTGCGGACCCTTACTGCGGAGGAGATCGCGCGGATCGAGGGCGAGCTGGTCGACGAGGGGATGCCCAGGGAGGAGCTGGAGCGGCTCTGCGACGTCCACCTGGCCGTGTTCCAGGAAGCGCTGGAGAGAGAGCAGGCCGCTGCGCCTCCGCATCACCCGATCCAGATCCTCCTGAGGGAGCACGAGCTTCTCCTGGATCTGGCCGCCGACCTCGAAGCGGTGGTCGAGGAGATCGCGGCTGCCCCCGATCAGGAGGCGGCGTCCGCACCGCTACAGCGGTTGAGGTCGATCGCCGGCGAGTTCAAGGAGTCGGAGAACCACTACCTGCGCGAGGAGAACGTCCTCTTCCCCTACCTGGAGAAGCACGGGATCGTACAGCCACCGGCCATCATGTGGAGCGAGCACGACAGGATCAGGGCGATCAAGAAGGGGTTCTTCGCGGCCGTCGAGGCTGCCGACGGGACATCTCTGGCAACCCTCGTCCCGCGGCTAAAGGAGGCGGCGGAGGCGCTGGCGACCATGCTCGCGAGCCACTTCCACAAGGAGAACAACATCCTCTTCCCCACGGCCCTCAGGGTGCTCACGGAGGAGGAGTGGGAGAATACCATCCGGCAGTTCGGTGAGATCGGCTACTGGAAGGTCGTGCCGCCCACGACCGGACAGACCCGACAGGAGGCGCCGCGCACATCCGCCGAGGCGGGGAGAGAGGACGTGGTCTCCTTCGAGACCGGGAGCCTACCGCTAGCCGCCCTGGAGCCGATACTGAACAGCCTGCCCGTGGATATCACCTTCGTGGACGATCAGGACCAAGTGCGCTACTTCAGCAACGGCAAGGAGAGGGTCTTCCCCCGAGCGACGGCGATCATCGGTCGCAAGGTGCAGCAGTGCCACCCGGAGAAGAGCGTCCACGTGGTGAACCGGATCCTGGAGGACTTCCGGAGCGGCAGGCGCGACACCGCCGAGTTCTGGATCCAGTCTGGCGGGCGCTTCATCGTGATCCGCTACTACGCGGTCCGCAGGGAGGGGAAGTACCTGGGCTGCCTGGAGGTGACACAGGACGCCACCGGCATCCGAGCGCTGGAAGGGGAGAAGCGACTGCTGGACGGGTAGGCTGCTCCGGAGGCAGCAGGCGTCCGGCCAGCCCGCTCGTCCGTCCAAGAGACGTCAATCGACGGGGAGGATCCCTCCTCCCCTTCACATAGAGGCCCCTGGAGCTTCTCCAGGGGCCTCGCGCATCGAGGATGAACTCAGAAGACTTGATCCACGTCAATGAAGGTCTTCCTGCGACGGTGCAGAATGCAGCACAGGGAAAGGGTCCGGCGACGATCCGCAACCGGTTCACCGCCGGCACAAAACGACAAGAGCAGAAAAGGAGACAATCGAGATGCTGCACCTGACCAGAAAGGCCCTGAGACTCAAGCTGGGCGCTCTAACCTTCGCCCTGGCGATCGGCGTCACCGCCTTGGCCTTCGCCCCGGCACCATCCGCCGAGGCCCACTGCGACTCCGTGAACGGTCCGGTGGTCGCCGCCGCGCAGAAGGCGCTGGAAGCGAACGACGTCGACCTGGTCCTGCCATACGTCCAGCCCGAGTCGGAGGCCGAGCTTTCCGCGGTCTTCCAGCACACTCAGGAGGTACGCCGGCTGGGCGGCGAGGCCCAGAAGCTGGCAGAGCGCTTCTTCTACGAGACCGCCGTCCGGCTGCATCGGCACGGCGAGGGGGCTGCCTACACCGGCCTGAAGACGGAGAGCGACTTTGGCCCGGCGCTCACCGCCGCCGACAAGGCGCTGGAGACTGGCTCCCTGGACGAGACCTACGCCCTGCTGGACCGGGCGGTGAAGGACGGGATCGCCGAGAAGTTCCACGCCGTGGCGGAGGCCAGGGAGCTGGCGGCCAAGGAGGGCTCTGTGGCGGCAAACCGTGAGAAGGTAGAGGCCGAACTGCTGTTCCAGAAGTACGTCCTCGCCCTTTTCGAGGCCGCCGAAGGGAACGCAGTCCACGGGGAGGGTGCCCCGGCGGAGGGCGGCCACACCACGGGCGAGGGGCAGGTCGCACCAGCCCATACCCACTAGAAGAAGCGAGTCGATGGCACCTGGAGCAAGCCACCTCAGGCCGCTCGCTCCAGGTGCAGCGTTCCGCAATTCGACGACGAAGGGGAGGCGGGGGCTTATCCCCCCCGCCGGGAGGCCGGCGGCCCCTACGGCCCCCACCCCGTGAACGTGCCGTAGGGCACGTTCACGCGCTCCCTTTGGCAGAGGGTGTCCCACCGGCCCCACCACCCGAAGCAGCTATCACTAGTCCGTGTCGACTCCCCCAGCGGGAGGCGTGCGCTCTATCTAGAGACGCCCGCTTAGTAGTGGCCCAGGCTGCCCGAGGACTTCGCCATCCGCACTGCCCTGCCGAAGAGCCACACGCTCGACGGCAGGGCAACGGCCGCGAATGCGGCCAGGATGGCCACATCCAGCGCCACCGACCCCATCTCCTCCGGTCTGAACAGCGCATAGCGCATCGCCCGCAGGGAGTAGGTGATGGGAAGCAGGGCCGCGGCTCCCTGGAGCCAGACGGGCAGGATGGAGAGGGGATAGTAGACCCCTCCGAGCAGCATGGAGATCTGGGTGATCGCGCCGAGCACCGCATCTCCCTTCTTGAAGACCACGATGAAGGAGGCCGAGGCGATCCCGATGCTGCTGAACGCGGCGATGGAGAGGAGCAGCACCAGCAGCGCGGCGAGGAAGTTGGCCCCGCTCAGGTTCACACCGAACAGCAGGGCACCCACCGCCAGGTAGAGCAGCACCGTGGTGGAGGTGGCGACGAAGCTGTACACGGAGGAGGCCAGGACGACCGTCGGCAGCTCCGTCTGTGTCACGAGCAACGCCTCGATGGTGCCCGTCATCTGGGCGTTCCGTATCAGGTAGGAGAAGTTGGTCAGGGAGGTCCTCAGGTAGCCGGACAGCGCGATGCCCACAAGGACGAAGGCGAAGTAGTCCCCGCCGTACTCGGCCAGGTGGGGGGTAGCTGCGCCCTCGACCAGCCCGGAGACGAAGTAGAAGGTGAGCACCGTGAAGAGGGCGTTGACGTACCGCATGGCGAAGGCGAAGCGGTAGCTGGTGGCCTCGGTGTGGTCCCGAGCCACGAAGGCCGCCACCTTGTGGAGCAGCAGCGTCACGGGCTGGGCTCCTCCTCTGTGATGCGGAGGAAGAGGTCGGCCAGGGTGGGCGCCTCCTCCTGGAACGAGACGATCCGGCCGCCCGAGCGCACCACCGTCTCTATCACCTCGGCGACGGAATCGGCGCCCTCCCGCAGGCCGATCCGTAGCCTCAGCGCCCTGCCGTTCTCGCCGCAGGACCGCGGCAGCAGTGCCAACTCCCGCACCCCCGGCAGGAGGCGCACCCGAGTCGCGACCCCCTCCGTCCACCCGTCTACCTCCAGGAGTACCTTCTTCCCCGTCCAGTCCACGGCCTGGGCGATCTCCGCCGGTGTCCCCCACGCCCTGAGCCGCCCCCGGTCGATCACCGCCACCCGCTGGCACAGCTCCGACGCCTCCTCCATGTTGTGGGTGGCTATCAGCACCGTTCTCCCCTGGGCAGCAAGCCCGCTCTTAACGAAACCGCGTACGGCTCTGGCCGTCGGCAGGTCCAGGCTGCGGGTGGGCTCGTCCAGCAGCAGGATGGGCGGATCGGTGAGCATCCCCCGGGCGATGGCCATCTTCTGCTTGGTGCCCGTGGAGTAGTGGAGGAAGGGCGTGTCCAGCTCCTCGCGAAGGCCGACCAGATCCGCGACCTCCTCCACTCGCCGCTCTCCCTCCTTGCCGATCAGGTTGTTCAGCGTGGCAAAGAAGCGCAGGTTCTGGCGTCCCGTCAGCCGCCAGTAGAAGCTGCGCTCGTCGGCAACCACGTATCCGATGCTCCTCCGCACGGCCGCAGGGTCCCGAACCACGTCGAAGCCGTTGACGGAGGCCGACCCCTCGGTCGGAAGGACGAGGGTACAGAGGATCTTGATCAGGGTGGTCTTCCCCGCTCCGTTGGGGCCCAGCAGGCCGAACACCTCTCCCTCGGCCACGTGGAAGCCGACCCCCCGCAGGGCATCCGTCTTCGATCGCCACCTGCGATGCCGGAGGATCTCCCGAAAGCTCATGGGCTTCGGGTAGCTCTTGGACAGGTCTCTGACTTCGATCGCCTTCTTCACGGCTCCAGACTAGTCCAGGGAATTGAACGGGAGATGAAATCGGCGCGTGGTGAGTGCTTACACGGTTGACACAATACCGCTCGGCCGATTAATGCTGGATTCATCGGCCCCAGCTAGAGTGGCGCGGCAACCGGCGGGTCGGTACGCTGGGCAGCCACCCCTACCGGTTGTACCCGCTGTCGAGAGCCGATCCGGACGGCCGAGCCGGCCCCTTGGCGGCGAGGGTCGGACCATGGCCGAGGGGGTTGCGAGGGGAGACACGATGCACTCCAACGTGGTGTCCCCCAACTCGGAGGCGCGAACCGCCGGTGCGGATCCACGCTCCGCGACCCTCTCCACTTTGGAGACGGGCGCCCTCGGCTATCCAAGCATAGGGACGAGAAAGGAGGTGAGATTCGTGAAGAGGAGCTACGTATCGCCGCGCCTCGCGCTGCTGGGCAAGTTGAGCGGCTTGACGGCCACCATCCCCTACAACGGTGGTTGGTAGACAGTCGTCGGGGCTAGCGAAGGCGAGGCCGTCGGGCTGCCCGACCGGCTGCCCGGCGGACTCGCTGCGCCAGAGAAAGAGGATGCGACATGAAGAGATACGTATCGCTCCGACCGATGTCCCTCGGGAAGCCCAGCGGCCTGACGGCCCTGTTCAACGACTACGACTCGATCAACCACTACTAGCGGGTCCGCCACCGGCCGGGGGTAACCCCCGGCCGAATTCTATCGATCCAGAGCGATGGGCGAGGGCAGCACGGGTCGGGCCGTCCACCGGCCGGCCGTCCGTGCGATCGGCTCTCGCCATCCGTGAACACTCCGCGGGAGGAACGAGGGGATGCGATCGGCCAGGGTCACGACACTGGAGGGTCTGACGTACTGCGTGCACGGGCTGCGGATCGAGGCATGGGCGAACCACCCTCACCTGGCCGAGGCGATGGACGGGCTGTTCCACCGGTATGCCGAGGCGGCTCCGGGGGCGCCCAAGCGGGAGACACTGAACTGCCAGATGGAAGTGGTCGAGTCGCTCCCGCTGATCGTGCCGCCCGATGCGACCGTGGTGAACGAGCAGGGCGGGCTTCGCCACAGCGCCCTGGACGGCCGGCTCTTCCTGGAGGCTCGCGGGCTCTCCCTCAGCGTTGCCGACTTCCACGCCCGTCGGATGGCGGTGTACGTGGTCCGCGAGCGCGCGGGTGCGCTGTGGTCGATCCAGCACTTCGCCATCCTGCCGATGGTACTGGAGTTCCTCCGTCTGCGAGGGCTGTATCCCATCCACGGCGCGGCCCTGGAGTCGAACGGACACGCCCTGATACTGCCTGCCCTGCCCGGCAGCGGCAAGTCCACCCTCTCGATAGCCCTACTGCGGGCCGGCCTGCGGCTCCTCTCCGACGACATGCCCCTTCTCACGAAGCGTGAGGGAGGGGTTCAGGTGCTGGCCTTCCCCGAGGACATCAACGTCTGCGCCGATGGTTTGGGCTTCTTCCGGGAGCTGGCATTCCTGGCAGGGCACGCCCCCAACGAGAGGAACAAGTACTCATTCCCCGCCGACGCCCTCTTCCCCGGCTGTCTCGCCGAGCAGGCCCGGCCCCGACTGCTGGTGTTCCCGAGCATCGCACGAACCCCCACCAGCCTCCTCCAGCCGATGGGGAAGTCCGAGGCGTTCCTCGCCCTGCTGGAGCACAGCATGCCGCCCGCGAACCGCGGCCTGGCGACGGATCACTTCGAAACGATGATGGACACGGCGGCATCCTGCGACTGCTACCGACTGCAAACGGGAACGGATCCGGACGAGGCCGCCCGGCAGTTGGCGGGTTTGCTCGACCGTGACACCAGGTGTCTGCGCCCCGTCTAACCCTTCTCCCTCCGCCCCTCCCGCAGGGCGCGCTTGCGCTCCAGCAGCCGCCCCGCCGTGTCCAGGGCGGGCGCAGACCCTCGGCCCTTACCCTCACCCTCTCGGAGTGGGAGAGGGGATCTGCGGTCCCCAGCGTCCTTTCCCTCACCTTGGCCCTCTCCCAGAGGGAGAGGGAGTGTGCCTGTTCCCGCCTCCCCGCGTCCCCGCGCCACCGCCGGCACCACCAGGCGGCGGGCAGCGATCTCCAGGGGCCAGAGGATGGCAGCCAGCGCTATCAGGAACGGCCAGCCGGGCCAGCGCGAGACGGCCGTACGGCCACGCGGCTCCGCGGCCTCCTCCGGCTTACCCAGCAGCTCGCCCCCACCCGCGGCCGCCAACTGCCTCAGGAAGGCGTGGTCCACCCCCACCTCGCGGTACTCTGCGGGGTATGGCGCCACCCACCCTGCCTCGCCACGCAACTCGCCGCCATCGACGGTCTGGCTCACCTGCACCACGTACGCCCCCGGCTCGGGCATCTCCCCTCGCGCCCTGTAGCGGCCCGGCCCCGCAGGAGAAAGCTCCATCTCCCGCCGCCGTCCATCGGGACCCAGCAGCGTAGCGCGGGTCGATCGAAGCTCCTCCCATCCCCCGCGGTTCTCCGCCACCACCTCGAAGCCCGTGTCCCCCTCGGCATCGACCCGAACCGACAGCTCCCCGGCCTCCTGGGGTGGCAGCAGCCAGGAGAGCAGGTTGCCCCAGAGGATGGTGGTGGTGGGGATCCCCGCCCACGCGCCGCTCCAGCGGCCGGCCACGTCCGGAGTCCAGGCGGCGGCCCGACCGAGCCCGTACTGCCAGGTGGCCAGCACCGGATCGCCCTCCGGCGAGACCAGCACCACCTCGGCCTGCTCCTTGGCCGTCACGGCCACGTAGCCGTCCAGGGGGGGCACCACCTGCACGCCCCTCAGCAACGGACCCTCCGACGCGGCGGCAGGGTAGAAGCGCCTGTTGACCAGCAGCGTGCGGGTGGCCATCAGGGTCTCGCGCATGAAGATCTGCGGGATGTCCGCCGGGTCGGCCGTGAAGTGGTAGCGACCCCGCCCAGCCCGAGCCATCGCCTCCAGCAGTCCTGTATCGGCGTCGCTGCCGACCGCGACGGTGGAGAGGCTCACCCTAGCGTCCCTCATCTCCCGCACCAGCGCCCCGTAGTCGCCCCCGGAGCCCGATCGCCCGTCCGTTAGCAGCAGAAGATGCTTGACATCGGCCTCCACATCCCGCAGTGCGTCGAACCCGGCCGCCAGCGCTGGGTAGATCTCGGTCCCACCCGCTGCGTAGATGCTCCCGATAGCCTGCTCCAGACTCTCCCGCTCCTCCACCGGCGTCAGCGGCGCCACCCACTGCGGCACCGAGTCGAACGCGAGCACGGCGGCACGGTCGCCGGGGCGTAGCAGCCCTACGCTGCGCGCGGCAGCCTCCTTGGCCATCTCCATCTTGGCACCTGACATGCTGCCGGACTTGTCGATCACCAGCGCCAGGGCGACCCTCGGCTGCCGCCCACGCCCCCGCAGATCCATGTACACCGGTAGAGCCCGCTCCACTGGCGTGTCGGCGTAGCCGCCGGGTCCGAAGCTGTCGGGTCCGCCGGTCATCACCAGCCCCCGCCCCATGTCCCGCACGTACCTCTCCAGCAGGTCCATCGTCCCCGCGGGCAGCGACTCGGCGGGCACGTCCACCAGGACGGCGGAGTCGTAGCGGGCCCACCCCGCCAGGTCGGCCGGCACCCCCGCCGGACCGACCACGCTCACCTCGGCCCCACCGGCCGAGAGCGCGCTGGGCAGCATCCCCGCCTCCTCGGGGGAAGAGGCGACCACCAGCACCCTGGGCGGGCCGACGACCCGCTGGATGGCCCCCAGGGCGTTGTTCGCCGTGGTGCCGTCCGCCGACGGGTCCGGCGAGGACAGATCCACCCGATACCGGTGCAGCCCAGGATCGCCGACGGGCACCGAGAGCACCACCTCCTGCCGCCCAGCGCGCAAATCCACCCTCCGCTCCAGCAGCAGTTGGTCGTCCCTGTACACCCGGAGCGTGGCGGTGGTGGAGCGGTCGGAGTGCAGCCGGGCCGTCAGGGTGGCAACCTCGCCCCTGTAGGCAGTCTCCGGCAGCGCCACGGATTCCAGCCTCAGGTCTGGAGCGGCGGCGGTACCGAGGGGAAGCACGTCCACCACGATCCCTCTGGCAGCCAGGTCCCGGGCCGCGGCCAGGGCGTCTCCGCGAGTCTGCCGTCCGTCGGAGGCCACCACCAGCCGGCCAGCGTACCCCTCGGGAAGCAGCGCGCCCGCCAGGCGCAGCCCTGCCGCCAGGTCGGTGGCGGTGTCCGGCAGGGAGACGGAGAGCCGGTCGAAGAGGGGTTCGTCCGTGGGGACCTCCTCCACCCGGGCGCCTGCCGCGGCGGCGACCACCCCCAACAGGTCGCCGTCCCGCATCCGGCTCGCAGCGGCCCTCACGGCGGCCTCTGCCTGGTCCCGCACCGCCACCACGCTGGCCGACGCGTCCACCACGAACAGCAGGGCCTGGCGATCCAGAGGCCGGGTGAGGGTGAGGCCGGATAGGGCCAGCAGCAGCAGGGCGATCCAAGCCAGGCGCAACCCCAGCCGTCGGGCCTCCTGGCGCAGCGCGGCCTTTCCGGCCCTTCTCGCCGCCCTCCACCAGGGCAGCCTCGCCACGACCAGCAGGGCGGCGGCCGGCGGGAGCGCCAGCAGCCACAGCGGATCGGTGAACAGGACCGAGGGCAGCGGACCGAGGGGGTTCATCGCGGCGCGCCCCCCAGTCCCGAGACCTCGGTCCTCGATCCTCGTCTACCGTCCACGCGCATCCACCCACCATTCGACCAGTGCAAGCCCCACCACCCCGGCAACCAGCCAGGGCCAGAAGGGGAGGGCGCCCCTGGCTGGGGCCGACACCTCTCCCTTCGCCGCCGGAATGTCGATCGACCGAGGGCTCAAGTCCGCCTCCTGAGGGTGATAGCCGCTCGCCACCAGCAGGGAGCGCTGGCGCTCCCCCTCCCAGGATTGGACGACGCTGTACAGGCCGGGTTCGGGCGGCCGGAAGGGTCGGGGCGGCCACGGAGGCGCCAGATCGTAGCGGGTGCCGTCGCCGGCCTCCGCCCACAGTTGCTGCGCCAGCGGCGACGGCTCCGGCGAGAGGGCAGCGCCGGGCGCGACCGTGCGCGGCGCCGTCTCGGGTCGAGGAAGCAGCCACTCCATCAGGTTGGCCATCAGGACCGGGAAGGCCGGACGCAGGGGAAGGTCCGACTGACTCAGCTCGAACGTCAGCACCGCCTGCCGGCGGCCGCCATCGGTGCGCACCGCGAGCAGCGGTCCGCCGTCCGAGTCGATCACCGTCTCCCAGTCGTCGCCCAGCGTCGCGCGGCGCGCCTCCCCCACCCGGACCTCCGACCAGTCGACGTAGCGGAGGAGGGGATGGTCCGTTCGGGGCCAGACCTCGCGAGGCCGGAAGGACTCGCCGACGGGCGCTCCCACCACCAGGGCGCTCCCCGAGGGCCATCGCTCTGGCCAAAGGCGATCCAGCACCGTCAGGGGGTAGGCGGCTTCTTGGGAGGCGACCCCCGGCCAATCGGACGGGGACGCGCTGAAAGCCCTCACGTTTCCGTGGACGCTGAGCATACGCTCCAGGAAGCCGTTGCCCGCGCTCACCAGCAGCACCCGCACCTCCTCCGAAGCGTCGGCCGCCGCCACCCAGGCCGCGTCGTCCTGCTCCAGGGCGTTCGATCCCTGGGGCACCCCGGAGAGCCGGGCCTCGTACCACGCCGGACCCAACAGCAGGTGTCCCCAGGAGACGTAATCCTCTGCTCCGGCCTCGAGGCGCCACTCCCGAGCCCCCACCATCTGGCCCTCGGCCAGCAGTTGCAGCCGGCCGACCGCCGGCCCCCCGCCGTAGTTGCGAAGCCCTACCTGCAGGACGCGATTCTCCCCCTCTTGCCTCACCGCCATGCCCGTGATGGCGACGTTGCCTGCCGGGCTTCCGACCGGCAGGAAGCGGAATCCCGTGTCTGGCGGTCGATGGACGCCCTCAGGAATGGTCAGCCCGCCGTCGCCCACCAGCACCCACTCCGCCGGCCCCCGGGTAAGACCCGCCGCCAGGGCGAGCGCCGCGGCCACGTCGGGCGGCCCGTAGGATGGACGCTCGCCCGACAGCGCCTGCTCCACCTGGTCGGCGCCGCGCGCACCAGCCACCAGCACCCTGGGCTGTTCGTCCAGCCGCAGCACGGTCATCTCCTGGCCAGGCCCCAGCCCTCGGGCCAGATCCACGACGGTCGACCGCGCCGCCGCGAATCGGTCCGTTGGGACGTCCCGCGCCCTCATGCTGCCGGAGGCGTCCAGCAGCACCATCAGGTGCTGGCCGGCGGCGTCGGCCGGCAGGAACGGGCGAGCGGCGGCCAGCGCCAGCAGCAGAGCGATGGCAAGCTGGATCCAGAGCAGCGGGTGGTTGCGGAGCCGCTGCCAGGGTCGGGCAGACCGCCGCTCGGCGGGTGAGCCCTGCCAAAGGAAGAGGCTGGGTACCCGCAGCCGCGGGCGTAGCGGCCGCAGGATCCAGAGCAGAACGATGGCCGGAATGGTGACCAGCAGCCACACCGCGCCCGGGGACTCGAGGAGCGGCATCGCATCACCCCCTCAACACGCCCAAGGAGGGCAGCTCCCGCAGCACTGCCTCCTGCAGCGGTGTGGCGGTGTTCAAGGCGACTGGAAGGATCCCGAGGCGGTGGCAGTGGCTGCGCACCTGGGCCAGGAAAACCTCCAACCGCTCCCGGTAGGCTGCCAGCTCTATCGGCCCCAAACGGGTGGGACGCAATTCCCCGCTCTCGGCGTCCTGCAGCTCCACCTCCTCGCCCAACGGAGGCTGCCACTCGGCCGGCGACAGCAGTTGCAGCAGGGTCCCCTCTCCCCCCACCGAGAGCGCATCCAGCGCCTCGGGCCAGGAGGGATCGAGAAGGTCGGTGAGCAGCAGGACCGGGCCGGCCACCGGCCCCACCAGCGCCCGCCGAACGGCTGCGCCGAGGTCCGTCCGCCCGCCCTCCCGGACGGAGGCGAGCCGGCCGAAGAGCACGGCGGCGCCATCCCGGCTGGAGGCGGGCGGCAGCGGCGCGGCGGCGCCGTCGCGCAGCAGGAACGCCCGCACCGACTCGTGGCGGCTGACCGCTACCCAGGCCAGAGCCGCCGCGAGGCGCCGGGCGTAGAGCCCCTTGTGGGATTCACCCTCGCCCCAGTCCAGGGAGGCGCTGACATCCACCAGCAGCGTGATGGTGCGGGAGCGATCCTCCTCGTACTGCTTCAGGTAAAGCCGTCCCAGCCGGGTGTAGGCCCGCCAGTCCACCAGCCTGGGATCGTCGCCCGGGCAGTAGGCACGGTAGTCGGCGAACTCCAGGGCGCGGCCCCGCACCCGAGACCGGACGGCGCCGGAGTGCTGGCCGCGGGCCGGCCGTCGAGGCGCGATGGCCATCCTCTCCAGTGCGGCTCGGAAACCCGGCGACCAACCCGGAAAGCCTGGTCTCCACTCATCATGCATCACTCATCACTCTCGGGAGACGGCCGCCAGAATGCGCCCGACCAGATCGTCGGCCGTGACCCCCTCCGCCGTGGCCTCGAACTGGAGGATCATCCTGTGGCGCAGGGCGGGCAGGGCCATCTGATCCAGATCCGAGAACGCCACGTTCCACCTACCCGCTCGCAGTGCCGCCACCTTGGCGCCCAGAAGCAGGGCCTGCAGTCCGCGGGGGCTGGAGCCGTACCGCACGAACCGTCGCACCTCGGGCACCGGCGATCTGTCCGGATGGGTCGCCCCGATCAGCCGCACCGCGTACTGCAGGACGTGCGGCGCCACAACCACCTGCCGCGCGAGATCCATCGCCTCCACCAGGTCGTGCGGCTCCATCACCCGAGGGGGCGCGGGGCGGGGCACGCCGGTCGTCCGCTCGGCGATCTCCGCCAGCTCCTCGTCCGGGGGGAAGGGCACCAGCAGCTTGAAGAGGAAACGGTCGAGTTGCGCCTCCGGCAGGGGATAGGTGCCCTCCATCTCCAGGGGGTTCTGGGTGGCGAGGACGAAGAAGGGCTCCGGCAATGGGTGGCTCTCCCCTCCGGCCGTGACGGTGTGCTCCTGCATCGCCTCCAGCAGGGCGCTCTGGGTCCGCGGCGTCGCCCGGTTGACCTCGTCGGACAGCAGGAGGTTGGCAAAGATGGGTCCCGGCACGAAGCGCAGACCGCCGCTCTCCCGGTCGAAGATCTGGGTGCCGGTGATGTCGCCGGGCATCAGGTCGGGGGTGAACTGGATCCGGCTGAAGCTGAGGCCGGTCACCTGCCCCAGGGTGCGCACCAGGAGGGTCTTGCCCAGTCCCGGCACCCCCTCCAGCAGGACGTGGCCGCCTGCCACCAGCGCGGTGACCAGCCGGTCCACCACCTCCATCTGCCCCACGATTACCTGTCCCAATGCCTCCACGACGGCGCTCAGCTTCAGCCTGGCCGCCTCGGCGGCGTCCGCCAGCGTCGAGTCTTGAGCGCCGGGTCCTGAGTGCTGGGTCCTGAGTGCTGAGTGTTCAGCCATCTAAGCTTCCCTCCGAGATGGTCCTGGTCGCCGTCCTGCCGTTCGCTGTCCCCCACCTGTCCGGCGAGTGACCGAACAGACCGCCACCTCATCGGCGTGGTGCCGATTGTCCAGACGGATCCGCTTGCGTCTGGGAAGTGGGATATCGTTCACAGGTCCCTCTTCCTGATGGCCGGCACGGCAAGTATACGTGACGCCAGCGAATACGCGGTCAGGAATCCCTAGCTCGCATCCAATTGCGGGGGACGTCCGCGCACCAGGAGCAGCGGCCCTTACACTCGAACCCGGCGGCAGGGGCTTGTCCCCTGCCCTACTGGCCCGGGTCGATCGCCGAAAAGTACCGCTGCACCAGCCCCTGGAGGGCTGGGGGCAGCGGCTGGCGCGAGAGCGACTGCCGCGCCTCGGCGTCGTACTGGCCGAACACCTCGTCGTACGGCCGCAGTCCCCCCAGGGTCACTGCCGACTCCGGCATTTCCACCGTCTCGCCTCCAGCCCCGGCGGCGTCCCCTGGAGCCTGCACGGTAGGACCGCCCTCGCCGCCCACCAAGGTCGGGGCGTAGACGCGTTCGTAGACTGTCGCGCCTCGGTTGCTGGGCGCCGCACTCCCACCCTGGGTCGTCGCCCCCCCGCCGCTCGATCCGGGCTGCCCTCGGGAGGGTCCGCCTCCGGCACCGGCACCCGAACCGGCGCCGCCTCCGCCCGCGCCAGAGCCGCCACCCGAGCCGGTCCCAGCGCCCGAACCACCGCCAGCGCCCGTCCCGGCGCCCGAACCCGTACCACTGCCCGTTCCAGATCCGCCGCCGTCCCCGCTCCCCGTGCCCGAGCCACCGGAGCCCGCGCCGCTGGCGGGCGCACCCCCGCCAGCACCCCCACCCGCGGCGCTTCCCGTTGCCGCCCCTCCGGCAGCCGTTCCTCCGGCGGCCATCGCGCTACCCGCTGGCGCGCCCAACTCCGCCCGCACCCGGCCGAGCCCCGCGACGACCTGCTGCGCCGCCTGAAGGCTCCCCGACCGGGCGGCGCCCTGGGCCATCAGCGGGGCCAGCGCATCGAGGGTGCCGGCCGCCTGGTCGGTCCCCCCGTCTCCATCCGTCCCGGCAGCCAGTTGCTGGGCAGCCTGCCGCAGCTCCCCCGCCAAGTCGGGTACGTCGCGGGCTGCGTTCGCCCCGGCTTGGAGGGCCAGACCAAGCTGCCCCCGCTGCTCCACGGACATCTCTCCCAGCCTGTCCGACAGCTCCGCCAGTGCCCGCTCCACTGCCTGAGGGTCCCGCGATTCCAGCGCCCTGGCGAGGGCACCCAGGTCCGGCTCGCTGTTCCACGCCTCGGCCAGCCTTTCCACCGCCCGATGCCACGCGTAGTCCTGCGGCCCGCCCAGGGCAGCCACCCGCTCCTGCGCCTCCTCCACCGCCCGGGAGGCCTCGGCGGCGCTGCGCGCCTGGGCCAGAGCCTCCTCCAGCCGCTCCATCTCGGCAGCGGCGGCTCGAGCCAGCGGCTCGGGGACCGGCGACTGCGGCAATCCCGCCTGCAGTTCCTGCACGGATTTCCGGCCGGCTGCCACGGTCTGGGCCTCGACGGCCTGCCGCCCCCCGTCGCCCAGCGCCGGAATCGGCAGCAGCACCACCAGGGCGAGGAGCAGCCCGGCCACCAGCGGACGACGCCACGATCTGGGATCCGGCAAGAGGGGGTAGGCCGAGGGGTCCAATCCGGCCAACGCCCGCAAGGCCTCGTCGTTCAGCAATGGCGCCGCGGGAAAGCCGGTCTCCGCCGCGTAGATGGCCGTGGCGACCCGCTCCTCCAGCCCCAGGCCGTCCGCAACCCTCGCCGCCTCCCAGGAGCCGGGCCAACGGAGGAGGGCAAGCGCCACGGCGATTGCCAGGGCAAGCCCGAGCGAGCCGGCAACGAGGAGGGGCCACGAGGGGTATCCGAGGAGCCGCGTGACAAGGGAGAGAACAGCCCCGCCACCGAGGCCGCACAGGAGGCCGAGGCGGATCCGATCGAGCAGCCACCGAGCACGGACGCGACGCTTTAGAGTGACGAGCGATGAGTGATGAGTGATGGGTGATGAGCGGTGGGTGACGCGGGGACTCATCTTGCCATGCCGCCTCTCACTCATCACTCTTCACTCGAGTCCGCCTCAGCCGCCGGGCCTGCCACGGTTTGGTGGGCGCCAGGACCAGCGCCGCCAGCAGCACGCACAGCGCGGCCAAGGCCGCGCTGAAGAGGAAGTGGTACACCCAGGGCGCCCAGGCGACGACGGTGGCAACCTGGCCTGTGATGGGGTCGGGCTGCAGTGCGTAGACCATGGTAGCGGAGATCCCCCCAGCCGCGGACTCGACGCGGCCAAAGCCAAGCCGCCCACCCAGGACGAGCGGCAGCAGGTCGCCCACTAGGGGCATCCCCCAGCCGGAGTTCGAGGGCAGCACCGAGGCCAGCGACGACATCGGGCTGGCGAAGCTGTACAGCGCGGTGCCACCGCTCGCTCGCCCCTGCGAGGCCAGCACGGCCAGTATCGACAGGAAGGGCAAGCCCAGCACCAGGAATAGCACCAGCAGATAGGCCACCACCGAGGCGACGATCGTGCGTCTCAGTAGGGCGCTCAGCAAGAGTCCCAACGAGGCGTACGCGACCGCGGTCACCGCTGCCACCGCCAGCACCATGCCTAGATGGAGCGGGGGAACCCCGCCGAAGAGGTACACCAGCGCGAACGCTGGCAACGACGCGACCAGCAGGAACAGAACGTAGAGGAGCGAGCCGGCCAGCTTCCCCAGCACCAGCCCCAGGGCCGAGGCTCGGGTGACCAGCAGGAGCTCCAGCGTGCGTCTCTCGCGCTCTCCCGAGATGGAGCCCACGGTGAGCGCTGGCGTGATGAAGGCCAGCATCAGCACCGCTCCGGTGGCCAGGGCGGAGAAGAGCTGAATGCCGAGGTTTGGGCTGATCACCCCGCCCACGTTCGCCATCAGCGCCAGGAAGCCACCGACGGCGAGCGCCAGCATCGCCAGGTAGCCGGTGAGCAGCCAGACCGGTCGCCAGCCCCGGCTGCGAGAGCGAAGCTCCTTGGCGACCAGCCCCCGCAGCCCCAACCGCAGGCCGGTGCGAGCCTCGCGGCTCCTCGTGGCCTGAAAGACCAGCAGCGCGAGCAGGACCGACAGTCCGGCCACGAGCAGCCAGTTGACCTCAGGGCTAGCCTGAGGAGCGGTGGCAGCCAGTGTCATCGGCGTCATCGCGACACCTCCATCCCTCTCGCTCCCTCCTCGTCCTGTCGCGCCAGCCGGAGGAAGGTGGATTCGAGGCTGTTCTCCAGCTCCGCGAAACGGGCTACGGGGATGCCCGCCGATACAACTGCAGCCAGGGCCGCGGCGGCACCCTCGGCACCGTCCTGGCAGTGGAAGCGTATCCCCTCCTCGGTGGTGTCGACGGCCACCACTCCCGGCACCTCCTCCAGCACGGAGGCGGCCCGCTCACCGTCCCGCAGGGTCCGCAGCAGGTAGCCGGGTCGCTCCGCCATCCAGAGCAGCTCCTTTACGGTGCCCTCCCGCACCAGCCTGCCCGACGCTATTACTCCGGCGTGGGTGCACAGGTCGGCCAGTTCGGAGAGGATGTGGGAGCTGATCAGGATCGTCTTCCCCATGCGACCCAGCTCTTTGAGCAGCTCCCGCATCTCCACCCTGGCCAGGGGGTCCAGGCCGCTCGCGGGCTCGTCCAGCAGCAGCACCTTGGGGTCGTGAATCAGCGCCCGAGCCAGGCAGAGTCTCTGCTGCATGCCCCTGGAGAGACCCTCCACGTACTCGTCCCTCTTGTTGGTGAGATCCACCAGCTCCAGCAGACTGTCCCGGAGGGAAGAGACGGCACTACCTTGAACGCCGTGGATGGAAGCGTAGAACTCCAGGTACTCCCCAACCTTCAGATCGTCGTAGACGCCGAAGAAGTCGGGCATGTAGCCGGCCACCCGCCGCACCTCGTACGGGTGGCGCACGACGTCGACCCCGGCCACCTCGGCGGCGCCGTCGTCGGGCAGGATGAGGGTGGCTAGCACCCTCAGGGTCGTCGTCTTGCCGGCCCCATTCTGCCCGATGAAACCGTAGATGGAACCGGCAGGCACGGTGAGGTCCAGGCCATCCAGGGCGGTCACGCGCCCGTATCGCTTCCTCAGTCCCCGCACGCGGATCATCGTCCCACCGTCCCTTCCACCGTCAACTCCGGCATGATGAACTGCACGGCTCGATCCTGCCCGGCGGACACCTGAAGCTTCACCGTCCCATCCTGCCCCACGTAGGAGTCAGCGGGGGCGATGCGTGTCCGCTCCTGGCCGCCGGGCAGCGGCTCCCATGCCGCCGTCTGCCAGTTGTACACCGAGAATACCCCTGGCTCCGCCGGGCTGGGGGCCACGCCGGGACGAGGCGGAGGCATCCCCTTTTCGCGCTGCGCCACCGAAGTCGACGGCCCCATCTGTTGGGTAGTCGCCGTGATCGCCTCGACCTTAGCACCGGAAGGCAGCGGAAGCTTGAAGCTGCAGGTCATCGAGCCGCTGTCCAGACTGACCCAACTGATGGTTCCGTTGCTCCCCCCGCCCCAGCCGCCGCTCGTGGACATCACATCGGCAGGTATGAGCGATGCAGGTATGGTGAAGGGGCCGGGCGGGAACTCCAATTGCAGCCGCTGCTCCAGCAACGCCAGGTGGTAGACCTGGCGATCCCCCACCCCCGGCAACCCCTGAGCCACCTGGGAGCGAGTGAAGGCAAGGAAGGTGAGGGGCATCGCGGACATGCCAGGGCTAGGCTTCGGCACGTTCACGATGGGATCCATCAGTCGCACCCGGCGGAGCACCTCGGGATCCCGAGGTAGCTCGAGGCGCTCCGGCACCCCACCTGGCATGACCACCGAGCTCCGCACGGCGACGCTGGATACTGCGGATACGGGGAATGGAACAGGCATACCACCTCCTCCGGCGGCCGCATCGCTCACCGGCCTGCCGAAGAGGCGGTAGGAAAGGGGAAAGCCCCCTCGGAAGGGATCGGCGGCAGGCCCAGGGTCCAGCACCACGGGAACGCTCTGCCCTGGAGCCAGGTTGCCCAGCTTAACCAGACCCTGGCCGATCGCCACCGCTGCGTCCTCCAAGTGATAAGGGGTATCGTTTCGCAACGTGCCTTTGATGAGATCCGATTCCAACCCCAGCCGCGCCGTGATCTTTCCGGCTTCCTCGCCCAACTCACGGCTCAAGCCCACAGCGCGCATGGACCATTGGCCGGAGTCAAACTCCACACGGGTGTCCCGACCGGAGACGACGTGGAAGGGGGGCTCGGACGAGGGGGCGACCGGCAACCCTCCTGGGCCGTAGGGTCCGGAGAAGCGGCTGAGCACCCGCACGGGCGTGTCCCCTGGCACCTCGACGGCAAGCTTCGGGTGGGTGGGAGCGAAGAAACCCGCCACGATGGAGGCCCGAGAGTGCAGACCAGCAGGGTCCAGTCGCACGTGAGTCACGACGCTAGCCAGCACGTCCCTGCCACCCCGGCCGACCCCGACGTAGTAGAGGGCAGCCGAGAGCAGCAGGGCGGCGGCGGGGACGGCCAGCCACACCAGCGTCCTGCGGTCGAGCCTCCCGAGGACGAAGTGCAGCAGCGGGCCGACGGCCAGGGCGAAGGCGCCAAGCAGGAGCGCGACGGTCCACCAGTTTGGGAAGACTTCCGGCGGCACCGCCTCGACGGCGCCTTGCATTTGGGCAAGGAGGTCGCTCTCCATCTGCCTGGCCAAGCGCATCTTCTCGTTCTCGCTGGCATCTGGCAGCGCCGGCTCGAGCAGCTTGCGCAACAGGGTGGGGGTGCCGCCCCAACCAGCCAGCGGCTCGATCGTCGGATCGACGGCCAGCAACGTCACCGTGCCCTGCCCGACCTGCCACCTCCAGACGAGTGGACGCTCGGCAGAACCAGCCAGTGGGGAGCCCGACTCGCTTCTGAATCGAACTGCGTGGCCGGCCCCGGGCACAGCTTCCTTCGCGTCAGCCCACCGAGCGAGGCCCGACAGGTCGGCGGCACCGTCGAGGCCGTCGAGAGTCACCGGCAGGCTATCCGGAGGCAGGACGGCCATCGTCCGCGCCGCCTCGGCCCCGCCCAGCAGGATCAGGTGCCACCCCGAAGCCACCCATTCCTCCACAGCCCGCCGTTGCTCGGCCGTCAGCGTGGAGGCGGCGTTCCCCTGCACCACGATCGCCGACAGCGCCCCTAGTCGCTCCGACACGGGGGGAAGGTCCTGGGCCGAGAGGCGAGCGAGACTGAGCGCCACCGGCAAGCCCTGGACGGCCATCTCCACCTGGGATAGGGATCGACCCACCGCCGGGGATTCCGCCAGCACCCCCACGAGGGGCCAACCCGGGGTGCGGATTGCGCGGAGGCTCTCCACCTTCTGCTCCGTAACCAACTCGTCGCCGACCATCAGCCGCACCGAGCCCAGCATACTTCCGGATGCGACCATCCCGGAGTCGACGGGCACCCAGATGGTGATCTCCTTGGCCACGCCGGCCGCAAGGGCAACCTCCTGCCCATAGGCTCCTATGGGATACTCGGCGGCCGCTGTCTGGGGGTTGGCCTGGAAACGGTTCTTCAGCACCACCTCCACGCGAGCGGTGGTGTCCGCGCCGCCGCCGGTCACCCGCACCCGCACGGGGTTCCAACTGCCGGGCACTACCGTTCCATCCCAACCAGTCTGGAGCAACTCCAGCGAGCCGTCGGCGGCGCGGACGGCCCCGGGGAAGGCCAGGCAAACCATCATCAAGAGGGTGGCGACGGCCGGCAAGACGGCAGATCGGGGCCGGCCGAGGGGAAGCAACTCACGCAGGCTCCAGGTCATGCTTCTTCCTCCATGGAGGTGGCTACTCTATTAGACTGTGGAAGCTGCCGGGAAGTTCCATTCTCCAGTTGCGAAATGTCCCCATCTTGGCAACTATCTGAGAAGGCGGGCCTCGAGGAGAGGAAGCGACGGTGGGGGGGGCGGCGTAGGGCCGATCGCCCTCGTAGTAACGGCTTCAGCCGTTCGAAGCCTCGTGGGGGAACGGGACGCAGGCTCGCTGGAGACTGGACGAACGACTGCAGTCGCAACTACCACCTGAATGGGCGAACGACTGCAGTCGTTGCCACGACCAGAGCCAGAGTGGGCGAAACTCACGCGCCCGCGCTGGAGGGCCTTACAGGATCTTGCCCAGCTTGGCCTCCAGGAGGGAGACGTTGAGTATCCCGATGTGGATGTCCCTGACGATCCCCTCTCGGTCGACGAAGTAGCTGGTGGGGATGCCACTCACCCAGTAAGAGTTGCCGACCTTCCCATCGGAGTCCAGCAGGAAGGTCCAACTGTAGCGGTTCTGCTCCACGAACTTGCGAACCGTCTCGGCGTCCTCCTCCTTGTTGACGCCGAGGAACACCACCCCCTCGTCACGGTACCTCTGGTAGACCTTCTCTAGGTCGGGCATCTCCTGGCGGCATGGAGGGCACCAGGTGGCCCAGAAGTTGACCAGCACCGGCTTGCCCCGCAACTCGGACAGTCGGACGGTCTGGCCATCCAACCCCTTCAGGGAGAAGTCTGGGGCGAGGTTGCCGACCCTAGGACCGACGTCGGGTCGGGCGGCACCCGAGCTCGGGCCTCCGGCGGGTTGCGCCGCCGTCAGCACCTCACCGCCGACACCGGGCGTGAAATTCCTGCTCCCTCCGAAGCAACCGACCACGGTCAGCATCGCCAGCCCCAGCAGCAGGGCCGGCACCCCTTGCCTGATTCCCCATATCTGCATCGCCTTCACTCCTTACGAGAGAGCCATCACGAGCGCCCAGGGTAGAGGCCTACCCTGAACCCAGGGCCGAGGGCTGAACACTCCCCAGAGCTCAGCGCCCAGGACCCAGCACTACCCTACAGCCCGCCCCAGTTGAAGTACTGGGGGAGAAGCTTGAAGGTGTCGGAGAGCATCATCACCCCGATCGAGACCAACAGCAGCCCGCTGGCCACTGACACCACCCTGAGGTGCCGCTTCACCTTGCTCAGCAGCGCGCTCGCCTGAGCCAGCGCCACCCCTGTGATCAAGAAAGGTACACCAAGGCCGAGGGAGTAGGCAACCAGCAGGTAGCTGCCCTGAGCGACCGTTTCGCTCATGCTCGCCAGGCCGATGATGCCGGCCAGCACTGGACCGATGCACGGGGTCCAGCCGGCCGCGAAGGCCACGCCCACCAGCATCGAGGCGAGCGGAGTAGCGGAGGAGTCGAGCCGTGGCTCCAGCCTGAACTGCCGGTACAGCAGGGAGATCTGGAAGACGCCCATCTGGTGGAGCCCGAGAATTACCAGGACGGCGCCGCCCGCCTGGCGGAAGAGGCCGCCGAAGCCCGGCAGGACATAGCCGATCAGCCCTATCGAGGCCCAGAAGCCGACGAACACCAGTGAGAAGCCCAGCACGAAGGCCGCCGAATGGAACAGAGTGGCCATTCGGCGCGACTCGGGCGCCGCGACGGACGAGTTTCCGGCCAGGTACCCGACGTAGGCCGGCACCAGGGGCAGGACGCAGGGCGAGAGGAAGGAAAGGAGCCCCGCGGCAAAAGCTGCCAGAAGGGAGAGGTTCTGCGAGTCCACGCCACGAGACCTCCGCCGTGAGCTGAGGGGCAGGCGGAGGCTAGCTGCCCGCTCCGCCGCATACCTGCCAGGGGTATCCTATCCTGCCGTGGTTCCATCTGTCAACCTGGTGGAACGGCACGCCCGTCAGAGTCCCTCGGCCCCGCTGGTATCAAGACCATCGCTCGCGCTACGAGGCAAACGCAACACGCGCTGCAGCCTCGGCACGAACGCAAACAGAAAACCCCTGGGGCGCTAGACTGGGGCCTACACAGGAAAAGGCATCAGCGCGTATAATAGGGGGGAAAGGCCGCCACCCCTGCCCAGTGGGATGGCGGCCAAGAGGGGGCAGTTTTGAGTGCCACGAACCAGCCACGCTTGGATACGGGGCCGGTCGAAGGCGTCGCTCAGGCCGCCAGGAAAGACAGTGCGGCTCTCAGGTCCCCGAGATCGACCTCACGGCGAACTCTACTGATGCCCAAGGGTAGCGACTCCTCCTCGATGCCCTGAAACTCGATCAGGACGCCCCTCTTGGGGAGGTAGGGCTGGATCGCCTTCATCTCGGACCGCAGGGCATCCAGGGTGGAAACCTCGAAGCTGTCTACCTCGTGGCCTCCATCGAGAATCCGCACCCTGATAGACCGATCTCGGCGGCGCAACCCGGGAAGACCGATCCCGGAACCCTTCGAGGGAGCAACGGGATTGCTTCGCACCATGGTTATCACCTCCGCGTCGACCGTCACGAGGAACTGGATCCGCTCAACCGAGACGCTCCTTTCTTCGGAAGCTCTCGGCTTCTCCCGTCGCGTGCTATGATAGGTGCCCGGCCCCTGTTCTCCAATACAGGAACTAAACTAGAACGGGCATCCGGGTTAAGAGGCTAAACCATTTCGGGATGGCAACTTTGGATTCTGAAAGGCTCCTCGACGATGTCGGCTGGCGAATCCTGAAAGAGCTCCAGCAGGATGCTCGCCTGAGCTACGCGGAGTTGGGCAGGCGAGTCGGGCTCACTCTTCCCGCCGTGGCCGAACGGGTGCGACGGATGGAGGAGGCGGGAATCATCCGCGGCTACCGGGTGAGGCTGAACCGGGAGAAGCTGGGGCTGCCGATCACCGCCTACATTCGGGTCGCCACGGAGAACGAGGTCAAGGGCGGCCAACTGGTGGCCATGGCCAGGGAACTGCCCGAGGTGCTGGAGTGCCACCGCGTAACCGGGGACGACTCCTATCTAATGAGGGTCGCGGTCACCTCGGTCCAGCACCTGGAATGGCTCTTGAGCAAGATCACCCCCCATGGCCAGCCAACCACGTCCATAATCCTCTCCTCCCCCATAACGCAGCGAGTGATCGACCCTGCCGGGCTGGCCCAGATGGAAAGCCGCCTGTCTGGGGTGGAAGGCTCGCACTCCGTGGACTGAGTCCGCGCCACAGTTGAGACGGCAGCGCCACCTGAAGGCTCGGCCCCCGGCTCGCTGGGCTCCCTCTTCCAGGCCCCACGGGTTCGGCCTCGGCCCGGCTGCAACTGGCAGGCAGCAGCAGAGCCTTGCCGGATACCCTGCTGTCTGCCTATCAGCCGCCCCTGTCCAGGAGGTTCGGGAAGCGATCGAACACCCCGTGCTCCTCCAGCCGGCGGGCCGCGTCCACGACCGCAGCCTCCACCTCGGCAGCGGCTACCGAAACGCCCAGCGACCTCAGTGTGGTAAGGAACTCCCGGTGGCTCCGACCGCCTCGGTAGTCCGGCTCCCGGGGCGGGTGGCGCAGGCAGGCGTCCACCAGATCCAGGTTCAGGTCCAGCAGCAGGGTCCCGTGGAGGAGAAGCCCGCCCCACCGCTTGGCCATGGCGTTGCCGGAGATCTTCCTGCCATCCACCGCCACGTCCGATATCCCCTTCGGCTCGGCCTGGATCCCCAACCCCGCAAGGGCGTCGATCAGAAGTCGGGCCCCCACGCCGAAGACGGCCCGAGTGTTGGGTAGCCCCTGCGCCGGAGCCGTCAGGGAGTAGTTGAAGACGCCCGGCGTCTGCAGAACGGTGCCACCGCCCGTCGAGCGGCGCACAACCTCCACCCCCATCCGCCGGCAGGCCTCCAGATCGGCCACCACCTCCGGCTTCTCGGAGCTGCCCAGGACGACGGTGGGGGATCCCCCCCACCACAGCCTGAGCACCAGCCTCTGGTCGGTCGCCGCCGATCGGGTCATCGCCTCGTCTATAGCCAGATTCTCCGCCACCGAGGCAGGTGGAGAGATTATGATCTCCAACCTGCGACCGGCCTCACCCTGCCTCTGGACGGCGGAGACCACGTGATCGCCCTCACCTTCACGCGGAGCGTTCTGCACCATGTCTTCGCTCGCCTGCCTTACAGAAGACTCAGGGCCGTCGAGTGCCCTCGCAGAGAAGTGTACCTCACATTCCCGCCTCCGCGCGGGGGCATACACAGGGAGCTAGCACGATGCTACAATTAGGCACCCCTAATTCGGGCCACGAGGCGGTGGAGGGAGGGCGATGGCCAGCGAGCAGCTCGAGGAGTACCTGGAAGCCCTTGGCCGGCTGGAGGAGAGAGGGGAGAGGATAACCACATCCTCCCTCGCGAAGGAGCGACAGGTATCTGCCCCCTCGGTCACCGAGATGCTGGGACGCCTTTCGGAGCGGGGGCTCATCAGCTACCAGCCGAGGGGCGAGATCACTCTGTCAGACGAGGGTCGCGCCTTGGCGCGCTCGGTGATGCGGCGCCACCGCCTCTGGGAGCGGTTCCTCCACGACATCCTCGGTTTCCCTTGGGATAGAGTCCACGGGGAGGCCTGCAAGCTGGAGCACGCCACCTCTCCCGAGGTGGAACGGGAACTCGCCAGGGCAGTCGGCGACACCCCCACCTGCCCGCACGGCCACACGATCCCCAACCCGGCCGGCGAGGCGAGCCCCGTGGCTGGGATGCCCCTATCGCAGTTGCCTCCGTCGGAGGTGGCCCGCGTGGCGAGCGTCCGAGAGGAGGACCCATCCCTCCTGCGGAGCCTCGACCGAATCGGGCTAAAGCCAGGGGTCGAAGTGGAGATGATCGACCAGGATCACGGATCAAACGGCGTGACCTTCAGGATCGGAGGGCATACCCACTCGCTCTCCGCCGAGGAGGCCGACTCCGTCAACGTCACCCCTGTGGAGCCCGCCAGCGCCGCCCAGACGGTGCCGCTCGCACGGCTGGCCCCTGGAGAGAGCGCCGTCGTGAAGCGGCTGACGGCAGGCAAGAGCTTCGTGGCCCGCTGTCTGGCCCTGGGCTTCACTCCAGGCACCCAAGTCAGCATGGTACAGAACCCGAGGAGCGGCCCCCTCATCGTCCTGGTGAGGGACACCAAGGTCGCCATAGGAAGGGGCGAGGCCCAGCGGATCCTGGTGACCAGGAAGGGCGACGGCGATGGCCGGCACGACTGATCCCCTCGGGAGCGATCCCTCCACCGCCCTCCGCGTGGGAGCGGAAGCATCGCGGGAGACACTCTCCGTGGCGCTGCTCGGTGCTCCCTACGTGGGCAAGACCACCCTCTTCAACCTGCTCACCGGACTGTCCCAGCACACCGGCAACTGGCCCGGCACCACGGTGGAGATTCGCAGAGGCTCCCACAGGCGGGACAACCGTACCTTCGAAATCGTCGAGCTTCCCGACGTATACAGTCTGACGGCCAACTCCCCCGACGAGCAGGTGGCCCGAGGCTACATCGCCCAGGAGAAGCCGGACGTCGTGGTGGTGCTGCTGAACGCCACCAACCTGGAGCGCAGTCTCTACCTCGTCGCCGAGGTGCTGGAGCTTCCGTCCCCCGTCGTCGTGGCCATCAACATGATGGACGTCGCAGCGAAGGACGGGATGCGGGTGGAGGAGAAGGTGCTGGAGGCAGCCCTCGGCGTACCGGTGGTGGCGATGGTGGCGTCCCACGGCGAGGGCGTGACCGATCTGCTGGAGTGCATCGGGGCGCTGGCCGAAGCGGGGTCCAGCTACGCCCCGAAACGCCCGGAGCTGCCTCCCGACCTGGCCACACTGGTGGCCCGCGTCGAGAAGCTGGTGGGGTACGACGTTGTTCCACCCTACCCTCGCCGGTGGCTCGCGCTCAAGCTGCTGGAGGGCGACCGAGAGATGACCCAGTTGGCCCAGACCGCGCTGCCACCGGATCGCTCGGACAGGCTCTTCAGGCTGCTGCGGCAGAACGAGGACGCCGTGGTCGCCATCGCGAGCACCCGCTACGAGTGGATCGAGCGGATGGTTCGAGCCGCACTCTTCAGGCCGCAGAGGGGCGCCGTCTCGCTCACCGAGAGGATCGACCGGGTCGCCACCCACCCGTACCTCGGCCCCATCCTCCTTCTGGCCCTGTTGGGGCTGCTCTTCTGGATGGTGTATCTCGTGGCCAACCCCCTGGTCGACATCCTGGAACGCGCGATAACGGCCGCTGGAGCCCTGCTGCGGACGGCGCTGGCCCTCTCTCCGCCGTGGCTCTCGGGGCTGCTGGTGGACGGGGTGCTGGAGGGCGTGGGAACGGTGGTCTCCGTGCTGCCGATCCTGGTGGTCTTCTTCCTGGGGATCGGGCTGCTTCGGCAGGTGGGCTACCTGGCCAGGGCCGCCTTCGTGGGAGACCGTTTCATGCATGCCATGGGGCTCCACGGCGAGTCGCTGGTGCCTCTCTTCCTCGGCTTCGGCTGCAACGTTCCAGCGGTCTTCGGCGCACGGCTGATAGACTCAGCCCGAGCCCGCCTCCTCACCATCCTGCTGATCCCCCTCGTGCCGTGTACCGGCAGGATGGTCGTACTGGTGTTCATGAGCGGCGCCCTCTTCGGAGAGGCGGCCGCCGCCGTGACCTTGGGACTGGTGGCCATGAACCTGGTGCTGCTGACCCTCACCGGCATCCTGCTGGACCGCCTGGTGCTCCACAGCGAAAGGCCCGCCCTAATAATGGAGCTTCCCCTCTTCCACCTGCCGAACTGGCGGGCGGTGGCGCTGGAGACCTGGCAAAGCACCAGGGAGTTCCTGGTGCGAGCCGGCACCGTCATCCTGCTGGTGTCGGTTCTCATCTGGCTGCTGGCCGCGCTTCCCACAGGAGATATTCAGGAGAGCTACCTGGCCTGGATGGGTAGGTACCTGGAGCCTCTGGGGGGACTCATGGGGCTGGACTGGAGGATGATGGTGGCGCTGCTGACCAGCTCGGTGGCTAAGGAGAACGCCCTGGCCACCATGGCGGTCCTGGCCGCCAGCAGCCACGAGGGCAGCCTCGCCGCGGCGCTGCCCCAGATGCTCACCCTCGCTTCGGCCCTGGCCTATCTGGTGGTGCAGATCACCTTCATCCCCTGCGTTTCCACCCTCGCGGCCATCCAGGCGCAGACCAAGGATTGGCGGTGGACGAGCTTCGCGCTCCTCTTCCAGCTCGGCCTGTCGCTGCTCTCGGGAATTGCCACCTACCAACTGGCGCGGCTGCTGGGTATGGGGTGATGGCGTGCTGCTGAGACTGCTGTCCCTAATGGCCCGATCCCGTGGGATCTCCACCACCCGAGGCCTGGCCCGCGAGCTGGGGGTGGGCGAGGGGCTTCTGGAGAAGATGCTAGAGGACGCCCTGCGCCTCGGGTACCTGTCACTCGTGCCGCAGGGCTGCCAGTCGGCTGCCTGCCTGGGCTGTCCCCTCCACGCCACCTGCGGCACGGACGGCGCCGCTCGCCTGTGGTCCATCACCGACAAGGGCTGGCGGCTCCTGCGGGAGCGGTCCCACACCCCGTCGTAGGGGCGGCCCCCGCGATCTCCGCCTTCCGTCCGGCGCGGCACTCAGGCCGCCTCGCCGTACAGCCGTCGCCTGAACGAGAGCGCCACGTACACCAGGCCTATCAGCACCGGCACCTCGATCAGAGGGCCAACCACCGCAGCGAGGGCCTGGCCGGAAGCAATGCCGAAGACACCGACGGCGACGGCGATCGCCAGCTCGAAGTTGTTCGAGGCGGCAGTGAAGGAGAGGGTCGCCGACTCGGGGTAGCCGAAGCCCAGCTTCCAGGAGAGAAGGAAGGATACGAAGAACATCAGCCCGAAGTAGGCCAGCAACGGGATCGAAATCCTGAGCACATCCAGGGGCAGGGCGAGGATCACGTCCCCCTTCATGGAGAACATCACCACGATGGTGAACAGCAGCGCCACCAGCGCAGTCGGCGCGAGCTTCGGCATGGCCACGCTGTCGTACCACTCCTTGCCCCTCGTGTGAAGCCCAACGTAGCGAGTGACCATTCCAGCCACCAGTGGGATCCCCAGGAAGACGAAGACGCTCTTGGCGATGTCCCAGAACTCGATGCGGATGGCCTGTCCGGCGCCCAGGCCCAGCCAGCCGGGCAGGACGGTGACATAGAAGTAGGCCAGAGCGGAGTAGGCCGCCACCTGGAAGATCGAGTTGAGTGCCACCAGGACGGCACAGTACTCGTTGTCCCCGCCCGCCAGCATGTTCCAGACCAGCACCATGGCGATGCAACGTGCGAGGCCGATCAGGATGAGGCCCGTGCGGTACTCCGGCATGTCGGGCAGCAGCAGCCAGGCCAGGGCGAACATGAGTGCGGGACCGATGATCCAGTTCTGGATGAGTGAGAGAATGAACATCCGCCCTGCACTTTTGATCTTACCGAGCTCTTCGTACTTCACCCTAGCAAGGACGGGGTACATCATCCAGAGGAGGCCGATGGCGATGGGAAACGAGACCGTATCGATGCGGGCGGAGTCCAGAGCCTTGATGACGCCGGGGTTGCTGTAGCCGAGCCACAAGCCAAGCCCCATGGCCGCGAAGATCCACAGGGGCAGGAAGCGATCCAGCATGGAGAGTCGACCGGCGACGCCCCGGTGAGCACTCTCCTGCGTCAGTTGCGACATCGAGCACCTCCTCGTCCAAATCGAGTTGCAGGATGGATTACCGGTGATCGCAGACCATTGGGATCGGACAGGGCTCGGAGAGTCGGTATGAGGCTGCCGACGATCTCCCCAGCGCACTTCCCCAGCAGGCGAGCGGGAAGCAGGGCACACCACGCGTTCGCGAACACCCTTGTAATGGATCGATGGTGATCGATAGGCTAGGCTCGGAGGCCCCGTCAGTCAAGCAACCGAGAGAATGCTCCTTGCCCCTCCCCCTGCTACACCTTGGTCCCACTGGCGACGAAGACGCCGATACTGACCCGGTCACCGCAGCTAGAGCCACTGCAGCAGTTCGATCCGGTGCACTCCACCGCGACCTCGGAGAGGCCCGCCGCCCTGTACCACGCCGCCACCTGCTCGCGGTCGAAGCCCATCCATAGGTCCGCCATCTCTGCCCTCATCCACTCGTGGTCGTGCCGGTCCATGTCGGTGATCACGAGCCGCCCACCCGGCTTCAGCACCCTGGCCATCTCAACGATGGCCGCGGCGGGATCCGGGGCGTGGTGGAGATACATGTTGGCAAACACCGCGTCCAGCACCCCATCAGGAAGTGGAAGGGAGGCGCCTTCGGAGAGCCTCAACTCGACGCTACCCAGTCCACCCAGGTTGGCCCGGGCCACCTCCAGCATCTCGGCCGAGTTGTCGAAGCCGTAGGCCTTCCGAACCACGGGAGCCACACCGGCCAGCATGAAGCCGGTGCCTGTGCCGACGTCGGCGATCACCGCCTCCGGCTGAAGCCGGGCCCTGGCGATCGCCGCATCCCGAACCTCCTCGGTGAAGTAGGAGCGGCGCATCTCGTCCCACATAGGGGCCACCTTATCGAAGTAATCCCTCACCTCGTCGCCACAACAGCCAGAGGGGGATGGCTTGCCCTCGACCGTCCGGCCGCAGCAAGAGGGGGCGCTCGTCGTCGTCACCTTGAAGGTCTCAGTCCGGCCCGAGATGGTTGCGCCCTGATGGATTCCTGCCTCACTGCCGGTCTCGCCCTTGGTGGCCCTTATGAAGGCGGAGATCACCCGGGTGTCGCCGGGGAGGGAGAGGCCCGGAGGCACGCAGCAGCGCATCTCCTCGGGCACGTCCTCCAGTCCGTACGACTTCAGGACCTGGAGGTCGACGTCGACGAAACCGGCCGCTGCCAGCTTCTGGCGGTACTCCTCCTCGCCGAGGGCACCCGCGACGCAGCCGGCCCACAGCGCGAGCATCTCTCGAATCGCCGCTGGAAGCGGACCGTTCTGCACCACGATGTCGGCCACGGCAAAGCGCCCACCCCGCTTCAGGACCCGGTATGCCTCCCTGAACACAGCATCTTTGTCGGCGGAGAGGTTGATCACGCAGTTGGAGATGATGACGTCCACGCTGGAGTCGGGCAGGGGGATGGACTCGATCTGTCCCTTGAGGAACTCGACGTTGGCCACGCCCGCCTTGCGAGCGTTCTCCCTGGCCAGTTCCAGCATCTCATCGGTCATGTCCAGGCCGTATGCCTTGCCGGCCGGCCCAACCCGCTTGGCGGAGAGCAGCACGTCGATGCCGCCGCCGGACCCCAGATCCAGCACCACCTCCCCCGGCTTCAGCTCCGCCAGCAGGGTCGGGTTGCCACAACCCAGCGAGGCCAGGGCAGCCTCCTGGGGCACTTCGCTCAACTCACCTTCGGTGTACAGCCTACGCGAATTGCCAAGCTCTGTCGGGCCGGAGCAGCAGCCCCCGCCCCTCTGGGAACGCACTCGCCTGGCCTCCTCGGCGTATCGTTCCCTCACCGCTTCCCTTATCCGGTCACCGGTTGCCTTCTGTGACATCCTCGCATCTCCTTCTCGGCGTGACACCCAACCCAAGGGCAGGGCGCTCCACCATATATCGACGAGTTTCGATACACTGCGCAACATGAGAGCGCCACGGCGGCGGGGCGCGCAACGCCACCATCATAGCACTATATTTAAAAACGTCAATATAGTGCCGGTCGAATTCGGGTCGCGACCGCCGAGAGTTGTATGCCGTCCGCTCCCCGAGGTATCATTACAGGCATCCATCCTGCCGCCAGGATGGCTCTCTGTGGAGGCATCGCGTCTTGCTGCGTACCATGCTGAGTGGAAAGATCCACCGGGCCACCGTCACTGGTGCGGATCTCCACTACGTAGGATCCATCACCGTCGATAGGCAACTGCTGGAGGCAGCGAACATCCTCCCCTACGAACGGGTTCAGGTCGTCGACGTCACCAATGGAGCCCGACTGGAGACCTACGCCATCCCTGGCGAGTCTGGCAGCGGGATCGTGCAGCTCAACGGGGCTGCCGCGCACCTGGTGAGCATCGGGGACATCGTGATCATCATGTCCTACGTACAGGTCGAGGACCCAGTGCCACCAGATTGGCACCCCCGCGTCGTCCTGGTGGACGGCAGAAACCGCCTCACCGAGACCCGCTGAGACCCCGCGCCCAAGGATAGATGCCGATCAGCCTTCGGGTGTACCATTGCGTCGTCCTCCGTGGCCCCGTGGTTCCCGCTCAAAGAAGTGCGTGCGCGACCGAGCGCGCAGTGAGGGAACAGTGCCAGTTTGCCAATAGGGACGCTTGGCCCGTGCCACCGCCTTGCACCCCTGCATCGCGGCTCTGATCGGCTGTGGCAGTGCGCGAGATGCTGGCACAGGGCCAGATGGACACAGCGGGTTGCTATCTTTCCCGCCTTGTCACCGTCGCCCAGGATACGCATGCCGACTTGCGAGAGTACATTCTGGGACTGAAGGGGCCCGTATCCCCGCAGCAGGGCTTCTTCTCTTCCTGAGACAGTACCTTCTATGGTTCGGCCAGGATTCCTAGATCCACCCTGAGCTCTCTGTACCGCTGGAGATCAGGAGAGAGAGTTCGACCCGGCAGTGCAAGTCGATTTGATGAGGATCATCCAGGAAATCCTCATCAACGCCCGAAAGCACTCCAGCGTCAGCCGGGTATGGATACACTTCACGCAGAGCGGTGTCCGGTTTCTCGCAACCATCGACGACGGGTGTGGATCGACCCGAAGCAGGCTGCCTCTGCCAACAGCCAGAATTTCAGGTTGCGGATTATGCGAGAGCGAGCGCAGGAGGTGGAGAGAACGCTCCATCTCTACGCGAGATCAGGACTGAGAACCAGAGTGGTGGTGGAAGTCTCGCTGGTCCGATGGAATGGTGAGTGTGACCGATGAAGCTGCTACTTGCGGATGATCAACCGCTCTTCCTGGAGCGTCTCCAGAGACTGCTGGCTGCCCACGGCGTGGAGGTGGCCGGCACGGCCGGAGACGGGTTCGAGGCTCTGGCGAAGGCAAGGGAGCTCCACCCCGACGCGATCTTGATGGACCTCCACATGCCGCGATGCAATGGGCTCGAGGCCACTCGAATGATCAAGGCGGAGATGCCCGATGCCAAGATCGTCATGCTCACCGACTCCGCCGAGGACGAGGATCTCTCCGAGGCGATCGAGAGCGGAGCCTCCGATTACCTGCTGAAGAGCCTGAACGCCGATCAGTTCTTCGATCTGCTGTCCAGGCTGGAGAGCACTCCCTCTGGAGAGTCGTCGGTCGACCTGACAGTCGGGGATGGCTCCCAGAGGCAGGACCAGACCAGAAGGGGCAACAACGGTGAGGCAGGCATCGCGGTACCCTGTTCCACGGTCGGCAGCCCGGCATCGCCACGGATCCCAGACAACCAGGTAGCCATCTACCAAGAGATCGTCGACAGCGCGCTCGCGGCCACGGGGGCCATTATCGTGGCCATGGTGCTCATCGAACCCGGCGGCCGTCACGGTTGGGTCGTGGCTTCGTCGGGACTGGACTCTGAACCGGTGCAGAATGTGCTGGCGGCTGCCAGGAACGCCTGCACCCCCACCGAATCCAATCGCTTTGCCATCGACGTCCACGCCAACCTTTGGAGTCGAAAGGCATACCTCACGGGCGAGCCGGTCGCGGCGGCACTGGAGCAGATAGGCGAAGGGGTAGCCGATCCTCGCCTCATCCGGATGGGGGCTCTCCAGGCCGGGATCCGCCACGCCTTTCTCTGCCCATTGAAGGTTGAGGGGCAGGTAGAGGGGGCGATCGTCTTCCTCACATCGGAGCCACTGACCGACGCCCAACGTCGCACTAGTGAGGCGTTCGCCCACCAGGTATCCCTGACGATGGAGAACACCCGCCTGATCGAGGCCCTTCAAGCTCAACTGAAGGAGGTGCAGCAGTCCAGGCAGCAGCTAACGATGGCCGACGAAAGGCTCAGAAGGTCCATCGCCGAGCTGCTGCACGGCAGGGTGCAGACCAAGCTGCTGATGGCGTGGCACCGACTGGGGGACTGCATCCGGCTGTTGGAGGAGGATCCCGCAAAGGCCCGGGAAGTCCTGGAGCAGACGAGGGAGGAGATCGACAATATCAGGGAGCAGGAGATTCGCAGGGCTAGCCACCTTCTGCACCCCTCCATCATCCGGGTCGGGCTGGTGCCCGCCATCCGTTCGCTGGTGGCGAGCTTCGAGGATGGTCTCAACTGCTCCGTGCAGATCGATCCCAGCCTCGCCGAGATGGACGATCCCATCCACAACCGCATCCCGGAGCGACTACGCCTCGTAGCCTATCGAACGGTGGAGGAGGCGCTGAGCAACGCCTACCGGCACGCGGGGGCCACGCAGGTGCAGGTCTGCCTCAGAATGGACACGAAGGGGTGCCTAGTGGTGGAGGTGGAGGACGACGGTCGCGGTTTCGACACCGCCCACACCAACTTGGGGCTGGGGCTGAGCAACATCGCCGGGCGGGTCGACCAGGTGGGCGGAAGCTGGCAGGTCGTCAGCCAGCCGGGCAAGGGAACCTGGCTATCCGTCCTGCTGCCCCTCGAGTTTACCAGCGAGTGACCCATGGCGAGTGGATACAGCCGTCACTGGATGCCGAGAAGCCTGGCCACGCCCTCCGCCGAGAGGTGGCGCTTACTCACGAAACCCGCTGCCCCCACGCTCTCAGCCAGGGCTGTGTACTGGAAATCGTAGGCGCTCACCACCACTACCTGCAGCTCCGGAGCCATCTCCATCATGCGCCAGGCAGCCTCGAACCCATTCATTCCCGGAAGCTGTACGTCCAGGATCACCACCTTCGGATGGAGGAGCGGCACCATCTCTAGTGCCTCTTCGCCGCTGGAAGCCTCGCCGACGACCACGATACCATAGCGGCCCTCCAGAAGGCTGCGGGCAAGCTGGCGAAAGGCAGCTTGGTCGTCCACCAACAGCGTGGGACGATGGCCTGCGCTCTCAGGAGTCGGTAGCTGCGGCACCTCTAGATCTCCCGGACACTCCTCGCCTCTGTCTCCACATGCTACCGTTCGGCGAGGCCGGTCTGAAGGGTGCTAGCACCCTATCTCGGCGGGATTCTCTCCCATTCTTGTCGGGGCTGCGCGGCCTGCAGGCAGATCAGGGTCGCCTTGACCCTGGGCTGCAGGGACGGATCCTCACGGTCGATCCCCAACTGTTGGTAGAGCAGATTGATCTGGTTCTCCACCGTCTTCTCGGCCAGACTGAGACGTTCCGCGATGGCAGAGTTGGTGAAGCCCTGGGCGATGAGGCTCAGGATCTCCTGCTGCCGAGGGGTCAGGTGGGACAGCGGGCTCTGGCCACCCCTCCTGGCTCCCGTCACCAGTCGAGGGTCCAGCACCACGAACCCTGCAGCCGCTCCCTCGATGGCACGGCCCAGCGCTTGGAGGTCGCTCACCGACTTCTTCAGCAGGTAAGACCACCCAGCCACCGATGCCTGGGGGACCGCTGCAAGGAACTGAGTGTCCTGGTGGTTAGAGAGGATCACGATCCCCAAGTCGGGCAACTGCTGGCGAAGCAGGAGGCCCAACTGGATCCCGTTCATGGCCCCGCCCAGTTCGATGTCCAGCATGGCCACATCGGGACGCAGGCGAGAGACGGCACTCACGGCACTCTCTCCGTCGGCGAAGGATCCGACCACCTCGAGCCTGGGGTGCTGCGCCAAGGCGAACGACAGCAGGTCCCGGTAGAGGCTCTCATCCTCCACTATCACGACTCGGATCTTGCCCTGGGCGTTTGCGGTAGACATGGCCATGCCGCCGGGTGCTCCTTCGTTCGAGGACAGCCGAGTGCCAAGACCGCGTGGGGCCTTGTGGGGGGGCTACGCTCACCGCCCCGTACCTTAGCCCCAGGGCAGGCCGGTGTCAAGAAGAAGGCCTCTCGCCGGTCGCGCTCCTTGGGTGCTAGCACCCTGCTCCTCAGGGAAGACCCCCGACCGCCTTCCCGCATCTCCCAATTCAAGAAGTGGGGTTGCACCCTGGCTGCCTCTCTACCCAGCACCTAGACTGATCGTTACGATCAACACCGTTCCTCCGCCCCGTGCGCCCCGCTTGCGCCGGGCGTCTAGAATGGAGAACCGATGTCCGAACTCGGCGACAGGCTCACCGACACCGACTTCGAACTGGAGAGGCTCGGAAGCGAAGACAAAGTATCGCTGCGCCTCTTTCGAGACTTGGTGGCCAGTTTCGAAGAGCTTCGGCGAAAGAACCAAGAGTTGCTGCGAAGCAATTCCGATCTACAGTCGGCTCTCCAGCGGGCCAACGAGCGTCTAGCCACACTCGAGGCCTCCTTGGCGACCATGTCGGAGCTGTCCAGGTTCGCCATGACTGCGGCTGCCCGAATGGTCGATCGGGCCGCGGAGACGATCGAGGCGAGGGGGGGAGCAACCCAGGAAGAGGAGAGCCGCGGGTTTGAGAAAGCCAGGATGCGAGCGATAGAGCTCCAGATGGAGGTGCTCTCCCTGCTGGATCAAGCCCGAGGGGAAATCCAGCACCGCGTTCACCAGACCGACCGAAAGACCACCGAGGTGCTACGGAGGACGAAGGAATCGATCATCACGATGGCGCAGGAGTTGGACAAGGCCGTTCTGGCCGCAAGCAGCCCCGGCGCCACTACGTCGATGCCGGCTCCGGAGGCCAGCGAGCCCCAAGTCCAGGGTGCCGTGCTCCAATCACAGTCGGTTTCCCCTTCCTCTCAGGAAGTCAACAGGAACATAATGGATGAGGACTCCTCGTACCAGGCAGGGCAGCAGACTCCCGTCCACGTCCGATCTGGGGCGCCGGAGCAGGTGGTTGGCCCGCTGCCGTCGAAGGAGCCAGCCCCCCCGCAGATGAACACGGGGACACCGGCTGGAGTACCTGCCGGCAGCATCGAACTGGTGATACGGCCGTTCCACAACCTGGCATCGCTGCTCGCCTTCTTTCGGACGATCAGACGGCTCCCCGGAGTGGTCGACACCAGGATCGAGCATCTCGACGGGGAATCGCTCGGCGTGGTATTGCAGTGCACCGGTGATGCGACGCCGATCGGATCGTTGCTGGCGATACCTGGAATCCAACTTCGCCCCGTGTCGGCAACACGCGAACAGGTCGAGCTGGAAATGGTCGAGATGGAGGCACTCAACTGATGGCCTTCCGTATCCTCGTGGCCAGCGACGACGAGAGCACCTCTCTGGTGTTGAGGATGATCCTGGAACACTACCGAAATCTCCAGGTGGTCGGCACGACCTCAACGGGCAGGGAACTCGGGTTGTCGTTTCTCGAGGTCTCTCCGGACGTGGTGCTGGTGGATCTCGAAGCAGCCCAGGGTGATACTGTGGCCACAGTCGTCGATCTCAGCAGGATGGAGGGCATGCCGACCCGCTTCGTCGGGCTGGTAGGCGCCGGGGCCGCGGATCGGGCACTGCTGGGACGGATGGACACGGTGCTGCCCCAGGACATCTCCGCGGAAAGGCTCGCGGCTGCGCTCCAATGGGTCGCGAGCCAGGAGCCCCCGACTCGGGCCAGCCAAGAAGTCCGGCTCTCGAGCGGGTCCGAGCCCGTGGCGGGATCACAACGTATGCCGGCCCCGCAACTGCGGGCGGAAGTGGCCGACGGACACGAATGGGCCTCCGGAGCCAGACCCCAGGGTCCGGTTGCCTCTCAACCCGAGGCTGCACCCGCCGGTCAGGTCGCGCTCCTCCGAGAAGAGGGTGGCGCTGGCGATCGTGCCATCACCGAGACCTTCGCCCCCTGGGAGAGGGGGTCGGAGGGGCACGCAATGGCCGAGCCACCGCGAGTCCAAACAGGTCCAGCGAGACCGCCAGGCACCCTAGACATAGCCGACACCCTGGGATCCATCAACCTGGTGGTCTCACCATTCGAAAGCTTCCGATCCCTGGCGGCCTTCCAGCAAGCCCTGGAGGAGTTGGAGGGCGTCCGGCGCGTGAAGGTTCGGCGCTTCCACCGGGGGACGCTCTACGCCACCGTCCAGTACGACAGCGTCCTTCCGCTGGAGGAGCGGATCAAGCAACTCGCGCAGTTCCTGCCCCGAGTGGTCGGTAGCGCTCCAGGCAGCCTGGAACTGAGGATCGGCGAGACGGAGGGACGAGGCAGTCGAGGCTACTCGCCCGCAACGTGCTGATGATCGTCTTCGTGCTGTTGCGAGTCTTCCTGATCATGGCCCTGTGGCTGCTGATCTTCCTGACCGTCTTTCTCGGTTTCCTGACTGTACCGCTGTTGATACTGGGAGTCTTTCTGGCCGCGTACGCGGCCTTCGACCTCTACGAGTGGGATCGAAAACGACCGAGACGGTGACGGAAGGTAGCAGGAGCGGTGATCACGGAAGGAGCCGTACCGAACCTCAGGACACCCTTGTTGCGCCCCTACGTCGCACTCAGCCGGTACCCCCTGCAGCCCCGTCTGGTGCGCCAGATACCCGAGCCCTTCGCACGGGCCCATCGCGTGATTCCGCTGGAGCGCCAGGACGACGAGTTGGTGGTGGCGATGGCCAACCCCGACGAGCGCGGAGTGCTGCGAGACCTGCGATCGCTGACCGCCAGCACGATCCGCCCGGTACCGACCGGGGAAGCGGACATCGATGTGGCCTTGAATCGGGTGTACGCCCCGCACGAGCCGCCTGCCGATTGGGCTTTCGCCATCCAATCGCTGGCGCACACCGGATTCCTCACCGAGAACCAGGCTCGCACCATCGCGCAAGAGCTGGATAGGTCCCAGCCCCCGGATCCGGACCGCTTTCCACTCGCTGGAGTACTGACAGAGGAAGACTTGATCGAGGCACTGGGCATGGCCCTCTACCTGCCCCACCTCCGTCTCAAGGCGTGGGCGCCTTTCCCTCCCTTCGTCCGGCTCATCCCCGAGCAACTGGCGAGGCGATGGCAACTCGTCGCCCTGTTTCCAATCGGCACCGAGATGGTTCTGGCAAGCCCCACCCTGCCCCCCGAGAACGCACTCCGTGAGGTGGAGCAGCTCACGGGCCTCCCCCCGTACGTTGTCCTGTGCACCCCCTCGGAAGCGCGTCAAGCCTTGGAAAACAGTTATCTGCCCCAGGCGGAGGACCTGCCGCGGCCCACCAAGTCCCTCTGGCAGGAGCTACTGGAGCACCGATCGGTGGACAGAGGGCAGATAGCCCGAGCCAGTACTATCGCCGTGAACACTGGGGAGCCCGTGGAGAAGGTGCTCCTGCGGTTGGGGTTGATCGACGAATACGATCTGCTGGAGGCCCGCGCCCACCAGTTGGGTATCCAGCCAGTCAGGCTCTCACATGCGACCGTCGATCCCTCGCTGGCATCCGGGTTTCCCGAGCCGCTGGCGCGGCGTCTGGGCTGCCTTCCCCTGGCGATGTCTAAGGGGAGGCTGCAGGTAGCCACGGCGGAGACCGTGAACCAAGACGCACTGAAGCTTCTGGAAAGGCTGTACGGCTGTCCGGTCGAAGCGCACCTCTGCGGCCAAGCGGAGCTAGAAGAGAACATAGGCAGGCTCTATGCAACTGGGAGCACTAGCCACGCGGCACCGCAAGAGGAGACATACCTGCTCCGCGGCGGCAGGATGACGGCGAGGCAAATCGAGCGTGGACTCCAGCGACAGCGCCGCACCCATCAACCCCTGGCCAACTGCCTCAGGGATCTCGATCTGCTCGACGAGGCCGGATTGATCGAGCTGCAGGCGCTACAGCTTCGAATCCCCTGGGTGACCGCATCACGGTATGCCCCTACCTCCGAGACGATCAACCTGCTGTCCAAGGAGCTCGCCAGTCAGTATCGCCTGCTTCCGCTCCACAGGGAGGGCCGAATCCTCACCGCTGCCACCCCGGATCCTCAAAGTGTGCGAACCCTGGAGCAAGCCATAGGCACCCACGGTCTGATCCCACGGGTGGTGGTGACGAGCGAGGAAGCGGTACAGTTGGCGATCGAGCGGCTGTACGACTTAGATCTCTCCAGGCTCAGCGCACCTCTACGGGAGTTCGCGGAGTCGATGGTGGTCTCCGGTGTGATCAGCCGCGAGCAACTGCTGCAGATCTGGCAGCATCAGCTTCGCTCCGAGCTCCCTTTCGATATCGCGATCACCGACTTGGGGTTCCTATCGGAGCAACAGCTCGCGGACGCCATGGCCGCGCGCCTCCACCTGACACGGACCGACTTGCGGTACCATTCGGTACCTGTAGAGGTGATCGATGCCCTCGGAAACCGCCGGCAGGGTCTGCGATGGGTCGAACCTGTGGAGCCTGAGGTCGCCCGACTCCTCCCCGAAGAGGTAGCGAACAGGTGCGTTGCGGTCCCCGTGCGGCGGGAGGGCAACACGATCGCCGTGGCCTTCGCCAATCCTCTGGATGGTGCTCCCGAGCAAGTGGAGGAGGCACTCGGGCGGCCGATCTCCATACTGGTCGCCACCAGGAGCGAGGTACTGGAGGCGCTGCGGAGGGTCCACGGCCGGCAGACACTTGGGGACCTGCTGGTGCAGAAGGACCTGATCAACAGGCAACAACTCGAGAAGGGGTTGGCAACCCACCGACAGACCGGTGTGAGGCTGGAGAAAGCGCTTCTGAGCCTCGGCTACATCACACAGGAGCAGTTGGTGGATGTCCTATCCGAGCAACTGCAGGTGCCACACTACAGTCTGGCGGAAGTGGAGATAGACGAGGAGGCTGCCCGCAGCGTTCCGGAGTCGTTGACACGGGAACGCGGCGTTCTCCCCCTGGCCCGGGTCGGTAACAGGGTCGTCCTCGCGATGGTGAACCCCTTGGACTCCGAGACCATCGCCCAGGTCGAGGGCATCACGGGCTGCAGGGTCGATCCAGTGATCACGACCGAGGAGGACTTGGAGGAGGCGCTGGAGAGGATCTACCGCAGCGAGTATCTCTGGCGCAGCGCCAACGACCTGGTGTATCGCTACCCCGACGACTCAGCCATGAGGGTGCTGACCCGTCGCCAGAAGGCGGGACTGCTGGCGTTCCTGGGGCTGTCTCTCCTGCTGGTGGCCGTCAACCCCTTGGCCTACTTTACGTGGGCCATCGCGCTCAGCACTGCCTTCTACCTGGCCTTCTCCACGTACAAGTTCTACCTGATCTACAAGGCCATCTCCCACACGTTGGAGGTGGACGTCACACCGGAAGAGATCATGGCGCTGGACGAGCGAGATCTGCCGATCTACACCGTGCTGGTGCCACTCTACCGAGAGGCAGAGGTGCTGCCAACCCTGATCCGTGCGATCGGGAACCTGGACTACCCAAAGGCGAAGCTGGACGTGAAGCTGCTGCTGGAGGAGGACGACAGGGAGACCATCGAGGCAGCGCTCCGCCACGACCTACCCGCCCACTTCAAGGTGGCGGTGGTGCCTCACTCCCTCCCAAAGGGGAAGCCGAAAGCCTGCAACTACGGTCTCATCCACGCTCAAGGGGAGTACGTGGTCATCTACGACGCCGAGGACATTCCTGATCGGGACCAGTTGAAGAGGGTTGTGGCCGCATTCAGGAAGGCGGACCCGCGCGTTCAGTGCATCCAGGCCAAGCTGAACTACTACAACCGAGATCAGAACCTTCTGACCCGCTGGTTCACGACCGAGTACTCCATGTGGTTCGACCTCTTCATCCCCGGACTCGACGCCAGCAACTCGCCCATTCCGCTGGGTGGGACCTCCAACCACTTCCGCACTGCGCAACTGCGGGAGCTGGGGGGCTGGGACCCCTACAACGTGACGGAGGATGCCGACCTAGGGGTGCGGCTGTTCAAAGCGGGAGGGAAGACCGCAGTGGTGGACTCCACCACCTATGAGGAAGCCAACTCCGAGCTATACAATTGGATCCGGCAACGCTCCCGGTGGGTCAAGGGGTACATCCAGACCTACCTGGTCCACATGCGGCACCCCTTGAAGCTGATGCGGGATATCGGTCCCTACCAGTTCTTCAGCTTCAACATGGTGGTCGGGGGTACGTTCTTTGGCTTCCTGATGAACCCCGTCTTTTGGGGCCTCACCGCGATTTGGTATCTGACGCGTTGGGACGTCATTCAACTGCTCTACCCAGCTCCCGTGTTCTACCTTGGGGCCATCGGTCTCTACATCGGCAACTTCGCCTTCATGTACACCAACGTGGCAGGATGCATGCGCCGGGGCTACTACGACATGGTGAAGTACGCGCTGATCAGCCCGCTGTACTGGGCACTCATGAGCATCGGCGCGTGGAAGGGGTTCATCCAGCTCTTCTACCGGCCCTCCTACTGGGAGAAGACGAAGCACGGGCTCTACCAGGGTGAGATCAAGACGACGCCGGCCGCGAGTCTGGGGGATCTGCTGTGAAACACGAGAGCATACCCCACGAGCCGGGACCATCCGCTCCGCCGAGCCGGATACCGGAAGGCACAGCCCGGGGGTCTCAGACCGGCCCAGCGACAAGAGCCAGTCTATCGCTCCGCCCAATGGATTGGGGAATGAAACCCCTATTCTGGGTAGTAGTCGTCTCGACGATTGTCGCAGCGACGGCCCAACTCTGGTTCTACCAGAACGATCTCACTCTGGCATACTCGGACGCCATTTCACACCTAAACATCGCCAGGCGTGTCCTCGACTCCAGAACACCTGGATTAGCGCAATTCGGAACGGTCTGGTTGCCTGTACCTCACATCTTGATGCAGCCTTTTATTCAAATCGATTTCCTTTGGCACACCGGTCTTGCTGGGAGCATCGTAGGTTTCTTCTCTTTCTTGGCAACCTCAGTTACGCTGTTCCTCTCGATTCGGTTGATTACGAAACACCAGATCGCCGCATGGATTGGACTGGCCGCGTTCATCTCAAATCCCAATGTTCTATATCTCCAATGCACAGCCCTAACAGAACCTGTGCTGTCGGCATCGATGACTGCCTCCTCCTACTTCTTGCTGCGTTGGAGCCTGCAATCCACCTATAAGGACTTACTATGGAGCGGCTTCCTCGCTATCTTGGCAGTCGGCTCTCGCTACGATGGCTGGTTCTATTCGTTTGCTTCTGCTGCTGTGGTTTCGTTGACTGCATACCTCGATACGAGGAGCCCAGTCAAGACTGAAGGCATCACGATTGCCTACCTTGTCCTTCCAGTCTATGCAATGTTCATGTGGCTGTTTTACAACTGGCTAATCTACGGCGATGCTTTGGAGTTCGCCCGCGGCGAGTTCTCAGCCGCATATCAGCAGGAGCAAGCGCTGAAGGCAGGAGCCCTCTATACGAAGCACAACATCTTGTTATCCATATCCACGTACGGTTGGGCTGCGATCGATAATATCGGGTGGGCTGGCTCGATCCTGGCATCGGTTGGCGTCGTAGTCTACGCGCTGACCACCAGATTCCGTGGCAACTCTCTGGCCACCTACGTCTTTCTGTCTGCCCTTCCATTCAATATCATCTCGCTTTGGCTTGGTCACTCTACGCTGGCAACTCCTCATAGTGAACCCGCCGGGTATTTCAATATCCGCTATGGGAGCATCCTGATACCTGGCGCCGCATTGTTTATCGCGTACCTTGCTGACCAAGCCATGACATTGGGGAAACAGAAGATCGTAGCTGCGGCCATTGGGCTGGCGCTAGCCTTCCAAGCAGCTCTCTGGATTCCGGGATGGCCACTATCTATTGCGACAGTCACAGACGGCTTGGCAGGATCAAGCGCCAAATCGGCACCTATCGAAGGCGCAACTTACCTGCGTGAATACTACGATGGGGGTGGTATCCTGATCGATGACACCTTCTCTCAGTTCATATTCGAGGCCCGTGTTAAGTTCCACGAATACATTGGCACATTTAGCGGCAACCTCTGGAAAGAAGCCTTGAAGAACCCGTCAGCTTATGTCCAGTGGGTGGTCATGCACCCCGAATCACCGGATGACAGAGTTGCCCGCGAAATCGACAAGGCGGAGCTAACATCGCACTTTGATCCAGTATTCCAGGACGATGGGCTGTCGATCTATAGGGCCAAGAATCCGGATGCCTCGCTGGATGGTGAGTGAGGGGACTCGTGAAAGAGACCAATCGTGACTTCGTCGGCGAGGGCCCAGTCGGCACAATCAGATCATGCACCCGGGAGATGGCAATGCCACCTGTGACCCAGACACTCTCACCTCCTTCTGTCCGAGCGCCACGGATAGCCTGGCCCCTCTTCGTCGCCAGCTTCCTCGTCTACGCCTTCCTCGGCTGGGTGGGCGCCTACCTGCTCGAAACCTACAACTGGGATGGCATCACCCGCATCGCCCAGGCCCACGGCGTGCTGTTCAGCCGCGACCCACACCTTGCAGCCCTCGGCTTCGTCTGGCCGCCTCTGCCAGCCCTTTCCGACCTGCCGCTGCTCTTCCTGCTCAAACCACTCGGCCTGCCGCTGCTGTCCGGCCCGCTCATGAGCGCATTCTACGCCGCCTTCGCCCTCGTCCAGATCGACGTGATCCTGCACCGCTTCGGGCTGTCCCTACCCTGGCGGCTGGTCTGGGTGACGGCCTTCGGGATGCACCAGCTCATCGTCCACAACAGCGTCATGGGGCTCTCCGAGGCCCCTTTCATGGCGCTCCTCCTCCTCTCCCTCAACGGCTTCCTCCAGTGGGAGCAAGACGGCCGGCCAGGAGGGCTGCTCTGGGCAGGGATCGGAGCCGCTCTGGCCATCTACTGCCGCTACGAAGCGCTGGCGTGGGTCGCGGCGATGGCCTTCGCCATCGCGTGGCGGCAGTGGGTCGTTACGGGCAAGCTCTGGAGCCACACGGCGTCTGGAAGCATCGTGGCATTCATCACCCCACCCGTCTGGGCCCTGGCCTTGTGGGTATTCGCCAACTGGCAGATCACCGGAAACCCAATCTACTTCCTGGTGGGCCCAGGGTCCACCGCCACCACCCCGGATACCGCGCACATCGTCGGGCCCACCCATCTCTTCTACTACGCTCAGGGCTCGTTGGCGGGCTCGGCCCTCCTGCTCGCGCGCCAAATCCTCTCGCTCGCGCCCCTGGTGCTCCCCGCATCGATAGCGCTCCTGCTCGTCGCAATCTGGCGGCGACGCTGGGCCGACCTCACCCTCCTCTTCGTGGCCTGGTCCATCCTGGCATTCACCTTCCTGATCGCCCTGCGAGGCCTGCTGCCACCCTGGAGCCGTTACTTCTTCTGGATGGTGCCGGCCGGCGTCGTCGTGGCCGCCGCCACCTACCGGGCCTGCCCGCACGGCTGGCCCCGCGGTGTTGCCGCCCTCGCGGCTGCGGGCCTATTACTCGTTCCAGCCGTTGGGCTTCCAGCCCAGGCGTGGGGCGTAATCCAGCAGCCCATGCCCCAACGCCTCTTCGCGTCACTGTTGGTGGCGCCCGAGACCGCGCAGTACGCCGGGGAGGGCGGCCAGCTCGACGAGTTCGTCGAGATGGCCCGATTCCTCAACGGTCAACCTCAGGGAACCACCACGATGATCGACGCCTCCGTGGGATCGGGGATCGTCTTCTTCTTGGACCGCCCGCAGGATCTGGTGCTTACCACCGATAAGGACTTCTTCTCCATCCTGCACCAGCCCGTGGGGCAGGTCGAGCAGATACTCGTTCCCTTCCCCTCCTTCGACGCACGAGGGCGCTCGGAGGTGCTGAAGGCCTATCCCACGCTGTACGACGAAGGGGCCCCATGGGCACAACTCGTCCGAGAGTTTCCGGGACCGGGGGCGTGGAGGCTGTTCCGTGTGGTGGAGCCGAGGTAGAATGCGAGGATGAACCGCCCGCTAGTGGAACGTCACTTTACTCAATCCATCAGCACCCCCACACCAGCCAGCTCAAGCGTCGGCCCGGCCAAGACGCGGCAGCAGCACCGTCGCCTCGCGGGTGAGGGTGCGCTGCTGTTTCTCGCGTGCCTTGCCCTGAATCTGGCTGTCGCCTTCGTGCTCCCATCACGGCCGAACCGGATCCTGCCCGAGGCGATGGAGCGTACGGTGCGGGCCTGGCTGGTCCTTTCGGGCGACCTTTCCCTGCTCTCGATCCCCTCGTCCACGCAGCCCCTTCTGCCGACGCTGCTGGAGCTGCCGTTCGCCGCGCTACCATACCTGTCGCGGAACGGGATATCGGGAATCGTCATGGCAGCCGTATACAGCGCCCTTACCTGCGCCGTCCTGGACCGGGCCCTTGCCGGTTGGTTAATCGCGCGACGCTGGCGATACCCTCTGGTGGCCTGCTTCGCCCTGAACCCCACGGTGCTGCTGCTCACGAGCGGTGGATCGTCGGAAAGCGTATCGATGCTGCTCGTGCTCACTTCGATCCACTTCCTGGCCTGGTGGCATCGAACCGGCAATCTCCAGGCGTTGATCTCGCTCGGCTTCTCACTCGGGCTCGCCTCGCTCGCCCTCCACCAGCCGCTCCTGTACGCGGGGTCGATCCTCGTCCTCGTCTGGCTCCTAGAGGGTGACCCCAACCGGGCACCCAGCGGGCCCCGTTGGGCGCCACTGGTCACGTGCGCCATGCCGGTGGTCTTCGTTCTCGGAGGCTGGGTCCTGTGCAGCCTGCTGCTTCCCTACGGTCCCCAGGAGATGCTCAGGGTCGGCTACCTCGCTGCCGTTCAGGCAGCCGGCTCCCTGGCGTATCTCGCCAGTCCGGGGGATTGGGCTACCGATACCGCGGCCGCCGCCGGAGCGGCCACCAGGACTCTCACAGCGCTGTCGCCGCTGTTCGTCGCGGCCACGCTTCTCCTGGCGGATTTCCGACTGTCCCGTCGCAGGCTGTCCCTGGCATTGATGGCGATTGCCTTCCTGTTGCCCTTGGCGCAACTGCCGCTCCCCGAGGACGGCGCCGCCCCCTGGCCGGAGAGGCTCCTGCCAACTGTCCCCCTCGTGATAGTCCTCGTCGGCCACCTCTTATCCGGAGACGCTCCAGGGTCGGGGAGGTCCCGCGTGGCAGCAGTCGCCATCCGCCTGGTAGCAGCAGTCGCCCTGGCGCTATCCATCGCACTACCGGGCTTCGCCACGGTGCAGCACGTGGATCATCTGGCATGGGGCGGGGATTGGGAAGAAGAGAGGAGCATATCTCGCTACCTGCTGGACAACGCGGATGGCGGGCGTGTCCTGGTAGACTTGGCCGAGGGCTATCCCATCGTATTCTTCACCGGGCAACCCGAGATGTTCGATCGAATCCAGGCGGGAGGACCTCCGCGGACCGAAGCTCGGGAGGCGACGGCGAAGTACCTCCTGATCCGCGATCCCAGGTTGGAAGGTCTATCCAAGGCGTTGAGCCAGTATCCAACCACGGTCACTGATAGCCCAAGTGAGAGCACCATTCACCTGCTGAAGGAGTGGCCTTCCAGCGGCTGGCGTCTCTTCGCCTTGCGATGATCCAAGGGGTATGGAGAGGTAAGTTGAGCAGCGTTGCATTCTCGAAACGGTCGATCGGGGTGTCGATCGGCACGATCCTTTTGGCAAGCATCTTCCTGCTCGGAAGGCCGCTGTCCGCCTCCGCGGCCGTGCCGGTCCCATGGCCGGACGTGAGCTTGAAGGACGCCGGGATCGCCGACACGACGGCCCAGGGCTTTCTGCCGACCCTGGAGTTCTGGCTCCCGGGTTACGGGGAATACGAGCTGGCCGAGGGAAGCTACCTCCACCTGGAGTTCGGCCATTCCGAGCAGCTGGACCCCGAGACGTCCACGCTTACCGTACTGGTCAACGGCCTTCCGATGGCCAGCACCCGATTGACCGCCGACAACGCCGGGCGAACCAGTTGGAGGATCGGCATACCCAAGGAGAAGCTGAATCACGATCTCAACCTGATCGAACTCCAGTTCCTCATGCTGCTCGGCGGCGAGGAGCACGTCAACCAGGAGAATCCGGCCTTGTGGAGCACGGTATACGAGACATCCCACATCCACTACCAGTACGCCTCGCCCCTGCGCTTTCTGGGACTGCCGGAGCCGGACCTGGCTCGGTTCCCCGAGCCCTTCCTGCGCCCAACCCTGCTCGAGGGCAAAGTAGCCGTGATCCTGCCCAACGAGCCGTCATCCAGCGACTTCAGTGCCGCGGCCAGCGTGGCGGCCCGCTTCGGGCAGGCATCGGGGGGTAAGCCATTCGAGGCGAAGCTCTACACCGCCAATCAAGTCGACCAGCAACTACGAGCCGGAAGCGATCTCGTGGTGATCGGCCGGCCCGATACGAACCCCTTCCTGCATGAGCTGTCGCCCGGCCTACCCCTCAAGGTGAGCCAGGGATCGTCCGCACAGGGCTTCGTGGACGAGCGGAATGTGCCAATCCCGCCCGAGAACGGGGTGCTGCAGATGGTCCGCTCCCCCTGGGACAGCCGATTCACCGTCCTGGTGGTGAGCGGCGGCAACGACGAGGGAGTGCACCGAGCGGTGCGAACCCTGAGTTCCCGCCTCGGGATGAAGACCCTGCAGGGCCCATACGCCATCATCTCGCGCGCCCAGGAGGAGTTGAGGCAAGGGGAGGCCCAGGGAGCAGACCGGCCGGCGCAGGTCAGCCTGCGGCAGTTGGGCATGGCGGACTCCACCGTCAAGGGCGCGGGCAAACACATCGTCGCCTTCAACCTCGATGCCCCTCCGGTGAGCAGCGGCACGACGGCAACCCTGGACCTGGTGCTTACCTACTCCCCCTTGCTCGATCCCGACCGCTCCTCGGCGCAGGTGTCGGTCAACGGCACGCTGGTGTGGAGCCAGTTCCTGAGACCCCAAGGCAGCGAGCGCTCGACGCAACGGATTCAGCTACCCGCGGCCTCCTTGCGTCCCGGCGTCAACTCCATCGCCGTGGGCTTCAATCTCTACGCAGTTCCGGCCAAGAGCCTCGGCCCCGAAGCCAAGGAGCGTCAGTGGGCGGTGCTGCACTCGGACACTGCGATCTCGTTCCCGATCGGCGGGGAGCAGCCACCGCTGGATCTCATCAACTACCCCTATCCTTTCGTCGCGGACGGAACACCCTCCAACAGCTACCTCGTGTTGCCCGAAGGGGGAGAGATGCTGGCCAACGGCCTCCAGATCGCCGTGGCCCTGGGTCGCCAATCCCTGGGACAGAGCACCGAGATGCGGGCAGGGCTGTCCAGCCAACTCACCGACGCGGCGAAGCGAGAGTACAACCTGGTGGCGTACGGCCTGCCGGAGAACAACGGCGTGGTGGCCGAAGTCGGCCCGAAGCTGCCGCTCGCCCTGGAGGCAGAGTCCAGACGCTCCCTGCAACGAACGGAACTGGTTCTGCTCGGGATAAAGGATGCGGCGAGTCTGGGGATCGTTGAGCTGGTACCGTCCCCCTGGAACGATCAGAAGGCGCTACTGGTAGTGAGCGGCACCTCCGCCGAAACCTCCGAGCGGTCGGTGCGGGCCTTGGCAGGGCGGCTGCCCGCCGGGAACGTGGTGCTTTCGACCCTCGACGACCAGGGCAAGGACAGCCTGGCCGGCATCGAGTTGGCCGGTGTGGCTGAGCAGGGCACCAAGGAACCGTTGGTGAACAGCAGCCAGATCTACTCGGTGGCTGCGCTTGCGGCCCTCCTCGTGGCGGCCATCATGCTTGGCGTGCTGTCCTACCGAGCGGTTCAGCCGTCCAGCAGTCCCGGCCAGGCACCCTAAGCTAGCATCTCTGGCTCATGTCAACTCTCCTGGCGAGAAACGTGGACTCTGTCCAGAGGTACCCGCTCGATGATGAGCGCCACGAGTGGGTGTTCCCCCGATTGGTTCCGGTTTCCCAGGCGATGAGACTCCTCGAGGATAGACGGGAGAGAGTGCATTGAACGGAAAGCACGTAGCGTCAACCCTGCTCGTGGTTGGGCTGCTGGCCCTGTGGATGGTAGCCACCGCGGTGGTATTCGCCCAGCAGGACCTTCGAGACATGGCGATACTGGGGTGGGCCTTGGCCGCGGCCGTCGTCGCCACTGCCCTGGCCAACCCTTTCAGGTGGTCAGGGATAGCCGCGATGGTGGTCGGCGTTGCCATCTACGTGGGCGCTCAGATCCACCGAACGGTGGTCCTCTTGTACTCTCCCCTGGAGCCGAGAAGCCTTCTCGCCTTTTTGCCGGGCTCCGCGTGCCTCGCGGTGGCGGCGCTGCTCGGGATGGTGATATCGAGACAGATGACGGCTATCAGGACTCAGTTGGAGCGAGATGCCGAGACGATCGCGGAACTCTCGCGCCACGACGTACTTACGGGCGCCTTGAAGAGCAGCTACGCCGACAGGCTGCTGAACATCGAGATCGAGAGGGCGAGGCGCTATCAGCGGCCCCTGTCGCTGCTGCTGTTGAGCGCCGACGATTGGGAGGACATCGTGCGCGACCAGGGGCCGGACGCGACGACGGAGATTCTGGCCACTGCAGGCAAGATCCTGATGGAACGGTTGCGTACCATCGACGTCGTGGTTCGCGGTAACGAGTCCAACTTCCTCGCCATCCTACCCGAGACCGGGGCAGAGGGGGCGCAGGTCGTGGCGGAGCGCCTCTGCAACGCGGTGACCGAGGGAACCGGCATCCGGTACAGGGCGGGGATAGCTGAGTTCCCCAACGACGGGGCCAGCCGGGAGGAGTTGGTGGCCGAGGCGGAGGCTGCCTTGCAGTTCGCTCGCCAGGCCGGTATCACCGTGGCGAGCCACAGCCTGCTGCGCTAAGGGGTCCATCCGGCGCACTCAAGCACCCAGTTGCGCTGCAGCCCGACTGCAATGGGTACCGCCTGAGTCCAACGGCAAGGAACAAGCCCCTGCCCCACACCCAAATGTGCCGGAGTGCCAGGCCGCGATGGGCGACAGACGTGGGACGCGGCGCCCGGGTGGGGCCCCGGGGCCGGGGGGGCAAGGGGTATGGGCCGGGGGGGGGG
>JBLNDL010000032.1:0-18247 GCA_050261575.1 Sphingomonadaceae bacterium | reverse complement strand
CCTTTGGCTGTCCTGTGGGGGGGCGTTCCCACCCCGCGGGGGTGGGTGCCCTCGCCCCTACTTTTCGCTACGACAGCCGTATCCGCGGGTTGAGGTAGGCGTAGAGAAGGTCGGCTATCAGATTGGAGAGGGTGTAGATGGTGACGATTACCATCGTCACCGCCTGGATGGTTGGCAGGTCGCGGCGCTGGATGCTGTAGAGCAGCAGCCGGCCGACGCCGGGGTAGCCGAAGACCGACTCGGTGACGATCAGCCCGCCGATCAGCCAGCCGATGCTGATGGCGACGATCGTGACGGTGGGCAGCAGGGCGTTGCGGAGCACGTGCTTGAGCAGCACCTCGCGGCGAGGCAGCCCCTTCAGGAATGCTGTTCGGGTGTAATCGGTCTTCAGCACCTCGATGGTGCTGGAGCGGGTCATTCGCGCTACATAGGCCAGCATCACCAGGCTGATCGTCACCCCGGGCAGTATCAGCTTCGGCAGCGCCTGCAGGAAGGTTGCGTCGGGCTCGATGGAGGAGGTGGCTGGCAGGGCGTGGAAGGTGAGGGCGAAGACGCCTATCAGGAACATGCCGGTGACGAACTCCGGCAGCCCCACCAGTGCGAGAGAGACCACGGAGATCAGGTGGTCGACCCAACTGTTGCGCCGTAGGGCTGCTATCACCCCCAGGGCAATGGCCAGCGGGACGCTCATCGCCATGGCCACTCCGGCCAGCATGGCCGAGTTTCGCAGCCGCTCCATGACCATCGGCTGAACGGGTGTGCCGCTGGCGAGCGACTCGCCCCAGTCTCCGGTCACGAAGTGGCGGAGCCAATCCAGGTACTGGACGTGGACCGGCCGATCCAGTCCGAGCTCGGCCCGCAGGCGGGCGAGGACCTCGGGGCTGGCGAATCGACCGACGATCATGGTTGCCACGTCGCCCGGCAGCATCTGGGTGACGAAGAAGATCACCATGGACGCCGCCAGGAGGGTCAGCAGCACGAAGCCGAGCCGGCGAGCAACGTATCTGAGCATGGATGTCTCCGTTGTCTAGCTATCAGCACTCTGGTCGCGAGTCCTGAGTGATGAGTTGCACTCTCTCAGCTCTCAGCCCTTCCTCGGTCGTCGTGGTCCAGCACCGGCGTTTGCAGCCGCCGCAGTTCGTCGATCTCCATGTGGCAGCAAAGCCGGTGGGTGGGAGAGACCTCCCTCCAGGGGGGCTCGTGCGTCTCGCAGATGGGCCCGAGCTTGCGGGGGCAGCGGGTGTGGAAGCGGCAGCCGGGTGGGACGTCGATGGCGCTCGGCACGCTCCCCTCTAGCCTGATCCTCTTCTGCCGCACCTCAGGGTCGGGCACGGGTATGGCCGACAGCAACGCCTCGGTGTAGGGATGGTAGGGAGGGGCGAAGACCTCCTCGGAGTTGCCCACCTCCCAGAGCCGGCCGAGGTAGACCACGCCGATCAGGTCGGCCAGATGGCGGACGGCGGCCAGGTCGTGGGAGATGAAGAGGTAGGTTGTGCCCTTGGACCGCTGCAGCTCGCTCAGCAAATTGAGCAGCGCCCCCTGCACCGACACGTCCAGGGCGGATACCGGCTCGTCGCAGATCACCAGCTCCGGGTCCGCAGCGAAGGCGCGGGCGATGGCCACCCGCTGCTTCTCCCCGCCGCTCAGTTCCTCCGGAAGGCGAGAGGCGTAGCTCTCGGGAAGGTGGACGGCCCGCAGCAGCTCGGCTGTCCGCTCCCCGATCCTCCCTGATGGCACCCCTGCCAGCTTGGCGAGTGGGCGGGCGATGATCTCTCCGACAGTCATCCTCGGGTTGAGGGATGCGTCGGGGTTCTGGAACACCATCTGGATGCGCTTCAGGATGGAGCGGGGGCGCCGGGCCACGGAGGGCGCGAGACGCTCGCCCCCGAGCTCCACCTTTCCTGCCGAGGGCTCGACGAGCCCGACCAGGCAGCGGCCGAAGGTGGTCTTCCCGCACCCGCTCTCCCCCACCAGCCCGACGGTCAGCCCCAGGGGTAGCTGGAGGCTGATGCCGTCCACGGCCTTGACCGTCGGGGAGGCCATGCCGGGCAGGGACAGCCAGGAGGAGCCCTTGAAGTGCTTCTCGATGCCGGTGGCCGACAATAGGGGCCGAGTGCTAGGTCCTGGGTTCTGAGTGCTCGGTGCTGAACGTAGGGCGGGGACTTGCCCTCCGCCGGTCGGCCCCGTCGGGGCAGCGCTCCCCATGTCTGCTAGGGACGAACGATCGAAGCCGCTACCACGCGTGGAGGATGCCGGCTTCGACGTCTCGCTCGGGCGGCGGGGGACGAGCCCCTGCCCCGCCGCGAGCTCGCGCCAGCGCAGGCAGGAGGAGAAGCGGCCCGGCTCGGCCTCGACGAGCTGCGGCCGCTCCCGGCGGCAGCCGTCCTGGGCCAAGGGGCAGCGCGGCGCGAATATGCAGCCCTCGGGCAACTGATCCAGCCGGGGGATGTAGCCGGGGATGGTGTTCAGCCCTCCGCGGTGCTTGTGAGTGTCCAGTCGAGGCGCGCAGCCGATCAGCCCCTGGGTGTAGGGGTGGAGCGGACGCCGGAACAGGTCGGCCACCCGCGCCTCCTCCATCAGTTCCCCAGCGTACATCACCCCCACCCTGTCGCACAGCCGCGCCACGACGCCCAGGTTGTGGGTGATGTATAGGATGGCGGAGGAGTACTCCTGGGAGAGCTGCTGGATGAGGTCCAGCACCACCGCCTCGGTGGTCACGTCCAGGGCGGTGGTGGGCTCGTCCATGATCAGGAGCTGGGGGTTGCTGGTCAGGGCCATGGCGATCAGGGCGCGCTGCAGCATGCCGCCGCTCACTTGGTGGGGGTAGCGGCCCGCCACGGCGGCGGGATCCGGCATGCGGACGCGACCCAGCATCTCCGTGGCCTTGCGCCGAGCCTCGTCTCGCGACATCCGCAGGTGCACCCTGGCCACCTCGGCGATCTGCTCTCCGATCGGAATGGCGGGGTTGAGGGCCGTGGAGGGGTTCTGATAGACCATACCGATCTTTCCCCCCCAGACGTCGCGCATCTCGGCCTCGGACCTGGTCACCAGGTCTTCGCCGTTGAGCAGGATACGTCCGCCTCGCACCAGACCGTTGGCCGGAAGGTAGCGCATGACCGAGAGGGCGAGGGTGGTCTTGCCGGAGCCCGATTCCCCGACGAGGCCGTACTTCTCGTTGGGCTGGACCCGCAGGGAGACGCGGCGCACAGGGTCCAGCAGCCCCTTTTCGGTTCGATATGAGACGAGCAGGTTGTCCAACTCCAGTACGGGAACTCTACCCATGGTCACTCCCCCGTGATGCCCGGTCGCAGGAGTCGCCGCAAGCCGTCGCTCGTGAGGCTGACGCCGATCACCAGCAGCGAAATGGCCGCCGAGGGGAACAGGAGCGTCCAGGGGGCGAGCGCGTAGGAGTCGCGGGACTCTGCGACCATCAGTCCCCAGTTGGGGGAGGGGGGTTGAACCCCCAGCCCCAGGAAGCCCAGGGAGGCGACCAGGAAGATGGAGTACGAGAAGCGCGCCGCCGCCTCCACCACGAGGGGTGGCAGGGCGTTGGGCAGGATCTCGCGGAACATGATGTACAGGCCGGTCTCGCCTCGGATCTTAGCCGCCTCCACGAACTCTCTGGTCTTCAGATCGAGCACGGCGCTGCGGACTACCCTGCTCACCATGGGGATGTAGAGCAAGGCAACCACGATCACCACGTTGAGCTGGGAGGGGCCGACCATGGCCAGCAGCAGCATCGCCAGCAGCAGTGCCGGCACCGAGAGGAGCACGTCCATCAGCCGCATGGCGATTTCGTCCAGAATGCCGCCGTAGTAGCCCGAGAAGAGCCCGACGCAGAGCCCCAGGATCACCGCGGTCAGGGTGCCGAGGCCGGACAGCAGGAAGATGTCGCGGCTCCCCACCAGTATGCGGCTGAGGATGTCGCGCCCGAAAAGGTCGGTTCCCAGTAGGTGGGCGGCGGATGGTGGCTGCAGCCGGGCGGACATCTGCTGCTCGGCGTAGCCGTAGGGGCTCACCTGCGGCCCGAAAACCGCCATGAACAGGAAGAAGAGCACGATGAGGCTCCCCACCAGGGTGGAGGGGGAGCGGCGCAGCCGCCGCCAGCCCAGGGAAAGGGCGTTGGCGCGGGTGGAGGCGATCGGGATGTCGATGGTGGTCATGGCTGCCTACCCTCACCCTGACCCTCTCCCAGAGGGAGAGGGGACAGGCGTCCGCCCTCGCCCGTACGTCGGTCGGCAGGGATCAGGGCGATCGCGTTGCTGGGGCAGGTGGAGGCGCAGAGGCCACAGCCCCAGCAGAGGCTCGGGTCGAACACCACCTGATTCGCCCGCGTGCCTCCTACCTCCCGGCTGGTGCCGTCGTGGTGGAAGGCGCCGAAGTGGCACCTCTTCACGCAGGCGCCGCACGAGGTGCAGGCGTCGGCATCGTGGGCCGCGACGTAGCGGCTGCGGGGCCAGGCTCCCTTGCTGCCGAGGCGGGCGGCCGCGCGGAAGACGTAGCAGTCGTCGGCGCAGCAGTTGCAGATGGGCGAAGGGCCCTCGTCGCCGAACTGGAGGTCGGTGGTGTGCATCAATCCCTTGCGGTCGGCCCAGGCCACCAACTCCTTGGCCTCGGCTGCCGTGAGGCGGCGGCCGTAGCCGCGTGCCAGCTTCTTCTCGGCGACGGAGTCGAACTGGATGCAGGTCTCCAGCGGCTTGCCGCAGTAGCGGGCGATGGAGCGGCAGTCGCAGGGCACCACGGCGATGGTGGTCGCGGCGTCGATGATCGACTCCACCTCGTGCGGCAGCACCACGCTGTCGTTGCCGGGGCTGCCCTGGGCAGGTTCCCCCCTCATCAGCCGCTCCACGTTGGGGCGCACCCTCTCCACGTACTCCCCCAGCATCCACTCGTCGAGAGCGGCGCGGACCTCCGCCGGGAGGTCGACCCATGCTGGGTCGAAGGTGGCGAAGTAGTTCATCCTGGTGTAGAAGGAGGTGGGGGTGTAGGTCGGGACGCCCTCGGTCTCGTCGCGATCGAGCACGGCGCGGCGGAATGCGGAGTCGAGGATCTCGGCCGCCCGATCGATGGGTAGTCCGAGGTGGCGCCCGGCGCTCTCGGCGGTCAGGGGGCCGTCGTCGGCGGCCAGCACCAGGATCATCTCCTCTGGTGTGACCATTCTGTGGACGTAGGGCAGTGCCACGTCGGGCACGCCGAATTGCGCCGCGAGGCGCTGGAGGTCTATGGATAGCGACATGGGCGTTCTTGCTCTCTGATACGTTTGTTCTCGGTGGGCAGCCTGGGTTGCGACACCCCAGGCTCCGTGAATGCCAAGTAAAGGCGGCGGGGCGTAACGCGAGCGAGCGCAGCGTTACGAGCCCCTGCCCTACACCGTCGATGCCAGGCCGCCGGTCCGGGCGGCGGGGGCGCGGGCCCCGCCCTACATCATCCAGGGCATCGCGCGCTGCCGGAAGGCGGGCACCGCGTCGGGCTGGGATGGCGTCTTCACAGGAGCCCCAGCTCGCGCAGCTTCTCCGGAGTCGGGCGCCCCTCCTCGTCCCAACCCATAGCGGCGTAGAACTGCCGCACCATGGGCTCCAGATCCACCGTGCTCCCCTGGTTGGGGCTGTCGGGCAGCCCATCCTGGAGGAAGTGGGCCGGAAGCCGATCGTCCCGCGTGGTTGCCCCGTGGCGCAGGTTGAACAGCCGCTCCATATTGACTACCCGCTCCCCGATGGCCAGGAGCCCCTCCGGGGAGAAGTCGCGACCGCTGAGGGCCGAGGCGAGCTCGGCCTCAGCCTTCAGGGAGAAATCGCCCACCACCGAGAGGGCCGCCACCTTGCACAGCCCCATGGAATCCAGCACCGCCGAGACGGACATGGCCCGCTTCACCAGCAGGCCCTTGCCCTCGGTGGAGAGCCGATCCACGGCCAGCGGGGTGCCGAACTCCTCCTCTCCCTTTTCTGGCTCCCATCGGTACTCCGGCACCGCGTATACACTGGTGAAGTCGCCTCCCCGGTTCGAGACGGCGTAGCCCAGAGCCGTGCCCATGGCGCCGCGAGGGTCGTAGGCGGTCAACTCCAGCCCCTTGGAGTGGTAGGCGTAAGACTCGGCGCCCCGGCCGATCAGTCGGGCGGCCTCGGCCACCCCTTCGGCCAGGACGGCGCCAAACCCCTCCCTGCGGGCGATCTTGAGCAGCATGGCCTCCATGCCCCGATGGTTTCCCCAGGTCAGGTCGAGGCCGTCGGTGTCGGCGCGGGTGAGTATGCCGCGCTCGGTGAGCTCCATGGCGAAGGCCAGGCTGCTCGCGGCGGAGATGACGTCGATCCCCAGGCGGCCGCAAAGGTTGTACAGGTAGAGCACCGCCTCCACGTCGTCGACGCCGCACTTGGAGCCGAGGGCGACGATCGGCTCGATGTCCGGTCGCTCCCCCTCCGTGCCGGCGAAGGGGCCGTCGTCGATCTTCAGCTCGGCCTTGCAGTGGACCGGGCAACGGTGGCAGCTCTTGGATCGTGTGACGTACTTGATGATCTGCTGCCCGTCGATCTGCCCCGACTTCTCGAAGCGGCTGCGCTGGTAGTTGCGGGTGGCGAGGATGCCCGCCTCGTCCGCCCAACTGACGTAGACCGTGTTGCTGTACTTCGAGTAGATGGGGTAGCGGGGGGCGTTCCGTATGGCGCTGGCGTAGCGGCGGACCGCCTCCCGCGCCTGCGGCCGAGCCGGCCGCGTCCCGCGTCCGCGCACCACGATGGCCTTCAGCCGCTTGGAGCCCATCACGGCGCCCATGCCGGTGCGCCCGGCCGCGTGGCCGCGCTCGGTCATGATGCAGCCGTATCGGACCAGGGCCTCGCCGCCCGGGCCGATGGCCATGACCCGTGTATGGTCGCCTCCGGACCGCTGCCTCAGCAGCTCCTGGGTCTCCCATGCGTCCAGACCCCAGAGGTCGGAGGCGTCCAGTAGGGAGGCCCCGTCCTCGGTGATCTGGAGGTAGACCGGCCCGTCAGCCTGACCCTTGATCAGCAGGCTCTGGACACCAGCGGCTCGCAGCTCCGCCCCGAAGTGCCCCCCCACGTTGGAGCTGCCCAGCAGCCCCGTGAGGGGGGAGCGGGCGCCGACGTGGAGCCGCGAGGAGGCTGGGGCCTCGGTACCGGTGAGCATGCCGCAGCTCAGCACCAGGAGGTTCTCAGGGGCCAGCGCGCCGGTGCCGGCCTGAATCGCCTGGTACAGGTGGTGGCTGTTGGCTCCTCGACCGGCGAGGAACCGGTCGGCGAGGGCATCGTCGTATTCGGCCGTCGACACGTGGTGGTTCGTCAGGTCGACGGTGAGAGTCTTGCCAAGGAAGGTCATGTCACACGCTCGATCATCGTGTTGGGCGGGCGAACGGGGAGGCGAGGCCCCGGTGTAGGGTCGGACCGCCCTGGTCCGCCCGCCGCGCTGGCCGGGAGAGCCGCCGGCCGCTACAGCTTCGCTTCGGCTCGCCGGATCACGGCGTCCAGCGCCTTCTCCACGTCTGCCGGCAGCGGCTCGGGGCGGTGTTCCGCCAGGATCTTCCTCACCTTCTCGTTGGCCCTTTCCCGCAGGCTCTTGCCGCCCTCGGCCGCCCATCCCTCGTAGTTCTGTCGGTCCAGGAGGGCGGGGTACCAATCCTCCTTGAAGTGGCGCACCGTGTGAGGGTCTCCCAGGTAGTTGCCGTCTGGCCCCAGCTCGTCGATGAGATCCAGCGCGAGGGATTCGTCGTCCACTGGCACTCCCTCCATGAAGCGACGGATCCAGTTGATGAACTCGTCGCACATCGCGAGCTGCTCGAGTGAGTAGGTGAGACCGGAGTCCAGGTAGCCGACGTCGTGGACCAGATGGGAGCCGGCCAGGGTCTCGGTGAGCAGGGAGAGGGCCGCCTCGGCAGCCGCCTGCTGGTCCGGCAGCTTGGAGTCGCTGCAGCCGCCCAGGCCGAAGAGGGGCAGGCCGTAGCGGTGGCCCATCTCCATGAAGAGCACCCGGTTCTCGGGGGCGGCGTAGACGTCTCCGAGGTAGCGCATGTCGGCGAGATCGTTGGTGCCGCCGCTGATGATGACGGGGGCGCCTTCCCGCTGAAGCTGGGCGACTACCACCCCGGCAAGCTCGCCCGCGTTGGCCAGCGCGAGTGCGCCGGCCAGGGTCACGGGGCCGCTCAGCCCGCGTAGCACCACCGGCGTGTAAGTGGTGGGCAGCCCCTTCTCGGCCAGGAACAGCAGCTTCTGGAGCGACTCGGCGTCGTGGTGCAGGGGGGCGGCGACGTTGATGTAGAAACCGCAGAGGGGGTTTCGGCGGAAAGCATCCTCGCCCCCTGCCACGATCTCAGCCATCTCGATCACGTCCACACAACCCTCGAACGAGGTGGTGACCGCTAGGATGGGCTTGGTCGTGTTCGCGAGCATGGCTCGCATCTGGTGGCGGTCGGAGACCCGCTGGTCGACGTCGTGGGCGACGTTCAGCGACATCACGAAGTCGATGTTGGGCAGGGCGTCGCACACGCGGATGCCATCGACGATGTCCTGGAGTGTGCCGGGCCGGTGCTCGCCGGTGTAGACGTCGATGACGCTGGGGCAATCGGAGCCGGTGCCGTAGAAGACGTTGTTCCCCTCCAGCGGCATCACCCGCCTGCCGTGGCGGTCGCAAAGCACGATCCGCTTGGGGGCAACGGAGACCGCCCATTCCACCAGGGCGGCAGGTATCCGGACCCGTGCACCGTCGGACACGTGGCCGCCAGCCTTCCTCAGCAACTCCACGGCTCGGGGCTCCTCCAACACCACACCGGTTCGCTCCAGGGTCTCCAGGCTCGCCTGGTGGATGCGGTCCCGCTGGTCGTCGGAGAGCTTGCGGAAGTGGGGCGTATCGAAATGGGTGGAGTTGCTGCGCACGATCACGGTTCTGCTGTCTCCTTGCTGCTGGTCGAGTTGCCGTGAGGCTGCAACGACCGTCTGGCACTGCTGACGGTGCTCACCACGGAGGCCCGGAGGGGATGGGGCCGCGCATCGGCACTCTCCGTGTCTCGGTGGTTCTAAACAGGTATCTCTGGATAGGGTACACGTTTCCCGCCAGAGATGTTGACGTGAACGAGAGATACCTGCTCTTGGGCGAAGGTTTCCGATCTCCCTGAGGCGGCGTGCGAAGCGGCGAATGGATCGGGGAGCTGGGCTTCGCCGTGGCCGGCTTTCCGGGTCGGCACCGTGCACATAATACAGTAGAGTGGAGGTGGTGTGCATCCTTCCCGGCCCGGCTACCTGGCTATCCCTTCATCTGGCCTTGCGGACCGAGTCTCCCCCTCCAGTCGCAGGGCCGCCGAGGGGCCGCGCCAGTGCGAAGGCGCGCAGGGAGCGCTGGCCGGAGCCTGACCCCCCTCTGGAACTGGCGGACGCCGGCCGAGCGGGCCGGAGGCCGCCCGATCGCGCCGAGCTTTAGCAGACATTTAACGAGCCCTTTACCTCCGCTTATCGCTGGGCTGATACCCTGTTCGCAGTAGACAGGCAACGGAAGCTCCCGACCCCACGCGGACGAAGGGAGGTGGTCGATGCCGTGGAGGGCGGCAGTCTACGACGGAAAGATGGATGAACCCGATACACAGACATGGAGGTAGGAAGCATGAGATTCCGCAAACCGTTGGCCATCCTGGGGTTGGCCGGCCTGGTGGCGACCCTCGCAGTAGCGGGCAGTGCCTTCGCGCAGACGCCCACACCCGACCAGCAGGCGGCCAGTAGCAACTATCGGGAGCACTTCCTGGATCGGCTGGCGAACGCCTTGGGCACGACTCGGGAGAAGCTGAACAGCGCCTTCACCCAGGCCAGGAACGAGACCGTCGACCAGATGGTGAAAGACGGCAAGCTCACGCAGGAGCAGGCCGACAAGATCAAGGCCAAGTCCGATACGGCTCCATTCGCCTTCGGCTTCCGCGGGTTTGGTAAGAGACACGAGGGCGGGATCGTCTTCAAGGGCGGTGGCCAGGTACACGTGGCTATCGCCGAGGCGTTGGGGATGACGCCGGAGGAGTTGACCAACCAGTTGAAGTCGGGCAAGAGCTTGGCAGAGCTGGCCCAGGGTAAGGAGCAGGCGGTCAAGGACGCCGTGGTGGGCATCGTAAAGGCTCAACTGGACAATGCAGTCAAGAACGGGAAGATGACCCAGGAACGGGCGGACCGGATCCTGGAGCAGATCCGCACCGCCGACCTGAGCAAGCTTGGTGGCCGAGGGTTCATGGGCAAGGGGTGGTTCAAGGGCAATGGTATGGGCAAGCAGGCCCCCAGGGACAACTCCTCCCGCGGGCCCGCGGCTTTGAGGATGCCGGCGCTGTAGCGCGGTAGCTCGTGATCCGGCGCAGCACTTGGGGCATCAGGGGACGAGGCGTTCTCCCTCCCGCCTCGTCCCCTGTGCGTGTAGGTGTGGAGGATTGGAGCGTCGGCTGCGGCGACCGGAAGCGCTGCTCGGGCGCGTCATGCCAATCGGTAGATCAGTCGGTAGGCGATGTTGCCCTCCGGCGAGGGATGGCGGCCGGCCACCCCCCAGCCGCGGGACAGGTAGAAGGCGAGGGCCGCTTCGTTGTCGGAGGCGACCGCCAGCTTGACGGCGTCCATGCCCCGCGCGGCCATCTCATCTAGGAAGGCTCGCGTCAGCCTCGCGGCGATGCCGCGACGCCGGTGAGCCGGAGAGACGCCGAGTAGCACCAGGCTTGGGGGCGGGACTGCCGCCACATCCTTGTTCCCTTGGTGGGTCGGCCTCGTGGGGCGCAGCAGCCGCAGGTAGGAACGGAGATAGCCGGCGAGCTGCCCCACGCGGCGCGGCGAGACGGCGAGTCCATGGAGTACGTAGAGGAGGATCGGAGCCCACCGACGACGCAGCAGTTCCCGACGGTGGCGACCGGAGTCCTCCGTGCCGACCACGAACCCAACCAATTCCTGGCCATGCAGGCAGACGTAGCCACAGCCGCCTGGGAGCGCGACGTAGGAGCCCAAGAGCTCCTTCAGGAAGCGGGGCCCCAGGGCAACCAGCGGGCTGGTGGGAAAGGCCTGGGAGAGCACCGGTAACATCTGAGGTAGGTGCGTCCGAGCCAAGGGCTCGATCTGGTAGCGCTCGTCTTCTTCCGCTGCCGGCAGGGTTTGCCGGCGCGAGTGCGTCAACTGGACCACTTCTACTGGCTCGGGCTTCATCGAGTCTTTTTCCCCATCCTTGGGCAGCCGGCTGAGCCTTAGCTCATGCCTAAGATCTCCAGGTCACTGCCGACCTCGGGCGCATCCTCGGTCGTACACTGTCGGCAGTGCGCGGAGTGTGGCGTGAACCGCCGGCACCAAGGGGGTCACCCCCTCGGTGCCGGAAGGCTGGCATCGCTGCGCGAGCGAACGGTGTCCCTGCCACCATCACGTCATACGGCATCTTCTGTTCCCGCCGCTCCGGGGAACCTGGGCGGGGTCAGGTCGGTGCAGAAGGGGGAGGACGTCACCGCACCGTCGGCGGCAGTGACAGTGTCTCTACCATCAGCGTCCGACGGTCGGCGAGGAGGGCGGTGACGGACGCGGCCGTGCAGAATACCTGCGAGTTGCTTCTCCGGCGCCACACGGTGGCCGGGGAGGACTCGACTCCGGCAGCCAGGAGAATGAAGACAGCTAGCTAGGCAAGTGCTATTCTGATGACCTTCGGGGCCTCCACCGCCGTCGGGGTCTCCCTCGGGGCCTGCCCGGCCAGCCGTGCCGCGTCCCTCAACCCCATCGAGGCCCTCAGATACGGGTAGACTCGGACCGGATCGCGAGAGCCGGCGTTTCTCAAGCAGATCGAAACGGGGGTGAGCTTCATGAGACGCATTCTGCCCTACTTTCTGGCCATAACGGTTGTGCTGGCCTTCGGCGGCACCGCAGCGGCGCAGGAGAAACCCGAGTTCAAGCTGGGCTTCGCGGCCCTCGCCGCTCGGATTCCCGATATCGTGGGAACCCCGCTGGAGGACGAACGCTGCGGTCCCAACGGCGACTCGCTGCAGCGAACCACGACGGGCTTGATGGTGTGGCGCAAGGCGGACAACTGGACGGCGTTCACGGACGGGGCGCGGACCTGGGTGAACGGGCGATTCGGCATCGAGGAGCGGGGCAACGACGAGAGGTTCGATTGGGAGGCAGAGGCCCCACCTGCCCCCGCCGAGCCTCCAGTGCAGACGCCGGTTGCCCAGAGTCCGGCGCCCACCGCCACTCCCACACCCACCCCGATGGCAGCACCGAAACCGAGCCTTCGAAGTAGCGAGCCAAACGTGATCCAGGGACAGGGCCTGGAGGCTGGTAGCGTCTGGGTGCTGGGGGAGATGCACAACGATGGCGCCATCCCCGCCTACAACGCCAGGGTGACGGCTCGCCTGCTGGAGGAGTCGGGAGCGGTGGTCGCCACGGCGAGCCAGTACTTCGCCTTCCTCGGTCCGGGGAACACCGTCGGGTATCGCGTCGAGGTGAAGACCCCCCCGGCTTATGCTGGAGTCGAGGTGTCGCTAGACGCCTCAAGCACGGGCGTCGCGGGCTACGCGACGCTGCCGGTCACGTGGGTGAAGAACGAGCAGGCCGCGGCCGGCCAATCGAACGTGCGCTACGAGTTCACCGGAACGGTCGGTAACGGTGAGGGCCAGCCGGTCTCGTTGAGCACCGTCTACGTATGGTTCCTGGACGACCAGAACCGAGTGGTGTGGATGGAGAGCACCCACGTTCCGAACAGCCTAGCCAGCGGGGACACCTCCGACTTCGTGGTGAGAACAGTCTCGGATCGGGAGAACCCTCGGATCTCCGACGTCAGCCAGGTGCGCTACTACGCCGCGGGGCGGCTGCCCTGAGAGGCGCCGCCGGAGCGGCTTCCCTTCCGTAGCCGCGCAACTCCTGCCCGCGGGTCGGTCGGTCGAACGGCCAGGGAGTGTGACCGTGGGCGACCGGTGGGATCGTGCATCGCGCGGCAAGCCGCTCTTCGGGTGGACTGCGGTTCGAGGGGCGGGGCCTTGCGCCCTGCCCTCCAGTTGCGCCATCCTCCGCCGATCGGCGCAGCCGTTTCGGCGTCGCCCCCGCTTTGCCGTCCCGACCTCCTCAACCCCTTGACTGAAGCGGTGCGACCTTCGTAGAATGTACTAGAACATACGTTCTAGTGGTGCTGGCGGAAGGGGGTGGGAGGATGCAGTGCGCGGCGATTGCCAGGGGGACGAAGCGGCGGTGCCGCCTCGAAGCCCTGCCGGGCGGCGTCTACTGTCGGATCCACGGGGGCGGCGCGCGGCCGGCACACGGGCGTGCGGGCGTGCCCGACGGAGCTTCCTCGCGGGAGACGCGGGGGGTGGAGGCGTCCTTCTATGCGGACGTCCTGGACGAAGGGGAGCTTGGGCTGGAGGTGGCGTCGGCGTTGCGGGGGGTCGACGACGAGATCGCCGTCCTGCGGATGCTGATTCGGAAGGTTGCGCGGGAAGGCGATCTGGAGGCCACCCGCAAGGGGATCGAGACCCTCTGCCGGGCGCTCAAGGTCCAGTACGCCCTCGAGGGCCGCTCCGCCGAGGGGCTCGCTGGCTCCCTTGCCCGCGTGCTGGACGAAGTGGGCAACGAACTGGGGATGGCGCTGTAAGTGATGAGTGATGAGTTGTGGCCCCGGCAGGGCGCAGGACTCGGGACTCGGCCAGAGGCCGGGCTCGTGGAAGGGGGTGTGGGCGGTGGAGAGGGGTGACGAGGCGTTGAAGGGGGCGATCAGGCGGCTGGCCTCCTCGGCTCCGGATCGGGAGGGGGCCGGCGAGGTGAGGTCGCTGGCCTGCCGCCTGGACGATCGTGGGTGCGCCTACGGTCGGGTGACCAACGCCCGCCTGGAGGAGGTGGCCCGTGGTTACGAGAGGGTGGAGGCGAAGCTGAACGCCGTCCTGCTGGCCGCCACGGGCACCTTCCTGAGCACCCTGGTGGGCATGGCGATCTATCACCTGCGCGGAGGGTGAGGGCCTGTGAGACGTGGAGATGCGGGGATGGGGGGGCTCCCTCTCCCTCCGGGGGAGGCGAGGAAGCGCCGGCAGTGGCCGGCTCCTACGGGACGGGTAGACGGGGTGGGAGATGGACGGACGTGATCTGCCAGAGCAGGGCGCAGAGGAGCGCGATCCGCGGCAGCGTGAGCGGGAGATGGCGGTAACCGCCCTGGCCCATCGCTACCGGGCGGGGGATCGCTCGGCGTTGGGGGAGCTGTACACCCAACTGGAGCCCCTGGTCCGGGCCTTCCTGCGGCCCCACCTCGCACCCCACCGCTCGCTACCCCCAGGACTGGAGGCAGCGGACCTCTTCCAGCAGTCCTACGTCGCGCTGGCGGAGGCGGCCCTGGAGTGGGAGCCGCTCCGGCGCGACAACTTCATGCCCTACTTCCTGCGATCCTTCCCGTGGCGCATAGACCGATATCTCCGCTCTCAGACCCCCTCTCGACGCACGGCTCGCTTTCGGCTCAACAGCGTCTCGCACGATCTACTGATGGAGCAGGTGGCCGACACCGCCGGACCAGATGGGCGGGATTGGGACGACGAACTGCTCTGCGCCGACCTGCTGCGGGGGCTGCCCAGGACGTACGATCGGGTGGTGAGACTGCACCTCTACCACGGCCTTCCATTCGCGAAGGTGGCGGAGGCACTGGGCATCAGCCGCTCGGCTGCCCACGAGGCCTTCCGTCGGGCCCTCGTCCTGGCCCGTTCCTCCCTGTCCGGCCCGCCACTTGCGACGGACGGGGCGGCCTCTCGGGAGTCCTCCTCACCCTTGAGGGGGGTCGATCCGGACCTGGTGCGTCGTTGCGTCGAGACGCTGCACCGCCTGGCCCCGGATGGCGACCCTCTTCCGGGTCGGGAGGCGATCTGCAGGGAGGCCGGCTTGACCTGGCGGGAGTACAGGGAAATAATGGCAGGACTGTGTGCCCGAGGGTGTGTGGTGGGCAGGCGGCGGGGAAGCCCCGGCAGCCTGGCCTGCGCAAGCCCCTCGGAGACGCTAAGGCGAGCGATGAGTAGTGAGTAACGAGTGATGAGCGGTGATCTTCTCAGCACTCAGCACACAAGACTCGGGACTGGATTGAGATGGATCTGACCTTCACCTTCCTGGGCACAGGGACCTCTCACGGGGTGCCCTCCATCGGCTGCCACTGCCCAGTGTGCACCTCGACCGATCCCAGGAACCAGCGCTTCCGCTGCTCCGTGCTGATCCAGTATGGGGGACGGACCGTGCTGGTGGACACGGCGACTGAGTTCCGGCTGCAGGCCATCCGCGCGGGGATTACCCGCCTGGACGCCATCCTCTTCACCCACTCCCACGCCGACCACGTAGGTGGGCTGGACGACGTGCGCATCTTCAGCGAGCGACAAGGGGCTCCGATACCGTGCTACGGGAGCGAGGAGTGCCTGGCGGACATACGGCGCCGCTTCGACTACATCTTCACCCCCACGCAGGTGGGGGGAGGAAAGCCGCGACTGGAGATGAACCCTATCCAGGGGGACTTCGACCTCTTCGGTCTGGAGATCGTGCCGGTGCCGGTCTACCACGGCCGCCTGCAGGTGCTGGGCTTTCGGTTCGGCCGTAACGCCTACGTGACAGACTGCAACCGGATCCCCGACAGTTCGATGGATCTGCTGCGGGGGCTGGACTTGCTGACGCTGGACGCCCTGCGCTGGCGTTCCCACCCCACGCACTTCACCGTGGACGAGGCGCTGCAGACGATCGCCCTCCTGCGACCCGCTCGGGCCTACCTGACCCACCTCACCCACGACTTGGACTACCTCTGCACAAACGCGGTGCTCCCCTCGGGGGTGGAGCTCGCCTACGACGGGCTGACGCTGCAACTCCAGGTATAGCTGAAGCCGTTGCCACGTCTGCCAGCCGGTACGCTTGTTGCTTCGGCTCGTCGCCTATGGTTTCCAGAGGGCATTTCATCCTGGTGGCTGTGGCTCTGCTGCTGGCCTCGATGGCGGGGTTGGTGTGGATCGCCACGAGATCCGACGGTGGCGAGCCCCGCCCGGACGTCGAGCTGCTTGCCTCTACCCCGACCCCGATCCCCGCGTCATCCCCCACTCCGGTTCCCCCGCGATGGGAAGCGGAACGGTGGCAGAAGGGCTTCGCGTTCTGGGATCGGGCCGCGCCCTTCGGGTCGCCGGAGAGCTTCCAGGCGCTCCGACGTCTGAGGGACGTGGGGGCGAACACCGTCTCCCCGGTCGTCACCTGGTACGTGGCAGGTCCCCACGACCCCCATCTGCATCGTGGCAAGGGTACGCCCAACGAAGACGAGCTGATGGCGGCGGTGGACGAGGCGCGCCGCCAGGGGCTGCAGGTGGTGCTGCGCATCCACGTGGACTGCGAAGACGGTAGCTGGCGAGCCCGCATAGACCCGTACGACAAGGATGCCTTCTTCGCTGCCTACGGTACGGTGCTGACATACTACGCCCGCCTCGCCGAGGAGCACCAGGTGGCGGGGATGGTGATCGGCGCGGAGCTGGTCGGCCTGACCAGTCCGGCCAACACCCTCTCTTGGAGGTCGCTCATCGCTCGAGTGCGGCAGCAGTTCAGCGGCTTCCTCACCTACAGTGCCCAGTGGGGATCGGCTCCCCCCTCCTCCCCCACCGATCCCTATCGGGAGTTCCAGCAGATCGAGTTCTGGGACGACCTGGACTACCTGGGGATCTCCGCCTACTTCGAGCTGGCCGAAGGGTCCCAACCCTCCCCCCCGGCCTCGGAGCTGCTCGCTCGATGGGAGGAGTGGAGGAAACTGCAGATAGAGCCGCTCCAGGCTCGCTACGGCAAGCCCCTCCTGTTCACCGAGGTAGGCTATCCGAGTTCTGGAGAGGCGGCACACCACCCGTGGGGTGGTGGCGGCTATGGTGCGGTGAACCTGCAGCTTCAGGCAGAGCTGTACTCGGCTCTCTTCCAGAGCTGGTCCGGGGTGCCCTGGTTCCGGGGCGCCTACTTCTGGTTCTGGCCCACGGGCGACTACGGCGTCGGCCCCACGAGTTCCGATTACCCGCCCGCGGGGAAACCGGCCGAGGAGGTCATCCAGCGGTGGTACCGGTGGCTGGACGACATGGAGAGGGGAGGGATGTAGGGGCAGCGAGACGTCCGCGCTCCCAGAGTCGGAGAGCCGCCTGGAGGACGCCTCCTTTTGGGCCGGAAATGGTACAATTCCGGCAGCAGAGGGGAGGTGAAGGGGATGGCCGTGAAGAGCAACAGCAGCCCCGGGGGCGCGACCGGCCGTGAGGAGCGCAAGCTCAACCTGCAGATCGCGCGCCACGGGAAGATGACCTGGGTGAACGTGGAGCGGCCCACCAGGGACGAGATCGAGTGGCTGCGCCAGAACTATCCCTTCCACCCCCTGCACCTGGACGACTGCCTCAGCAAGATCCAAAGGCCGAAGATCGACGAGCAGGAGGAGTACCTCTTCATCGTCCTCCACTTCCCGGTCTTCAACAAGATGGCAGGGGTGACCGTCTCCAGCGAGGTGGACATCTTCGTGGGCGCTAGCTACTTCGTGACCGTCCACGCCGGCGACATCAAGCCGCTGCGCCGGATGTTCCAGGAGTGCTTCCAGAACGCCGGGACGCGGCAGGAGTTGATGGAGAGGACCACCGGTTACCTGCTGTATCGGGTGGTGGACCGGCTGGTGGACTACTGCTTCCCCATTCTGAACAAGATCGATACCAACCTCGAGGCGGTGGAGGACACCATCTTCGAGGAGAACATCCGGCAGACGGTGCGCGACATCTCGGTGATCCGCCGGGACATCATCAACTTCCGCCGGATCATCAAGCCGCAGATTCCGGTGATCGCGAGCCTGGAGCACAAGAAGACCCCCTTCCTGCAGGAGGATCTGGAGGACTACTTCGGCGATATCGCCGACCACGTGGCGAAGATCTGGGACATCCTGGAGGACTACAAGGAGGTGGTGGAGGGGTTGGCCGACACCAACGACTCCCTCACCTCCTATCGCCTGAACGAGGTGATGAAGATCCTCACCACGATCTCGGTGATCATGCTGCCGCTGACGCTGGTGTCCGGGATCTACGGGATGAACATAGACCTGCCATTCCAGGAGCACCCGATGTCCTTCCTGATGGTGGCAGGGACGATGCTGGCCATCGCCGTGGGGATGCTGACCTACTTCCGCCGGAAGGGGTGGATATAGGGGCGCTGCTCCCGTCCAGCCACGGAGTCGGGGTCGTCCTCAACCTCGACGGTCGATCCCGCCGGCCGCCCTGTTCTGACGTGCGGATGGAGTGAGGAAACCTGTAGGGCGAAGCACT
>JBLNDL010000031.1:0-62392 GCA_050261575.1 Sphingomonadaceae bacterium | reverse complement strand
TGGATTCGGGCCTGGCGGCGAGGTAGTCCTCCAGCAGCACGGCCTGGCCGTCCAGCGTGAAGGAGGTGAAGGAGGCATCGCCCTCCAGGGTGTCCATCAGCTCGTCCACCATGCGGACCAGGAAGAGACGGAACAGTTGAAATGGCAGATACCATTCCCTATCCCAGTGGGTGTGGGGGACGATCCAGAATCGGATCCCCTCCGTTGGACGGCCCGAACTCGACCCCGTACCTGTCTCTCCTCGACTCGCGACCACGACAGCGCTATCCATGCAGCGGCAGGTCCTATCTAGCCTTTCGGATGGTGGAAGTGGGAATGGGTGCGTTCGCCACGAGTGGCTGACGACTTGTTTTCACGCATAGCGAATTACTTATCGCAAATTATGACATAATCGAAGCGAACCCGCAGGGAGTATAATGGCGCCATCAACTCGGTGGGAGAACGAAAATGGTTCAACTGGAGGGACAGGTCGCTATCGTCACCGGCGCGGCCACGGGAATGGGCAGGGCCATCGCCGTCGCCTTCGGCCAGGAGGGGGCCGGGGTCGTCGTGAACTACTCCAAGTCCCAGCGGGAGGCCGAGGCGACCGCAGAAATGGTGAGCCAGGCCGGCGGGGAGCCCCTGCTGATCCAGGCGAACGTGGCCCGGGACGCGGAGGTGAGGGAGATGGTCGACCGGACCGTGGATCGCTTCGGCCGCGTCGACATCCTGGTCAACAACGCCGGCGTCACCGTCTTCGCGCCCTTCTCCGACCTGGAGGCCATGACCGACGAGGTATGGGATCGGATCTACGGGGTCAACGTCAAGGGCACCTTCTTCTGCTCTCGAGCCGTGGCCGCCCCCATGCGTAGACAGGGCTCGGGACGCATCATCAACATAGCCTCCATCGCTGGAATATGGCCGCAGGGAAGCTCCATCGCCTACTGCGCCTCCAAGGCGGCCGTCATCCACCTCACCAAGTGCCTCGCTCGCGCACTCGCCCCGGAGATCCGGGTCAACGCCATCGCCCCGGGCTTCATCGGCGACACCCGCTGGCTCGAGGGGCATCCCGGCTTCCAAGAAGACTTCAGGAAGACGGGTGACGACACCCTCCTTCGTCGCACCGGCACCTCGCAGGACGTGGCCGATGCGGCGCTCTTCCTGGCCACCCGCGGGGACTTCATCACGGGTGACATCCTGACCGTCGACGGCGGGAAGATCCTCAACTGCTGAGTCAGCAGCCGCGCAACGGCCTGTTCCGTCCGCAGTAGGCGGAACGGGCCGCCACCCTGCCAGCCACCCCAGTCACCCCTCGCTGGCCCCAGTGCCGTCGCATATCCGCACGAGACCGTGAATCCCCTGGGCACTGAAGTTGCGGATGTTGCCACCTTCAGCACCGGCTGCCACGCTCAGTCGGACCTATCCGCGGCACCGCTAGGGGGTAATGGAAATGCCAGACAAGAAGGGTGGCCTGGAGGGGGTGGTGGCCCTCTCTTCCTCCATCTGCATGGTGGACGGAACGCAAGGAAAGCTGGCCTACAGGGGTATAGACATCCACGATCTCGCCGCCCACTCCACCTACCCGGAGACGGCCTACCTCCTCTGGTATGGAGAGCTGCCGACCCAGGATCAGTTCGACGACCTGATGGCGCAGTTCTTCGCCAATAGGGCCCTTCCGGACGAGGTCCAGCGGATGATCGTGGACTTCATGCCAGCCTGGGATTCCATGGAAAGTCTGCGCACCGCCGTGTCCGCCCTTTCAGGTCACGATCCCGGCGGAACGGACCACAACCTGGAGGAGGACCAGAAGCGGGCGATCTCCCTCACAGCCCGCATGCCCACCATCATCGCCACCTACCACCGGGCCCGCCAGAAGCAGCCCGTCATCGCCCCCACCCGCGAGTTGAGCACCGCAGCAAACTTTCTCTACATGCTCACGGGCGAGAAGCCTTCGGAGCGCAAGGCTCGCATCCTCGACGTCGCTCTGGTCGTCCACGCCGATCACGAACTCAATGCATCCACGTTTTCGGCGCGCGTCGCCGCCTCCACCCTTGCTGACATCTACTCCGCCGTCACCGCCGCAATAGGCACCCTGGACGGGCCACTGCACGGTGGCGCCAACGAGGAGGTGATGCAGATGCTTGAGGAGATCGGCTCCCCCGAAAACGCGGAGCGATACGTCCTGGGTCTCATCTCTCAAAGGAAGAAGGTGCCGGGCTTCGGGCATCGGGTCTACAAGACCGCGGACCCCAGGGCCACCGAGCTGCGCCCGTACGCGGCCGAGCTGGCCAGGGAGACAGGCGAGACCCGGCTGTACGACACGGCCCGCAAGGTGGAAGAGGTGATGATGCGGGAGACGGGGCTGAACGCCAACCTGGACTTCGTCTCCGCCCAGGTCTACCACCTGCTCGGCATCCCCACCGACCTGATGACCCCCGTCTTCGCCATGGCCCGGTGCGCAGGGTGGACTGCTCACATCCTGGAGCAGTACGCCCACAACCGGCTGATCAGGCCACTGGCCGAGTACGTGGGGCCGCGAGACGTGCCGTACGTCCCCATCGAGGAGCGCGGATTGCCGAAGGAGGCTTAGCTCTATGGCTAACACGACCATGGTGCAAGAGCTGGCGGCCTTCGTCGTTCGCGCCTCGTACGCCGACCTCACTCAGGAGGCTCGCCTGCAGATCAGAGTGCGGGTCCTGGACTCCCTGGGCTGCGCCATCGGGGCGGTCGGGGGGGAGCCGATCGGGATGATCCGCGAGCAGATCCAGGACTTCGGAGGCACGAGCCGCTGCTCGATGATCGGCGCGGACCAGACCGCCCCCGACCGCGCTGCCTTCTACAACGGTGCGCTGGTACGCTACCTGGACTTCAACGACGCCTACCTCGCCAAGGGCGAGACCTGCCACCCCAGCGACAACCTGGGGGCGGCGCTGGCGGGCGCGGAGTACGCCAGCCGGAGCGGCCGCGACCTCATGGTCGCGCTCGCCGTGGCCTACCAGGTCCAGTGCCGCCTCAGCGACGTTGCTCCCGTCCGGGCCAAAGGGTTCGACCACACCACCCAAGGCGCCTACGCAGTAGCAGCGGGGGTATCCAAGGCTCTCGGGCTCGACCAGGAGAAGACGGCCAACGCCATCGCCATCAGCGGCACAGCCAACAACGCCCTGCGGGTGACCCGAACCGGCGCCCTCTCACACTGGAAGGGACTCGCATATCCCAACACCGCCTTCGACTGCACCCACGCCACCTTCCTGGCCATGCGGGGGATCACCGGCCCCATGGAGGTGTTCGAAGGGAACAAGGGCTTCATGGACTCCATAGCCGGTCGCTTCCAGATCGACTGGTCGAAGGAATACCTGGAGCGGGTAAACCGCACCATCCTCAAGCGGTACGACGCCGAGATCCACTCCCAGTCCACGTTGGAGGCGGTGCTGGAGTTGCGGGCGGAGCACGGCTTCTCGGGCGACGACGTCGACCGAGTGGATGTCGAGACCTTCGACGTGGCCTACAACATCATCGGGGGAGGTGAGGAGGGGGAGAAGGTCACCATCCGGACCAAGGAGGAGGCCGACCACAGCCTGCCCTACATGGTCGCCGTCGCCATCCTGGACGGCCAGGTGATGCCGGAGCAATACCTGCCAGAGCGGATCATGCGTCCGGCAGTGCAGGACCTGCTGCGCAGGGTGTCTGTCCGGTCCTCCGAAGAGTTCAGCCGGCGCTTCCCCGACGAGATGCCCAGCCGGGTCACCATCCGCCTGAAGGACGGCCGATCGCTGTCCAGGGAGAAGAGGGACTACGAAGGGTTCCATACCCGGCCGATGAGCTGGGAGACGGTGGTCCAGAAGTTCGAGAAGCTGAGCCAGCCCTACACCGACCATACGCTCCGAAGCGCGATAGTCCAGGCAGTCCTCGATCTGGAGAGTACACCCGTAGCGGATCTGATGCGGCTGCTCCGCCGGGTGCGCACCCCGGCCGGCAAGGTGGGGCGGCGAGCCGCTTGAGAGAGGAGTCGACCGTGACCGACACACAGGGCAACCCCAACGAGCGGGCCTTTGCCTTCCTGCGGACGAACGAGCGCCCGCCGAAGCCGCGCAGCTACGGGATCACCGAGATACGGGGGCCCTACTACACCCCCATGGGCACCCGGTACCTCAGCGACGTCCTGGACACCATGGGCACGTTCGTGGATGCGCTGAAGTTTGCCGGCGGCTCCTTCTCTCTCATGCCGCGCCGGGCGGTGCAGGAGATCATCGACCTCTGCCACGCCCACGACGTGATGGTCTCTACGGGCGGCTTCATCGAGTACGTCCTCACCCAGGGGACCGAGGCGGTGGACCGCTACATCGCCGAATGCCGGGATCTGGGTTTCGACATCGTCGAGATCTCCAGCGGATTCATCACCATCTCGACCGACGATATCCTCCGCCTGATCGAGAAGGTGCAGAGGGCGGGCCTCAAGGCCAAGCCGGAGGTGGGGATCCAGTTCGGTGCCGGTGGCGCTACCGCGGCAGCGGAGCTGGCTGCTGCGGGGACTCGGGACCCGCAATGGGCGATCTACCAGGCGAAACGGTACCTGGAAGCCGGCGCTTACATGATCATGATCGAGTCCGAGGGGATCACCGAGAGCGTGGAGGTGTGGCGTACCGACGTGCCCGGCAGGTTCGTCGACGCCCTGGGGCTGGAGACAGTGATGTTCGAGGCCTCTGATCCAGCGGTCTTCGCCTGGTACGTTCAGAACTACGGCCCCACCGTGAATCTCTTCGTCGACCACAGCCAGATCGTTCAACTGGAGTGCCTGCGCTCCGGCATCTGGGGCACCAAGAGCCTCTGGGGCCGGGTGATCACGGAGAGGCGATAGGAGCCAGCACTGGCCGGCCGGACCACTACAAGCGGATCGGCACGAGCCGGAAAAGGCGGAAGCCCTTGGCCTCGACGGCGGCCGCAACCTGCCGCAATTCCGAGGCCGGCCGCATGATGCCCTTCACCCAATCCTGAAGCTCGCTATCGTAGATCTCCAGGTAGTACCAGAGATCCTCCGGCAGAAGATCGCCCAGGTCGAGGGGCACCGTGATTGTCACGTCGGCGGAGCTGCCGACGCATACCAGCAGCTCATCTTGGCGGCGCAGCGCCACCGGATGGGCGTTCGGATCCGCGGCGCGCACCGATCCAGACACGTCCCGCTCGTAGCCTTCGTGGGGGAGATCGGTGCTCAGCCCCGGGCCGGAGCCGTAGAGGTGCAATTGGCCCTCCTGCCGCGCCAAGAACATCGTCGTTCGTCCACTGGCGTGAGGCATGTCGCGAACTGCCAGCCACTTCCAGTGATCCGGCACCAGAGGCTGCACGGCGCATCCACCGACGCTGTGCGCCACACCCAGCAACCCCTCCATCGCCGCCCAAAGCAGGCGAGGTGGCTCCCAAGGTGAGAGGCGCATACCCCGATTGGCCAGCGATTCCCCGTCGAACCACTCCGAGAACTGACCGGGGACCGTGTTGTATCGAAGAGGGTCCTCGTTGTAGTGGCGGTAGGAGGCCAGCGCCCGCACCATCGCCTCGGGATAGTACCGGGCCGAGGCGAAGGCGTACCAGAAGGACACCCCTGGCCAAACCCCTCCCCTTAGCCCCCATTCCCGGTCGGGGGCATACTCCGGGCTGTTGCTGGAGGCAGTCCGGAGCCCCGCCGCGGTCCAGAAGTCCGGACGCGTCAGGCGACTGATGATTCGAAAGGAGGTCTCCTGGTCGCTCACCCCGAACATCACCGGAAAGAGCTGGTCGCTGGTGACGTCGGAGTGGGCTTCGCCCAGGGGATCGACGTTCAGGTAGTACAGCCCATTGTCACGATTGAGCAGGTGGGTGTTGATGGCGCTTCGGAGGTCCTCGGCCTCGTCCACGAAGTACGCGAAGTCCGATCTGTTGCCTAGGGCCCTGGCCATCTCGGCGGCGATCCTGAGAGCGGCGTAGCACTCCGAGTTCACCTCGGTGACGGCGCCGCTCAGGGCGTAGCCGGGGATGACGTTTCTCCAGCCACAGATCCCTCGCTCACCCGTTTCGGTGGAGGCGCAGAACACCAGGCCGCGATCGTCTCTCTGGTCCAACATGTATCTGGCAGCCCTCGAGACCGCTGGGTAGATGTCTCGCGCGAAGGCCATATCGTGGGTTGTCAGGAAATGGTGGCCGGCGGCCAGAACGAAGAGCGGGGTATCGTCGTTGATGTTGAGGCCGTAGTCGTCGGTCTCGCCTGTCCGGCCGTTCCAGTACTCCACTATCTTGCCGCTTTCCTGCTGGTACTTGGCCACGGTGCGCAGCAGTTCCGCCGAGTACTCGGGCATCAGATAGTCGCAGCCGTAGACGAACCAGGCCACATCTCTCACGACCACGTTGGACGAGCGGCCAGGGTCGTTGGTGAAGCCTGCTCCCGTAGGGTAGCGCGCCATCACCCGAAGCATGTTGGCCTTGGCCCAGAGAACGCCCTCCCCGATCTCCCTGTCCGGCGCCATCACTCTCGAAAGGGAGAGTGCCTCCGAGCACCAGTCCGTGGACTGGTGCAGCACGGTCTCCCAATCCACGACGTTGTGAAGCACCTCGCTCGCCCGATCCACTCCCTGATTCGAAAAGCAGAGCAGCCATCCAAAGCTGTCGGTTCCGTGGGCAGGCAGATCCAGGTCCAGTTGCAGCGCGGCGATCACGTCGCCTGACGCCTCGGTTCGATTGCTCAGCGGTCGCTTCTCGTACGGGTCGTACACCAGGTTGCGATCCGTGACGGACTCGTAGGCGGTGGGAGCGCGATCGAACGTCACCAACCTGGCCCAGCCGGGCCGGTCACCGTTGCGGACCACCAGGCCATTCAAGGCGGGGTCGTATCTCACGTCCGGCTTCGCTTCCTCCCCGAGGAGTTCGGCAAATGCGTAGACCCGCAGCTTGCGAGCCTCCCCTGATCGGTTCCGGAGGTGGACACCAACGCACACCGTCGGAGTGGCGGAGCCCGGCCCCACCATTGGCAGAAACACCGTCTCTTCCACTTCCAGCCCGCCAGGCAGCGTAAAGGTTCGCTTCTGATACACGGGATTGATCTCGAAGCTGCCCGACGAATCCGGAGTCAACTCGACGTAGCTCTGCTCACGGATACGCGACCGACTCCCGTCCTGGATCGATCCTCGCTGTGGCCCGATCAGTCGAGGTCCGGTTTCCGAATAGCTGAGAAGGCAGGCCCCGAACACGTCCCGCCCTGTCTCCATGCAGAACACGGACTCGATGGCACCCGTTGACTTGGTCGTGAGCCAACAACCGGCGTTGCCAAGGCTGGACCCATGGGCCAAATCCTCACCCGGAACCACGTAGGTGGGGAGGTCCGAGAGGCCGATGGCGGTGCTGACCGGCGAGTATTCGTGATCTGCACTCGCTCCAACTCGAGGCATGCGCGGCCTACCGCAACGGGAACCTGGGCCACTTGTGGCGCAGCAGGGCATCTACGCCCAACGTGCGGCCCGAGTCCGCCAGCAGGGTGATGGACTCTCCGGTGATGAAAGCCAGGTCCACGAGCCCCTTGTTCGGGTCCAGCCCCTTCATGAGAAGGTAGTTGGTGTTTGCGACGATGCCGAAGAAGGCCCCGACCCGTGCCAGGGTTCCCGTGAAGAGTGACAGACCGATGGCCAGCTCCCCCAAGACGATCAGGTACCGGAATGCCTCAGCCTTGGGGATAACCACCTGCAGCAGGAACCGTTTGTACGGCGGATAGGGATTGACGTGGGCGAACTGGTCGAGTATGGAGGCCAGCGCCGTCCTGGCCGTCGGCTGTGTAACGACAACGGGACGACTCAGCCAGCCCTCCCTGATCTTGGACAGTGACGTGAAGACGAAGGAGGCCCCAAGAAAGAGCCGAAGTGGCACGAGGAAGGCCAGGGGGACCATCCGGTTCAGCCCGAGAAGCTCGCGCATCTAAGCCACCCGGCGCCCGGAGTGTGTTTCGCCGTCAAAGGTGCTTCGGGGATGCAAACCTGGAGCTCCTCCCTTACCCCTCACTGACTGTCCATCCTCGGACCGGCCCTCGTGCCACGCCTCGGCACTAGGTAGCCCTGTCGACCAACACGGGGCCGACAGGGAGGCCAGGCTGCCAAAGGTGGCAAGATGAGTGCCCTCCTCCCCAACCGGCATGCGCCGCGAGGAATGGATCTCCGGTTTCGCCCGGTGCATGATCGACTCCTCGACCCCGGAGTCGCCACGAGTCCCAGTCCGTCAGCCCTCCAGCAGCAGCCGCTCCGGGTCCTCGATCAGCTCCTTCACCCTCACTAGGAACAGCACCGCTTCCCGACCATCCACCACCCGGTGGTCGTAGCTCAGCGCCACGTACATCATGGGACGGATGGCAACCTCCCCCTTCACGGCCACCGGCCGCTCCTCGATCTTGTGCATGCCCAGGATCCCCACCTGGGGCGGATTGAGGATCGGAGTGGAGAGCAGCGACCCGAAGACGCCACCGTTGGTGATGGTGAAGGTGCCCCCGCGAAGCTCCTCGATGGAAAGGGAGCGGTCCCTCACCTTCTGGACGAAGCCGTTGATCGTCTCCTCGATCTGGGCGAAGGTGAGCCGATCTGCGTCCCGCACAACCGGCACCACCAGCCCCTCCGGATCCGCGATGGCGATGCCGATGTCGTAGTACTGCTTGAGCACCAGCTCCTCGCCCTGCAGCTCGGAGTTCACTTGAGGGTAGCTCTTCAGTGCCCCCACCACCGCCTTTACGAAGAAGGGCATCAGGCCAAGATCCACACCGGTGCTTTGGCGGAAGGACTCTCGTCTCCGCCGCCTCAGATCCATCACGGCGCTCATATCGATCTCGTTAAAGGTGCTCAGCATCGCCGCGGTCCGCTGCGCCTCCACCAGCCGCCTGGCGATGGTAGCCCGGCGTCGGGATAGCCGCTGCCGCACCTCGGGCCTCCCCGGCGGCGCGGGCGCGACGGGGGGAGCCTGGGGAGGGGGTGGCGCAGCGGGAGCGGGCGCAGGAGCCGCGGGAGTGGGCGCCGGAGGAGGAGGCGGCGGCGCGGCCGCGGGCCGCTCGGGAGCGACCTGGGCCGCCATCTGGCGAACGTACCGCTCCACGTCTTCCTTCATGATCCGCCCGCCGGGCCCCGTCCCCCGCACCCGACTCAAGTCCAGCCCCAACTCCTCCGCCATCCGCTGGGCCACCGGAGAGACCGGCGCCCTCTCCGCACTCGGTGCGGGTTGGACCTGGGGAGCCACAGCCTCCCGCGCCGCCCCGGCGGCAACCCCTGGCGGCGCAGCAGCCGCAGGTCGAGCCACTTCTTGAGGAGCGGGTGCCGGCGGGGCCGCCTCGGGAGCAGGGCGAGCCGCCTCCGCCCCGACCTCCACCACTCCCAGCACGTCGCCGGGTCGCACCGTGTCGCCCTGGGGATGAAGGATCCGGGAGAGCACGCCCCCTTCCTCTGCGGAAACCTGGACGCTCACCTTCTCGGTCTCCAACTCCACCACCGGCTCCCCCGCGGCCACTGCCTCGCCTTCCCCCTTCAGCCAGCGGCCCACGGTGGCCTCCAGCACCGATTCCCCCAGCGGGGGAACGACGATCTCTCCCGCCATAGCTCACCTCTGTCAGACATCACGACTGAGGACTGAGACAGTATCGCTCAGCATCAGCACCCAGGGCCCGTCTCACCCGATCGACGGGGCCTCGCGAAGAAGGGCGTCCTGCACCACCCGCCTCTGCTCGCGCACGTGCCATTCGTGGGCGCCCTCCGCGGGGCTCGCTCGCCGCGTCCTCCCGACGTACAGGAGCGGCCAGCGATCCTGCAGCAGGTCTCGCAGCCGGGGCGCAACGTAGGTCCACGCCCCCATGTTGCGCGGCTCCTCCTGCACCCAGGCCACCTCGTGCAGCCCCGGATAGCCCTCCACGATCCTCCGGATCTCCTCCGCAGGGAAGGGGTAAAGCTCCTCCACCCTCACGATCGCCGTCTGGGTTGGACCCTGGCCCCCAGCGGTCTCGATCCGCGCCGTCACCAGGTCCACGTACACCTTGCCACTGCACAGGACGAGCCTACGCACCGCATCGGGGTTCTCCCGAGCCCGAGCATCGTCTATGACCGGCTGGAACCGCCCCTGCGATAGCTCCTCCAGGGCAGACGCGGCCAGAGGGTGGCGGAGCAGGCTCTTGGGAGTCATCAGCACCAGTGGACGTGGGTCCAGCGCCAGCAGCTTCGCCTGTCGCCTCAGGATGTGGAAGTACTGGGCGGCGGTGGTGCAGTTGGCTATCCTCATGTTGTCCTCTGCGGCCATCTGGAGGAAACGCTCGAGGCGGGCGCTGGAATGTTCCGGCCCCTGCCCCTCGTACCCGTGGGGTAGCAGCAGCACTAGAGAGTTCGACACCCCCCACTTGGACCGCGCGGAGACGACGAAGGCGTCCACGACCGTCTGGGCCGCATCGACGAAGTCCCCGTACTGGGCCTCCCACAGCACCAACGCCTCCGGCGCCTGGAGGCTGTACCCGTACTCGAACCCCATGGTGGCGGTCTCGGACAGGGGGCTGTCCCAGATGCCGCAGGCGGCCCGCGCCGACGGAAGTCGCTGCAGCGGTACGTAGGTGGCCCCCGTCTCCACGTCGTGCAGCACCGCGTGTCGCTGGCTGAAGGTGCCTCGGGCGGTGTCCTGGCCGGTCAGCCGGATCGGTGTCCCCTCCGCCAGGATGGAGGCGAAGGCGAGCGACTCGGCGTGGGCCCAGTCGATGCGGCTCCTCTCTCCCCCCTCCTCCGGAGTCAAGGCCGCCCTACGGCGGGAGCGGATGGGCTGCAGCTTCGGATGCAGGTGGAAGCCCTCGGGCAGGGCCAGCAACTCCTCGTTCAGTCGGCGCAGTTCGTCGGCTTGCACGGCGGTCGCGATCTCCTTGGCGACGCCCGGGTGTCCCAGCCCGCCGGTGGTGCCTCCCGCCTCCAGCCCGGCCGGAAACCTCTCCTCTCCGCCGGGGGCAACCTCCCTCGGCAGGGAACGGCGAATCGCCTGAAGCCGCTCCATCACCTCCCGAAGCATCCGCTGGGCCTCCTCCTCAGGCACCACGCCACGCCGCGCCATCTCCCGCGCCCACAGTTCCCGTACCGTCGGGTGCCCCGCTATCTTCCGGTACATCACCGGTTGGGTGAAGGTGGGATCGTCCCCCTCGTTGTGACCGCGCCGGCGATAGCCGATGAGGTCCACAACCGCATCTTTGCGAAACCGCACGAGGTAGGCGTGGGCAAGCCGGAGGGCCACGATGCACGCCTCGGGGTCGTCGGCATTGACGTGGACGATGGGTATCTCGAACCCCTTGGCGAGATCGCTGGCAAACAGGGTCGATCGGCCTAGCCCGGGCAGGGTGGTGAACCCCACCTGGTTGTTCTCGATGATGTGGAGAGTGCCGCCCGACCGGTATCCAGGCAAGCGGGACAGGTTCAAGGTTTCGGCTACCACCCCCTCTCCCACGAAGGCCGCGTCTCCGTGGAGGAGCACGGCCAGGGAGATCTCCTCGTCCAACCTGGCGGGCCCCCGCTCGTTCCGATACTCGCTGGCCGCCCTCGTCATCCCCTCCACGACGGGGTCGACGAACTCCAGGTGGCTGGGGTTCGGAACCATGGAGACCACCATCTCCCCTTCCCGCCCGCCCGGCACTGCCCTTCCGCCGCCCAGATGGTACTTGACGTCCCCCGTCCAGCCCACGTCGCTGCTATCGGTGTCCGAGATGTTGGGTCGCTGGTAGGCCCCCTGAAACTCGGCCAGGATCTGCTCGTAGGGTCTGCCGAGGACGTGCGCCAGCACGTTCAGCCTCCCCCGATGGGCCATGCCGAGCATCATCGACTTCGTCCCCGCGGCCGCGGCATCGCTGACCAGCTCATCCAGCATGGGCACCAACATGTCCAGACCCTCCAGCGAGAAGCGGGTCTGGGTGGGATAGGCACTCTGGAGAAAAAGCTCGAACCCCTCTACCTGGCTCAGACGCTCCAGCAGACTCCGCCCGTCGATAGGATCCTGTGGCGGCCGGTAGCGGCCGGACTCCACCGCCTCCATCCACCACTCCCGTTCCTCGGCGTTGGAGATGTGCTCGAACTCCAGCCCCATGGCACCCTGGTAGATCCCGCGAAGCCTCTGGTTGGCCTCCAGCGCGCTGGCCGCCCCCACTGCGACCGGTCCCTCGATCACCGATGCCGGAAGCGCGGACAGATCCTCCTCCCGAAGGCCGTGGCTCTCCGGAAGCAGCGCCCTGTCGCCCGGGGGCTCGCTGCCGAGGGGATCCAACCGTGCGGCGTGGTGGCCGTACATCCTTATCGCCGTGGCCAGGGCCTTCGCTCCACACACCAGGTCCGCCGCTGGGGGAAGAGCGGCCTCCGGTTGAGGGGTCGGGGCTGCGGGGTAGGTTGTGGGAGGCTCACCCCAGCGATCGAAGAAGCCTCGAATCTCGGGGCCGCCGGAAGCGGGATCGCTCCGATACCGCTCGTACAGCTCGGCCAGATAGGCCAGATTCGGGGCGGAGAACTGCCCCCAGATTGCCTGACGGTCCTCGTTCATACGTCTCTGTCTGTCTCGACCCTCGCCCTGCGTCACGGCAGGGAGCGACTCCTCACAGAGGGGCCGCGCTGCGGTCCCCGCGGTGCAGGGCCTCGTCAGGGGAACGCTCCATCCGCAACTGAGCAATAACGATGCCACTACTTGCTTCCTCTATCGGGCCCCAAGCCCTCCGGTCAGATAAAGGACGCGCGTGGCGAGACCGACCGCACACATCCCTGGAGAGTCGCGGCGAACACTTCCACCTTTGCGGAGCCTGGACCGTCCCAACCCAGGCGGTCGATGGCTTCGCCTCGCCCAATGTCGACGCGCGCGGCCTCGCATGCTCGCTCGCCCTCACCAAGGCTCGTCCATACCGGGCCACGCGCTTCCCCGACTGGCGCGGCGAGAGGGTGGTGCGTTGGCGGTGGTGGGGGTATGCGCTATAGTAACCGTTGACGGAGGAGAGCTAGATGAGGGCACAGCACCGCATACTCGTCGTAGACGACGACCCCAAGATCCTCAGCCTCATGCGCCGAGGACTGTCCTTCGCAGGATACGACGTCGCCCTCGCGCCGGATGGAGAGGAGGCCCTATCCATCGCGCGGGACCAGCCGCCGGACCTGGTGGTCCTGGACGTCATGCTGCCCGGGCTGGATGGCCTCGAGGTGTGCCGGCGACTTCGGGCCGGCGATCCGGACATGCCCATCCTGATGCTCACGGCCAAGGACCGCGTGCCGGACCGAGTGGCTGGCCTGGATGCTGGCGCCGACGACTACCTGGTGAAACCCTTCGCCTTCGACGAGCTGCTCGCCCGCATCCGCGCCCTGCTCCGCCGGGCGCGCCCGCCCGAGGACGACGTCCTCCGCTACGCTGACCTCACCCTGAACCCGGCAACGCGAGAGGTGCAGCGCGGCGGCCGACCGATCGAGTTGACCACCCGGGAGTACGAGTTGCTGGAGTTCCTCATGCGTCACGCACGCCAGGTGCTCTCCCGCGAACTGATCTTCGAGCGGGTCTGGGGCTCCGACTTCCTGGGTGACTCCAACCTGATCGACGTTCACATCATGAGGCTGCGCGACAAGCTGGAGGCTGCGGGAGAACGCAGACTCATCCACACCGTGCGGGGCGTCGGCTACACCCTCAGGGAGGCTTAGCTCTTGACCCTTCCTAACCCCCGACACCTGCCCATCCGGCTGCGGCTGGCAGTGGGGTACGCCTTCTTCCTGGTGGCGATCTTGGCCGGCGTGGGCTTCTACCTGCTGACCGCCCTGGCCAACAACCTCCAGATGGAAGCCGACGAGGTGCTGCGCCTGCGGGCGTACCACGCGGAGAGGGAGATCGTCCAGGACAGGTCGAGCCCTCTCGACCCGGCGGTGTTGAGGAGCACCCTCGCCAACCTGGGTCCCACGGAGGAGTTCTCCGAGCCGGGCATCTACGTGCAGGTACTGGATCCCTCCGGAACCCCGATAGCCTCCTCCCTCAACCTGCCCCGAGGGGAACTCCCCGTGACGCCCCGGTTGGTCTCGGACGCCCTGGCCGGACAGGAGGGCTACGCCAACGTGCCTGTTGGCAGGGAGAGGATTCGAGTGTTCGCTCGCCCCGTCGAGAGGAACGGACGGCTGCTGGCGGTCGTGCTGGTGGGAGAGTCCATGCACCCCTTGGATGCCACGCTGCGGCGGCTGCAGCAACTCCTGGTGGGGGCCGCAGCGGGAGCCGCGCTGCTCTCCATGCTGGGTGGATGGTGGTTCACCACGCGCGCCATGGGTCCCATCACCGACGTGATCCGTGTGGCCAGGCGCATCGCCGCCACCGGCCGGTTCGAGCAGCGCATCACCACACCACCGGCTCGAGACGAGTTGGGGCAACTGGTGGCCACCTTCAACGACATGCTCGACCGATTGGAGGACACCTTTCGCCGCCAGAAGGAGTTCCTCGCCGATGCATCCCACGAGCTGCGAGGCCCCCTGATGGTGATCCGCGGCAACCTCGACCTGCTGAAAATGGAGTTGCCGGGGAAGGAACGGCGGGAGTGCGTGCAGGACGCCTGCGAGGAGTTGGACCGCATGTCTCGCATGGTCTCCGATCTCCTGTTCCTCGCACAGGTGGATGCTCAGGAGGAGGTGGAGCACCAGCCGGTGGCGCTGCATCAGGTGGTGCTCGAAGCCTGGGAGCGAGCGAGAGCGGTGGACGCCGGAGTGCATCGGATCGTCGTCACCCACAACGACCCGTCGACTGTGCTGGGGGACCAGCACAGGCTGGATCAGATGCTGTGGAACCTGGTGGAGAACGCCCTGCGCTACACCCCACCCGGCGGCCAGGTGAACCTCGCCCTCCGCAACCATGGCGACATCGCCGAGCTCACGGTGGCCGATACGGGCACCGGGATACCGGCGGAGCTGCTTCCACGTGTCTTCGAGCGCTTCTTCCGTGTGGACAAGGCGCGCTCCAGGGAGCACGGTGGCGCCGGGCTCGGGCTCGCCATCGTCAAGCAGGTGGCCGAGGCGCATGGGGGGCAGGTTCGGGTGCGCAGCTCCTCCTCGGAGGGCACCGTCTTCGCAGTGGCGTTGCCCGTTTACAGCGAAGCGAAGCCACACGGTGAACCATCTGCCCCCGAGCCCTGAGCCCCGCCCCCTGAGAGCCCGAAGCAAGGTTTCATCCCACTGTTAAGCCAGCTTCATCCTGGCTTCATCCGCGCCCTCCATAATCGTTCCAGGTGGCAGAGGGGATCAGCCGAGAGGCTCGTCCCCTCCGCTGCGGAGACGCCCCGGGGTCGCCGCCAGCCAGGATGAACCTGGGAGCGTAGGAGCAGTTCGGGAGGTGAACGGAGATGAGCAACACGCTGAAGACGGCGCTACTGCTCACATCCTTGACGGTCCTGTTGGTGCTGATGGGCCGGCTGGTGGGCGGAACCGGGGGCATGGTGTTCGCCTTCGGGCTCGCCCTGATGATGAACTTCGGGGCCTACTGGTTCTCAGACAGGATGGCTCTCGCGATGTCGGGTGCCAGGGAGGTCACCCACGAGGAGGCCCCGGAGTTGCACCGCACTGTGGAGCAGTTGGCCCTGCAGGCCAAGATACCTAAGCCGAGGGTCTACGTCGTGGAGGCAGTTGCGCCCAACGCCTTCGCCACGGGCCGCGATCCGGCCCATGCCGCGGTCGCGGTGACGTCGGGCATCATGCGGGTGCTCGATCGGGACGAGTTGGCCGGCGTGCTGGCCCACGAGCTGGCCCACGTGCGGAATCGCGACACCCTGATCTCCGCGATCGTGGCTACCATCGCGGGCGCCATTACCATGATCGCCAACATGGCGCAGTGGGCAATCATGTTCGGCGGCCTCGGCCGGGGTGAGGAGGACGAAGAGGGAGGAATGGCCGGTCTGGCAGGCAGCCTGCTCATGGTCTTCCTGGCCCCTATCGCGGCGACCCTGATCCAACTCGCCATCTCAAGGTCGCGCGAGTTCAGCGCCGATGCCACGGGCGCGCGCATTTTGGGAGACCCGCTACCCTTGGCAAGGGCGCTGGAGAAGCTGCACGCGGCCAACCAGGTGGTGCCGATGCAGGTGAATCCAGCGACGGCGCACCAGTTCACGGTACAGCCCTTCGCTGGTGGCGGCCTCACATCCCTCTTCAGCACTCACCCAGCGATGGAGGAGCGGGTTGCACGGCTGCGACAGATGGCCCTGCGCCCGATCTCCTTCTACCAGGGCTAGGCTCGGAGTGAGCTGCGAGGCGACGCTCCGGCCGCACCCGAAAACCCATAGGCGAGGCCGGATACCAGAAAGGCCCGGTCCCCGCGGGTCTCCCCGCGGGGACCATCGTTGGGCGAGACAGATGGACTTGGAGACCTAGGCGGCGATGTGCTTTCGATCCCACTCCTCCAGGCGTTCGGCGAGGTGCTCCCGCTAACGTGAATCGACAGCAACTGAGACCCGGCGAGAGCCGAACAGACGCGATCGAGGACACCCCAGGCACCAGGGTAGGTCCATGGATGGCCGTGTGCGCCGCCGCCTTGCTGCTGCTGGCGGCGGCTGGCCTCCACGCGTGGCGGAGCGGGATGGAAGTAGGACAGCTCGCGACCCTGGGCTATCCAGGCGTTTTTCTGGTCATGTTCCTGTCCGGCAGTAGCATCCTCTTCCCCGCCCCTGGCCTGGCAGCGGTTCTGGCGGCGGGCATCGTGTGGAACCCGGCGCTGGTGGGGGTATCCGCGGGTCTGGGCAACGCCACCGGAGAGTTGATCGGGTACTCGGCGGCCAGAGCGGGGGCCGCCGCGCTGAGGGGCCGCCAGCCCCCACGGTGGTGGAACACGCTGGGGGAGTGGCTTATCCGCCACGGGTTCCTCGCCATTCTGCTCTTGGCGATAATCCCCAACCCCACTTTCGACATCGTTGGGCTCCTGGCCGGTTCTCTGAAATACCCACCCCGCCGCTTCTGGCTGGCCTGCGCCCTCGGCAACTCCCTCAAGTACATGGCTGTGGCCTACCTGGGCGACGCCGCCTTCCTGTTGCCGGGCATCTCCGCCGGATGACGGCAACGTTCCCCAGCAAGCGACTCGCTCGTGTTGACAGGATGCTTAACCACGTGCCATACTGCACGGCACAACAGCACTCCAGAAGTCGGTGAACAGGACTAGTAAGTCTCCAGCGGGCCACAGCGAGTTGGGTACGGTGTGAGCCAACGGTAGCGCAGAGAACGAATGGACCTGGGAGACGCAACGCGAAACGGGTGGGCCACTCCAAAGGCGTCATGGGCTGTTGGGGGTTCCCCTCGGAGTAGTAGTTGACGGTTACTCCCCCGTTATCGGGAGCGGGCGTCGGATCCATCACGGGTCCCGCGTCTAGTGAGTGTGGCCTGCCTGAGGCAGGCCAAATGAGGGTGGTACCGCGGAGCGCCCCTCCGTCCCTTGTCGGACGGAGGGGCGCTCTGTTTTCGGGAGATCTCCACTCGAGGAGTGGATCTCCTCCGGAGACACCGACACGCGAAAGAGGGGGAAAGAATGAACAAGGCAACCAAGACCCTGGCGATGCTGATCCTCGCGAGTGTACTGACCTTCGCCATGCTGGGCTGCTCGTCCGCTCCGGCTGCCGCGCCCACGGCGGCCGGGGCCAAGAGCGCGGGAAGCGGCTCGGCCGAGCCGCTCGTGATCGGGTTGGTCACCGAGGTAACCGGTCCTCAGACCGGCACCGGAGACAACCAGACCAACGGTATCAAGCTGGCCGTGGACGAGTGGAACGAGAAGGGCGGAATCAAGGGCCGGCAGATCAAGCTCGCAATCGAGGACGATGCCTCCACCCCAGCGGGTGCGGTCAACGCCTTCAACAAAGTCCTGGACCAAAAACCGGTGGCGGTCTTCATACCCAACTTCGCCAACTTCGACATGGCCATCGAGCCCGCCATCCGCAAGGCGGGCATCCCAGCCATCACCGGCGCCAGCGGCATGAGCGTGACCGCCGCGGGCAACCCCTGGATCTTCCGCGTTCGCACCAACGACGAGATCATGGGCAAGCTGGCCGCCGAGTACGCCCTCAAGGAGATGGGCGCAAAGAAGATCGGAATCCTCTACGTCACAGGCGAGATGGGAGCCGCCGCATCCAAAGTGCTCAAGGAGGCTCTGGACTCCGCGGGAACCCCGCCGGTAGCCATGGAGTCCTACAACCCCGACGATAAGGATGTCACAGCCCAGTTGCTGAACCTCCAGAAGGCGGGCGCAGAGCTGGTCATCGGCTGGGCCTATCCGCCCGACGCCGCCATGGTCATGACCAACCTGCTGCAGTTGGGAGTGAAGATGAAGCTGCTGGGTTCTCCCGCCTACAGCATGCCCGACGCCCTGAAGCTGGCCAAAGAGGCCGCCAACGGCCACACCGTCATAGCGGACTGGACTGTGGGCACAGACGCGGCGACACAGGAGTGGGTGAAGAAGATCGAGGCACGGGCCAAGCTGCCGGCCAACTTCATCCATTCGGTGTACTACGACGGCATGAACATCCTGGCGTCGACCATCGAGAAGGTCGGCACCGAACCCACCGCGATCCGCGATGGGCTCCGAGCCGTCAAGGGCTACAAGGGGATCACCGGCGAGTACTCTTTCGACGAGAAGGGCGACGGACTCCGCCAGGCTTACATCGTCCGAATCGAGGCCGAGAAGCCCGTCCTGGTCAAGACGGTCAAGGTCCAGTAGAGGCAGCGTGGCGCCACGTCGTGGGCGATTACCCTAAACAGGTATCTCCAGTTCATATCAGCTTGTCTGGTGTGAAACGTGTGCCCAGTCTGGAGAAGCCTGCTCGAGTGGGTGCTGAGTGCTGAGTCGAATCCCCCGGCACTCAGCACCTAGCACCGGTTCTTGGAGCACGACCTTGGAAATGCTGTTACAGATCCTCGTCAGCGGCCTCGCCATGGGCAGCATCTACGGACTCGTTGCCCTGGGCTTCGTTCTGCTCGTGAACGCCGCCGACATCATCAACTTCGCCCAGGGCGAGTTCGTCATGCTGGGCGCGTTCCTAGTCTTCACCTTCGCGGAGCTGTGGGGGGTTCCCTTCCTCCCTGCAGTGCTGCTCGTGGTCGCCGCCATGGCCCTTTTTGGGCTGGTGATGGAGAGGGTGGCGTACCGTCCCCTCCAGAACACCGACGCGGCCACTATCATCATCAGCACCCTGGGGATCTCGGTCTTCCTGCAGAACCTGGCCCTGCGCACCTGGGGCAGCGTCCCCGAGTACTTCGGAATGCCCTTCGGACGCCAGATGATCGACCTCGGCACCCTTCGGCTGGTGCCGCAGCATCTGCTGATCCTGGTGCTCACCGCGGCCCTCGTGCTACTGCAGCACTGGTTCTTCCATCGTACCCGCCTAGGGAAGCTGATGCGGGCGACCGCCCAGGACAAAGCCACCGCCCGTCTGCTGGGGGTGAACACCGGCTTCACGACGGCGTTGACGTTCGCCTTCGCATCCGCCCTGGGAGGACTCGCCGGGATACTGCTGGCACCCACCTTCTACATCTCTGTGGAGATGGGCGTTCGGGTCGGGATAAAGGCATTCGTCGCCAGCATCATCGGGGGCTGGGGCAGCATTCCAGGCGCGATGATAGGAGGACTGGTGATCGGCCTGGTGGAGGTGCTGGCAGCCGCCTACGTCTCCTCCCTCTACAAGGACGTCTTCGCCTTTCTCGTCCTGATCCTGTTCCTCGTCGTCATGCCAAGGGGCATCTTCGGCGAGAGAGTGGCCCAGAAGGTGTGACGTGAGCGATCAGCATTCAGCCTTCAGCCAACCGCCGTCAGCCGTCGGCGATCAGCACGCTGAGAATCGGGAGCCAAGGGCGGCAGCCATTCCCGCGTCTTCGGCTCCCCGTGTCCCCGCGTCTCCCCGTCTTCCCGTGCCTATCCCCACGCCCCCGCCTCTCCACGTCCCCCCTTCCCCCCGTCTCCGCGCGCGGCTGCTCTACATCCTCGCAGTCGCAGCCTCGCTGGCGGCTCCATGGTTCTTCCCGTCCGCCTACGGCATAGTGCTGCTGAACATGGCGCTGGTGTACAGCGTCGTCGTCCTCGGACTCAACTTCGTCTACGGCTTCGGAGGGGTCTTCTCCCTGGCCCAGGCGGCTTTCTGGGGAATCGGTGCCTACACCTCGGCGCTTCTGACGACCGACGCCCGCATGGGCTTCCTGGTGGGGTTCCTGGGAGCGGCCGTGGTTGCCTCCCTCTTTGGGGTGTTGCTCGGCCTCCCCACCCTCAAGCTGCGCAGCCACTACCTCACCATGGCCACACTGGCCTTCGCCGAGGCCGTGCGGCTCGTCCTGATGAACGCAGACAGGCTCACCCACGGTGCCAATGGCATCCGGGAAATCCCACCGGCCGCCCTTGGGCCCCTGGTGTTCGAGACCCCGCAGCAGTCCTACTACCTTAACCTGGCCGTGGTGCTGGCCACGACCCTCTTCATGGTTCGGTTCCGCCGCTCCCGTCTGGGGCGAGCCCTGGAGGCAACTCGCGACGACGACCTGGCTGCAAGTGCCACCGGTGTCGATGTCACCCACTGCCGGGTGCTCGCCTTCGTACTCAGCGCCTTCTTCGCCGGCATCGGCGGCAGCCTCTGGGCCCACTTCTCCGCCTATATCAGCCCCGAGACCTTCGACCTCTTCAGCACCATCCGCTTCGTCGCCATGCTGCTGATCGGCGGGGCCGGGACTGCACTAGGCCCCCTGGTGGGAACCGTGCTGCTCACCTACCTGCCCGAGTGGCTCCGGTTCCTGGAGGCATGGTACATGGCGATCTACGGCCTCAGCATAGTGCTGATCCTGGTGTTTGCCCCTAAGGGCGTCGTCGGGCTGGCGGAGAGGCTGTTTGCCCGAATGGCGCCGAGGATACGCGGAGGCAGCGGGACGCGGGGACGCGCGCACGTGGAGACGCAGGGACGCAGGCACGCGGTGAGGGCGGCTAGTGGATCCCCTCTGGGAGAGGCATGGTCCGGCCAGAGCGCGGACGTGCCCCAGGGCATATCCACGGGGCCGCGAGGTGAGGGTCCCATCACTCATCACTTCCCACTTGTCACCAGAGACCGAGGACGCAGCACTCAGGGCACGCTGCTCGCCACCAGGAGCCTCACTATCGCCTTCGGCGGGCTGGTCGCCGTGAACGGGGTGGATCTCTCCGTGGAGAAGGGGGAGATCCGGGGCATCATCGGCCCCAATGGCTCCGGCAAGACTACCTTGCTCAACCTGATAAGCGGGATCTACCCGCCCACCAACGGACAGATCCTGATGAATGGCAGGTCGGTGGGCGGCAGCAGCCCCGCGATTCTGGTGAGGCAAGGCATCTCTCGCACCTTCCAGAACATCCGCCTCTTCCCTCGCCTGACTGTGCTCGACAACGTCAAGGTAGCCCAGTACTGCCGGACCCGAGCGGGACTGGCAGGGACCTTCCTCCATACCCGCAGCACGGTCGCGGAGGAACGGAGGATCGAGAAGCAGGCGATGGACGCACTCGAGTTCGTGGGGCTGGCCGACAGGGCGGACGACCTACCCGGCGACCTGCCCTACGGCCAACAGCGGCTCGTGGAGGTGGCCCGCGCCCTGGCCGCCGAGCCACTACTGCTACTCCTGGACGAGCCGGCCGCGGGCATGAGCCTGGCCGAGAAGCAGAGGCTGCTTCGGTTGGTGCGAACCATCAACCGGGAGATGGGGATCACCATCATCGTCATCGATCACGATATGCGCATCATCAGCGGCCTCTGCCACCAGGTCACCGTCCTGAACTTCGGCCAGGTCATCGCCGAGGGCACTCCACGGGAAGTGCGCGACAACCCCGCGGTGATCGATGCATACTTGGGAAGGAGCAGGGTCCGTGCTCGTACTCGATAGGGTTTGCGTCAGCTACGGCCGAGTCGAGGCCCTCCACGGGGTCTCGCTGGAGGTCAGGCAGGGGGAGACAATCGCCCTGATCGGCGCCAACGGCGCCGGCAAGAGCACCACCCTCAGAACCATCTCCGGGGTCCTCAAGCCCACCTCTGGGCAGATCCTTCTGGACGGCCGGAACATTGCCGGTCTGTCACCCGACCGAGTGGCCGCCACGGGCATCGCGCACGTGCCGGAAGGGAGAAGGGTGTTTCCGGGCTTCACCGTCGGCGAGAACCTGGAGTTCGGCGGCCTTGCCCTGGGCAGGCCATCTCGAGAGATCCGGGAGGATGTGGAGGCCGTACTGGAGATGTTCCCACGCCTGAGGGAGCGATACAAGCAGTACGCGTGGTCGCTTTCCGGCGGCGAGCAGCAGATGCTGGTCATCGGCCGCGGACTGGTGGCGAAGCCACGACTGCTGATGCTGGACGAGCCCTCCCTGGGATTGGCCCCCAACCTGGTGGATCAGGTCTTCTACGTGATCGAGGAGATCCGAGCTCGGGGCACCACCATCCTGCTGGTGGAGCAGAATGCCAGCATGGCCTTAGCCGTCGCCGACCGCGGCTACGTCCTGGAGCTTGGACGGGTGACCCAGACGGGGTCCGCCACCGAACTGGCGAACACCGATCTGATCAAGCGCTCCTACCTGGGCACGGACGCCGAGGATCTGCTGTAGGGAAAGCTCCAGCCACACCCGCACAGGTCGAAACGCGTGGTGCGCGCTGGCATCACCGCAGTTCGGCGGGGGAAGATCGGCGTGTGCGCCCCGGGCAGATATGTAGATCAGCCTCTACGAATGCGCCTGGCGGCCTGGTAGGGGAGCACATGCAGCGAGACACGACCGCACACGAGAGTGAACCTTGACAATCCGTGCTATACTAGGATCAACAAGCACTCTGTACGGCTTACAGAACTCTATCGGAGTACCTCACTAGCCCCGCGCCCGGTCAGCCCAGTCGTCGCTACCCTGAAAGAAGCAGAGCGCCGAACCACGAGACCCAGAGCCGTGCACCAGAAAGAGATGAGGTCCCGCTTCGCCGTAGCAGCCCTCCTGGCGGCGGCCTTCCTGGCTGTGACTCCGTTCCTCGCGGGACGGGCCATGTCGGACCCGGCCCCGTTGACACAGCCCGGCCTCCAATTCCAGGAGGTAGACGATGGCACCGGCCGCGCAGCCGTGGTTTCCGAGCAGTCCCCCGCGGAGGGGTGGCTGCCGGACGTGCCGCAGAGGGAAGAGGGATCTCCGGACGTCGAATCCGGCGCAGACCCCGCGGACGAGGCTACGACCGAGACCGGGGAACGGATCACGCCCTCGGCCCGCGGTGGCGCTCGCGCGGGAGCTTCCGCCAGATCTGGTGCAGCCCAGAGCCTTGGCGACCGGGTGGCGGCCGTCGCGCGCAGGTATCTGGGCTTCCCCTACGCATGGGCGGGAGACTCGCCCAGCACAGGATTCGACTGCAGCGGCTTCGACGGGTACGTCTACGAGGAAGCCGGCATCCCCATCCCCCCACACGATCTCTGGGGGCAACTCAACGCCGGCCCAAGGGTTGCGTTGGATGACCTGCAGCCGGGAGATCTGGTATTCTTCGAGAACACCTACATGTGGGGGTTGTCCCACGGGGGCATCTACCTGGGCGAAGGCAAGTTCATCCACGCTACCTCTGAGGGCTTCGGGGTGCAGATCAGCTCCCTGAACGAGGGCTACTGGGCAGCGCGATTCGTGGCCGGATCCAGGCCCTGGGTCAGGCCCCAGAGGTAGACACCCCGCCACACTCGGTGGAGGGAGCCGACCATCGGGTCTGCAACCACATCCCTGGACAGCAGCGGCGACGCGGCGATCCTGCGCGCCCTCCGTGACCTCGGGCCCGGCCTCCTCGGAGAGGTGACCTGGTCCCTCTTGACGGGAAGGCGACGCTCCATTGCCGAGGACTCGCTGCGCCTCGTCGCCCGGATGATCCCACCACCCAGATTCGAGGGGTTGCGAGCGGTACCCCCTAGGGAGCCGTTCCTACTGGTGGCCAACCACTTTCAGGCGCCGGACCTCTGGGTCGGCTGGGTGGCCGCCGCCATCAGCGCCGCAGTGGCCTCCGTGCGGGAGCCGGGCAGCCGCGACCTCCACTGGCTCGTCCTCTCCCAGTGGCGTTGGTTCGAGTTGGGAGACATTTGGGTGCCCAACCCCCTCTCCGCGCTTCTCTTTCCTCGCGCCTGCGCCGTCTGGGGACTCATCCCTACGCCTCCGCGCCCCTCCGACTTGCTCGGCAGGGCCACCGCCCTCCGGCGGGTGCTGGAGTATCTGGGCTATCGCCAGCCCCCTGGAGCGCCCCGTGCGGCTGTCGGACTCTTTCCAGAGGGCAGGGCCAGCACCGCGCTGGTGGAGGCGAAGCCCGGCTCCGGCGCATTCCTCCACCGAGTCAGCACAGCGGGTATCCCGTTGCTGCCCGCCGGGGCCTACCTGGATGAGCGAACCCTGGTGGTGAGATTCGGCGAGCCCTTCTCTCTGGAGGGGGCACCGGCGGAGAATCTGGACACGTGGGCCAGGACCAAGGTGATGGTGTCGATCGGCCGCCTGCTTCCGCGGGATCTCTGGGGTGCATACTACGAGGCCACTGAGGAGGGGGTAGGAGGCCCTTCTGGGTAACGGCTAGGCAGGATCTACAGATAGAGTACACGCCTCCCGCCGGACAAGCTGACACGAACCAGAGATACCTGCTTAGCGGTTCGGTGTCTCCTCCACAGCCCGCTCCGGGTGCACCCCCCGCAGGAGCACGGAGGCAATCAGCATCGCCGCCCCTCCGGCCGCGAACGCGCCCCGCAACGACCCTGTCGCGTCGGCCATCGCCCCGGCCCCGACCGCACCTATCGGCTGAGCCAACGACCACAGCAGGGAGCCAATCCCAGTGAACTCCCCGGCCCGCTGCCGCGGGATCAAGTCCGCCAGAAGGGGAAGGATAAGGGCGGCGGTGATGGCGTTGGCTAGCCCGATGATGGACATCAACAGCAGTGCGTGCGGAAGACTCTGCACCAGTTGCCCGCCCACCAGCGCGACTCCACCAAAGAGGAACAGTCCCAGCCCCAGAACGGGCTTCTTGCCGAAGCGCTCCGTGGCCAGTCCAGCGGGCACCGCGAAGAGGGCAGCGCCCAGGATCGCAGGCAGCACCAGCAGGAAAGAGACGTTCTCCTCCACCCCCAGCACCTCTACCCCAAAGCGTGTCACGAAGGGCGTGATACCGCCATTGCCCAGCCAGAAGAAGAAGATGGCGACCAGGTACCTGGTCAGTTCGCGTCGCGCCAGCAAGTCCCGCAGGTACACCGTCAGCGACCACCGGCGCGCCCGCCATGCCACCGTCGGGGGAATGGGGGGCTCCTCGACACCGAAGAAGGTCACGGCGTAAGTGCCCACCAGCCCCAGGGCCACCAGATAGAACACCGCCGACTGATTGGACTCCCACAGGAGGAAGGACAGGACGATGACGGTGATGCCACCCAGCATGTTGAACAGCGCAAGCACGCCGCCGACCCTCCCCCTTTGCTCGGAAGGCGTGATGTCGGGCAGGAGAGCCATGTACGGGTCGTGGGCCACGGCCAGGAAGAAGGAGAAGAGGGTCATCACCACGACCACCGCTCCCAGAGGGGGATAGGTGGAGAGGAAGACCAGAGACAGGGCGGTCAGAGGAATGCCCACCAGAAAGAATGGACGCCGCCGGCCCAGGGGATTTGGCGGCATGCGGTCCGAGATCGCCCCGACGATAGGCTGAACGAAGCCTCCGACGAAGGAGCGCTCTTGTGCCAGGAAGCCGATCGCCAGATTGGGGATCTGGTAGGCCGACAGGAAGAGGGGGAACGCGAAATTGGCGAAGGCGTACACGAGGTTGGACCCCATGTTGGCCACACCGTACAGCACGATTCGCGTTAAGGGCAGCGGCCTCACGGGCGCCCCCGCCACAGCTCCCCCAGTCGGGCGAGCGCCGCGAGCAGGGCTGGGAGGTCGGGCTGCCGGGCAGCGGGGCGACCGTAGCGCGCCAGGTTGAAGGAATCGGTGAGCAGACGAACCTCCTCGCCACCCGGCAACGAAGCCTCGCCCAGCAACCTCCGCTGATACTCCAACGGCGTCTCTGGCACCCTGCGACCCCGGCCTAGGCTCGCCCCCAGGGCCAGGAACTCCCGGTACAATTCCATGACGCTCCGGGCGCCCACCCGTCTGGCGCGCGTCCCCACCAGGCGGGCCACCGCCCGGGCCTGGATCGGCCGCCACCTGGCGAGCAGCCACCCCCAAAGCCCCCCGAGCCCAGGCCAACTCCACACGAAGTCGTGGCTCTCCTCCACCTCCTCCCTCCCCCACCCGTTCCTCAGCCGGGAGAGGGCTCGCAGGACCAGCCACACCAGCAGGAAGGCTAGCGCCACGACGAGGGCCACCTTGAGAGCTAGAACCACCTCCGGTGGTATCTCCGCGGCTTCGCGCTGCCTCAACTGGTCGAGCCATTGCAGGCCATCTGCCTGCCGCCGTGGCCTCGCCACGCCTGGATGCTGCAGCAGCCGAACCAGGAAGAGGAGTAGCTCCACGAGAAGGCCGATGGGCAGCGCCAGGATGTACACCAAGGTCCACGAGAAATCCCCCAGCGGGCCGCTTACCGCAGCCCACGCCGCCGCCACCCGATCGAAGCTGAGAAGCTGCGCTAGCAGCAGGGACGCGACCAGCAGGACACCCACCACCGTGAGCAGCATCGCCAGCCAGGGGCCGGCCGGTGATAGCCCGGACCCGCCCCGGCGGCGCGAGCGGCTTCCCACGTCGACGACCGTGGCCAGTGGCATCCCCACCAGGCCGGCAGAGACCATCACCAGTGCACACAAGAGCAGGACGTCAGCCGGAAGCGGGGAGTGGCCACCAGCCAGCCCGACGAAGATCAGCAGACAGGTCATGGCGACCACGCCGCCCCGAAACCCCTGCTCCACAACCTCGCCGCTCATGGGTGTGCGACCCATCCCCATGCCCCTCCACCAAAGGAAGCCCGCGAAGCCCGCGGCCACCGCCGCCCTGCCCCCGAGATCGCCACCGAAGAGATGGTTCCACAGCTCGGCGGCACCCATTCCGGCCCAGAAACCCGGCAGCTCGAGTAGGGCCGCCAGACCCACCGAGGCCACGGCCAACGAGGCGAGGAAGACTCGAACGAGGATGGACGGCCACCGCACACTGGCCGCGACCCGCGCGGCGGCAACCGACAGCGTCAGGACCCACGCGACGGTGTGGATGTCCAAGGCGGGGTCTCCGATCCGCGCCAGCCACAATCCCACCATCAGGGACCAGGGATACGCCCAGGAGATCTCACCCGCCAGCAGCAAGAGGTACTGGACCGCGGTGATCCCAACGTTCACTACAGCTACCTCACCCTGCATGGATCGGCTGCAGCCGGTGAAAGCACTGTCGCCTCCCTCCACGACTCCGGTGGCCCAACCCTACGCACCAATATCCCCTCCGGTGCGACCCCATCCCCATCGCGGCCCGTCAGGATCGCCACCACCGGGAACCCTCGCCGCCGGAGTCCCAACAGGGCAGCGGCAACGGGGGGTGTGAGTGTTGCCGCCACCGCGACCAGGGTCGCCCCATACGGCAGGCGACGCGCCTCCCGACTCAAGAGCAGGTCGAAGCCGAGCGCGTGAACGGGCTGGAGGCGTCCCAACGCCAGGAGGATCTGCTCGAGCTGGCTGGGGTTGCGCCCGGCCTCGACGGCCACGGGGCCCCGCCCTCCCAAGTGGATACCGTTGGTGTACAGCCCAACTTGGTAGCCGCGGTCGAGCCCCCACCGGGCGATGGAGGCAGCCGTGGTGATCCCCAACTCCTGCACGTCGGGGTCGTAGCCGTGGCCGAACCCGCCCGAGCCGGGCGTTGCCAGATCGAGCAGGATCGCCAGCCTGTGGTTGGTGGTCGCCTCGTAGACCTTTGAGTGGAGCCTCTGGGTTCTCACACTGGCGGGCCAGTGGATCCGCCGCAACCCGTCTCCGGGCCGGTGCTCTCGGGCGCCGGCTAGACGGCTCACGTCCTCGAACACCCAGCTCTGGGTTCTCATCTCCCCCAGGGGGTGGAACGCTGGCAGGCCCAGCTCCGTCAGGGGCACCACACGCGGATAGACCACCACGCTCTCCACCCGTTCGAGGCGTTCCTCCCTGTCGACGAACCCAAAGAGATCGCCCGAGCGCAACCGGACCGGGCCGAAGATGTGCTCGCCCCGAGCCAGGCAGGAGAGGGAGTACCTGCGGCGGATTCGCTCGTAGGGCCTGAGGGCGTACAGGCCGGTCAGCAGCGCCCGACCCGGCTTGTGGGATGGCTGTACCCGCCCCATCGTCGGGGATAGCTGCAGCGGGATTTCGTCCTCCACCTCCAGCCACGAGAGCGGCAGTAGCTTACGGTTGACCAGCTCCACTTCCATCTCCACGTCCTCGCCGAAGGGAACCCTGAGTCGGCTGAAGCGCCGCCCATACTCCACCCTCACCAAGCAGTAGCGCTCCCACAGACGGGACATCAGGGCGGAGGCCAGGAGGACAAGGCTCAAAAGGAAGAGGGAAGTCTCCCGGGTGAGGATGCTCAACCCCAGCAGCGCCAGCAGAAGGGATAGCATCCCGGAGCTATACACTGGGTCACCTTTCCGCCTGAACCACGTCTTCCACGGGTGCCGGGATCCGCTCCAACAGCTCTCCCACCAATTGCGATCCAGCCTGGCCGTGGAGGTAGCCCTGGGAGGTAGGGATCAGGCGATGGGAGAGAACCGGCCCGGCCAGCCGCTTCACGTCGTCGGGCAGAACGAAGTCGCGACCCTCCAGGGCTGCCAGCGCCTGTGCGCCTCGGAGCAGGGCGATGGTAGCTCTGGGGCTGGCGCCAAGGCTCACCCCCGCAGCCTCCCTGGAGGCACGAACCAGGTCCACCAGGTAGTCCTCCACCGCCTCGGCGACGTAGACCCTGCGGCAGGCGCTCGCCAGTGAGGGTAGCTCTTCGGCGGAGAGCACCGGCCGAAGTCCCTCGAGCGGGTTATCGGCCATGAAGCGGCGCGCGATCCGCTTCTCCTCCTCGCGGGTCGGATACCCCAACCCGATCCTCATCAGGAATCGATCAAGTTGGGCCTCCGGCAGCGGAAACGTGCCCTCGAGTTCCACCGGGTTCTCGGTGGCCAGGACGAAGAAGGGTCGGGGGAGGGGATAGGTCTCACCGTCGACGGTGACCTGCCGCTCCTCCATCGCCTCCAGCAGCGCCGATTGGGTGCGAGGGGTCGCCCTGTTGATCTCGTCGGCCAGGAGCACGTTGGCGAAGATCGGGCCGGGTCGAAACTGGAACTCTTGATCCCTCTGGTTGAAATAGGCGACCCCCGTCACGTCCGAGGGCAGCAGATCGGGTGTGAACTGTATCCGCTGGAAGGTGAGTCCGAGCGAGCGGGCGAGGGACTTCGCCAGCGTCGTCTTCCCGAGACCGGGCACGTCCTCTAGCAGTACGTGGCCCTCACACAGCAGGGCCACCAGCATCAGGGTGACGGCCTCTTCTTTGCCGACTACGACCCGACCTACGTTCTCGCGCACACGGCTCGCGGCCTCGGCCACGGCCCCCAAGGAGAGATCTCCCAAGATGCGCTCTTCCTCCTTCGCCCCGTATCGGTGAGTCCGGGCTTACCGGCTCGAAGGCTCCGGCGATTATAGCGCAGCGATCGGGAGATGACCACGACGTGCTCCCCGGGGATGCGCTGGGCCCCTATCACTTTCGGCGAGCCATCCTACGGGCCAACCGTTCCCTCAAACGGGCGCTCTCCACGGCCACGCCCAGCAGCGCACCCACGGACTCGATAAAGGTGGTGTCGTCCGGCGACAGGGTCTTGTCGTCCGGAAGATCGACGATCAGGGCTCCCAGGGTGTCGCGGGGATCCGAGTCGGGCACGCCCTGCGAACCGGCCGTGAACCCCTTCTGGCCAGGCTTCCCGTCCCGGCTCGCCTCCGTACCGTCTCCAACCGCCGATGGCTCCGCTGAAGGAACGAAGTGGACGGCTGTAGCCCCGAGGGTCGCGCGCACCGGCCCCTCCAGGATGTCGAAGAGAAGAGGGAGGCAGTCGGTGGATTCCAGCGCCAGCGCCATCTGTTCCAGAATGTGCAGCCTACTTGTCGCGAGACGGTCGGCCTCACTGCTACCGACCACTCTCGATCGTCGTCCGCGAGAACAGGGGATCACCGTTCGTCTCAACAAGGTTCTGCCTCCGAAGGCGATGGGTCACGCTGACTCCGCGTGCTCTGCGGGCTGGTTGCCGAAGTCGGTGCCAATCCGTCCGGCCGTTCAGCAACCAGGTCGTCCGGGCCGGACCTCCACAACCTTCACGGTTCCGCACCCAACCGCGCCGAGCAACTCCACTTCGTCGCCCGGAACTCGGCCGAGGAGCGCCTGTCCTAGAGGAGAATCGTAGGAGACACAATCCGAACGGGGATTCGCAGCGAGGGGGCCGCCGATGGTCACCGTTCGCTCCCCCCAGAGATCTACGATCCTCACCTCGCTGCCTATGGCGACGGCCGCCCCCTCGGGCTTCGCCGGCTTGGCGTAGATCAACACCTGCTTTAGGCGAGCGATCTGCTCTTCCACGGCCGCCAGTTCGCTTCGCAGTGCAGTTCTGCGATCGTCGGCCGCCGACTCGATCTCCGCCTCGATATCCTTCCGTATCTGTTCGAGACAACCCACTTCGGCAATCAGTTCCTGCTTGCCCTCGTTGGTCACGTACACGGAGCCCTTCAGCCACCGCATGTCCGCACTCCGCAGGCGTGTTAACAGTGCCGACTCCTTCACCACCGCCCCCTCGTTCGGCCGGAAGCACCGGCCCACACTAACAGCGCTCGACAAGGCGATAGGGGCGCACCCACGTGTAGGCGCTGAGCGGATTCGGGTGCCCCCTACGAGGTATCGACAGTCGCTCTAAGAACCCCAAGAACGTCCAGAATCCGGATCCAGGCGCGTCCGATCGAGTCCGGCACGAAAGGTTTTTCCGGACACCTTGGGCCTGGAGGTTTCCGGAGGATCGTAGGAGCAATAACAGGGGCCACCCAGCGCGCATCCGCCACAGCAGTAGCTGATGCCCGCGATGCGAACGGGCTCCCACGGGATCTCCGTGCCACAGTTGGCACATCGAGGCCAATCCACCCCTTCCGGAGCGCCCGCATCGGGGGACCGTGGCCCTCCCCCCTCGATCTTCATCGATCCGGACTGTGCCATGGCTCGAAGCAACCTACTCCGCGGATACCACGAACAGCCGCCCGACGCCGCCGGGTGTTTCCACCTCGACCCACCGGCCCGCCCGGCTACCCATCAAGGCACGCCCTACCGGCGACTCGTAGGAGATGCGGCCCGTCGATAGGTCCACCTCCGGCGGCCCGACGATCACGTAGCTCTCCTCCTGGCCATCCTCCCAGCGAACCACCACGGAGGATCCCACCCCCACCTCCCCGTCAACTCGGTCGCCAGGACCCACCGGAACGGCCCTCGATAGCACCTCATCCAACTGGGCGATGCGCCGGTTTATCGACGAGATGTCGCCGCGCAGGCCGCTGGCAAGGGCATCGCCCTGCTCGCCACCCTCGACGGCGTTCATGTACTCGCTCATCATGGTAGTACGCTGTCTCTGCAGCGAAAGCAACTCCTCTTGCAGCTCACGCCACCCCTTCTCGGTGAGCAGCAGCGGCTGTGCGACCCTCACGGCGAACCTCCTCTCGCCACACTCGCGCGCCGTCGCATCTGCAGCGACGGCTGGAGAACGCGGAATATGGTACTGACTGCATCTTACCGGAGCGAGATTAGATTCACGCTTAACCTCCATTAACAGAGCGTGAAATCCCGCCGAGCGGGCTGAGAGCCCTGCTATACTCAATCCGGATGGGGTGTGCTGCTCCCATCCCGTTCACCCCGAGGAGTAAGAGGTAATGGAGGACCCCCAACGGTTGGCCGCCGAATTGGAGGCGGAACGCGCGGCGCTGGCGGCGGAGCGGCAGGAGATCGAGATGCTGCGCAGCGACCTGATCTCCACGGTGTCGCACGAACTGCGTACTCCCCTCACCCTGATCCGAACCAGCATCGGCCTCTTGTTGGACAGTCAGCCGGACGAGGCCATGCGCGATCGGCTGCTGCGCAACATCAAGCAGAGCGCCGATCGCATGCACGTGCTGGTCACCGACATGCTGGACCTGGTGCGGCTGCGAAGTGGGCACGCTGAGCTTCAGTTGAGGTATCTGGACGTCACGGAGTTGGTGACGGACGCCGCCAACTTGATGAGGACACTGCTCGACCAGAAAGGGCAGCGGCTGGAGCTAGCGCTGCCCTCCCCGTCCCCGAAGGTGATGGGGGACCATCGCCGGTTGGAGCAGGTGCTGCTCAACCTGCTCTCCAACGCCAACAAGTTCGCTCCACCGGGCACCGCCGTGCACGTGGCCGTGGTCGACGCAGGGGAGTCAGTGGTCGTCAGCGTGGCGGACAGTGGTCCCGGCATCGCCCCGGAGGTGCAGGCGCGCCTCTTCGAGCAGTTCTACATGGCCCGCACAAGCTCCCCCAGCCACAATATCGGGGCGGGTCTGGGGCTTCCCATCGCGAAAGGGATCGTGGAGGCCCACGGCGGGCGCATCTGGGTCGAGAGCGACGTAGGGGCTGGCGCCACCTTCTTCTTCTCGCTGCCCAAATCCGGACCCACCAGGGAGGAGCCCGATGAAGCTGCTTGTAGTGGATGATGCACCCGAGGTGGTGGAGGCTGTCACCGTCAGCTTCAACCTCCAGTGGAGAGAGACGGAGCTGATCGGCGCCTACGATGGAGAGACCGCCCTGGACTTGGTGGAGAAGGAGCACCCGGACTTGGTGCTGCTGGATATCGCCATGCCTGGCATCGACGGATACGAGACCTTGCAGCGGCTGCGCGAGTTCTCCGACGTGCCGGTCATCATGCTGACGGCCAGAGACAGCGTCCTCGACAAGGTGAAGGGGCTGGAGTTGGGCGCGGACGACTACGTCACCAAGCCCTTCGACCACCTGGAGCTTCTGGCTCGCGTGAAGGCGCTGCTGCGGCGGCTCGATATGCCCCAGCCCACCAGCCGCGCGCCCTCCTTCGTCTGCGGGGATCTGTCGGTCGACTTTTCCAGTCGCCAGGTTCGGGTAAAGGGCGAGACCGTCCCTCTCACGACCATCGAGTACAAGCTGCTGTACCACCTTGTGCGCAACGCGGGCCGCACCCTGCCTCACGAGACCCTTCTGGCTAAGGTGTGGGGACGAGAGTATCTAGACGAGATCGACTACCTGCGGGTGTACATGCGGCGGTTGCGACGCAAGCTGGAAGAAGACCCAGACCATCCCCGCTTCATCCTGACGGAGCGAGGGGTGGGCTACCGCTTCCGGGCGCCGGAGTAGAGGCGAAACGCTGGGGCTGCCTCGCTGAGGTTGGGGCGGATCCGAGCCCGCTCCTGGGCGAGATCTCCTGAGCAGGTATCTCTCTAGATAGAGTACGCGTTTCCCGCCAGAGAAGCTGACATGAACCAGAGACACCTACTTGGTCCTGCTGGTAACACCGTGAACATTCCAGTGGCACGCCCGCGGAGTGAGAGCTCGGTCGAGGGCCAATACACCTCGCGCCCCTACGAGCCTCGGTTTGACAACCTACGAGTGTAGTCGTAAACTTCATCCGCCCTTTTTTCGGCCCCGATGACGGGAGACCTCCTCGGTTTCGCGCCTGCCCTGCCCAGAGGTGAGGCGCTTCCCAAACGTTCACCGCGGTTGCCCGAGTGGTCTCCCCCGGCCGTTCCCATGCCCACCCAGTGATGGGTTCGCACCACCATGCGCCGTTGCATGGTGGCGGGAAAGGGACAGTCAGGCATGCAGCCGCACGAGGAGAAAGGAGCACACATGAAGCGCACCTGGTCCATTGGTGTGGCGGTACTCGTCCTGGCCGTGGCGGCCCTGCTGGCACTGGCAGGCTGCTCGTCCGGTGCGTCCACCGCCACCCCCACGAAGGCCGGCGAGCCAACCAAGGCTCCCGCGACGAGCGCAGCGGCCCCGACCGCAGCAGCCCCAGCCGCCCAGTCGGCCAAGCCCGTCGAGGTGAAGGTTGGTCTCATCAGCCCCCTGTCGGGCGATGTGAAGACCTACGGTGAGTCGGTCAAGAACGCCTACGACCTCGCTATCGAGGAAGCCAACCAGACTGGGAATGTGAAGATCACCACGGTTGTCACCGACTCCAAGGGCGACGCCACCGAGGGCGTCAACGCCGCCACCAAGCTGCTCAATCAGGATAAGGTGAAGGCGATCTTCGGTCCCGTCATCTCTCGAGTCGCCATCGGCGTCTCCGAGATCGTCAACGCCAACAAGGTCGTCATGATCACCCCCACCGGCACCGCTCCCAAGGTCACGGTGGACGGCGGCAAGCGGAAGGAGTACGTCTTCCGCTCCTGCTTCATCGACCCCTTCCAGGGCAACGTGATGGCGAAGTTCGCCATCAATACCCTGAAGGCCAAGAACGCGGCGATCGTGTACGACATCAGCAACGACTACAGCAAGGGTCTGGCCGAGACCTTCAAGGCCGCCTTCGAGCAGGCCGGGGGCAAGATCACCAACATGGAGTCCTACGGCAAGGATGACGTCGACTTCTCGGCCATCCTGACCAAGATCGCCTCCAACAATCCCGAGGCGCTGTTCCTCCCCGACTACTACAACAAGGTCAGCCTCATCGGCCGCCAGGCCAAGGAGAAGGGCATCAAAGCGACCCTCCTGGGCGTCGACGGTTGGGACTCCGCTGAACTGGACGTCAAGGCAATGGAGGGCGGCTACTTCAGCAACCACTACAGCGCCGAGGACAAGCGACCCGAGGTCCAGGAGTGGATCAAGAAGTACCAGGCCAAGTACGGCACCGCTCCGGATGCTCTCGGCACGCTGGCCTACGACGGCGCCAACCTGCTGGTCGAGGCCATCATCAAGGCCGGAAGCGACGACTCCACCAAGATCCGAGACGCCATGGCCTCCATCAAGGACTTCAAGGGCGTCACCGGCACCCTCAGCTTCGACAAGGACGGCAACCCCATCAAGAGCGGCGTCGTCCTCCAGATCAAAGACGGCAAGATGAAGTACGTGGAGACGGTGAACCCGTAACCTCTCGAAACTCAGAAGGGGCGGATCTGCAGATCCGCCCCTTCTGTTTTCCGCCGATGGAACGAGTCCGTGCAAGCCCCGTCGGTGTGGAAGAAAAAGAACCCCTAGACTATAATCGGCGGCGATCCAATCCGGCACGGTCGGCGACGAGGTTTCCCCGTGGACCTATCGAGAGAGGATGCCGCTGCCCATCGGCGGCTGCAGATGGAGCAGACGGTCCCCACCCCCAGAGCCGTGGACGCGGCCCGGGAGGGGAGCCCGCCGCGGCGCCGGCAGATCGCCCGCTGGTCGGCCGAGATTCTCCAGACGGTGCTGCTCACCCTCGTCATCTTCTCGTCTATCCGGTCCGTGGTCCAGAACTTCCAGATCGATGGTCCCAGCATGCTACCGACGCTCGAGGCCGGCCAGTTCCTGCTGGTGAACAAGCTGGCCTACCTGCGGCTGGAGGGCGCCCCACTTCGGCTCGCCCAGAGCATAGGGATCCATCTGGGAGTTGCCGAGCGGGCCTACGTCTTCGGCGCCCCTCAACACGGGGATATCGTCGTCTTCCGCGAGCCGGTGCCCCCCTACATCGACCTGGTGAAGCGCGTGATCGGGGTGCCGGGCGACCAGATACGGATCGACCGGGGGCAGGTTTACGTCAACGGCGTGCAGCTTCGAGAAGGGTACGTGCGAGCCACGCCCGGCTACAGTCTCCAGGAGCAGACGGTGCCCCCGGGTCACTTCTTCGTACTGGGGGACAACCGTCCAGTCAGCAGTGACTCCCACCTCTGGGGTTTCGTGCCCGAGGACAACATCATCGGCAAGGCTTGGATCCGCTACTGGCCACCCGAGGACTGGGGACTCCTGCCCGCCGTCGACGACGGCGCGGGCTGACAGGCGCCACCGAGAAGGGATGGACAGCGTCAGCGCGGCAGCAAGTGCACCGCCGTGGCCTTGAAGGAGACTTCGACCTCCGAACCCACCTTCAACGCCAGTTCCTCGGTGGAGCGGCGGGTGATGAGGGCCACCAGCGGAAAGCCGCAGTCCACCGATACCCTCACTTGGGAGCCCAATGGGGTCAGCCGCGTGATGCTCGCCCGCAACCTGTTCCTGGCGCTGCTACGGGTTCGCTCGGCGGGGAGAGGCGCCACAACCACGTCCTCGGGTCTGAGGCAGGCCAGCACCGGCCGGCAGGGGCTGGAGTCGCTCACGACCTCGATAGTGGCCCCTCCCAGATCCACCAGGGCGAGACCCTCCTGCTGCTCCGCGACCTGCCCTGGGATCAGGTTCTCCACGCCGACGAAGGACGCCACCTTTTCGTCTGCGGGGAAGCTGAACACCTCTTCTGGTCTCCCCACCTGGACAACTCTGCCATCCATCATCACGGCGACGCGGGTTCCCAGCCGCATCGCCTCGGTGCGATCGTGGGTGACAAACACGGTGGTGACGCCGCTCTCCCGCAGCACCCGCTCGAAGTCCTCGAAGAGCGCCACGCGGGTCGGGGCATCCAGCGCGGAGAAGGGCTCGTCCAGCAGGAGGAGTTCCGGCTGCACGGCGAATGCCCTCGCAAGCCCGACCCTCTGAGCCTCCCCCCCGGACAACTGCCGCGCCCGCCTGTCTGCCAACTCCTCTACCCCGAAGCGCTTCATCCAGAAGCGAGCGCGCGCTTCGGCCTCTCGGCCTGGAACCCCACGAAGACGAAGTCCCATCGCCACATTCGCCTTCACCGAGCTGTCCAGCAGCAGAGCCTCCTGGAACACCACAGCCATGCGGCGACGCAGCTTCACGAGATCCTCGCCCCTGGACACCGGACGGCCGTCGAACCAGATCTCGCCAGCGGCCGGCGGATCAAGCAGCGCCAGAAGGTGAAGCAGAGTGCTCTTGCCCGCACCGTTCGGCCCGATGACGGCGAGGATCTCCCCCTTCTCGATCTCCAGGTGGGGGATCTCCAATACGACCGACCGATCACGGCGGGCTACCACCCCGCGAAGCCGAACCATGGGAGACCCGCATTGCTGCGCGGCCGTCACACCTGTCCCCGAGGAGGACAAGCCAACCGAGCTTCCTGCGACGATCCCGCCCCCACGAGAGTCCCCACACGAGGCAAGATAGCCATCCATCACTCCGCATCCTCTACGTCGGCACCATTGTCTTCGGCAGGATAGAGCGCCTTCAGCACCAACCTCCCCTCCGGGGTGTAATGGCAGCTCCCAGCTCTCCAACTGTTCAGTACCTGGCAGCACACCCCGCGGCTGAGCTCCTTTGCGGGGTCGGGGTCCGCAATACGTGCCCGCAACGACCGTTCGAAGCCCTCCGGGTCGGGGTCTCGAGCGATGAAGTAATCCAGCACCTTCAGCTTCATCTCGAAAGCCTGATCGCTGACCGCCGTCGCTGGCTGGCGCTGGCTCCGAACCACGAGGTCGCGCATCGCCTCGCAGAACTCCTTCGGACGCACGCCTGTCATCTATCGGCTACCCCTCTCAGCTTGGGAATGCACTCGAATCCGGAGACACCTGCTTTCGACTCAGTCAACCTGCCCCTCCTGCCTGGCGTTGTAGACCGATAGGATGGCGCCAAGGGTGCAGAACGCCGCCAGCATGCCCCAGCCTATCCGATACGACCCACTTATGTCTACCACGAACCCGAAGAGGGGAGGTCCCCCCACCACCCCGAACTGGTTCAGCGTCATCCCAAACCCGGTTCCCGTCGCGGCGAAGCGGCGCCCCGCAGTCTCCGCCATCGCGGCGTGGTACAGCCCGTTCCAACCGATGGCCGTGGCGCCATACACGAAGGTGACTACCGACAGCACGCCAAGGGGCAAGCCAGGCTCGATACTGGCGACAGCCAGCGACATCAGCGCGGCAAGCATCCCCACCAAGGCCAGCACCACCATCCGGCGTCCGTGAAACAGCCTGTCGCTGACCACGCCCCAGAAGATCCTACCGAACACACCTCCGGCCTGGCAGAGGGCCAGGTAGCCGCCCGCCGCCACGATGCGCGTGTGCTCGTCCGGAATGGCGGGAACCAGCAGGAACTCCATTAGGTAGAGGGCGATGTAGCTTATTAGGGCCAACTGGGTGGTGACGTACAGCACCGAGATAGCGCTCACCGCCCAAAGCCCGCGGTTCCGCAACACCTGGCGGTAGTCCGACCTCGAGAAGGCACTCCGGGAGGCGGACTTCTGCTGAGTCGCCGCGTCCCGCGCGAAGATGCCGACGGCGATGCCGGTGGCGATGATGGCGAAGCCCACTCCAGCGATTGCCGAGCGCCATCCGATGGACAACGCCACCACCGGCAGGATGGAGGCGGTGAGGATGCCGGCCAACGGCACCCCCGCCTGCTTGATCCCCATCGCCGTCGCCCGGGCGCGGGGCGGAAACCAGTCCATGATTATCTTGGTGGTGCCCGGCATCACCAGCCCCCCGCCGATCCCAGCAAGGAACATCACCGAGGCCGCCTGGAAGAAGGAACCGGCCATCGACATCGAGAGCATCACCGTGCCGATCACCACCAGGGCCAGCGACATCGGCCTGCGGATCCCGAAGCGATCGCACAGGGACCCAGCGACGATGAGCACCCCCCACGCACCGGCGAAGATGATCGACGAGAAGAGTCCTACCTCCGCCTTGCTGAGACCCAACTCCGGCTGGAACAACGGCGCGAGTGGGGCAACTGCCGACGTTGCCAGAGCGTTGCTCACCTGCACCAGAAACGCCACACCCAGCATCACCCACCGATATCGGTGGAGGATCTCAACGGCGGCGGGCGGTGACTCTCTCGCAGAAGCTGACTCCTTGGCAAACACTATCCCGTGGCTCCTTCACAGCGTTCTGGCCGGTCGATACTAGGTAAGTTCGCCATTGTACTACCCTGGCGCTGGTGAGCGTCAAACGGAGGCTCCCCGCGTGGCACCATTCCCTGCCTACGAGAGCCCTCCCGTCTTGACGCCACCTAGGGCAGCTACCTAGACTGCGTGCATCAACCGGACAGTAGGAGGGGATTGGGATGCTGTACGAGCTACGGATCTACGAGATCGCGCCTGGTAAGATGCCCGCCATCATCAACCGGTTTGCCAACATCACCCTGGAGTTCTTCGGGAAGCACGGCATCAAGCCGGTGCTGTTCCTGGAACCCGTCCTCGGAGTCAGCAACCAACTGACCTATCTGCTGCAGTGGGAGAGCCTGGCCGAGCGCGAGCGCTGCTGGGACGCCTTCCAGAATGATCCGGGGTGGATCGCAGCAAGGGCGGAGACGGAGAAAGACGGGCCGATCGTCCTCCGCTTCACCAACACCATCCTGCGAGAGGTTCCCAGCATCATGGCCAGGATGAAGGAGATGCAGGGCTAGGACGGGGATACTAGAGGCCCTGTCAGGATCGCCGTCACCGACTCCCCTGCCAGCCGTTTCTCCCCCGGCGCGAACACCAGCAGGGCGTTGGCCCCCGTCATGGAAAGCAGTCGACCGGACGACTGGAGGCCGGTGGTGGAGGCCTCCAGTCGTCCATCCTCCCACCTGACCACCGCACGCTGGTACTCCGAGCGGTCCGCCGCGGGATTGACGTCGTGGTCCAGTATCGCCTCCACCCGAGGACGGGTCACGTTCCGACACCCCTGCATCTTCAAGAGAGCCGGCCTCACGAACAGTTCGAAGGTGACCAGCGAGGAAACCGGAAAGCCCGGCAGCCCGAAGACGAGCTTCCTACCCACGGTGCCGAAGGTGAAGGGCTTGCCCGGCTTTATGGAGACGCGACCGAAGTGCACGGTGCCCATCTCTTCCAAGATGCCCTTCACCAGGTCTCGCACCCCCATGGACACCCCCCCTGAGGTGATCACCACGTCCGCCTCTTCCAGCCCTCTCCGGATGCGCTCCTGCTGCTCGGATCGAACGTCCTTCGCCATCCCCAGGGAAACGGGGATCCCACCGGCGGCCTCGACGGCGGCCATCAGTGCGTAGCGGTTGCTGTCCCTGATCTTGGCCGGCCCGGCCTCCTCCCACGGCTCCACAAGCTCGTCGCCCGTGGAGAGCACCGCCACCCGCGGGCGGCGGAAGATCTCGACCGCTCGTTGGCCCAGGGCAGCCAGCAGACCCACCTCCGGCGCCCCTAGTATCGAGCCACGGGGCAGCACCAACTGCCCAGACTGCACGTCCTGCCCAGCCCGATTCACGTTCTCTCCCGGACGCACCGGCCTGGTCAACGCGATCTCACTGCCCCGCTCCTGGACGTGCTCCACCATCACCACCGCGTCGGCACCCGGCGCAACCGGCGCCCCGGTCATCGTCCGCACAGCGGTGCCAGGCGTAACCGCCACCTCCCCGGCCGAACCGGCGGTCACCTCGGCCAGCACCCGTCGGGTCGGCGACTGATCCGAGGCAATGACGGCGTACCCATCGACGGCGGAGGAAGGAAATGGCGGAAGATCGGCATCCGCAAACAGGTCCCTCGCCAGGACCCTCCCTCTGGCCTCGACCAGGGGAAGCGTCTCGGTGTCGAGCACCGCCGTGTGGCTCAGCACTGTCTCCAGGGCGTATTCAGGCTCGACCATAGCGTACTTCGACTCTGGCATATGAATGCGGCTCCTGTACTAGGTACGTCGTTCGGAAGGTCCCCGTCCATTCGCGGAGTCGGGGTTGGGCCGACCCAGACGGGCCACTGCTGGGTTGATACAACCCAGACTCCTTGCCAGTATGCGCCACATTCGCTAGGACAGGGCACCGACCTCGGCCCCAGCCAGCAGGAACGACTTCACTCGTTCGTCCCTGCTCCCCCACGAGGCCACGAACGACTTGTGTCGGCCTTCTAAGCTGACCGCAGAATGCCGATAGCTACTTGAAACACCCGAGTTGGCACCGAGTGATCCGGATCTTGGAGGCATCGGCCGCCCACCCCACGTCCGGGACACTCACCCCCAGCTCGGCCGCCAGCCGGTGGGCACGCGCGCAAGCCAGCCTCCCCTCGTGGGCAACTTCTTGAATCCGCGCCAGCAACATCGACCGCTTCTCCTCCGGAGGCGCCGACTTGGCCAGCCTTCCCTCGTGGGGCCCTTCCCCCTCGGAGTACTCGTCGCCACGAACGGAGAAAAGCTCCTCTATCTCCGCCTCCAACACCCGCTCCACGGTCGCATCAGGCGGAAGATCGCGACGATAGTAGGCCAGCGACTTCTCCACCCCGTAGTACAGCCGAAAGGCCCTGCCCCCCGGCACCTTCATCCGGCCGTTCCCCAGGGTGGCGCCGGTGAGTCCCTGCAGGGCATCCGCGATGCAACCGTCGTCGCCCATGCGGACCACCATCTTCGGGTCCTTCTGTGCCACACCCCACTGCATCATTGCATGGTGCAGCAGCCGGACCCCCAACGCCACCCCCACGCACCGCTCCCCATGAAAGTTGACCGCCTCCACCATCATCCCATCGAACACCGGTCGGCGATCCCCATCCTCGGGGACTCGAAGGTCCCGAGAGCTGCGGGCGGAGAAGACGCAGTCCCAACTAGGCGAGTACCGCTTTATGTCGACTATCGGGGTGCCATCGATCAAGTCCAGCCTCTCCACGTGGATCTCGGTCCCCTCCACCCGTAGCAGGCGGCAGGTTGTGAGACTGAGGGGATTCGGCCGGTGGGAGGAGCGCAACCCGAACACCCCTCTCGGCTTGCCTGCGCCCCATCGGGTCTGGGTGATCTGGAGCGCCCCCCGGCCAGCCCTGTGCAGCCAGCCGATCACGTGGATGTGGCTCCCGCCGGTGATCCCCAGCAACCCGTCCGCGAACCGCGGATAGACTTCGATCAGGGCCGGCACCCCCTCGAAGGGCATCTCAGCGGGATCGGAGACAGGCGAGTGAACGACACCGATAGGCTCGATATCCATGGGTCACTCCTTGCAGATCGACTCTGGGGTCACCGTTCGATGGACTTAGGATAGCACGCCGTTATCGACCAAGGTAGCCCGCCCCGCACTCACCACTCGATCTCCTCCTCCGGAGGTGCGGCGAAGACGGACGGCCCCCTGCGGCCACTCCGCTCCTCCTCCAGGGTCGTCTCCAGCGCCGTCCACAGCCGCTCGTCCACGTCGGCCCCGCCCAGCACCCGGACGTAGGCCCGGTAGGGGTAGCCGTGGACGGTGACATCCAGGTCGAACAGCCGCTCCAGGAAGGTGACGGTCAGATCCAGCCCTGAGCGATAGGGATCGCGGCAGGCAAAAGTCCAGCCTCGCTCGACCCGAGCTTGCGCGTACTCGGCTGCCATTCTCCGACGGGCCATCTCTGTGTACATGCGGGGCCGGACGTATCGAAGCTCCCGATACTGTTCGGCATCGAACCTCAGCAACTCCTGGTCGAAGGGCTGTTCGTCCGACAGCCGCTCCAGGAAACGCTCGACCCTCGCCTCTCGGGAGCGCTGCAGCGCCACCAATCGCTGCTCGGCCGGGGTCAGGGGCGCATCCGGGTCCCACACGCGAAGCACCGCGTCCTTGATGGCCCGATTGGTTACCAGCCTGCGGTCGTGCTCCACCGCGTCCACCAGCGCCAGCCAGTCCGGGCCCCCCATCTCGACCCGCCGCACCTGCGCTACCGCCCTCTGAAGCTGAGCAGCCTGCTCGGTCGCACGGGGATCCCCCTGATCCAGCAGGTGGGCCAGCACGAGCCCACTGGTCCGCTCCGTCTCCGGCCGGTACGGATCTGGGAGCCGGTAATTCACCTCCAGTTGGTCGAACTGATCACGAAGCTGGGTGGTCCACAGCAACTCGTGCGAATCGAACCACCACACCCCCGTTCCACGCGCCTGCAGCACCGTCAGCGCGGAGCGGAGGGAGCCGCTGTCCGCAGCAGGCACGCCACAGATCAGGATGCGGGAGTAAGCGCGGCGGACATCGTGCAGGAGCCGGCTCGCCTCCGGAAAGGAGGCAACCACCCGAAAGGTCACCGTCTCCCTCATAGTGCCCAGCAGCAACCCCGCGCCCACCAGCGCATCCCTGTCCGAGTCGGAGATCAGCAGGTCGGGCAATCGATCGCACCGCCAACACAAGAGTAAGGCAGGGGTTCTCCTCCCCTGCCGCACACAACGTCACAGCCTATGCCATTGCCGCGTCGCCGCAGGGAGGGCGAGGTAGCCGCTGCTCGGCAGAAGCTTCGCCCTCTTGGAGTGCGGCGTGCGAGCGGCGCTTCTCCAGAGGGCGAGTCTCCTGGCTACCCCCTATCCCTACGCCCTGGGCAGCGGCCGGAAAGAGACCTCGACGACGTCCTCGATGGGGACGCCCAGGCCGACCGCGAGGTAGGCGATCTTCGCCGTGGCCTCCACCAGATCCGCCACATCGTAGGCAGCCACGAGGTCCGCTCCCGTCCCGATGATCCCGTGAGCCCGCATGATGATCGCCTTGATCGAGCGATCCGTGGAGAACGCCTCCTCCACGTAGCTGCGCAGCTCGGCCGATCCCGAGAGGGCAACCTCAATGCAGGGGACCCTGCGGAGGCCGGCGCTGGCCCCCACCGTGGAGAGGGGGAGATCCTGGAAGCGGTGGGAGAAGGCAGTGGCGTAGGGCGGATGGACGTGGACGATGGCGTTCACCTCCGGACGGACCCGGTAGATCGCACAGTGGAAGCCCGTCTCCTTCGACGGCTTGTGGGGACAGTCCGGGTCGGCAGGGGTCGCATAGAGGTCGGTCTTGACGATGTTCTCTACGGTGGTCAACTCCAGCGACACCCCGGTGGGGGTGATCAGCACCTCGTTCTTGCCGGGGATACGGGCGCTGACGTTGCCGCCCGTACCCGCCACCAACCCCCTGCGGTAGGCCCGGATGGCGGTTTCCGCAAGCTTCTCACGCAAAGCCCTCTCTTCGGGATCGTAACTCATGTCCACACCTCAGAACGTTCGAGTCTAGTCCGGATTCTCCTGCCCCATTATACGCGTCCCGAGGTGGTTATAGAAAGCCTTTTCTATCGCGAGGCGTCTCAAGACTGCGGGACGAGGTGCAGGGGCCTGCGGCTCTGCCAACCCGTCCGGGCGGGGAACACGGCGGTCCACCCTACACAGGGGTCGGCTACCCCGAAGGAGCCGCCCGACGACCCGGTCGCCGCGGCCCGGGACGGTCGCCGGCAGGAATCGGCTCCTACCACGGCAGGGGGCGAAGCGCCCACTCTCGACACCGCCCCACGAGCACGCGCCCTGCCCGCGGATGCTTCGCCCCTACGCCTAGTCCGGGACCCCGCTCCGTGGACAGCCAGCCACCCCGTCACGTGCCAGTGGCACGTTCACGCCTCTCGCAGGGGGCGAGGGAATCACCCCTTCCCCGCATCCCCTCTACCCCTCGGTCTCCTCGTACCTCTTCTTCAGGGTGGCCACCACCGTGGGATCGGTCAGGGTGGTGGTGTCGCCCAGCACCCTTCCTTCGGCGATGTCGCGCAGCAGCCGCCGCATGATCTTGCCGCTGCGCGTCTTGGGCAACTCGCTGGAGAAGATGATCGTCTCGGGCCTCGCTATCGCGCCGATCTTCGTGACCACGTGATCCTTGAGATCGTCGATCGTGTCCCGATCCGCGACCACCCCCTCCTTCAGCGTCACGAAGGCGGCGATCGCCTGCCCCTTCAGCGGATGGCTGATACCCACCACCGCCGACTCCGCCACCGACGGGTGGCTCACCAGGGCGCTTTCCACCTCCATGGTCCCGATCCGGTGTCCCGCCACGTTCAGCACGTCGTCCACCCGGCCCAAGAACAGCATGTAGCCATCCCGGTCGTACTTGGCGCCGTCGGCGGGGAAGTAGACGTCGTCCCACTTGCGCCAGTACTGGGTCACGTAGCGCTCGGGATCGTTCCAGATCGTGCGCAGCATCGCCGGCCAAGGGCGTGTGACCGCCACGTAGCCGCCACCGCTCCCGACGCGGTCCCCCCGTTCGTTCAGAATGGTGGCCTCCACGCCTGGGAAGGGCTTTCCGGCGAAGCCCGGCTTCATGTCGTCGATCCCAGGCAGAGTGGTCACCATGATCATCCCGGTCTCCGTCTGCCACCAGGTGTCCACGACGGGACATCGCTCGCGCCCGACGTGCTTGTAGTACCAGACCCATGCCTCCGGATTGATGGGCTCGCCCACGGTCCCCAGCAGGCGAAGACTGGAGAGATCGTGCGACTCGGGGTACTGCTCCCCCCACCGCATGAAGGCTCGTATGGCGGTGGGCGCGGTGTAGAAGACGCTCACCGCGTTGTCCTCGATGATCTGCCAGTAGCGATCCCGGTCTGGCCAATCTGGGGCACCCTCGTACATCACCACCGTCGCCCCCACCGATAGCGGACCGTAGACGATGTAGCTGTGGCCGGTCACCCATCCGATGTCGGCGGTGCACCAAAAGACGTCGTCCTCTCGAAGGTCGAAGACCCACTTGGTAGTGGCGTAGACACCCGTCAGGTAGCCGCCGGTGGTGTGCACGATCCCCTTCGGCTTCCCAGTCGTGCCGGAGGTGTACAGGGTGAACAGGACGTCCTCGCTATCCATCTCCTCGTAGGGACAGTGGCCATCGGCGTTCTGAACGAGCCTGTGGTACCAGTGATCCCGCCCCTCCACTACCCGCAGAGGGAAATCGCCCCTCTTCACGATGATCACGTGCTGGATGCTGGGGCATTCCCTGAGCGCGTAGTCGGCATCGTGCTTCAGAGGCAGCAGCCCGCCCCTACGGTAGCCACCGTCGGCGGTGATCAGCAGCTTCGCCTGGGCGTCGTTGATGCGATCTCGCAGCGCCTCGGCGCTGAAGCCGCCAAACACCACCGAATGGATTGCCCCAATGCGAGCGCACGCCAACATGGCCACCACCGCTTCGGGGATCATCGGCATGTAGATGGCGACTCGATCGCCCTTCTTCACCCCGAGACCGCGCATCGCGCAGGCCAGCTTGTTCACCTGACGGTAGAGGTCCCAGTAGGTGAGGACCCTCCGGTCCCCCGGCTCCCCCTCCCAGATGATGGCGGCCTTGTTCCGCTTGCCGTTCTGAACGTGCCTGTCCACGCAGTTGTAGGCCGCGTTCAACTTGCCCCCAACGAACCACCTGGCGTGGGGCGGCTCCCACTCGAGGACCCTGTCCCACCTCCGAAACCAGGCCAGCTCCCCGGCGAAGCCCGCCCAGAAACCCTCGGGGTCGGCCGCCGCCTTCGCTCGCACCTCGGGATCCGAGACCGCCGCCCGCATGCGGAACTCCTCCGAGGGGCTGAAACGCCGCTCCTCCACCAGTAGGTCCGAAATCACCTGTTCGCCCTCTGCCGATACCCTGGCATCCACCTTCTCAACCCCTTTCCAGTCGATGACGTCCGAGCCAAGAATGCCTTCGATACCCGTTAGGTTCACACCTGCGGGTGCTTCCGAGGCGGAGACGTGGATCCGCCTCCACTGCTCTACCATGGACCCGGTACCGGCGTCCTCGCCCGCGGGGATCCAGAGAAGACGAGGCCTCTCGCCGTCTTCAATCCATGCCTCCTCGACGGCGAGAGGCCCCCCGTGCCACCCCAGTATCGCGCAGCGTCAACGTGTTTTCAAGGGTTAATCTTTAGCCAGGTTCTCCGTCTTCCAGCGAGCTGACGCCGCATCAAGCGCAGTGGAGGAGACTAAGCAGATATCTCTCGTTCACGCCTGCTCCTCTGGCGGGAAAGGTATACTCCATCCAGAGACGCCCGACTAGTCGGAAGATCTACGCATTTCTTACACTCTTCCTACTCCCTTCATATGCTGATCAGCCACAATAGTCGGTCCGGAGTAACCAGCTCGCCGAAGTCACGCCACTCACGATCGCTGACACGGGCCGTGCGGAGCGACCGGCGCGTGGCCTGTCTGCCCCACCGCGGCGCCCTCGTGAGGTTCCCCACGGGTCGCCACCACCCTTTTCGAGGAGGTCTACCGTCGCATGACAGCGGACACCAGAGAGTGCAATGTGGCCCTGATCGGAAGCTACCTGCCGAGACAGTGCGGCATAGCCACCTTCACGTCTGATCTGGCCAGCGCCATCGTCGAGGAAGCTCCAGGGGCTAAAGCCCTGGTCGTCGCGATCAACGATCTTCCTGGAGGCTATCGGTATCCGACCGAGGTCCACTTCGAGATAAGTCAGAGCCAATTGGCCGACTACCGCCTGGCCGCGGAGTTTCTCAACATGAGCCGGGTGGACGTGGTGTACGTGCAGCACGAATACGGGATCTTCGGGGGGCAAGACGGCGACCACATAGTCAAGCTTCTCAGGGCCCTGCGCATGCCGGTCATTACCACGCTGCACACCATTCTCAGGGAGCCCACCCCCTCCCAACGGCGAGTGATCGTCGACCTCGCCGCGGTCTCCGACCGGGTCGTCACCATGAGTCAAACTGGCGCCAGGTTCCTGGAGGATGCATACCAGGTTCCCAGCCACAAGATCGAGTACATTCCGCACGGGGTTCCGGACACCCCTTTCGTCGATCCGAACTACTACAAGGATCAGTTCGGAGTGGAGGGAAAGAAGGTGATCCTCACCTTCGGCTTGCTCTCTCCTTCAAAGGGTATCGAGAACGTGATCCAGGCCCTTCCGAAGGTGATTTCCGCCCACCCCGATGTGGTCTACCTGGTGCTCGGTGCCACCCATCCCCACGTAAAGAGGAGCCAGGGGGAATCCTATCGTCTGCAGCTACAGCAGCTCGCCACGAGGCTTGGCGTCGACGATCACGTCGTTTTCCACAATCGCTTCGTGGAGCTCAACGAACTGTCGGAGTTCCTGGGCGCCGCGGACATCTACGTAACTCCCTACCGAAACGAGGCCCAGATCGTCTCAGGGACGCTCTCCTATGCCATGAGCAGCGGGAAAGCGGTCATCTCCACCCCATACTGGTACGCCAGCGAAATGCTGGCCGACGGACGGGGCAGGCTAGTCCCCTTCAACGATCCCGCGGCGCTGGCCTCCGAGATCGTCGATCTCCTCTCGGACGAGGTCGAGCGGCACGCCATCCGAAAACGGGCCTACATACACTGCCGATCCCACGTGTGGAGAGAGGTGGCCAGGCGTTACCTGGAGGTGTTCGACCAGGTCCGCCAGGAGTGCCAGGTTGCACCCCGACGCATCTTTCGAGCACCCACCGTGAGAGCCACGACGATGGACCTGCCGGGGATACGACTGGATCACATGGAGCGACTCACGGACGATGTGGGGATTCTCCAACACGCCATCTACTCGGTACCCGATCGCGCCCACGGCTACTGCACAGACGACAACGCCAGGGCCCTCATGGTCGCCACCCTCGCCAGGCCCTACTACTCCGACATCCGAAGCCTCGATCGATTGACGGATCGCTACATCGGATTCCTCTGGCACGCCTTCTCCCCCGAAAAGGCGGTGTTCCGCAATTTCATGGACTACGATCGGCGATGGCTCGAGAAGGAGGGGAGCCAGGACAGCCAGGGGCGAGCACTCTGGTCTCTCGGTGTCGTGGTGAGTTCATCCGAAGACGAGCGGCTCCGGGCCATGGCGTCGGTCCTCTTCCACCAGGCGATCCCGACTGCGGAGCGACTGTCCGCGCCTCGGGCCGTCGCCTTCGCCCTCCTAGGGGCCAATCATTACATGCAGAGGCTCCCCGGCGATAGCTCCGTCAAGCGACTCAGAGAGATCCTCGCGGAAAGGCTGATGCGCGCCTTCACCCCGGACAGGGCAGGAAGATGGCGCTGGCCGGACCCACTGGTCACCTACTCCAATGCCAGCCTGCCCCACGCCCTCATCTCGGCAGGACAGGGGCTGGAGCGACCAGAAATGGTGGGGATCGGGCTGGACATCCTGCGTTGGCTCCTGACGCTGCAGACCGTGGACGGGCACTTCGTTCCGATCGGCAACGATGGCTGGTGCAGCCGAGAAGGCAGCAGGCGGGCCCGTTTCGACCAACAGCCCATCGAGGCCGATACCACCCTTGCCGCCTGTGTCGCGGCCTACCGGGCCAGCGGCGACAGGGGGTGGCTGAGGGAGGCGCTGCTAAGCTTCAAGTGGTTCCTCGGAGACAACGACCTCGGGGTGCCAGTGTACGACGAGGCCACAGGCGCGTGCTTCGACGGACTGGAAGCGACCTGCCTGAACCAGAACCAAGGCGCCGAGGCCACACTAGCCTGGCTGCATGCACTGATCCAGATGTATGCGTTGCAGGCCGAAGGGCTGCTGGAGGTACCCCAGGCTTCCTTCCGAGAGGAAGAGCTGCAGGCACCGGTCGCCGTAACTCGAGAGAAGCAGCCTAGCCCTTGCGCAGAATCGATCGGCGCGAGCGACGCGCCCTTTCGAGGAGGCGCCCCTTTCACCGTCCTTCGCTAGCGCGATTATTGCTATCATGATGATAGTAATACGGTTCCGCAGTGGCCACGCCCCCCCAGGCGGATCGCGGAGGCGAGGTAGTGAGAGACATGAGTACGATCGACTCATCGGACGTCTACGACATCACGATAGTTGGCGCCGGCCCCGTGGGCCTCTACGCCCTCTACTACACTTCGATGCGGGAGATGAGGGCCAAGATCGTAGATGCCCTTCCTCAGGTCGGCGGCCAGCTAGCCGCGCTCTATCCGGAGAAGTACATCTACGACGTCCCAGGCTTTCCGCAGGTGCTGGCGAAGGACCTTGTCCGCAACCTGGCAGAACAGGCGCTCCAACACAACCCCACCGTCTGCCTCAACGAGAAGATCGTCTCCCTCACCAAAGGAGACGACGAGGTCTTCACACTGGCCAGCGAGTCCGGCAGCTTCCACCGTAGCAGGACCGTCCTCATCGCGGCAGGCATTGGTGCCTTCGTACCCAGGAAGCTGGATGTACCCCGCATCGACGAGTTGGAGGGACGCGGGGTGCACTACTTCGTTCACGACCCGGCCGAGTTCCGCAACAAGACGGTGCTGATCGTCGGGGGAGGCGACTCGGCGGTGGATTGGGCCCTCAACCTGCAGACGGTGTGCAGGCAGGTCACGCTCATCCACCGCAGCGACCGCTTCCGTGCGCACGAGCGGAGCGTGGAGGAGTTGAAAGGCTCATCTGCCCAACTGAAGCTGTTCCACGAGTTGAAGGTCATCCACGGCGAGGAGCGGGTGGAGGGGGTCACGATCTTCGACAACAGGACGGGCGACGAAGAGGAGCTTCGGGTCGACGCCCTCCTGATGAACATCGGTTTCGTCGCCAATCTGGGCCCCATCAATTCCTGGGGGCTGGAGATCGTGAAAAACTGTGTGGCCGTCACCCCGCAGATGATGACCAACATCCCGGGCGTCTTCGCCGCTGGCGATATCGTCGCCCACCCCGGACACCTCAAACTGATCGCAGTTGGCGCAGCCGAGGCCGCCATTGCCGTCAACAACGCCAAGTGCTACCTCGACCCGGCAGCCGGCGTGGAGCCCGGCCATTCCAGCCAAAGGGGCGGCCAGGAGGCATCAAGAAGCTAGAGACGGCTTGCCTGCGGCACGTCGCTGGTTCTCCACCTCCAGGACCGCCCTGGCCCTATCCCGAGCCTCCTCGAACTCCATTTCTTCCTTGGGAAAGGTGATGCAGTACCACTCCCGCTGGAAAGTGTCCACTAACTCCCCCACCAGGACCGTCGCTCCCTGGCCCACCTCCACCGGCCTCAGCGTCTCCGGCTTGAACCGCTGCTGATCCTGGAGGATACCCACGTACTTGCCTTGAGTCTGCTGCCATCGAATGATCGAGAGTCTTTGCACCTTGCCCCCTCCCGTACTCGTACTCTGCCGACCCGATCGTGATGCGCAGAGCACGGACCTACGCCTTCCCACTCGGCGGGCCAGCCCACTCCCCCGATTCTACCCCGAACACGGGCAGCGCAACTGGCGGGTCGATCCGCAGGCTGCGGCCATCAGGGCGGGTCCCCTCTCGTCGCGACGGGCATCTCGTAGATCCTCACGCTTGGCCCCGGCCTCATTCGATCGAACAGATGCCAAAAAGGGGTGTACATGTCGTCGAGGGCGTAGGGTATATCGCTCCCCCGGGGTCCTGGGCCGAAGTGGGCTATCAGCTTGCCCCGTTCCTCCAAAGGCTTGTAGGCGTGGGGCAACTGCGACGGAGGACCGCTCTTCCCCTGAAGCGGACCGTACCCGAAGCTGCTGACCACGATGTAGCGGTGCTCGCCCGACAGCGCCGTGGCGATACCCTTTTCCCAGTCGGGCCAGTAGACCCGGGTGTTCTCTAGCTGATGGCCTTTCCAACCGAACTTGACGTCCAGATGCGCGTAGCTCTCCATGGCCAGCGAGCTGTCCTTTGGGAGCCTCTCGTCTATCCACGCGGCGGTCCACACCCTCGTGTCCACCTCGCCCAGTAGGAGGTTGTGCCGGACTGAGAAGAGAGTGGGCTGGAGCAACGCCACCGCGAGAAGCAGGAGCGGCACTGCTCTACCGCCCGGCGCGCTGCCCAGTACTCGCCCGACGGAGACGATCCCGTAGCCCGCCAGGACGGCCAAATAGGGAAGGAGAGGTATGGCGAAGCGGGCAAAGAAGAGGCGCTGGCCAGACATGAACAGGAAGTACGTGAGCGGCGTCGAGAGCAGAAGGAGTGTCTGCATCGGATGACGCCTCATCGCGAGCAGCGCGCCGGCGGCGGCCAGGAGGAGCGGGATGACGCCGAACCCCTGGGCCACCGACTCGAGGAAAGCCATAGCGGTGCTCTCCGCCTCCTGCCCATACCAGGGACTGGCACCGTAGCCGGACTGGGCCATGAATCCTGCCAGAAAGGATCGGCAGTCCAGCAGGGCGTACGGCGTTCCTAGCAGGAACGCCACCAGGGAAACCAGACCGCACGTCGGGAGCAGGAGATGCCGCCACCTCGAGCCCCCCCTCATCTCCAGGGTTCGGATCAGGTGGGCCCCCACGATGGCCACCGCGAAGATGCCAGCGTTGTACTTGGTGGAGGCCCCAAGTCCCCCTAGCAGACCCGCCATCAGGTAGTCGCGGGGACGCCCCACCGTGAATATGCGGACCGCAAAGAGGAAGGAAGCCGCGAGGAAGAGGGTCGCCAGGATGTCGTTGGTCCCGTAGTGGGAGTTGCGCACGTGCAGCAGCGACACCGCGAGAAAGGCGGCGCTGGCGAGGGCGAAGCTGCGCTCCCTCTTCAACTCCATGGCCGTCAGGTAGACCACCAGCACCGTGAGGGTGCCCGCCAATGCGCTCACCCCCCGCAGGGCGACCATCTGCAGGAAGTCGCCACGCGGGTCTGGGATGCAGAGGTTGAAGAACTGGTCCGCGGTGTGGAAGGCGATGGAGTGCTCGGTGAGCGCCCAGAACAGCAGTGCAGTGAGGTAGATCATCAGGCTGGGGTTCTCGAAGTAGTGGGGATTCAGGTCGCCCCGAGCCACCATCATCGTGGCAGGTCCGATGTACCGGTGCTCGTCGGGGTGAAGGAGGCCCGGCAACCCCCACGAACCGTTCCACAGTCTGAGGGCAAGCGAAACCAGCAGGATGGCGACGATGGCCCAGTGTCGCGACAGGTCGCGCCACCGGAGGATCGCCAGGGTCGCGGCCTGCATCGACAGCGGAGCGAGGAGCACCATGTCCCTGACCAGAGGTTGGAACAGTTGCCGACCCACCTGACTGGAGACGTAGCCCTGAGCGAAGGACTGGTCTCCATAGACTGCCGCGACGAGCACCAAGCAGAGGAGTAACGGAACGTGACAGCAAGCCGCAATCTGGAGCGAGCGGCCCCGCGACAAATGCACCGACCGCCGAAGCAGAGAGGCGAAACCCATCGCCCACGCCACGAGGAATGCCCACCACCCCAGCATCGGCAGCAGCCACTCCTGCCCCACTGAGAAAGGCGAGGCGGCCCCGAAGCGAGAGACCGGCACCACCAGGGCGCCCGCCGACGAGGAGACGACCACCACGAGTATCGAGGTCTCACTCCGGACTGCCAACCCTTTCAGGACCTGAGACTTCGAACCGCCTTGTCCTTCTTGCGCAATACGCAAGCGCGATCCCCCATTAGACTGCACGATTGTGCCGGCAGCATCCCGCGGAGTTTTCAGCCAGCAGCCTTCCGCCACCAAGTCGGGAGCGGGCTCCATCAGCGGGACCGCCCGCGGGTCAGCCAGACCGCGTACCGGGAGGACGAACTTCTATGACGTAGAGGAGGGGGACCCCCTTGCGACTCACCACGTGCAGAAGCCTCCCCTCCTTCTCCTTGTGAAAGCCCCATCGCGTGATGGAGATGTAGATGTGGGGGTTATCCCAGGGCTGGACCGGAAGGAACCGGTCTCGCAGTTCCTGGTTGGCTTCCAGGTAGTATGCGGTCAAGAAGTTGCGAGAGGGGTTGGCGACCCTCACCTTCTCGCCCGTCCCGGTGGGGTAGTTCTCGATCAGCCACCGGACCCCCTCCCTGTAGGAGGCCCCGTAGTAGTCGGTCTCGAAGCGAGCAGAGGCGGATTCGAGCCCTCCGGCCATCAGCCGGTTGAAGTAGACGTACTGGTACGGGTGCAAGTCGACCATGTCGAACACCGTCAGTGTAGCGGAGAAGCCAACCACCCCCACCACGGCCAACCTCGCCGCCACCTGTATTCGAGCCGCCAAGAGGCGGGCCAGCGAGATGCCTGCCAGGGCGGCAAAGGCAGGCAGGACGAACAGATACTGTCGAAGGCCATCGTAGATGGTGGAATGGAGGACGATGGCCGCGATGATCGGGGCGAAGGCGGCGATCAGCAGGACCAGGTTCTCGATCGGCGGTTTCACACGCCTCGGAGCCCGAGCGAAACGCGGCAGGCCCACGCCGGCCAGGACGCAGCCGGTCCCGAGCGCGACGAAGTAGAACTCCGGCAAGGAGATGGCGAGCCAAGTAGGGAGGTAGGTCCAGGGTAGCTCGGATGCCTGTATGAAACGCCCGTCGAAGAAAACGGTGAGAGGCCAGTCGTAACCCGTAGCCCTCGTCAGCGCCTCCAGAGGGTGTCGGAAGGGGGAGACGAAGGCCCAGGGCCAGACCGCGAGCATCACCAACCAGGCGAGCACTGCCACCGCCAGAAAAGCCGGAATCAAGCGCAGCGCAGCTCTTGCCACTCCTTGCACGTTCGGGATCGACTTCGTCCACCACTGGCAGACCAGCCATCCAACCCATAGAATCGCGAGATAGGCCAGCAGCCCGATGCCGGCGATCCTCACACCCATGGTGAGACCAATTGTGCAGCCCATCTGGAGGATGATGCCTCTGCGCAGGCTAGGGAGGAAGCGCACAGAGCGAAGCATGCTGAAGAGGGAGACGGCGAAGAGGGCCGCAAATGGGATGTCCTTGGGATTGTTGAACATCTGCCCGTAGTAGGCGGGGGTCAGGACCAGGAAGAGGGCGGAGAAGAATCCTCCCGCGGCCCCCGCGACCTGGCTACCTATCCCATAGGTGCCAGCGATGCCGAGCAGGCCAAACAGGGTATTGACGGCGTGACGGGTCTCGTACACCCCATGAGGCGAAAAGCGGGTTGCCAACTGTGCAACCGTATCGAAGAAGCCACCGATGTAGTAGAGGTTCCACTTCGTCAGCGCCTCCTTGTCGGCTCCCCAGGATGAGTACCAGTTGAGCAGGACGACCCCGTACTCTTTGCGGTACTCCTCGTCCCACGTAACGCCGTAGTCCCCGATCGTGGCGACGGACACCGCGGTCACACAGACCACGAGCAGGACCGACACGATCCGCCACCATCTGTCGTTGGGATCGTGCAACCACTCACCTCTCTTCCCGCTGGCCTTCAACCACCGTCGCATGCGTGCCACGCCGCTGCGCATGCCATATCGATCAAACCTCGCCACCGTTCGGGCCACGCGTCCCAATCAGCTACTGCGCGCGATGGGATGGGTCCTCCGCGGCGCCAAAGACCTCCCTTACGGTGTAGATCGGCCTATCTAGAGCCTCGTAGTAGACCCGGACGACCAACTCTCCGATGAGTCCCATCGATACCAGTTGGAAGCCGATGACCATCAGCAGGACGGATAGCAGCAGAAGCGGGCGATCCCCTATGGACTGCGCCATGAAGAGCTTCTGAACAGTCAGATACAGTGCGGCCAGCAATCCCACCGCAAAGCAGAGGATTCCCACCAGGCCGAGAGCGTGGAGCGGACGCGTACCGAAGGAGGACAGGAACTTTACCGTCACCAGGTCGAGAATCACGTGGAAAGTGCGTGCGAGGCCGTACTTCGATCGTCCAAACCGTCGCGGAAGGTGGTTGACGGGTATCTCGGCGACCGCAACCCCCATGCGGTCGGCAACTGCCGGAATGAAGCGATGCATCTCCCCATAGAGCCTGACACCCTTCACTACCTCCGCTCGGTAGGCCTTCAGGGAGCAGCCATAGTCGTGGAGCTTGACACCGGTTACCGAGGATATGAGCCAGTTCGCGGCTACCGAGGGCAGCCTCCTGGTGACGAAATCGTCTTGGCGGTGCACCCGCCAGCCGCTCACCACGTCGAAGCCCTCGTCCAGCTTCTTCAGCAGCGCTGGGATGTCGGCTGGGTCGTTCTGCAAATCTGCATCCATCGTGACGACCACATCGCCCCTCGCCGCATCGAAACCCGCCGAGAAGGCGGCGGTCTGCCCGAAGTTGCGCCGAAGGCGTAACACTCTGACCGCCGGATCGAGTCCGGCGATCTCCCCAAGCACTCTCACGGATCCATCCGTGCTACCATCGTCCACGAAGATGATCTCGTGGGATCGGTTCAGCTCCTTCAGCACCCCCTTCAGGGATGCGTGCAATGGCAGAAGGTTCCCCTGCTCGTTGAAGACGGGGATCACCACCGTCAGGTAAGGTTTCTCGTTGGCCTCAACGGGACCCACCCCAGCAGAATCGCCGTTCATCTCCTCGTGGCCTCCGTGTGGAAACGTTCTGCAGGCGCGACCGCCTCGCTTTCCTCCGGGGCGATGGCCACTACTTCACCGTCAGCGTCCCGACATCCTCCACACGATTCGGGAGCTGCCGCCACCTGATCCACTGAGGCAACCCCACGCAACAGACCGCCAGCGCCTCCCCCACCATGGCGAAGAGGCGACTCAGCAGGCTCAACGAAAGCGCCGCGGGCAGCGGAAGGTAGAGAGCGAGCATGCCAGCGAGGGCCGCCTCCCTCACCCCTATACCGCTGGGAGCAAGCAGGCTCACGTAGCCGACCGTATAGGCCAGACAGTACCCGCTGGCGAGCATCGGCCAGGAGAGCTGCTGCCCTGACAGTGAAGAGGTCACCAACGCCGCGAACGCAGCCCCGCCGGCAGCGGACACGAAGCCATACAGGAGGAAGAGTCTGGCCACCGATCGGTAGGTCAGACTAAAGGATGGCTTCGGTCTGCGGAGGAAGCGAGAGGCCAACTGCAGGAGAAAGCGCAGGAGCGGCGGCTGAATGTCCAGCAGGCAGGCCAGTAGGATCAGCAACCCGCCCCAGATCTGCGATACCCCCGAGTAAGAGAACACCCACCCCAGCCCGAGACAAGCGGGGGCAAGGACGGTGAGGGCCTGCTCCACCGTGCTGGAAACCAGAACATCCTCGATAGAAAGGCGGTATCGCCTGGCTAGGTGTACGCGGGTGACGATGTGCCACACGTTTCCCGGGACGTAGCGCGCGGGCGTGGACAGAAGCCAGAGCCCAGTTCCTCCCAGGAGGGGCAGACGATAGCCCATCCCCCTGGCCACGAAGGTCCAGCCGACGGCCTGCCCCAGGAAGTAGAGGCAGAAGAGCAGAATAGAGAGAGCAGCCCCTCCGGCGTCGAGGCTCCACTCCCATGTGGAAAGCTCGCTCCAATGGGATCCCACGAAGCCAGCCCAGAAGAGTAGGACCAATAGAGGAAAAGAGCGGCTAGCCAGGCGCCAAATACCACAAGCCATCGGCTCCTACCTCTCGACTTGCCGGGAAGCAAGAGAACAACCACATGCTACTTGCTTACACCCGTCACGTCAACCCATCGCAGCGCCGCCACTTCGTTCCCCGACGCACAATTGATACGCATCTGCAAGGCGATGATCCTTGATTCCGCCTGGTGGCCGTCGTAGGATGAGGGTACGGCGGGCAGAGGCAACGTGGCCTCGCACGATCCTGAGAAGCATAGGTGCCTCTCATCGAGCCTGGTCGCCTTCGTCTCCCCGCTGTGCAGCTTGTCGGGCTTTCCCATCCGGCAGGCGCGGGCCAAATCCACCGCTGCAAGCAGCGCAGGGGAGAGACGATGTCCAAATCAAACAGCAAGTCCGAGTGGACTGAGAACACCCTGGAACCCTCCCTAAGACGCTTTCCCCAGAGGCAGGAGAAGTTCACCACCACCTCTGAGATCGAGGTAGCCCCACTCTACACTCCGGAGGACCTTGAAGGTTTCGACTACGGCGAGCGGGTGGGATACCCCGGGGAGTTCCCCTTCGTGCGGGGGGCTCAGGCGTCCATGTACCGTGGCCGCCTCTGGACGATGCGCCAGTACGCTGGCTACGCCGACGCCGTGGAGTCCAACCGCCGCTACCGCTACCTGCTCGAGCAGGGCCAGACCGGTCTGAGCGTTGCCTTCGACCTCCCCACCCAGATCGGCTACGACTCAGATAGTCCTCTTGCGGAGGGCGAGGTCGGCCGCGTCGGGGTGGCGATCGACTCCATCGAGGATATGGAGGCTCTCTTTGCGGGAATCCCCCTCGAGAGGGTCTCCACCTCCATGACCATCAACGCCACCGCGCCCGTCCTCCTGGCCATGTACATCGTGGCCGCGAGGCGCCAGGGCGTTCCCCTCGAGAAGATCTCGGGGACCATCCAGAACGACGTACTCAAGGAGTACATCGCCCGCGGCACTTACATCTTCCCGCCCAAGCCTGCCATGCGCCTGGTCACGGACACCTTCGCCTACTGCGTTGAGAACGTCCCCAAGTGGAACTTCATCAACGTGAGCGGTTACCATATCCGAGAGGCGGGTGCCGATGCCGTCCAGGAGTTGGCGTTCACCATGGCGAACGCCAGCGCCTACGTTCGCGCGGCCCTCGACGCTGGAATCGACATCGACCACCTCGGCAAGCAGTTCGCTTTCTTCTTCGTCTGCCACAACAACCTCTTCGAGGAGGTCGCCAAGTTCCGAGCTGCCAGGCGCATGTGGGCAACCCTGATGCGCGATCGCTTCGGCGCAAAGGACCCCAGATCCTGGGTCCTCCGCTTCCACACCCAGACCGCCGGAAGCACGCTGACCGCGCAGCAGCCCGAGAACAACGTCGTCCGCGTGGCGATCCAGGCGCTGGCGGCCGTCCTCGGCGGAACCCAATCGCTCCACACTTGCGCGCGGGACGAGGCCCTGGCGCTGCCCACCGAGCAATCCGCCCAGATAGCCCTTCGGACCCAGCAGATCATCGCCTACGAGAGCGGCGCCGCCGACACGGTGGATCCGCTGGCCGGCTCCTACTATGTCGAGTGGCTGACCAACGAGTTGGAGAAGAGGGCCTGGGAGGAGTTCGAAAAGATCGAGAAGATGGGCGGCTCCATGGCTGCAATCGAGACCGGCTACATGCAGAAGCAGATCACGGAGAGCGCCTATCGCTACCAGCGGGCAGTGGAGCAGGGCGAGAAGATCGTGGTGGGGGTGAACCGCTTCGTCGTCGACGAAAAGCGCCCCATCCAGATCCTGCGGGTGGACGACGCGGTGCGAGATCGGCAACTGGCGAGGCTGGCCGACCTCAAGAAGCGCCGCGACGGAGCCGCGGTGTCCGCGACCCTGGCCAGGCTGAAGCAGGCGGCCGCAGGCACAGAGAACGTAATGCCCTTCATCGTCGATTGCGTCGAGGCGAACGCGACGTTGGAAGAGATCTGCAACGTTCTGCGCGACGTCTTCGGCGAGCAGAAGCAGAGCTACGTCTAACATTGAGGTCGACACGACCTACGAGGTGTGCTGGTGAGTCAGTCGAAGATAATCAGAGTCCTGGTCGCCAAGCCCGGATTGGACGGCCACGACCGTGGCGCCAAAGTGGTGGCCAGGGCCCTGCGGGATGCAGGGATGGAAGTCGTCTACACGGGCATCCGCCAAACGCCACAGGCCATCGCCGAGGTCGCTCTCCAAGAGGACGTCGACGTCATCGGCCTGAGCAGCCTCTCCGGCGCGCACATGTCCCTCTTCAGCAGGGTCATGGAGGAGTTGCAGAAGAGGAACCTGAACGATCTGCTCGTCGTCGCCGGGGGGATCATCCCCGATGAGGATCAGGAGGAACTGAAGAAGATCGGCATTCGAGCCTTCTTCGGACCCGGGAGTTCGACCCAGGAGATGGTGGACTACATCAGGAGCAACGTGGGGACGCGGGGATGATCGACACACTGGCTGAGGGTGTCCTGGCCGGGGAGACTCGGGCCGTGGCACGAGCCATCACCATGGTGGAGCGCGGCGGAGAAGACGCGTCACTGCTGGTCGAGCGGCTGCGATCATCGGGTCGCGCCGGCCACCTGATCGGGGTAACGGGATCGCCCGGGGCCGGTAAGAGCAGCCTGATCGGGCAGCTCGCCAAGGAGTTTAGGGGTCGTGGCAAGCAGGTTGGAGTGATAGCCGTCGATCCAAGCAGCCCCTTCAGTGGTGGGGCTGTCCTCGGGGACAGAGTGCGGATGCAGGAGCTGGCTTGCGACCCTGGGGTGTTCGTGCGAAGCATGGCCTCCCGCGGCCATCCGGGTGGGCTGGCGGCGGCGGTGGACGATGCAGCAGCGATCCTCAAGGCCGCCGGCAAGGAGATCATCCTGGTGGAGACCGTGGGGGTCGGCCAGGGTGAACTGGACGTGGCAAGCGCGGTCCAGACCGTGATAGTGGTGGCAACGCCGGGAATGGGGGACGAGATCCAATCCCTCAAGGCCGGTATCCTGGAGGTGGCCGACATATACGTGGTCAACAAGGCCGACTTGCCGGGCGCCGACGCGGTCGCCCGCTCCCTCCAGGTCGTCGCGCACCAGACCAAGGGGGAGTGGAGGAGGCCGGTCATCCAGACCTCCGCCGCGACGAATGCCGGCATCGCCGACCTGGCGGAAGCGGTCGAGAAACACGGCGACTACCTGAGCAACCGACGCATCGTCGGCGACGAGGAGATCCAGCGCACCTGCAAGACGATCCTCACCCTTGCTGGACGCCAGATGCTGGACGAACTCGAGGCTGCGGTGAAGCCGGAGCGGCTGGCGCTCCTGGCCGAGGACGTGGTGGCAGGCACCCTGGAGCCACGAGAGGCCGCTCGCGAGGCCATCCGGCTGCTGTTCGCCGCCCACCGCGCTGCCCCTCGACTGCAGAAGCTGGAGATCGCCACCAGCGCAAAGAGGGATTGCCGAGTGAACTGAGCAGGCATCTTCAGACGGAGTACACGTTTCCCACCAGAGAAGTTGACGTTGACTGGTGATGCGTGCTTAGCCGTACTTACTTACGAAGCAGAGGGTGACGGCCATGGTACTGATGGAAGAGGGACGGGGCACCAAGACCCAGGAATTGGAGCGGCTCCGCAGAGAGGCGGCGCTGGGAGGCGGGCAGAAGAGGATCGATCGTCACCACGCCAAGGGCAAGCTGACGGCACGCGAGAGGCTGGCTCTGCTGCTCGACGAGGGCAGCTTCGAGGAGATAGGCATGTTCGTCACCCACCGGTGCACGGACTTCGGCCTCGACAAGCAGAAGTACCTCGGCGACGGCGTGGTCACCGGCTACGGCACCATTGGCGGCCGTCTCGTCTACGTCTTCGCCCAAGACTCCACAGTCTTCGGGGGATCCCTCTCGGAGACCCAGTCCGAGAAGATCTGCAAGATCATGGATCTCGCCGTGAGGAACGGCGCTCCGGTGATCGGCATCAACGACTCAGGAGGCGCGCGCATCCAGGAGGGAGTCGTTAGTCTCTCCGGATACACCGAGATCTTCCGAAGGAACGTCCTGGCCTCGGGCGTGGTGCCGCAGATCTCAGCCATCGTCGGCCCGTGCGCGGGCGGCGCGGTCTACTCACCCGCCATAACCGACTTCATCTTCATGGTCAGGGGCTCCTCCCACATGTTCGTCACCGGGCCGAACGTGGTGAAGGCCGTCACCTACGAGGATGTCACCCTCGAGGAGCTGGGTGGTGCCGACGTCCACGGCACTCGCACCGGCGTCGCCCACTTCGTCGTCGAGAGCGAGACGGAGTGCATGCGGCAACTCCGACGCTTGGTGAGCTACCTACCCCTCAACAACACCGAGAAACCGCCCTACGTGCCTCCAACCGACTCGCCGAACCGCACCGACGAGGCTCTCAACTACGTCGTGCCCGATAGCCCGTCGATACCCTACGACATGCACCGGGTAATCCAGTCGGTGGTGGATGACGGCGAGTTCCTGGAGGTTCACGAGGGCTTCGCTCGCAACATCATCGTAGGTTTCGCGCGGATCGATGGCCACCCGGTCGGGGTCGTGGCGCAGCAGCCGGAGGCGCTGGCGGGCGTGCTGGACATCGATGCCTCCGTGAAGGGCGCCCGCTTCGTCCGCTTCTGCGACTGCTTCAACATCCCGCTGCTCACCTTCGTGGACGTCCCCGGCTTCATGCCCGGCACCCGCCAGGAGCACGGCGGCATCATTCGCCACGGAGCGAAGCTGCTCTACGCCTACATCGAGGCCACAGTTCCCAAGGTCTCAGTAATCACACGCAAGGCATACGGTGGCGCCTACTGCGTGATGAGCAGCAAGGAGGCGAGGGGAGACATCAACCTCGCCTGGCCCACCGCCGAGATCGCCGTGATGGGACCCGAGGGCGCAGCCAACGTCGTGTTCAAGAACGAGATCGACGAGTCTCAGGACCCCGAGGCCACCAGGGCAGCAAAGATCCAAGAGTACCGCGACAAGTTTGCCAACCCCTACGTGGCGGCCTCCCGAGGCTACCTGGACGATGTCATCGAGCCGAGCCAGACCCGGCCAAAGGTGATCAAGGCGTTCGAAAGCCTGCGGAACAAGCGTGACTCCAACCCTCCCCGAAAACACGGCAACATACCGCTGTAAGCGAGGATAGATAATGATCAAAGTCAAACGAGTCGAGCACATCGGGGTGGCCGTTCGCAATTGCACCAGCGCGGCCTCCTTCTACCAGCTTCTAGGATTGAAGCTCGGCTGCACCGAAGACATCCCCGAGAGGGCACTCAAGGTGGCGATGCTCCCGGTGGGCGAGAGCGAGATAGAGTTGCTCGAGCCGACCACGGCCGACGGGACCGTGGCGAAGTTCATCGAGAAGCGCGGCGAGGGCATCCACCACCTGGCCCTGTGCGTCGAGGACATAGACGGAGCCGTCAAAGAGCTGCTGGCCGCCGGAGTCCGGATGATCGACCAGACCCCGAGGTCGGGGGCCGGCGGGACCAGGGTGGCTTTCGTGCACCCTGCGGCGGCCAACGGGGTGCTGATCGAGCTGGTGGAAGAGACGGACTGAGCCGTTTTGGCTCCGTTCTGTGGGGCGGCGGGGGTATCCCCCCCGCCCCACAGCGTTCCCGGGGGCGCGCACCCCCCGGCCAGAAAAGCCCCAACCATACATCTTGCATCAAAC
>JBLNDL010000030.1:0-18774 GCA_050261575.1 Sphingomonadaceae bacterium | reverse complement strand
GGGGGGGGGGGGGGGGGGCCGACATCGGTTGGGGGGGGTCAGGGGGGGGGGGGTGCCAGCAATGGGGCCGGGGCCTATTGCTGCCCCCCCACAGGATCACTTCGCTATCTCCTCGAGCGTCTTGCCCTTGGTCTCCTCGCCCAGCAACGCGACGTTGATTGCGCCCAGCAGCAGCACCGCCGAGAACATCAGGAAGATCGCCTCGTAGCCCACCCCCCAACTTCCAAGCATGTGCCCCACCACGAGAGGCGCCAGCACGCCCGCCGCACGGCCGCAGGCGGCCGCCCAGCCGGTGCCGGTGCCGCGCACGCGGGTTGGGTACATCTCCGGGGTGTAGGTGTAGACCACCCCCCAGGCGCCGAGGTTGAAGAAGGAGATGAAGCAGCCCCAGAACAGCACCTCGGCCTCGGCACCCGCGTTCCGGAAGAAGAAGGCGCCCACGGCGGTGAGGAAGAGGTAGGAGGCGAGCGTCCACTTGCGGCCGGCCTTGTCCACCAGGTAGGCGGCGCTGAAGTAGCCGGGTATCTGGGCCAGGGTGATTATCAGAACGTAGCCGAACGACTTGGTGATGCCCCGCCCGCTCTCGGTGAGGAGGGTCGGCAGCCAGGTGAAGATGCCGTAGTAGGAGTAGACGATGGTGAACCAGAGGACCCACAGCATCACCGTTCGCCGAAGGTAGGGGCGGGACCACAGCTCGGCGAAGCGCTGGAGGGCGCCCTCCGTAGGGTGGGACCCATGCGCGGGAGCCAGTGGGGCGGCCTCTGGTGGCGCGATCCCCGAGGATCGTTCGACGCTGCAGATCACCTCCTCCGCTTCGGTGAACCTCCCCTGGCTCAACAGGAATCGGGGCGATTCTGGAAGGGCGCGCCTCAGGATGAAGACGTAGAAGGCCGGCAGGGCCCCGATCAAGAAGGCCATCCGCCATCCGAACTGGGGTATCAGGAAGAAGGCCACCAGAGCTGCCAGAACCCAGCCGTAGGCCCAGAAGCTTTCCAGCAGCACCATCATCCGGCCGCGCCACCGGGCGGGGGAGAACTCGCTGACGAGGGTGCTGGCGATGGGTAGCTCACCGCCCAGGCCGAAGCCCACCAGGAAGCGAGCCGCCACCAGGGTGAGGTAATTCCACGCCAGGGCGCAGAAGCCGGTGGCGAAGCTGAAGATCAGCAGGGTGGCCTGGAAGATGGTCTTGCGTCCCCACCGGTCGGCCATGGTGCCACTGGCCGCGGCCCCCACGAGCATGCCGAGGAGTCCGATGCTGAGCATCCACGCCACCTGATCGGGCCCTAGTCCCCACTCGCCAGCCAAGCTCGCGACGACGAAGGACACGATGCCGACGTCCATCGAGTCGAACATCCAGCCCATGCCGCTCACTCCCAGCAGCCGCCAATGGAATCGGCTGAGCGGTAGCTTGTCGAGCCGGACGGTTGGATCCGCCGTGAGTTGTCGGGGTTTGCTCTCCGCTATCAACTGGAACTGCCTCCTATCCCGCCTAATCCTCGAACAGAAATCCCTTCTCCCGAAGTGCGCGCCGAGCTCGCTCCAACAGATCGGCCCTGGGCGCATCCACCGTGTGCAGGTGGATCCCATCGGTCAACTCGGAGAGCAGCCTGGCTCGTTTCTCCCGTATCCCCGCCAGCCATTCTCGCAAGTCCTCCCTGGAGTCCAACATCAGCATCCCGCGGATCTCGCCGTAGACCGGATGATCCACCACCACGTCCACGATGCGGAGGCCGAGATTGATCAGGAGGGAGAGCTCTTCCTCGGTTTCGTCCGGTCGATGGTGCACCGGCAGGAGCGCACGGTGGGTGTTGGGGGCGAGGGACGTGGCCAGCAGGTAGCCGCGGGCGGTGCCAACGATCGGCTCCCCCCGCGCACGCAGCAGGGCCACATCCTGGACTACCGTTTGCCGCGTGGCATTCAACCGCTGGCCCAACTCCGACCCCGAGACCGGCCTTCGCGAGTCGGACAGCAGGGCCAGAAGCCGTCGACGTCTCTCTTCGCTCAAGGGGAACCTCCGGAAGGGAATACGTGGCCGATGGACTCGGCGAGAAGACTACCCCGCCGGAGCTGTCTTGTCAACTGCAAATTCAACTGGCATTGCTCTCGGGTGGGGCGTGGCAAACGGTAGTGGCACTGGGCGTGCACTGGTCGGCGCAGAATTCGCGTGGCTTCGGGATTACGAGCGACGGGGCGAGGATGCCTCCTATTGTCAGCAGAGGGTTGATGGTCGAGGGTCAGCTTCGAGACGCCATCGGCGACATCTTGGGAAGCGGGCTGGAGAACGCCCGCCTCCACACGGAGCTGCTGACCGCCTCTCAGCGGGCGGAGGAGGCAGCCAGGGTCCGCCTGGCTCGCGAGACGGCGGCGAGGGAGGAGGCCGAGGCGAGAGTCTCGGGCTGGGTCTGTTCATAACGAGGGGATTGGTGGAGGCTCACGGCGGCACGCTCTCGGCGGAGAGCGGGCTGGGGGTTGGCAGCACCTTTTCCCTCTCCCTTCCCGTCGCCCGTGTCCCCTCACGGTGATCCCGAAGGGACGTGCCATCCGCATCGCGTTCGGCGTGGTCCAGGGCACCGCCACGATGTAGCGTCGCAGCCTGTCTGCGACGGGTATCTCGTCGATCTCGTGGACTATGCCCCACGTACCAGGGCGGGCCGGAGCGGTGCCGGTCGGAGTCGGGGCAGCCCTGCCCCAGACTGCGCCCGCACCGGCGCCGACTCCCACCTGAGGACCCGCTCCTTCACCCCGGCCAGGTCTCGGACCACCAGTTCGAAGTAGCGGGCTCGAGGGTCGGGGATGGGGTTGCCGCGGGCGTTCGTCCTGGGGAAGGCGGCGATACCCACCTTGCGGCTGCCGTCCTGTGAGGGGTGCCACACGGGTGTCCCGTACTCCCTACCTCCCTCCTCCCGAAAGAAGATCATCCCCTTGAGATCCCAGACCGACATCTTTGCCAGCGTCGGGGAGTCCACCTCCAGTCTGAAGACCAGGTACAGTTGAGAGTCCAACCCCGGGGCCTCATCGGGGTGAGCGCGCAGGTAGTCGGGCGTCAGCCAGGTGGCCGCCACCCTGGCACCTCCTTCACCTGCGTCTCGGCGGGTCAGCCTCTCCACCTCTGGGGCTAGTGTAGGAGGGGCGGGTAGTGTGGTGGCGTGATCGGTGCTGGGACCAGGCCCGCCGGTGGCGGGCGAACGGAGGGCCGCCATCGCCATCACGAACGCGGCCAGAATCAACGGCGCAAGCAGCAGGGTGGCACGCCGCCTACTCATGACTAGCCTCCAAAGCTGTCGGGAAACCCTAACTGCAGAAGTCTAAGCAGATATCTCTGGTTCGTGTCAACTCCTATGGCGGGAGACGTGTACTCAATCTAGAGATACCTGCTCAGCGTTCCCTGCGAGGAACCGCAGCACTCGATCGAGTCCATACCAACTGGACCCAGTTTGGTTGACGGAGTAAACTAAGTGCGCCAACAGGGTTTACCACCGAGACACGGGGGCACCGGGACTACACCGAGGGTACCAGAGGATGCTCGGTGACTCCGTGTCTGCGTAATTGTGTAGGGGTGCTAATACGATCCCAGGAGGCGAAGATGCACGGCTCCCAGGTGGTTGCCGGCAGCAAGGGCATGCCGGCGCTAACCGATGTCGATTTCGATCTGTCCCCCTTTACGGTTGCCTGGGAGATCACCCAGGCGTGCGCTCTGGCCTGCGTCCACTGCCGAGCCTCGGCGCAGCCCAGGCGCGACCCTCGCGAGTTGAGCACCGATGAGGGCTTCCGCCTGATCGACCAGATCGCCGAGATGGGGAACCCGATCCTGGTCGTCACCGGCGGCGACCCGTTGATGCGGCGAGACGTCTACGACCTGATCCGCCACGCGGCTGAGCGGGGTCTGAGGGTGTCCCTCTCTCCCAGCGCGACGGCTCTGCTCACCAAAGCGAATCTTCAGAGGGCCAAGGACGCAGGGGTGGTGAGGATCCACCTCAGTCTGGACGGTTCCACCCCTGAGATCCACGACGCCTTCCGCCAGGTGGATGGCTCCTACGCCCGCACCCTTCGTGGGATCGAGGCGGCTCGGGAGATCGGCCTATCCCTGCAGATCGGCACCACGGTGACGAAGCGCAATCTGGCCGATCTGCCCGCGATGGCCGGACTGATCGCCAGCTTCGGCGCCCTCATGTGGAACATCTTCTTCCTGGTGCCCACTGGGCGTGGCAAGGAAGACGACATGGTCTCGGCGCAGCAGCACGAGGACACCTTCCACTGGATGTACGATCTCTCCAAGACGGCCGCCTTCGACGTCCGGACCACGGCTGCGCAGCACTACCGCCGGGTGGTGATCGAGCGGACCCGGGCAGAGCTAGGTGAGAAGGGCGCAATCCACCAGGCGCTGACGGGTGCAGGCTACAGCTTCCAGGACGGCCTCGATCGTCCCCAGCAAGGTGTGAACGACGGCAAGGGCTTCTGCTTCATCTCCCACATCGGCGACGTGTGCCCCAGCGGCTTCCTCCAGCTTCCGGCCGGCAACGTTCGGGAGACGCATATCGCGGAGATCTACCGGAACTCCCGGCTGTTCCGGGAGCTGCGCGATCCTTCGCTGCTGAAGGGTCGGTGTGGCGCCTGCGAGTACCGGCGTGTGTGCGGCGGGAGCCGGGCGCGGGCCTGGGCCCTCACCGGCGACTACCTGGGTGAGGAGTCTCGCTGCGTCTACGAGCCGCGTGACGGTGAGCTGATCTGACCTCGGGGGCTGCATCCAGTTGTGACTTTTGTCGCTGCGGTGGCTGTCTCGTGGTGGCAGAATGCGACCAACAAGGTCGAATTGGTGCGGAGCGTCCCGCGCCGACGCCACGACAACGGGAGGATGAGATGGCAGTCACCGCAGTGCAGGTCGACCATTCCAGAGGCGGAGTCGGACTCTGGAAACACGCTTTGATCCTGGCGATCCTCATCGGCTTCTCCGGGCTCCTCTTCGGCGGTTTCGCCGTCTTCCGCAGCCAGGCCCCCATCCCGGCGAGGATCGTCGACGAGTCCGGCCACACGCTCACCACCGGAGAGGCGGTCTCCGGCGGCAAGGCCGTCTATCAGAAGTACAACCTGATGGACTACGGCTCCGTCCTCGGCCACGGTGCCTACCTCGGCCCCGACTTCACGGCCGAGAGCCTCCACCTGATGACCGTGGCAATGCAGGACTACCATGCCCGAGCCCAGTTCGGCGCCGATTTCGCCACGCTGAGCGCCGAACAGCAGGCGGTCATCGCAGAACGGGTGAGGACCGAACTCAAGACCAACAGGTACGATCCCGCTACCGGGAACCTCACCTTCAGCGCTGCGCAGGCCTACGGCCTGGAGCAGGTGCGGAACCACTACCGGCAACTGTTCACCCAGGGCGACGTGGAGAGGGCGCTCCCGCCGAACCTGATCCGGGAGCAGCACATGCCGGTGGCGGATCGAGCCTACGTGGCCGAGGGAGACCAGATCGCGCAGATGGCGGACTTCTTCGTCTGGACCGCCTGGCTCTCTACGGTCAACCGGCCGGGCCTCAGCTACTCCTACACCAACAACTGGCCCTTCGACGCCGCGGCGGGCAACGGCCTGACGCTGGCCTCCGTGCTGTGGAGCGGTGTCAGCGTCACGCTGCTGGTCCTGTTTACCGCCCTGATCCTCTTCCTGTACCACCGCTACCGGATGTCCATGGAGGAGAACCTCGAGGCGGCCAAGGAGGTGAAGCTTAGCACCGCGCAGTTGACCCCCAGCCAGCGGAAGACCGCCAAGTACTTCGCGGTGGTCACACTGCTGCTGCTGGTCCAGACCCTCCTGGGCGCCCTGATGGCCCACTACTATGTGGAGGGCTCCAGCTTCTACGGCTTCGACATCCTGGGTCTGCTCCCCTTCAACATCGCCAGGGGCTGGCACCTGCAACTGGCGGTATTCTGGATCGCCACGGCCTGGCTCGCCCTCGGGATCTTCGTGGCGCCCATCGTGGGGGGTCGCGAGCCGAAGCGGCAGGGGCTGCTGGTGGACCTCCTGTTCGGGGCGCTGGTTCTGGTGGTGGCCGGTAGCATGCTGGGCCAGTGGCTCGGGGCCAAGGGCATGCTCGGCAACCTCTGGTTCCTGCTGGGCAACCAGGGCTGGGAGTATCTGGAGCTGGGGCGGGTCTGGCAGGTGCTGCTGACCGTCGGCCTGGCCATGTGGCTCTTCATCGTCTACCGGGGGCTCCGGCCCGCCCTCAAGGCCGAGTCGGATCGGGGTGGGCTTACACACCTGCTGTTCTACAGCGCGGTGGCGATCCCATTCTTCTACGGCTTCGCCTTCTTCTTCGACCCCAGCAGCCACATCACCATGTCGGACTACTGGCGCTGGTGGATCATCCACCTCTGGGTGGAGGGGATGTTCGAGGTGTTCGCCGTCGTGGTCATCGGCTTCCTGATGGTGAAGTTGGGACTGGTGACCAAGCGCTCGACCCTCCGAGCCCTCTACTTCCAACTGCTGATCCTGCTGGGCAGCGGGATCATCGGCACCGGCCACCACTACTACTGGATCGGGGCGCCGGAGATCTGGATCGCCCTGGGGGCGGTGTTCTCGGCCCTCGAGGTGATCCCCCTCACCCTGCTGGTGCTGGAGGCGTACGGGCAGTACCGGTTGGTGACGGCTGGGGGCAAGCAGTTCCCCTACAAGGCGTCCTTCTGGTTCCTCATCGCCACTGCCTTCTGGAACCTGGTGGGGGCCGGGGTGCTGGGTTTCCTGATCAACCTACCTGCGGTCAACTACTTCGAGCACGGCTCCTTCCTCACCGCCGCCCACGGCCACGGAGCCCTGGTGGGGGTGTACGGGATGCTCGCCGTCGGGCTCCTGCTCTTCGCCATGCGGGACCTGGTGAACCCCAACTGGTGGAGCGAAAGGCTGCTGAAGATCTCCTTCTGGGGGATGAACCTGGGGCTGGCCGGGATGATCCTGATCACCCTGCTTCCCATCGGCCTGATGCAGGTCGGCGAGGCATTCACCAACGGCTTCTGGTCCGCTCGCAGCCTCGAGTTCTACCGCCAGCCGTTGGTCCACGCCCTTCTGTGGGCGCGCATCCTGCCGGACAGCATCTTCATCGGTGTGGGTGTTATGCCGCTGGCCTGGTTCACCGTGACCGCCTTCTTCCACCAGCGATCGGCTAGAGAGGATCTGCCGGCGCCCGGGGGGAAGGAGGAGCCGAGGGAGCGAAGGATACCGGTGAAGGCATAGCGATTGACCGCGTAGGGGCGAAGCATTCTGTCGCGGCAGGGCGCTTCGCCCCTACTGCGTTGTCGGGAGGGTGAAGCTGAAGACGCTCCCCTTGCCTACCTGGCTCTCTGCCCAGATCCTTCCGCCGTGGGCCTCCACTAGCCCCTTCGTAATGTAGAGGCCGAGGCCGAGCCCCTCTCGCATCTCCTCGGCCCGCCGGGCCCGGCGATACCGCTGGAAGAGCTGCTGGAGCTCCTCTGGGGGGATGCCGGGTCCCTGGTCGATCACCGATGTGACTACCTGCCCATCCTGCTGCTCCATGCGAATCGTGACCGGCGTACCGGGGGCCGAGTACTTCAGGGCGTTTGCTAGCAGGTTGGTGAGTATCCGCTCCAACCGATCCGGATCTGCGGACACGCGGGGAAGCCTCTCTGGAGCCTCTATTATGAGGCGGCTCACCTCCATGGCACCGGACAGCCGATCCCTCAGGCCCTCCAGGAAGGCTCGCAGATCGATCGGTTCCCGATGCAGCTTCAGTTGCCCCGATTCCAGCCGGGCGGAGTCCGTCAGATCCTGGATCATCCCGTTCATCCGCTGGGCGCTGGTGATTATGGTCTCTGCGCTGCGTCGCAGGGAACCGTCGATCCCCGCTCGTTCGAGTGCACGGACCAGGAGCTGGGCCTGGCCCTGGATCACAGTCAGCGGGGTTCGCAGGTCGTGGGAGACGGTGTGGAGCAGGTCCTCTCGCTCCTTCTGCAACTCGCGCTGAGCTGTGATGTCGGTGAAGGACGAGACAGCACCGATGGTGTTTCCGTCGGGGGTGCGGATGGGCGCCGCGCTGGTGGATACACAGATGGCGGTGCCGTCTGGTCGATGGATCACCGAGACGGTGCCCAGGACCGTCTCACCTTTCAGCGCCCGGACGGCCGGTGTCTCTTCGAGCGGTATCGGCTTCCCGTCTGCACTCTCCGTTCTCAGCATCGACATCCTCTCGAGCAGAGGTAGGCGGCGCTCGGCTGGGGAGAAGGCGAGGATCCTCTCCGCAGCCGCATTCATGCGGATGATCGTCCCGTCGCAGTCGTAGATCACGACGCCGTCGGCTATGGAGGAGATGGTGGCATCCAACTCCGACGCACGGCGCTGGGTCTCCTTAGCCAGTTCCTTTTCGCGCAGGCTGGTCGTCACCAGCCGCTGATTCGTCCGCCTCAACTGCTCCTGTCGCGATTGGATCTCTGCGGCCGCCCGATTCAGGGCTTCAGCAACCTGCCTTAGCTCGATCGGCCCCGCCGGCTCGACCCGCCGCTCCAACTGTCCGCGTCCCAAGGCCACGGCATCCTGTTCCATCCGCCTCAAGGGTCGGGAGATGGTGCGGCTGAGCGACAGGGCAACCAGGAACGTACAGATGGCGACGACCAGGGAGAGGGCGGTGTCCCGAACCATCTCGCGGATAAGGGGGGCGAACGCTTCCTCCCTGGACCGGCTGGCCGCGGCGAGCCAGCCGATAGAGCGGATGGGAGCGATGCCTATGATTCGCTCACCGCCCTCGGCGTCAGGTTCGAAGGTGCCCGTGACTTCCCTGCCCTTCAGCGCCTCGGCGATGGCCGGCTGGGTTGCGGCGAGGTTCCGCTGCTCCATGGTCATGGGCATCTCCGGCCGCCGGTAGATCAGGAAGCCGTTCCGGTCGATCACCAAGATCGCCCCCCCGCCTTCCCGCTGGACGGGGAGGGCCCCGCCGAGTCGGTCGGCGCTCACGATGGCCGCCATGATGCCCCGCAAATTGCCCTGATCGTCTCTGATCCCACGTGAGATCGCGAAGACCGGCTCACTGTCCAACCGGGACACGATCAGGTCGCCCACGAATACATCCTGTCCTTCGACGATCGCGCGGACGTGGTCACGGTCGCTTATATCCAGCCCCACTGCCGAGGGGTCGCTGGATGCGGCCACAATACCCTCGGGAGTGGTCCAGTTGAAACGGTCTATGGGCGGGTACTGGCTAGCGGCCTCCGTCAGCAGCCGGTCGACTTCCGCGGGGGGGAGAACCTGGGAGGAGGTGAGGGTCGTGCCCAGGGTCAACTCCTGCCGTGAGACGTCCTGGACGAATCCCTCGAAGGCAGTGGCTACCACCCGAGCCACCTCCAGGTTGGATTGCAGCTCCTCCGCCTGCCTGATCTGGAAGCGGCTATAGTAGGTGCCCGCCTGGACTAGCAGCATGGGAACGAGCACTACCAGGAGGAGCAGCAGCAGTATGCCCTGGACGGACTGGGGAAGGAGTCGGGCAACGACCCCTCGCCGTTCGGGTGGGCTGCTTCCCTCAGCACGAGGGGGCCTTCCATCGTTCTTGTCTCTTGGATTGTTCCCGCTCACGGCTGGGCAGCGCCCTTCTGTAGCGCTCAGCCTGTGGCAACTGGCGTCGGCCAGCTCCCCTCACCAAGCTTCGCTGTAGAGTCCGAGCTCACACCTCGGGCAAGGAGGATACCACAGTGCACGGTGCCCTGCATGCCGGCTGCTCGGCCTGAGGCAGCGAGTCGGCAGGTTCCCCAAGAGTCGGTAGCAGGCCCACCCTGCTCTGCTCTCCGGTGGCAGGGGAAAACTGCCCGGTCACCATAATAGAGTAGGGCGGCCGACCGGCCGCCCCTCTATTGCGCCTGCTGGGTAGGTGTGGCCGTGGGTGGGACGGGGGTGGGAGTAGTGGTGAACTGCGCCGACTGGTCGGCAGTGCCTCCGACGGGTGCGTTGGACACGGCAGGTGCCGGCGTGGGTGTCGGGGCCGGAGGGGCTCCTGCTCCAACGAGGGCTGCACCGCCCCCGAAGACCACCAGCAGGATCGCCGAGAGCACGTAGAGAATCCGATTCGTCCTCTTGTACTGTCGCTTGGGCAGCGCGGTTTCGATCTGGCGCTTGCCTCCCGACTGCCGTCGCTTCTTCCTGGGCTTTGCCATTACTTCTCTCTCCCCCTGTCCGATTGTATGGCTGTCGGCTATCAGCCTCGTTGCTGCCGCTTGGATGCTCGACATCCGGCAGCCAGTGGCCAGTTCCTCGCTGACGGCTGATGGCTGACCGCTTACCGCCGTCTAACCAGGAAGCTGCCCACCAGCACCGAGCCGAGCGCCTGGGCTCCTGCCATGAGGGCTAACCGGATGGCAGAATCGTACCAGAAACCCTGGGGAAACATCATTATAAGGTTATCTCTCGTGGGGTCCAGCATCCAGAGGTCGTTGTCGAAGGATATCAGGTGGAACTGTAGAAACAGCTCGTCAAAGTTGAACGCCGACAGCGCGCCAAAAGCCCCAAAGAGGCCCAAAGTGAGGCCACCGCCCCAGCGGAGCTTGCTGCCCTGGGAGCGGAGGTAGCCCTCCCGCGTCCAAAGCCTGCTGGCAGCCAGGTAGAGGAGGGAGTAGCCCGCCGCCACCGTCTGGAGGGTGTAGAAGCCCCCCAGGAGCTTCTGAACATCCAACATGTGGGTCAACTCCCGCTGGTTGAAGAGCGGGCGGATTTCGTTGCCCACCTTTACCTGCAGGTCGATATCGTCCCGGTTCAGCAGCAGGTAGCGGCTGATCTCCTCGGCGGACCTCCCCAACTCCTCGGGGGAGATGCGGGTTCGCTCCGAGACCCCGTACTTGGCGAAGTTGGACCGGTACCAGCCGGTGTCCGACACCAGCCACCTGAGACTGATGGTGCAGAAGAGGATCGGCATGGAGGCGACGAACAGCGCCGCAGCGATGCCCTTCAGGATGCTGACTGGTCTCATCAAGTTGCCTTTCTGTTCTGCACGTCCTGAGCCCCGCGTCCTGGGCCCTGAGCGCTGATTGCTGGTCTCCGCGTAAGCGCTTCCCCCAATCCCCGGGTCTCCGTTGAAAGGATGTCGGCCGCGAAGCGCTCCAGATAGGGATAGGCCAGCCACACGGTGGCCACCCCGAAGATGGTGCCGGTTGCCAGTCGCAACTCCCAGTTGCTCTCCCTGAAACCCAGCAGTTGGGTGGTGCCGTCTATTCCGATCGGCAGGAGGGCCAGCAGGTACCACCGCCAGGCCAGCGGACTCCATCGATCTCGGTCCAGGGCGAACAGGATCCCTGCCAGGGCCATGGACGCGTAGATGGCCACGTCTCGCTGGCACATGGCCATCTGCTGCCCGAAGAGAAAGAAGGATCGATACGGCAACTGGTGGCACACCAGCAGATAGCTCGCGAAAACCGGTTCGGCCAGGCCGTGGAGCCCCGCCGCCGCCAGCGCCGGGACGGCTGCCGAGCCAGCGAGCACCGCCAGGTTGAACCCGTTGGCCAGGGCGAGCCAGTGGCGAGCGAACCAGAAGCAGGCTCTCTGCGCGGCCACGATCAGTCGGCGGGCTCTGGGCCCCATCTGATTCTCTCGCGAGACCTGGATCCCCTGGAATTCCACTTTGTGTTCACCGTTTCCACGGCCATCGCCACCCGTGTGCTCCGGCCGGTTCGAGTGCTCTCCGGATGTAGTGCTCGGCGATCTGGTTGGGCTCGAAGCGATGCCGGCCGTCGATCACGAGCACCGGGATGGTGTACCTGTACTGCTCCTCCAGGGCCGGGTCGCTGGTGATGTCCACCTCGTCTATCCGGAGGTCGAACTCCGCCTGCAATCGGAGCAGAATCTCCCGGGCGCGATGGCAGAGGCAGCAGCCCGCCTTAGTGTACAGCACTGCGACGTGGGACCTTCGAGCCATCAGCTATCAGCACGCAATCACGGAGCCCGGGTTGAGAGAACCCAGACGATCGATGGTGGTGTCCTGCCGAATGTCGACCCCCGTGGCCAGACGGGTTGGGGCAACCCCGTCTCCGTGATCGGATGGGGCACGAACCCAGCGCTCAGGGCTCGGCACCCAGAACTCCCCGTTGCCGCCGAGACAGGTAGAGGGCCAGCGGCGCCGCGAACAGGATGATCGCGATGCTGATGACCTGAGCCTCCTTGAGCCCCATCAGGAAGATCGCATCCTCCCGCAGGGCAGAGATCCAGAACCGGCCGAAGGAGTAGAGGGCCGCGTAGAGCGTAAAGAGCAGCCCATCCTGCCGCAAGCGCCGCCGCAGCAGCAACAGCAGTCCGAAGAGGGCCAGATCGTACAGCATCTCGTACAGTTGGGCCGGATGCCGGGGCAGCGAATCTGGGGCGAGGGATCTAGGGTTGACGTACGAGGTGGCCCACGGGAGGCTCGTCGGCGCGCCCTGGTGCTCGCCGTTGAGGAAGCAGCCGATCCGGCCAATCGCCTGGCCCAGGATCATGCTTGGTGCCGCGATGTCCATCAACTTGAGCGTGGGCAAACCCGCGCGTCGTGCTGCCACGACCCCTCCGATCACTCCGCCCACCAGCCCGCCGTAGATGGCGAGGCCCCCCTCCTGTATGGCCAGGATCTGCAAGGGGTAGGTTGCGTAGAACTGCCAGACGTCCACCACGTGGAAGAGACGCGCGCCGACCAGAGCGGAGGGCACTGCCCACATCACCACGTGCACCACACTGTCTTCGGTTATCCCGTGCCGGCCTGCCTCACGAATGGCCAGGAGCACTGCAGTCACGATGGCCAGGGAGAGCAACACCCCGTACCATCGAAGGCTGACGGGGCCCGCGGTGAACAGCACCGGGTCGATGTCGATGACGATGGCGGAGATCAAGTGGGTCACCTTGCACCAGGGTTGTCGATGACTCAGGGGATTATACAGCCACATCACTCTTGCCGCAAAGCCGGATCGTGCTATGATGTAGTGCAACCATAATCCTTTGTCCATGCTGCATCCGTTCCCACGGTGCTATCCCCCTGCCCACAGCGCTGGGCGAAAGGAGCACGAGGTGTTTTCTGGTGGCATGTTCGCCGATGGTCCCCATCTCGGCAGTGAGGTGCGGGATCAACTAGTGGTGTCCCTCGCCCGAATCCTGGCTCTGGCATGCCTCGGGATAGGGCTACTGTTCGCGGCTCTGTGGCTCGTGGAGCCCACTCCCTTCGTGGCAATCGTCATCCTGGTCTCCGCGATACTGACTGCGGTGTGCCTGGGCGGCATGTCGTTGGCGAAGGCCGGGCGCGCCGAGACGGCTGCCTACGCCATGGTGGTGTCCGGAATCGCGGCGATCGGAGGCCTCAGCTTCGCCTCCGGGAGCGCGTTGTTGCCGGTAGCCCACGTCTTGCCGGTAATGATGGCGGGGCAGTTGTTGCGCCGGCCGGCGGTCATCGCATCATCGGGAGCCGCGATGATCCTGTTCCTGCTGCAGGCGGCGGCCGGGCGCCTGGACGATGGACTGGTGCGTGTCGGCATTGCGGAGGGTAGGACCGTTACGGTTCTGCTGGTGCTGGGGCTGATCCTGGTGCTGTCGCTCATGGCTTACGGATACTCCAGCCGGCTGGGTTTCGCTTTGGCGCAGCTCCATGCCAGGGCCAGGGACGCTGAGGAGCGGGCGCGGGAGTTGGAGAAGGTGAAGGCCGAGCTCGAGGCCAGGGTCGCGGAGTTGGCCGCGGTGAAGCAGGAGATCGAGGCAAGGACCCACGTCAGCCTTGGGGTTGCCGCCGAGATTCAGGTGATGGCAAAGGAGTTGGCGAAGACGTCCTCGGAGCAGGCCAGTGGCTCCTCGGAGCAGGCCGCGGCGATGGGCCAGATCGTGTCCATGATGGAGGAGTTGAGCCGGGCCGCGAGTCAGATCGCGGCGAACAGCGCCCAGGTGTCTCAACTGGTGTCCACCGCCCTGCAAGCGGCCCAGACGGGCCACGAGGCCGTGGAGGAGACCATCGCCGGACTGGATAGGATCCGCACCGAGGTGCGCAGCGTAGCTGAGAAGAACCTGACGCTGGGCCAGAAGACCCAGGCCATCGGGGAGATCATCGAGGTGATCTCTGAGATCGCCGACCGAACCCACCTGTTGGCGCTCAACGCTGCCATTGAGAGCGCGGCGGCTGGGGAGTACGGGCGCCGCTTCAGCGTCGTCGCCAGCCAGGTAAAGGAGCTCGCCTCGGAGTCGAAGAGCGCCGCTCACCAGGTTCGGGCTGCGGTGGCCGAGATCCAGCGCGCCGCCAGCGCGACCGTGCTGGCGGCCGAGAAGAGCGAAGCGGACGTGGAGGTTGGCGCCGGGCTGGGCCGAGGGGCGGGGGATGCCATAGCGCAGATCGTGGACACGGTGCAGGAGGTGGCAGCCGCCGCCAAGGAGATGCTGCAGGCGACCCAGCAGCAGCAGAACGCGAGCGAGCAGGTGGTGTCTGCCATTCGCCAGATCGAGCAGGTCACTCGCCAGTCGGCCGAGGGCAGCCGGCAGATCTCCCAGACCGTCAGCCAGTTGACCGCGGCCGCTGAGCGGCTGCAGTAGTGGCCGATAGTTGCAATCTTGCTTTCTGTAATTGTACATTGAAGATAGATCCGGCCCGCGAGTGAAGCGGTGGGTGCGGGCGGGGGCCTCGTGGCCGTTGGCGGGAAGTCGTGAAAGGAGGATCCGGTGACCTACGTTATCAACGAGCCCTGCATTGGAGTGAAGGACACCGCGTGCGTAGAGGTGTGTCCGGTGGACTGCATCCATCCGACGCGAGAGGAGGAGGGGTTCGAGGCCGCGGAGCAGCTCTACATCAATCCCGATGAGTGCATCGACTGCGGTGCGTGTGAGTCGGTGTGTCCGGTGAACGCGATCACTTCCGATGCCGAAGTGCCCGAGAAGTGGAAGAGCTTCATCCAGAAGAACGCCGACTATTACAGGAAGTAGATTCCGTAGGGGGCGGCTCTCGGGCTCGCCCCCTGCTGGCAGTTCGACCCTATCCGTTTCGCCACCGAGGCTCCACAGGGCTCGGTGGCGTGCCGCACGAGTGGCAGCGCTCCTCCTCCTGGCCCGGGCTTATCGTTTCGAGAGCGTAGTCCTGGGACCGTTTACCCTCTTTCCATTCCTCCGTCCTCGCCGGTGAGGATGGCCTTTCCAGAGTTCCGTCCGACTCTCAGTTAGTAAGTCCAAGCATACTGCGGTCCTCCTGTGCCGCAAGCGACCTTCCCGCGATAGGGGCAGGGTGGGCGGTGCGACTTTTGTCGCAGCGGGTTGGGCCGGAGGCTGTTAACCTGCTTGCAACGGCAACAGGGGCGGCGCAGCGCGGACGTTTTGGCGTCGATCACCTGAAAATGAGGAGGAAGGCAGATGCGAGCCACGGAGATACTGCGCCAGGAGCATCGGATCATAGAGGGGATGCTGGCGGTTCTGCACCGGGCGGCCGGCGATCTGGAGAGAGGAGAGCAGGTCGACGCCGAGGTGTTTCGACAGGCGATCGACTTCATCCAGAACTTCGCCGACAGATACCATCACGCCAAGGAGGAGGACGCCCTCTTCGCCACCATGGAGGCGCACGGATTCCCCCGCCATGGCGGTCCAATCGGTGTGATGCTGAGCGAGCACGACGAGGGGAGGGCTCACGTGCAGGCGATGGCCGAGGCGCTGGGGCGCTACCCCGACGATCCCTCCGCCCGGGCCGCCCTGATAGAGCACGCCCGCGGCTACGCAGAGCTGCTATCGGCCCACATCTACAAGGAGGACAACATCCTCTACCCCATGGGCGATCGGATGTTGCCGCCGTCGGCTCAGGATGACCTGCTGCGGCAGTTCGAGGAGGTGGAGCGGGGGGTGCTCACCGAGGCGGAGCGACAGCGCTACCTCGACATGGTACAAGCAAGCAAAGAGTGACGAGGCGTAGGGCAGGGGCTCGTCCCCTGCCGCCGCACAGCTTGAGGCCGGGCGGCAGGGCACTGTGCCCTGCCCTACGTGGATGATGTAGTTACTGGTGGCGCCCGTAGGTAACGGCGAGTTCCCGCAGCCGAGTGGCCAGCTCGGGCTTCAACTGCTCGGAGGTGAAGCGCCACTTCCAGTTGCCGCTCGCGTGGCCCGGCAGGTTCATCCGAGCCTCGCTGCCGAGCCCGAGCACGTCCTGCAGCGGTATCACCGCCGCGTCGGCCACCGCTGCCAGCGCCAGCCGGATCAGGTCCCAGTGGATCTCGCGGCCGTCGGTTCCCAGGTAGCGGAGAACCGCCGCCCGCACTCGAGGCGGGCACGAGGCGAACCAACCGACCGTGGTGTCGTTGTCGTGGGTGCCCGTGTAGAGCACGCAGTGGCGTTCCAGGTTGTGGGGCAGATGGGGGTTACGGGCGTCGTCGCCGAAGGCGAACTGCAGCACCTTCATTCCCGGATAGCCCAGCCGGTCACGTAGCGCCTCCACCTCGGGGGTGATGATGCCGAGGTCCTCGGCGATCACCGGCAGGGGGCCCAATGCCTCCTCAAGGGCGTGGAAGAACCGCTCGCCAGGTCCCTGCACCCAGCGCCCCCGCTCCGCGGTCTTCGATCGTGCGGGGATCTCCCAGCAGGCCTGAAAGCCCCTGAAGTGGTCGATTCGCACCAGGTCCACCTGCGCCAGGGTAACCCGGAAGCGCTCCACCCACCAATCGTAGCCCCGGCTCGCCAGCACGTCCCAACGGTAGAGGGGGTTTCCCCACCGCTGGCCCGTCTTGGAGAAGTAGTCCGGGGGCACCCCGCTCACCACCGTTGGGTTTCCCTTTTCGTCAAGGTGGAACACCTCCGGCCTCGCCCACGCGTCGGCGCTGTCCAAGGCGATGAAGATGGGCAGGTCGCCGATGATCCGCACCTGCCGGTCGTTGGCGTAGCGCTTGAGTACCCGCCACTGGCGGGTGAACTGGAATTGGAGGAACTTCCGGAATCGGATCTCCTCCGCCAGTTGGTGCCGGGCGCGTTCCAGTGCCTCGGGCCGTCGTGAGGCGATCTCCCACTCCCATTCGGTCCAGGGTGCGCCGTGGTTGGCCTCCTTCAGGGCCGCGAAGAGGGCGTAGTCGTCCAGCCAGGAGCCGTTCTCCTGGCAGAAGCGGTCGAACTCCGTCCGCTGGCTCGGGGTTGCGTCGGCCTCGAAGCGCTGGTAGGCCAGCCGGAGGAGGGGCATCTTGAAAGCGGCGACGGCCCCGTAGTCCACGTGGTCGGCGGGCAGCGGAGGCGCGGGACGCAGGTCGGACTCGTCCAGGAGGCCTTCCTTGTTCAGGATCTCCAGCGAAATCAGCAGGGGGTTGCCGCCCGCCGCCGAGGGCGCGGCATAGGGGGAGTTGCCATGGCCCACCGGCACGAGCGGCAGCACCTGCCACAGCCTCTGGCCACCTGCTTCTAAGAAGTCGACGAACCTGCGTGCCTCGGTGCCCAGGTCCCCGATGCCGTGGGGCGCCGGAAGAGATGTCGGGTGGAGCAATACGCCGCTCTCCCGCCGCAGGTAGTCAGCGGCTCGCACCTTGCTCATGAAGGCAGTCCTTCTTCTCTAGACGTCGCCTTCCGGCTGCCACACGCCAACTGGCAACCATCGGGCCAGGCTATGGGGGTCGGGGCACCCCAGAGAGGGGTTCCTAGGAGGACTTGGGCCGGATCAGCAGAATCGGGACGCCGGCGTCGCGCAGCACCTCGTCGGCGACGCTTCCGAACACCAGCCGCCCGAGCCCCGACCGACCGTGGGTGGACATCACGATGAGGTCGGCTTTTCCATCTCTCGCCCGGCGCACAATCTCCCGGGCAGGCCTGCCCCTCACCACCTCGACTTCGACGTGGAGGCCGGCCAATTCCGGCCGCCTGGCCACCTCTTCCAGGTACTCGACCGCGGCTCGCTCCGTGGCTTCGATCGCCTCCAGGGCAATCACCGCTTCCGCCCCGGCTCCGGCGACGGTGTCGACGGTAGTGGCAGTGGGGAGGGTGGGCACCACCTGCAGCAGGATGAGGCTGGCGTTGAACCGGCGTGCCACGGCCGTGGCGTGGGGCAGCGCGGCCTCGGCCAGCGGAGACCCATCCAAGGGTACCAAGATGCGATGGTACACGGTAGCCACCTCCAGCGCACGCTTTGCCCCATATTGTGAAGCCAACGGCTCGTAATGGCAACTGGGTTGGTTCGTGGTAGAACAGGCACGGTCCGTGCTGAAGGGGAAGTGCGATCCCCACCGTTTCCCATAATGCGAGAAGGAGTTGGCGGATGAACGGTTTCCCCGAGGTGGGCGACTCTGCCCCGGACTTCACCCTGCCCGCCGCGCCGGAGGGCAAGATAACCCTGAGCGAGGTTCTGAAGACCCGGAAAGCCGTGCTGCTGTTCTACGTCCTCGATTTCACTGGGGGTTGAAGGAACGAGCTGTCTCAGTTTGGAGACCAGATCCAGCAGTTCGAGTCGGCCGGTGCCCAACTCCTCGGCGTCAGCGTGGATACCCATTTCAGCCACAAGGTCTTCGCGGAGCAGATGAAGCTCAGCTTCCCGCTGCTGAGCGACTTCAATCGGGAGGTTATCCCCAACTACGTCGGCTACTACCCCGACGTTGCCGGCTACAAGCGGGTGGGTCGGCGGGGCGTCTACGTGATCGATCGCAGAGGGAAGATCGTCTACAGGTGGATCGGTGAGGAGAGGCCGGGGGAGCTTCCCAACGTCGAGGAGGTGCTCCGGGCAACCCAGGGCGCGAGCGACACCGGGGCCGGCTGATCCCTCAGGCAGGTCAGCCCTCGCATTCAGACGGGTCACCGCAGCTTCGGGGCTCGTCCCCTGGCGTGGCCCCGTCACAGCGGCTCGTCGCGGGGATCCCC